>CBFHTO010000024.1:0-53261 GCA_965658765.1 Glaciecola sp. | reverse complement strand
AAACCGAGCCTACAGATATAGCGGGGCTTGCTAACACCTTACATCAGGCAAAGGAACATGCTGAAGCTGCAAAACTATACGGTCGCGCTGCTGCAAGTACGAATGACGCTGAATACTACAGAAAGCAAGGCGTTTTGCTAATGACAGCTGAAGATTACAAAGGCGCTATTACGGCCCTTAACAAAGCACTTGAGGCTGACGTTGAGGAACCGGCGAGAGTGCACTTTTCGCTAATGGAAGCGCATTTCTATGCAGGTGATTTCCGTCAAGCGAATTTCCATGCAAACGAAGCTAAGAAGGACAGAGGCTTGCGTCGAAACGCTTTAGCATGGATCCCGTATATTAAACAGAAAGCGGATAATAGAGGAATAAAGATTTAACATCTTATTTAGACGCTTAAAATCCTGTTCTTAACAAAAGCTCGCGCATGCGAGCTTTTTTATTTAAAAAATGAAACTCTTTATCCACAAAATTTATGACGGGCAAGAGACTATTGACATAAGAGATGGCTCTTTTGTGAGGACGGAGATGTGAGGAGCGTAATAAGTTAATGAACTGAGATTATCAGTTCATGTCATGCCACTTGCTTACGCAACTGTTCCGCCATAATCTGATAACTGAGGTGATATGTTTTTATAAGTAATACTCTCTGGCGGTTGTTTTTAATTGTAATTCACATCCTACAATAGAGACTCGAAAATTTAATCACTAAAAGGACCTTTAAAACCATGGAATATTTAATATTGCCGACGGTAACTTTGGCTATCATAGTGCCTTATGTTTTGTATCAAATCTTAAGCGAAATTAAAAAAATCAAGGTTGTAGTTTCAAGTTCAAATGCTGAAATTAAAGAGCTAAATGCAACTATGAAGTATTTAAAGAGAAAATATCACGAATCAGGTGAAGTTTAAAATAGCAAAGCATTCAAGAGGGACATAGACATGTCTTGCCTTGGGCAATTTAGTACTATAGTCATGTCCCGTAGCGAAGTTTTATCTGAATATGAGGTTAATTTGAGAGATGGAAATCATAGTAGATGACTTGAGCAGCACAGAGATTATTTTGTTGTTAGAGGAACACCTATCAGACATGTACGCTACTTCCCCTCAAGAATGTGTTCATGCACTAGACTTGCATGCACTAAGGTCTTCGGAGATTACTTTCTTTAGCACTTGGATAAATAGCAAATTGGCAGCTTGTATTGCTATAAAACGGCTATCTAAGACAGAAGCAGAGTTAAAATCTATGCGCACTGTCCAGGCTTTCAAAGGTAAGGGAGTTGCCTCAAAACAATTGGAGCATGTACTTACCTTTGCGCGGGAACAAGGATATAAAAGTATTAGCTTAGAAACTGGTACTCAAGACTACTTCAAGCCAGCTCGTAATTTATATAAGAAGTTTGGTTTCACCGACTGTGAACCATTCAGCTCATACCTACTTAACCCAAATAGTCATTTTATGACCCGTTGCGTATAACGTGAGTAATTCGTGTAACAATACTCTTAAAGGGATGCTTACGTTCCGCGGCTTATTTATTTTCGTGCAACACAATCAACCCTTCGCTTAACCTTAGCTGCCAAGGAGAGTTATGACTATTGAATATAAAACCAATCATCCAATAAGCACTGCACAATTTGTATCTTTATTAGCAGAATCAACTTTAGGTGAACGCCGCCCAATAGACGATGAGGTTTGCATGGAAGGCATGATCACCAATAGCAACCTGATAATCAGCGCATGGGACGCGGAAAAGTTAGTGGGCATAGCTCGTTGTATGACGGATTTTCACTATGCTTGCTATTTGTCTGATCTGGCGGTTGCTCGGGAGTATCAGACATTAGGGATTGGTAAGCAACTTCAGAAAATTACTCAACAAAGGCTTGGACCACGTTGTAAGTTAATTCTTATTGCAGCCCCTGATGCCAATTCATATTATAAGCATATAGGTTTTTCAAATAATCAAAGATGTTGGGTGCTAGAGCGTGGTACAAGCATCAGCAGTTAATAAAAGTATAAACCATATTTGGAAAGACTTTAGCGACTTTTATTGATATTCAAAGATGATTTTAGATACTCACGAAGAAATTCAACTCGTTGTACCTTTTCTAGCTTGTGTACTCCTTTTTTATGGAGTACGGCAAATGCATCTTTAATCAATGGGTCTATAAGTTCTTTTTCCTGTTCTATTAATTTTAAATATATATATATGCATGACACCGATTGATTAAATTGGACATGCTTGAGAATAAAGTTATTAACTTGGTCTTCTAAAAAGCTAACTAAACGTTTATTTTCATCCTTGAAGTATGTTTTGAAACTCAAATAGGAAGCCATGTTTTGTTGAATAACAAGCGCAATGTCTCGTATTCTCTCTTCGTATTTAAGGTAATACTCTAGTTCGCAAAAAAGCTTAAATTGCGTGTTTGCTAGTTTCTCTATCACAATTTTATTGTCTTTTGTGTCGTAAGAAACCGCAGCAGCGTCAACATATTTTTGAATATCTTCAAGTATTGCGGAGTGTTCTCGAGTTTTCGCATTTGCAGTAAGATTGATATTTCTTACAGGTTTTCTGTTCAGCATAAGAGGCAGGCATGGTTTTATCATCAACACACTGGCGGTGCCACTGGATGAATCAACCTTGGTGCCCAATTTAGTTGTTAAAAATCCATTTGATAACCAAAACTTATGTAATTCATCTGTTGCGCCAAACGAGGTCGAGATAAAGTCATAGTTATTTTGTAACGCACGTTGTTCACAATATCTCAGTAAAGTACTGCCTAATTTACGCCTGTGAAGTTCTGGATTAACTGCGATACGAGACACTCTTAAATAGCGTTGCTTTACAAAAAATGGGTCTTGTAAATATAGTCCCAAGCTTTGTGGGCTTAGGTGACCATTAACTCTTCGTCTGCCATAGCAAATATCATCCACTAAATTAGTTAGACTTTCTCCCCCCTCACTGATTAAAACAGCTACGGCCAGAATAATAGGTTTTGTGGTGTGAAAATCCTTAACTATGCTATGCGAATCTTTACTAGTTAGAACGACAAGGCTATGGTCACTTGAATCTAATATTCTTACTAAATCGTTTGGCGTCGTTTGATAATGCGCGTCTTGTAATAGTGAAAAAACTTGTTCGTATAAATTTGTGTGTGCTATTAGTTCTTGAGGCTTGAGTTCGATAAATTCAAAATTGGAGGCCAGATTGTTTGCGCTTTTTGCTATTCTTGGATAGCTAAATTTGTAGTTTTGTTCAGCCAAGCGAACAAGTTGTTTTGACATAAAATATTCGAGAAAGTCGTCGTCAGACCACCTTAGTGCGCGATTTAGCAAAATATGTTGAGTATCTTTTTGTTTAGATAGTTCAGGCAGTACTCGATTCAAGAAACCTTGTCCACTCCCTTCGTAACCAAAACTTGTGCCACAAAATATAATTGGATTAGGATGTTTTGCGATTATCTTTAACAGCGATGGTGCAATACTCGCTACTTCATCTACAATGATAACGGTATCCTCGTCTACTTTTATCTGATCAGGTGGGGAGAACTTAAGGTGTCCTTTGAGGGGGAGATTATGAGCATTAACGTTATGAGTTCTGCCAGCCAGATTTGTCTCACTTACATCCACTATTTTATGGTTTTTCTCGCTGAGAGTCGGTTCCTTAGGAAAGTAAGCTAATGATTTAAGGTGCTCAAAATAGACTGATAAACTAGCTTTGTCACTGGCACAAACAACGACATTTGTACCTCTGCGCATTAACAAAGCGCTATAGATTGATAATAAGGTTGACTTACCTCTGCCTCTTTCTCCAATAATAAGGTCTAGACTATGAGGTTTGCATGGCCAAATTTTGGCTAGTCCATTTTTTTGCTCGTCGCTTAATTTAAACCCTAATTGTTGTTGAATAAGTGTAAGTTCTTCTTTTAAATCGTTTTCCGTTCTCGAAAGAAGTGACTTTGATTTTATTTGCTTATGATTAAGCATTGCCCCCATGTGGTCATTACTTGATCGATACTCCGTTTCAAATGGAGGAGTATTCAAAGCCTTTACTTGATACTCGAACGGGCCACTATTTAAATACAATATGGTATTGGTTTGAACATTTTTGTTATCTTTCTTTGGGGTTTCAGCATCAAAAACAAAACTAAATTTATGTTCTGCGAGTTGTTCAACGAAATGCGCCAAAAATATGCTAGTTGAGTTGTTATCTTCATAGCTGAACTTCATGCTATGTGAGTATTTATCATCAAGTTCAAAATACAGTTTAGTCGGTTTTATCGCAGTAGTACCACGATGGTATTTAGTTTCTATGTCCGTTTTGGTTTGGGAAATAACGTCGTTAAAGAAAGTTCGATTTTTTGAATTATAAGGCAATACAATTACCACTAAGCCTCCACCACACAAAGTGCCAAGGCTTGCATATAGAGCGTTAAGATTTATTTCATGAGTAGCATCAAAGATAATTAAATCAAACTCTGAGCCCAAAAGCTTTTTGTAGTCTTTCGTTGCTATACAAGAAAGTTGCTCCCCACTTGTACTTATACTCTGACTAAATAATCTATCCTTATCCATGCTGAGCAAGCAAACTTTAGCTACTTCGTCGCTCATTTTAGTGAATACATTTATCAACTCTTGCACAGTGTCTGTTCTATGCACACGGTTTTGCGCTACCCATATGAGTTGTCGATGCATCGCTAGCTTGTTTTTTTTAATAGCGGTTTGCCAAGTATGCAGACCACTGAGATCATTTGTGTAGGTAGAACCCATGTTTGTGCAGGTCAATAAACTGTTATAATGAGGATAACATAAGATTTTATATCACAAAGTCTTAAAACGTTTAGGAGTACCATGCACTTTTTATCTCGACGACTAGTTATGCCAAGCGATCTCAATTACGCGAATTCATTATTTGGTGGACGTGCTTTGCAATGGATAGACGAAGAAGCGGCTATTTTTGCAATTTGCCAACTAGAGACTAATTGCCTTGTCACAAAGCATATTGGAGAAATTTCGTTTGAATCTCCAGCCACTCAGGGAGATATCGTAGAATTCGGTTTAGCGACCAAAGCAGTGGGGCGCACCTCAATAACGGTTAGCTGTTTAGTGCGCAATAAAGCCAGTAAAAAGACTATTTGTATGGCTGATGATATTGTTTTTGTAGTGGTAGACCCTAAAACTCGAAAACCAATTCCGCATGGAAAAACCAAGGATAGCTTACAAGCACAAACTGAGTTAGATATTAAAGAATTGAATTTAATCAAATAAAGAAGGGCATTATGCAGTGCTTTGACAATCATTTATTGTTAATATTACGCTGAAGTCTGGCATAGCCCAGAACTGTATGTTTACCAAGGGGTGCGTTCATTCGCTGAGACTCACAAAGAACCCTTAGTTACCTGATCCGGTTAGTACCGGCGTAGGAATGGTTACAAAATCGACATTACCTGCCGCGTTCGCCGGATCTTTTCATTTACTGAAGAGATCCAATATGAAAAATTTTTTATCCATTGCCCTGACAATAGGCTGTTTGTTAAACACATCACATTCTGATTCTGCTGCCTTAAATGCAAATCACGATTCAGAAAAGTCCTCGCATAATACAAATATTGAACGAGTCATTGTGACCGCAGATCTAACGGGACGAGACTTGTCACAACTTCCGTCTACCGCTGTTGTAGTAGACTCAGATTTGATTGAAAGCAAACAAGCTCGACACCTCCAGGAATTGTTAAGTGTTGTGCCTAACTTGAATTTTAGTTCCGGCGCATCTCGAGGTAAGTTTGTTCAAATAAGAGGTATTGGTGAACGTTCACAGTTCGCTGAGCCAATTAACCCTTCCATTGGGCTATTAGTCGACGATATCGATATTTCCGGTATTGGGAGTTTAGGTACTCTATTCGACTTGCAACAAGTAGAAGTATTATCGGGCCCGCAGTCTGTTGCGACAGGTTTTAATAGTTTAGGCGGAATAGTAAAACTTGTTAGTAATACCCCAACAGACACACCATACGCAAGACTTGGTGTAAGCCTTGCGCAATTTAATGAAAGTCGAATAGAAGGTGTCTATTCGAACGCAATTTTTGAAAACGTAAACGCTAGATTCTCAGCACAAAATACTAAAAGCGATGGTTTTGTGGCAAATGATTTTCTTATGCGGGACGACACAAATGGGATAGACGAGCGTTCTGCCAGCGCAATATTCACCTACGATGCAAACGAAAATAATCGTTTTGACCTACGTGCCTATTATTTTGATATAGATAACGGCTATGACGCTTTTAGTCTTGATAATAATAACCGTACGCTTTCCGATCAGCCTGGATTCGATCGAACACAAGCCAATGCATTTAGTTTAAAGCATGCTTTATCCATAAATGCTTATGAGCTTCAAACCACACTTTCTTATCTAACAGCTGACACTGATTATGGCTATGATGAGGATTGGACGTTTACTGGTTTTCACCCGTTTGCTTATACTTCGTTTGATCGCTATCTACGCGATATCAACAGGCTTGGTATCGACATCAAATTAAGAGGTGACCTATTTGGCAACGACTTGTTACTAGGGATAAACCGATTTGAACACGAAGAAGACTTAAAAAGAGAGTATACTTTCGACGATGATTATCTCAGTAGCTATGAACCAGAAACTACGTCTCTTTACGCTCAATACGGTCTGGAGCTGAATAATAAAACTAATATGAGTTTTGCTGCGCGCGTTGAAAAGTTCAAAGCTGATTTTATGGTTTCTGATTTGTTCATAGCAAGTATCGACGACGACCTAGTGGCGTTTTCTATGGCTCTAGACTACTCACTTAACAATAATCTTCTATACCTTAGCGGATCACGAGGGTATAAGGCTGGCGGTTTTAATATCGATCAGCGTTTAGAAACAGAACAGCGTTCTTTTGATCCCGAGTACAACACAAGCCTAGAGTTTGGAATTAAAGGCACCGCACTCGAGGGGAATGGTATTATCAACTTATCTTTTTTTTATATGGATAGGGATGATGCACAGGTTAGTGGTTTTGAGACCTTTAAAGAAACCTTGGACAATGGCACAGTTATCACCTCTTTTGCCGATGCAATTACTAATGCTGATTCAGGTGTCAATAAGGGGATTGAGTTAAGTAGCACTTGGTACGTGACAGAAGACGTGGACTTACAAGCAAACGTAGGCTATTTAGATGCAAGCATCGGCAATTATGAATTGGCTGATGGTAGTTTTGTACCTTTGCGTGCGCAGGCGCAGGCGCCAAAATATACAGTGTATCTTGGCGCTACCTATAGAATAAGTCAGGATGTGTCTTTATTTTTGGATGTTGAGACAAAAGGTGAGTATTTCTTTTCGGATGGGCACAATGAGAAAGCCCCATTTACGGTGATTGCTAATGCGCAACTATCTTATCAAGTTGGAAATTATACATTAGAGGCATGGGTAAAAAATGTCTTTGATAGGTTAGTTTATACGAGAGGTTTCGGTGGTTTTAGCAATGATCCACGCGATGAGTACGCCTTTGCCGAGCCTTACTTTCAATTTGGTCAAGAGCGTCAAGTTGGTATTAGTTTAGAATATATTTGGGAGTAAATGATGAGACTTGCGATAGAAATATCTCTGTACCCGCTGAACGAACAATACGTCCCTTTTATTAAGGACTTTATTGAACGCTTAAACAAGCATGATGATATCAGCTCAAGCACTGGACATACCTCAACTTTGGTATATGGGCCATACGACACAATGATGTCTGTCATTAAAAAAGAGATGAAAGTTACCTATGAACAGGTGGGACAAGCGATTTTTGTTTGTAAGTTTCTGAATGCGACAAATATGGATTTGGATTAATTGTATTGAACGACGCGATTGATGTTATATATCAACAATTTACTGCACAAAGTATTGGCGAAATAATTGCAATCATATTTGCCATTGCTTATGTTTGGCTAGCAGCAGAAGAGTCAATTTGGTGCTGGCCTGCAGGCTTTATTAGTACAGGTATATACGCTTGGGTGTTTTTTGATGTGACACTTATATTTCAAATGTTGTTGAATATCTATTACATGCTCATGGCGATTTTGGGGATAGTTACATGGTCTAAGCGTGGGCAAGAAAAACTGAAAATTAGTCGCATGAAACCCCGCTCGCACTTTCTCTTTATCGGTGCAGGTATCACCTTAAGTTACTCATGTTTTTGGGTGGCAACGTTTTGGCTGAATTACGATTTATTATTGTTGGATATTGGGATTACCATTTTTGCGCTGTTAACGACCTTCTTAACGGTACGAAAAATATTAGAAAGCTGGGTCTACTGGAGCTTCATAAATTTGATGAGTATATTTTTATACTTAGAGAGTGGCTTATACCTCTCAATTTTACTCATGGTCATCTATATTATACTTGCCGTAAGGGGGATGTATCAGTGGGTGAATATTTATCTTGATAGAGAAAATTATGCCGCCTGATTTAAGCTTAAATGACAAAGAGTATGGGGAGATTTTACAGTTTCTTCATCATCAAGAGATTGTTGATATTCATAACCCTCTCTTTTCGAGTGAAAAGATTGAAGATGGTATGATCAATAATAACTTTATACTTTCGCAGGGTAATAATACCTTGCTCTTAAAAGTGTTCGCACAGAACGAAAAGCTTCCTATTGACCGACGTAATGTATTCGAACTTCAGCAAGAACTGGCTATTTTGGGTCTGGCGCCGATGCCTATATTTTTAAGTGGCGATAATTCAATTTATTGTGAAAAATGGATAAGCACTTGTGGCAATCTGAAGCGCTCTATAAGTCATAATGACGATATCACTATGCTAGCGGAATCTTTATATAATTTACATACCGCATATGTGTCAGCTCCTATTCTGCAACTTGAAAAGCATTGGAAATGTTATTGGCAAGCTAAGACCTCTATCGAAACTCAAGTCTTAGCTCTGTATGAAGAAATGAACCAAAAATGGCATGACTATAAGTTGGAATATATGGATGAATTTGTTTTGTGCCATAACGACCTTCATATTTCTCATGTTTGCGATGCAGAAGGACCATATTTTGACTGGGAGTATGCAGCGCTTGGATGTCGTTATTATGATCTTGAGAGTTGTGCAGTAATCAACTTGCTCGATAAGCATCAGAAAGAATACCTACTTGAGTTATACGCTAATTTAGCTAATCAGTCAGTAAAAAAAGTTAGCGAAAGAGTAAGGCTAGTTGAACCATTTGTACGATTTACCAACGATTTATGGTACTCCACGGTCCAATAAAGAATTTCCAACTCATAAAGTACTTTATTTATTTGTTTCTGAGGCTATAATGCTCGCCAAGCTAGGGGTGTAGTTCGAATTGGTAGAACAGCGGTCTCCAAAACCGATGGTTGGGGGTTCGAGTCCCTCCACCCCTGCCAACTTTTCTTTTGTGCGCAACAACCTATGTAATGGTACTGTCACGCTATGGTCGACGATACACATACTGCAATATTGCAAACTTTGGGCATAGAACTTTATGACTTGGTCGAAAAACGAACAGTGAAAGAGTACCCTTGGTTGACCGATGTATTTTCACTGTTGGGAATTGAATCAAGCGCTTGCGTATTTGAAAACACTAAGCCTAGATTCGATAGAGACAGCCAGACCTTGTATCTTCCTAAGTTTACTTATGATTCGGACTCACAGTTTAAAAAATCCGTTTGGCTCGCTATTCGTCCTGATGTCGAAGCAGACGGTGCTTAGTGCATTCAAAGTACATACCTTGTTGAGATTTTATTTAGTCTCGAGTAATTTAGCCCTTTCAGCTACGCTAGGATTTCACTTTGCTTAAATTGAGTACAGCTAGTATTTTTAAGAAAACTTTGTGTGTGTATCGCATGCAAAAACAAGTCGCACAAATGCATGCTCCTAGATTGAGTTTTTTTAAATATGTATCACACTAAAGCAAAACATACAGACATTGTTTTACTAAAAAGCCATGAGTGTCCTGATTTGATGCAATCATGCTATCAGCTATTTAGTGAGCATCGAGACAATCCATGGCATTTCAATACATTCAGAAAGAGTTATGAAAACCCCACATCACTTTTGTTGATAGTCGAAAATACGCTATGTGCCTACCTTCTAATGAGTGTGACACTAGGTGAAGCAGAAGTAGAAGCCATTGGCGTCAAAAAGACACATAGAAATAAAGGTTTTGCTAAACACTTATTATCGGCGGGTATCGACTTATTGCGCGAGCAAAAAATTACGAGCGTACTACTTGAAGTAAATACACAAAATCTTCATGCCATATCGCTTTATAAAGGTCTTGGTTTCTGTATTTGGGGATTACGCAATAATTATTATCAAGTGCAAGGTGGCTCATATGAAGACGCTCACATAATGGGTTTAGTACTGACATAGAGTTACATAAGTATTTCAGATGCTTTTTAGTTTTTCTCTGTAGGCAATAGAGACTATGTGAGCTTTCTCGACACACTTCTTATCAAGCTTTTACTAGTTTAGTCACATTTAACTTTGAAAAAGCACAACTAAGAGCTGAGTGTTTGATTTATAGTACTGAGTTATTTTGCTAAACTAGCGCACGAATTTTTGAATGCTCTGATGGGAGGTAAGGCTGGCTAATGGTCACCTAGCTGCTAGATAGTCAGGGCTAAGAGTTAACTTTATTTTTTGTACAAACAGTTGTGCAAAACGGGAATTTAGATACATGGCAAACGCCGATTTTCTTAATGAAATCAATAAGCGACGAACTTTCGCTATCATCTCTCACCCTGATGCGGGTAAGACAACCATAACAGAAAAAGTTCTACTGTTCGGCAACGCTTTGCAAAAAGCCGGCACAGTGAAAGGAAAAAAATCGGGGCAGCATGCTAAATCGGATTGGATGGACATGGAAAAAGAGCGTGGTATTTCCGTCAGTACGAGTGTTATGCAATTTCCGTATCAAGAAAAGTTAGTTAACTTATTAGATACTCCTGGCCACGAAGACTTCTCTGAAGATACCTACCGCACTCTAACTGCCGTCGACTCATGTTTGATGGTGATTGACGCAGCTAAAGGGGTAGAAGATAGAACTCGCAAATTGATGGAAGTTACACGCTTACGAGATACACCTATTGTTACTTTTATGAACAAGCTAGACAGGGACATTCGCGACCCACTTGAACTACTGGATGAAGTCGAGTCTGAACTGGATATATTGTGTGCGCCTGTTACATGGCCGATTGGTTGCGGAAAGCTGTTTAAAGGTGTGTATCACATTCATAGAGACGAGACTATTTTATACCAGTCTGGTCTTGGCCACACGATTCAAGATGTAAGAATTATCAAAGGTTTAGATAACCCTGAATTAGATGAAGCGGTCGGTGCTGACTTAGCTGGTCAATTAAGGGAAGAGTTAGAGCTTGTACAAGGAGCGTCAAACGAATTCGACCAAGAGATGTTTATGGAAGGTGAGTTAACTCCTGTCTTTTTTGGTACAGCTCTAGGGAATTTTGGTGTTGATCATATGCTAGATGGTTTAGTTGAATGGGCACCTGCGCCGCTTGGGCGAGCAACTGATGCCGATAAAAACGTAGCAGCGGACGAGCCGAGCTTCAGCGGATTTGTATTTAAAATTCAAGCGAATATGGATCCTAAGCACCGTGATAGGATTGCATTTTGCCGAATAGTATCAGGCAAATATCAAAAGGGGATGAAATTGCATCATACTCGCATTGGCAAAGAAGTACGGATTTCCGATGCTTTGACCTTTTTGGCCGGTGACCGAGCTTTACTTGAAGAGGCATATGCGGGCGATATTATCGGTTTGCATAATCACGGCTCAATGCGGATTGGAGATACCTTCACTAGTGGTGAAAAATATAATTTCACTGGCATTCCTAATTTTGCTCCCGAACTATTTAAGCGCATACGTTTAAAAGACCCCCTAAAACAGAAACAACTGTTAAAGGGCTTGATTCAATTATCAGAAGAGGGCGCAGTGCAAGTTTTCAGGCCTCTTATAAACAATGATTTAATTGTAGGGGCGGTAGGAGTGTTGCAATTTGATGTGGTCGTTGCTCGCTTAAAAGCCGAGTATAACGTTGATGCCATGTATGAGCATGTCAATGTAAGCACGGCGCGATGGGTTTATGGAGACGATAGAAAAGTCGATGAATTCAGACGCAAAACAGAAACTAATTTGGCTTACGATGGTGGTGATAACTTGACTTATATAGCGCCAACAATGGTAAATCTATCGCTTGCGCAAGACCGTTATCCAGACATTAAATTTGCCGCAACGCGCGAGCAATAAGCCTCTTTTTTCGAATATTAGAATACTTACTTATGCACATTCAAAAATTATTAATAAAACGCTTCGAAACGGCGTTAGATAACCTTGGTTACAAAGATGCCCCTATACCTTTAGCAAAGAGCAATCGAGAAGGGTTTGGGGACTATCAATTTAATGGTGCAATGGCACTCGCTAAACGCGCCAAAATGGCTCCTCGCGATATTGCACAACAAATCATTGATAAGGTTTCAATTGATGATCTTGCACAAAAAGTAGAAATCGCTGGTCCAGGGTTTATCAACATTCATTTGCGCAATGATTGGTTGTCGACTCAACTCTCAAATGCCTTGGAAGACGAAAGAATTGGCATCAACAAACAAGAACAAGAAGTTGTTGTTGTGGATTATTCCGCACCTAATTTAGCGAAAGAAATGCATGTTGGACATTTACGTTCGACCATTATCGGTGACGCCGTCGTAAAATGCTTAGAGTTTCTGGGGCATAAGGTCATTCGTCAAAACCATATGGGCGACTGGGGTACTCAGTTTGGCATGTTGCTCGCACATCTAGAAGATAAACTTGCGCACAATGCAGTAGCAGAAACCGCGCTTAGTGATTTAGAAGCGTTCTACAGAGAAGCCAAGCAACGCTTCGATAGTGAAGATGGCTTTGCTGATAAATCACGTGAATACGTTGTTAAGTTGCAGGGTGGTGATAATCATTGCCTAGAACTGTGGCAGAACTTTATTGATGTTTCGGTTACTCACTCCGAAGAGGTATATGAAAAATTAAACGTGAGCTTGAGTCGTGAAGACATCATGGGAGAAAGTGCTTACAATCATGATCTTAAGGCGGTAATCACGGAGCTCTTAGATAAACATATTGCAGTAAAAGACCAAGGTGCCATCGTTGTTTTTATCGAAGAATTAGCAGACAAAAATGGCAAGCCAGCGGTTTACATCGTTCAAAAATCTGGTGGTGGCTACTTATATGCGACTACAGATTTAGCGGCAATCCGTTATAGATGTGGCACTTTAAACGCAAACAGAACACTCATATTTACTGACGCTCGCCAGGCATTACACTTTAAGCAAACTGAAATTGTTGCACGTAAAGCGGAGTTTATCGGTGCAGAGCAGTCGTATCAACACTGCCCGTTTGGAATGATGCTTGGCAAAGACAACAAACCATTCAAGACGCGGACCGGTGGCACTGTTAAGTTGGTTGATTTATTAGATGAGGCTGTGGATCGAGCCGAAACATTAATTAAAAATAGAAGTCCTGAACTGGCATCGGAAGAACTAACCGAGATGAAAAATACGATCGGTATAGGTGCAGTTAAGTATGCTGATTTAAGCAAAAACAGAACCACGGATTATGTTTTTGATTGGGACTCAATGCTCACTTTTGAGGGCAATACCGCTCCCTACTTACAATATGCATACACCCGCATTCAAAGCATTTTTGCAAAAGCAGAAATTAATCTGGATGAACTACTCACATCAAATAACTCAGATGCAAATGTTAATGAAGTCGCTGAGAAGGCACTGGTATTGCATCTCTTACAGTTTCAAGATGCCCTGGAAATAGTAGCAAAAGACGCAACACCGCATGTCTTGTGTTCTTATTTGTATGAGTTAGCGTCTCACTTTATGCGATTTTACGAGGCTTGTCCCATTCTAAAGGCTGGTATAGATTCAGATGTAAAACGCTCGAGATTGTTGATTTGTGCTTTGACTTCAAAAACGCTAAAGCTAGGACTGAACTTGTTAGGGATCGATACCTTGCAGAAGATGTAGATCTTTCCTTGAGACATAGATGATTTTGATTTGAACGTATTTGTATCGCTTGCGTAACCATAATTAACTTAAAACTAATAATAAAAGTAGGTAGGTAATATGTGTAAGTTATTAGCCTTTAGCGGCAGTTTAAGAAAAGAGTCATTTAATCAGAGTATTGTAGAGTGTGCCGCAGAGGGCGCGCGTAATGCTGGCGCCTCGGTGACTATCGCACATCTTAAAGACTACATAGCACCGATATTTAATGAAGACGATGAGGCTAATTCAGGAATGCCAGCCGAAGCCCGCCAATTCAAAGAACTTTTGTTAGAGCATGATGGATTTTTGATAGCTAGTCCAGAATACAATAGTGGCTACAGCGCAGCTCTTAAAAATGCTATTGATTGGGCATCGCGCAAAGAGGACGGAGAAACGCCTCTTCAAGCTTTCAAAGGGAAGTCAGCAACTATTATGGCTGCGTCTCCAGGCGGCTTAGGTGGCATGCGAGTACTGGTTCCATTGAGAATGCTGCTAGGTAACATCGGTATGCATGTACATCCTTCACAGCAGGCAATTGCTCACGTTGGAAAGTTAGTTAACGACCAAGGCGAAGTTAGCGACGAAGCAACCATTAAAAAGTTGCATGCTCTAGGAGACCAAGCAGTAAGTTTCACAAAAGCGGTACAATCAATTTAGCTTTATTGGAGTTATGGTGGCCGCAAGTTAACTAAGCGAAAAAAATGAAAATAATATAGTTACTTGCGGTATCTAATACCTTTGGAACAATTTCAGCAATCGAGTTGATAGAAGGAATCTGTTGCCAGTTTATCGGTCAAACAGAGCGCTTCTACACTACCCAAAAGGCGGTTTTTTCGGTACACTCTCGCGTCTTTCTATTATTATAAAGTAGTAGTGTATTTTAGCTATGTTTGAAGTAAATCCAATCACAAATGCCATTGCTGATATCCGAAGTCGCTCAGATGCTCTTAGGGGGTATCTTTGACTATGATGTCAAGGTAGAACGACTTGAAGAAGTATCAAAAGAGCTTGAAGATCCGAATATTTGGAATGATCCAGATTACGCCCAAAAGCTAGGCAAAGAGAAAAACAATCTAGACCTAATTGTCGATACCATCAAAAGCCTTGATCAAGGTACCGAAGACGTTGAAGGCTTGCTAGAGTTAGCGGTTGAAGCAGAGGACGAAGAAACTTTCAACGAAGCAGAAAAAGAATTAAGCGACTTACTCAAACAGTTAGAGACGCTTGAGTTTCGCCGAATGTTTTCTGGTCCAAATGATATCAACGACGGATACATCGACATTCAATCTGGATCTGGCGGCACAGAAGCACAAGATTGGGCAAATATGTTATTGCGCATGTATTTGCGATGGGGCGAAGAACAAGGTTTTAAAACTGAATTAATAGAGGTTTCTGATGGTGACGTTGCAGGCATCAAAAGCGCTACTATTAAATTTACGGGTGAGTATGCCTTCGGCTGGCTTCGTACCGAAACTGGGGTACATCGTTTAGTTCGAAAATCACCTTTTGATAGTGGAAATCGCAGGCATACGTCTTTTGCGTCTGCATTTGCCTATCCTGAGGTTAATGATGATATTGACATTGAAATAAACCCAGCAGATTTGCGAATTGATACGTATCGCGCTTCAGGTGCAGGTGGTCAGCACGTTAACCGGACAGACTCTGCAGTAAGAATTACCCACTTGCCAAGTAACACAGTTGTGCAATGCCAAAACGATCGCTCTCAACACAAGAACAAAGATCAAGCAATGAAACAGCTAAAAGCGAAGCTATATGAGCTTGAACTAAAAAAACAAAATGAAGAAAAACAAGCCATGGAAGAAAATAAATCTGATATTGGTTGGGGCAGTCAAATTCGTTCTTATGTCTTAGACGACTCGAGGATCAAAGACTTAAGAACAGGGGTCGAGACTCGTAATACTCAAGCGGTATTGGATGGCGACTTAAATAAATTTATCATTGCCAGTTTAAAATCTGGGCTGTAACTTTTTACAAAATTAGGATACTCGATGACTATTGAGCAACAAGACGAAAATAAATTGATTTCAGAGCGCCGTTCGAAGCTGGCGACTATTAGAGAAAATTGCGATTCGAACGGTTTTCCAAATCAATTTAAACGCGAACATTATGCCCAAGATTTACAGAACACTTATGGCGCTCATGAAAAAGAAGCGCTACAAGAGCAGAATATGCCAGTTAAAATTGCTGGTAGGGTTATGGCAAAACGCGGTCCATTTTTGTTGTTACAGGATATGAGCGGTCGCATACAGTCATACGCAAATAAGAATGCTCAAAAACTTATTAAAGCGCAGTATGGTTCACTAGATATTGGCGATATTATTGGCGTTGAAGGCGCTCTGCATAAGTCAGGTAAAGGTGACTTGTATGTGAATATGGAGCAGTTCCAATTGCTCACCAAATCACTGCGCCCTCTACCTGAAAAATATCACGGACTTGCCGATCAAGAGACTAAGTATCGTCAACGGTATGTGGACTTGATAACTAACCCTGATACTAGAAAAACTTTTCAGATCCGCAGTGAAATTGTTACAGGTATACGCAAATATCTCACTGAACGCAGATTTATGGAAGTTGAAACCCCGATGTTACAAGTTATACCCGGTGGCGCAACAGCAAAACCATTTGTCACTAAACACAACGCTCTAGACATCGATATGTTTTTGAGAATTGCTCCTGAGCTCTACTTGAAACGCTTGGTAGTGGGTGGTTTTGAAAGAGTATTCGAAATTAACCGTAATTTTCGAAATGAAGGCTTATCAACTCGACATAACCCAGAGTTCACCATGCTCGAGTTTTATCAAGCATATGCTGATTACCAAGACCTAATGAATTTGACAGAAGATATGTTGCGAGAGCTTGCAAACTCTGTACTTGGATCTACTGTGGTTAAGAACCATTTGCGCGATGCAGATGGAGAAATCGTCGAAGTCAAAGAGTATGATTTTGGCAAGCCATTTGCTCGCTTATCGATGGCAGAGGCCGTTATCAAGTATTGGCCTGAAGCGAATCAAGACGCCATCTTAGATCCAGAAAATCATCTTCCTGAGTTAAAGGAAATGGCTAAACAGTTACACATAAAAGAGCCAGAAGTTGATGGAATATGGGGGGCTGGTAAGTATTTATGTGAGATATTTGAGGCAACAGCAGAAGAGCAGCTTGACCAACCCACGTTTATTACGCAATACCCTTGGGAGGTTTCGCCATTGGCTCGTCGAAACGACACTAACCCTTTTGTTACCGACCGCTTTGAATTCTTTGTAGGCGGGCGAGAACTTGCTAACGGCTTTTCGGAATTAAATGATTCTGAAGATCAAGCTGCTCGCTTTAGAAAACAAGTGGAAGAAAAAGACGCTGGCGACGATGAAGCCATGCATTTCGACGAGGACTACATTACAGCCCTTGAGTACGGACTTGCCCCGACAGCAGGCGAAGGCATTGGTATTGATCGTTTGGTTATGCTTTTTGCAGACTGCAATACGATTAAAGATGTGATCTTGTTCCCACATATGAAGCCAATTAATCAAGATTAATTAAATTTTGTTGCGCTAGGGCCTGTTGATTTTCTACAGGCCCTAACCATGACATTCAATGGCGTCTATCTGATGAAAGATGCTACTAAGTTCTAGATAAAAATCATTGAGTGTTGGGCCCGAGTTGTTTGAGAATCTAATCATACTTGGGCTTTTTTTGTGTTAATCACTAAGTTGTAACTAAAAGCTGCAACTGAAAGTCATAACTAAAGCCATAACTAAAGCCATAACTAAAGCCATAACTAACGCCATAACTAAAGTCATAACAAAGCGCACACTAAAAGTGGATCAAGCACTTTCATTACCAATCTTGGCTCTAATCAATAAAGTCGATCTTAAACTGTGAAGCTTGCGTAGAAGTTTTATATACTAAAGTCGCACCTTATATTTCAAAACAACATACAAATTGTGCTGAGAGACTCAATGCTCAGCCGCATTTTTGCTAAATACAGTTTTGTCTTAATTTCCTAAACGGAAAACGACTAGGATTTTTGAAGCGATAGATTAAACTCAGATATGCACTGCTATATGGGGAGGATTAATCAAACAAACAGAACAAGCTAAACCAAACTTATTATTAGCACTTGCACCTGTATTGCTGACGCTACTAATACTCGGTACTCAAATTTTTTACTTCGGTGTATTTGAGCCTCACATCCCACTTGCGATCGGATTGGCGATTACTAGCGCGGTAGGTATTTACTTAGGGCTTGAATGGTCGGCAATCAGAAAAGGCATTTTCCATGTTATTCATGTCGCTTTGCCTTCGGTGGCAGTATTAATTACCGTCGGCATGATTATTGGCGTTTGGATTGCTAGTGGAACTGTTCCCACCATCATCTATTATGGATTAAAAACGCTCTCGCCTGAAATATTTTTGGCTGCCGGAATGATAATTTGCGCTGTAGTATCAGTATCATTAGGGACCAGTTGGGGCAGTGTAGGGACCGTAGGATTAGCCCTAATGGGGATAGGAGAAGGCTTTGATATCCCGATGTACTGGACTGCAGGTGCTGTAGTATCTGGGTCCTTTTTTGGTGACAAAATCTCACCTCTTTCTGATACAACTAATTTAGCACCAGCCGTCACAGGCACTGATGTGTTCTCTCATATTAAAAACATGATGGCAACAACCATTCCGGCTATGGTCATTGCACTAACCATATATTTAGTGGTGGGCTTTTACTACTTAGACACCAGCAGCGTATCGTTTGAAAAGATAAACGGCATAACAAATACATTAGAAGAAAACTTTTATATATCTGCTTGGTTATTGTTACCGGCATTGATAGTAATGGTGCTTGCATTAAAGCAATTCCCCCCAATTCCGTCTTTATTTGCTGGCGTTGTTGCTGGAGGCGCGACTGCAATGATTGTTCAGGGACAAAGTTTGCAGTCTGTTTTTGATTTCGCAAATAATGGCTACAGCATTCAAACTGGTGTTGACGAAATCAACAGTCTGTTAAATCGTGGTGGCATCCAATCTATGATGTGGACAATTTCCTTAGTGTTGATTGCTCTAGGCTTTGGTGGTGCGCTCGAAAAAACAGGTTGCTTAAGGACTATTATCAATGCAATAAAAAGCAAGGTTTCAACATTTGCTGGTACACAGACTGCAGCGGTTGGAACCGCGTTTTCGACGAACTTAGTTGCGGGAGACCCCTATCTGGCGGTAGCGTTGCCAGGACGAATGTATTCGCCAGTTTATCGAGGCATGGGGTATTCAACGCTCAATTTATCTCGCGGTATTGAAGAAGGAGGAACATTAATGTCACCGCTCATTCCTTGGAATGCAGGTGGCGCATTTGTAATATCTGCCCTAGGTTTGAGTATTTCGGGAGGAAATATAGAAAACTTGCTATATATCCCCCTCGCATTTGCATGCTGGACTGCTCCGCTCATAGGGATTCTTTATGCATACACAGGCTTATACTCTCCCAAAGCCACCGAGGATGAAAAGGCTGAATGGAAAGCATCTGGCGAGGAAGTTTCAAAACTCAATAAGGACGGTACCCCAATGCTAAAAGATAGCGACAACAACAGGGACGAAAATTGAATTATAAGAGTAATAAGATGTAAAAAGGGTCTCGCCATTCGGATAACCAGCGCTTATGAAAAAGCGCTAAGTTGAAAAAGAACAACATTCTTATAATGCCGACTGAAGCGCAAATACTCCAAATTATGCAAATTTAGAAATAGCTCAAAAAAATACTGGTGTGGACCGTAAAATATTGACTTCTTCTATACGAAACTTACTACTTACTGAAATTATATCTATAAAGCAACTACATACTCTTTTTCTATTGCTTTTATACGACCATATAACTCTGTTAGGTATTCCGCTTGTATATTATGTTGTGATGCCAGGTTTATGAGGTAACCTAGGATTCCGTCTATTTCGCTTTGGCGTTTAAAATACATGTCTTGATGCATAGAAGAGAAGTTATTGGCTGTGTCCTCGATTATTTGGTCGACGTGTTTTGACCAGTGTTCTTCGTCAAAATCAATGTCATGTGCTAGGTAAATATCAAACACCTCGCGTTTTATTTTTTTAGTTTTTGAAGAGTGTTGCTGTAATCCACCATTTTGGATATTTAATAAAGCGCTGAGGGGGTTTATGACGGCATTCACTAGTAATTTTTTATAAAGTATTTGTGTTATATCTTCGGTCACCTCAACGTTGGGATGGAGGTTTTGGATAGTTGAAATACACGATCTGACTAGCTCTGAATGCACTTCTTTATAAGCATTGAATTCACCAATGCTTAATTTCCCTGAAGATATCATTTGGTAAACATTAACGTCCTTTTTGAATACCGCGTCGGTGGTTGTGCCAATCAAAATCGGATTCTTCTTGAACTGTGAACGAAGAATCTCTGCGCCCCCCATGCCATTCTGTATCAGCACGAACACCGTTTGTTGATCCGCGATCTCATGCAGTTGCTTAGAGAGAGCAAGGGTTTGATACTGTTTTACAGGTATAACAATCATCTTCATATTTTGTTTAGGAAAACAAGACATGTCAGTTTTAGCAAAGACTAGAGGGTATTGTTCTCCGTTTAATAATGACAAGCTAAGAGGTTTGCTTTTGCGCGAATCTCGACAAAAAATTAAGGGATCTAAAGATCTGAAGTGATACGCGAATAAACTTCCAATAGCGCCTTGACCGCATATCAAAGTCTTGCCCCGTAGTTCGTTTTCTAAAGATGCTTCATGCTCGCGAATAGACGCTTTCATTTAATCACCCTAATCGTAGTGCGTGCTTGCTAATTGCTCTTTGTTCTTCAGACAGCACAGCTTTTGGCCAGGCAAAATCAAACATGTTGAGCTTACTTAGAAAAGACTTATGCTTGTCAAAAAGTTCACCTTGATTAGGCAGGCAGTTTACAAGATAAAATTGACTGTCGTAATAAAACCCAATGCTGTGACTGTGCAGGTACAAACGATCAGACAAGCTTCCCTTATAGCGTTCGTCACCAATAATGGGGCTTGAGATACTTTTCAGGGCTACCCTTATTTGATGGGTCTTACCCGATTCAGGTTTGACACAGAACAGCCTCAGACCGTCTTCAAGTGACTTTGAAATAAAATGAGTAATAGCAGGGTTATGTTTGGATTTAGATAGTTTATAACTGCCATTTCTTGCTTTTTCCATGTCTCCGATGATTTTACCTTGTTTTTTCCTCGGTTTTTTATTACCCAGCGCAATATAAAATTTGAGCACAGCTCGCGATTCAAACAATCGACCAAATTGACTTGCAGCATAAGTATTTTTTGCAAGTATCAAGCAACCACTAGTTGGAGTATCAAGACGATGCACCAAATATAGTTTGTCCAACCCAAGTGAATTTTTTATGAGCTCTACGATAGGAATAGAAGGCTTAATGATGCCATCTTGTTTACTGAATTGAGTTTCTTTATTTGTGCCTGGTGTGGAGTGCATCGGCACTCCAACGTCCTTATTAACAACAATAAAATCGGGATGTTCGAGAATGACCTCCATTGATGATTTTCTACTGTGTTAAAGTAAACATTCTAACCTCGTTTAACGATGCTGAGTGCCTTCGGGTATTGCAACTCTTCGACCAGTTCTCTTACTTTGACTTTATCATCGTTTTCAAGATTTAAACTATCAATATATTTATGCAAAGTTTCATCGTCTATAAATTCGTGCCGCTCTAAACGGTCAATGAAGGTGGATTTGTAGTCTATTGAGTCATTACTACCAGTGAAGTCAGGCGCCACGGGCTGGTCAAATTGAAGTTCTGAAATAGCATCACAACTATCTTTCATGATGGATTTAAATGTAGCGAGAGTTTCAGCTTGCAAATTATCTGCACGTAGCTCTTCATCAAGCTGTCGGCTTATATCGAATAAGTCTTTAAGTCCTAAATTACCGGCCAAGCCTTTTGCAGTATGAGCTTTATTTTTTGCTTCTAACAATTGTTGAGTGGCGATATTACTTTCTATCAAATCCCCAGCGTCAGCGAACTCGTTTTGAAATTTCGTTAGCATTTTCATGAGCAACTCTTTGTTGCCACCTAGCTGTGTTAGTGCAAAATCAAGGTCGATAAGGTTTTGCTCTTGAGGCATGTTTGTACTCCAATGGTCACTTAACAGCATTAATGCTTAAGTAATATGCCAATTGTACACAATAAATCTTTTACAAGTTCACTATTTTTCTACATCATTAGGGAGCATTTTCACTTACTAATAAGAAAAATATGAAACGACATAACTTACTTATTGCATTTTTTGCCTGCGCGGGCGTCTTATCAGCCTGTTCTAAAGCGCCTGAAACTCTATCTGATGATGTTGCTGCAGAATCGCTAGCGTTTCAGGGAGAGCTTATCCCTTATCATAAATACACCCTAGAAAACGGCTTAACAGTCGTATTACACGAAGATAAATCAGATCCCTTGGTAAACGTGAACGTTACCTATCATGTTGGTTCAGCAAGAGAGGATTATGGCCGCTCTGGGTTTGCACACTTTTTTGAACACATGATGTTTCAAGGAAGTGAAAATGTCGCCGATGAAGAACACTTCAAAATTATTACCGAAGCAGGCGGTAACTTAAACGGGACAACAAACACCGATCGGACGAATTATTTTCAAACTGTTCCAGCGAATCAATTAGAGAAAGTTCTCTGGCTAGAAGCAGATCGGATGGGCTTTTTATTACCTGCCGTGACGCAAGAGAAGTTTGAGACTCAGCGAGAAACTGTCAAAAATGAACGTGGTCAACGGGTCGATAATCAACCATATGGTTTAAGATTTGAACGCACGGCAGAAGCACTTTATCCGGTAGGGCATCCATACTCTTGGTCCACTATTGGATATGTCGAAGATTTAGATCGAGTGAATGTCGACGATTTAAAAGCTTTTTTCGAAAGATGGTATGGGCCGAATAATGCAGTATTGACCATTGGTGGAGATATTGACATTGCTCAAACAAAAGCTTGGATCGAGAAATACTTTGGCCCTATTCCAAGAGGCCCCGAGGTTACAGATGCAGAGAAACAGCCTGCTACGCTTGAAGAAACGCGTTACTTAACGCTAGAAGATAAAATTTATCTACCTTTGTTACAGGTAACTTATCCAACAGTCTATCGCGACCATCCTGATGAGCCTGCCTTGGATGTATTGGCCAGTATTTTGGGAGCTGGTAAAACTTCCTTACTCTATAAAAATATGGTTAAAAACGGGTTGGCAGTGCAAGCATATGCTTCTCATCCCTGTCGAGAATTAGCTTGTGAATTTACCTTGTTATCTTTAGCTAATCCGCAAAATGTTGGGAATTTAAAAGAATTAAATCAAATTATTGAGCAATCTCTAGCTGAGTTTGAACAAAGAGGCGTGCAAGATGATGATTTACAAAGAGTAAAAAGTAGCATTGAAGCCAGCTCAATTTATGGCCTTCAAAGTGTACAAGGTAAAGTAAATATTATGGCGTCTAGCCAAATTTTTAGAGACGAGCCCGATACCATTCAACTCGACCTCGATCGCTATAACGCGGTGACAAAAGACGATGTAATGCGAGTTTATAATACTTATGTGAAAGGAAAATCAGCGGTTGTACTTAGTGTCGTGCCTAACGGCAAGCCAGAGCTCGCAGTTGCTGAACAAAATTTCGAGCTACCGAAGCGCGTCATTCCGGTTGAAGACGTAGCGCTAGCCAGTACTGAAAGAGCAAGTATCGTTGACTCATTTGATCGCAGCGTAATGCCAAGCGCAAGCGCGAATAAAGCAGTAACAGTACCTGAGTTGTGGGAGCATTCATTTGACAATGGTATTGAGGTGCTTGGTGTTGAGTCAAACGAAACACCGACGGTCTCGATTACATTAAGTTTAGAAGGTGGGGTATTGCTAGATCCAATTGATATGCCTGGTTTAGCTACAATGACCGCTGCGCTGATGAACGAGAGTACAAAGAACTATAGCAACGAAGACATATCAAACGAATTAGCATTACTGGGTAGTTCAATTAGCTTTAGTGCAAACGGACGCTATACGAATATTTACGTAAATAGCCTGAGCAAAAACCTAGATGCGACGCTTGAGCTCCTTAAAGAAAAATTGTTTAATCCAGCATTCAGCGAAGCGGACTTTTCTCTTGCTAAGCAGCGTACTTTGCAGGGTCTACAACAACAACTAAAGCAGCCGTCCGTACTTGCATCACGCGCGCGAGATATGTTGCTTTATGGTGAGGATTCAAGGCTTGGTTTGCCAGATACGGGAACCTTAAAAAGCATCGAAAGCATTGCCTTAGAAGATATCAAAACGTTTTATGAAACATACTATAATCCGAGCCACGCATTACTTGTTGCGGTAGGCGATTTAGACAAAAGCAGTTTGATAAACAAGTTGGATTTCTTGACTTCTTGGTCACCAAAACCTTATGAGCTCCCAAATTTCTCTTATGACAAAGAATTGGGTGATGGTAAAATTTATATTGTAGATAACCCAGGCGGTGTGCAATCTGTCGTGAATATATTTAGACATGCGCCGGTCTATGATCCCTATGGTGAATTCTTTAAATTAAATTTGGCTAATTTTCCGTTAGGTGGGATGTTTAACAGCAGAATCAACTTAAACTTGCGTGAGGATAAAGGCTATACATATGGTGCAAGAAGCCGATTCTCCGGAGGCAAAACCACCGGTACGTTTAGCGCATCGGCTGATGTGACCGCTAAGTTCACCAAAGAGAGCATACAAGAGCTGTTAAAGGAAATTGATACATACCGCGAAGCTGGCATGAGCGAAGAAGAACTGGCGTTTTTGCGCAACGCGTATACGCAGTCAGATGCCTTGCGTTATGAAACGCCGCGACAAAAAGCGGGTTTCTTGGTCCGATTATTATCACTTGAGTTGGATCGAGACTATACTGAGCGCCAGCAACAAATCATCAAAACTGTCGGCGTGGCTGAATTAAATGAACTTGCTAATAAGTGGCTCGACACAGACAAAATGCATATTGTCGTCGTTGGTGACGCAAGCTCACTTAAAGAGTCGCTTGCAGAGTTTGGTCGCCAAATCGAAGTAATAGACGTGCCGCGTTAGGGTAGATGTCTAAAATAGTAAATTGAGAGTTAAATTTTGACGAATGATTTAAATAGTTTCGAAGCTAGGTTTGCGCTTTTATCCGAGCCTAGCTTGGCAAGTAAATTGAAAAATATTAGGCATGGAATAGAACGAGAAGCATTACGAGTAAATGAGAATGGTGGGATCGCGCAGACAAATCATCCGTCCGCGCTTGGTTCCTCATTAACTCACGATTTTATTACTACTGATTTTTCGGAGTCTCTGCTCGAATTCATAACGCCCCCCGATAGTTCTGTGAAGACAAGTATCGCTCAATTAATTGATATTCATAAGTTTACCTATCAAAGTATAGATAACGAATATCTCTGGCCATTAAGCATGCCTTGTTTCATCGATTCGGAAACAAATATCCCAATTGCACAATACGGAACATCAAACATCGCGAAAATGAAAGAAGTCTATCGTACTGGCTTGCATCATCGATACGGAAGTATGATGCAAGTTATTGCCGGCGTGCATTTCAATTTTTCATTACCTGAAACATTTTGGCAACTATGGTGTGAACGTCACGGACAGGTTTGGGATAAAGATACACAATCAGAGCACTATTTTTCGTTGATAAGAAACTTCAAACGCTTGGCATGGGTGATACCATATTTATTTGGTGCATCGCCTGCACTTTGCTCGTCTTTTATCTCACACAGAGATACACCTCACGCTTTTCAAAAAGTGGGTAAAGGAACGCTATATTTACCTTACGCTACGTCTTTAAGAATGAGTGACTTGGGTTATACCAGTTCAGCGCAGTCAAGTTTGAGCATTTGCCATAATGATCTGCGAACTTATGTGAACTCAGTCAGAAGCGCGATGGGTCAAAAAGCCTCAGAATACGCTAAGTTTAGCTGTTCTGAAAAAGACGGGTGGGAGCAATTAAACGATAATGTCCTACAGATAGAAAATGAGCTTTACTCACCGATAAGGCCAAAGCAAATTGCTGAGTCCTTAGAAATGCCGACAAATGCTCTAGAAAATCGAGGCGTTCGTTATATTGAGGTCAGATCTCTTGACGTCAATCCTTATTCGCCGATCGGGATTGACGAAGACCAATTCTATTTTTTGGACGTTTTTCTATTAACGAATTTACTTATGCCGACAGACTTTATGTCTGAACAAGAATCCAAAACAGCGCAAGAAAACGTGAATCTTACGGTACTTAAGGGGCGAGATCCAAATCTACTTTTGGATAACAGCGGCATAAGTATGAGTATTCCAGATTGGTCTAGCGAGTTAATATCAAAATGGACCGAGGTGGCTTCGTTACTTGACCATATTCACAGTAATACGAAATACACTGATGCTGTGCGTTTACAAGAGCAGAAATTTCTAAATCCTGAAATCACGCCGTCGGGTAAGTGGCTATCGACTTTATTAGAGAACAACATTGATAACAGCATTCTTGGTCTAGAGTTGGCAAAAGAGTATAAAGCTTTTAATCGTAACTTATCTTTTAAAAATATAAATCAGCAACGTTTTGAAGAACAAGCGAGCGTCTCTTTGCAGGCACAGAAAGAAATTGAAAATTCAGAAACAGAGTCTTTCGAAAGTTTCGTAAAAAATTATTTTGATAAGCGTAAAGCCAGTGATAAATCAATTACATGTTAGTGGAATTAAGTGAGTTGATTTACGGTATCATTAATAGACACGTGAGCTTGTCTGCAATCACTTTGTTTAAATGAAAAGCAAAAAAAAACCTAGTACATTTCTGTACTAGGTAACACACACTCAGGGAAACAAATTTTCACACACATTATTAAGAGCGGATAATCTAAGCAAAGTTCAATATGTTTCAAAAAAAAATTAATTTATTTTTATCAATCTGTTTTATGTCAGGTTTTTTATTATCCTGTGCGACTTCTCAACCTAAAAATAGAGAGAATCTATGTAAGATTTTCGAAGAAAAGGATGACTGGTACGATGCTGCTGCAGACATGAGAGATCGCTACGGTGTTCCGATTCATGTTCCAATGGCAATGATGTATCAAGAAAGTTCTTTTCGTCACGATGCGCTACCCCCTAGAGATTATGTGTTATTTGGCTTAATTCCATGGGGCAGGGTGAGTACTGCCTACGGTTATGCTCAGGCGAAAACAATGACTTGGGCGGACTATAAACGAGAGACTGGAAACAGTTTTGCAGACCGTGATGACTTTGAAGATGCCATTGATTTTATGGGTTGGTTTATTAAAAAGACTCATAGTATTAACCGTATATCAAAGTGGGATGCTGGAGCTCAATACTTAAACTATCATGAAGGGTGGGGCGGTTATAAACGCAAAACCTATCGCAAAAAACAGTGGCTTGTAAAAGTGGCAAACAAGGTCGATGCTCGTTCTAGACGATATGCGACACAATTAAAATCATGTGAAGCAGATTTGCAGAAGAACTGGTTCATGCGCTTATTTACATAAGCCAAGCTCAATAGACCCTAGCAGTTAAGTATTATATATGATGATTGAAATTCATTTGCTTAGCTCTACCAATGAATTTCAATCAGACCACCGCTACAACTAATAGCATGGAGCAATAAATGAAACTTACACTCACCGACATAGAAATAAGAGTGATTGGTGCACTGCTTGAAAAAGAAGTCACAACACCGGAACAATATCCTTTATCTCTCAATTCTCTGTTACTTGCATGTAATCAAAAAAGTAACAGAGAACCAGTGATGAATCTGACACAAGGTGAGCTAGAATCTACATTAAATCTTTTGGACTCAAAAAACCTAATTTTTAAGGATGAACATCGGTCTCGAGTGACAAAGTACAAACACCGCTTTTGCAATACACAGTTTAACAGTTTGCAATTTAATGAAGAGCAAAAAGCGATAATTTGTGTGTTGTTTCTGCGCGGTGCTCAAACCACAGGCGAGTTGAGAACGCGGACTCAACGTTTAGCTGATTTACGTGATGTCAGTGACGTGGAAGCATGTTTAGCTTCTCTTCAAAACCACGATGGGGAGTGTTTTGTTAAAGCTCTTCCAAAAGAAGCAGGCAAGCGAGAATGTCGATATATTCATTTATTATCGGATTCACCAAATGAAGAAATAGAGGAGCAATGTCAAGATAGCTCTGATGTAAATCATCACGAAAGCAAAGTCACCACTTTGATAAGTGTTAGTAACGATTTGGATAAAAGCTACCCCAGTAATAAATCTCCAACGAGTTCAGATACAGAAATTCTTGAGCTAAAGCAAAGGATAAGTGCTTTAGAAGAAACCGTTTTAGATTTGCAAACAACCATTGAGGATATGAAAGCACGTTAAAATATTGATCTAGATTAACAATTGGTGTTGATGATTTTTGATGTGATTTAACTATTGATCAAGATCATTAAATTTACGTCTTAACACGATATTATTTATGCAAGTTAACCGAAGCGCAGAACGTTTTAGTTCCAAGCATAAACAATAAGGTAATTGACGATGTTTTCTATGATTTTTAACGATCCAGTGGTGTGGGGCTCTTTTCTAGGCATATTAATCACGATTATAATGGCAGCTTATTATACATATATGTTTGTCCATAATAGTGCTCCTGAAAATTCAGATGACTAGAGTTTAAGCTCTCTAAAATCTATTTTTACAAGGA
Organism: Glaciecola sp.; assembly: GCA_965658765.1. Lineage (GTDB taxonomy): Bacteria > Pseudomonadota > Gammaproteobacteria > Enterobacterales > Alteromonadaceae > Glaciecola. The sequence continues at coordinate 24,427 of CBFHTO010000024.1, read as the reverse complement.
CGAGCAGGCCGGCTTTGCCAGAATACTGCTTTGGTGCTTGAATAAAGGCTGCCACATCTGGATGTTGGGCTAAGTAATGTGGCATTTTTTGTTTTAGCACGCCATTTCCGTGACCTGTGATGACATTAATGCAAGGGTATGAACGTTTTTTTGCTTCAAATAATGCAGCGATGAGTTCATTTTTCGCCTCTTGCACCGTAAACCCATGTAAATCTAGTTCAATATCTGGTGGAATAAGTCCGAGTTTAAGCTGCTTTACAATGTCTTTGTCGACTGAATCTGTAACGAACTTGAGCGGTTGATCCGGTGGAAAATAGGCTTCATACATATCCGACAATTCTACTGAAGCCTTAATTCGCTTGTCGTCATTTTGAGCATCTGACTTATTTTTAAAGACTTTCTTTAGTTTCCTATCAGGCACGTACTTATCGTGCTTAACTCGTTTTGCGTCACTAAATAGTGCAGCAAAATTCGGTTCCTCTTGGTTTTTTTTATCCATAATCTAGATTTACAAAGAAATAGCCAGTGATTTTCGATATTATACCGCCATTATTTGTTCAATATCACCTAGGCAAACATATTTGTCTTGAGTTGATTGATCTTAAGGGCCTAATTAGACTTCACTATGTCAACAGAAATTGATTCCCCATTTGCTTCTCCAGAATTATTAATGGCTGATTTGCATACTGTTTTTGACTATATACGGTTTTCTGTAAGTAACTTTAATCAGTTTGACTTGTATTTCGGTCATGGTACCGACAGCGCATGGCAGGAGGCACACTGTCTGGTTTTTTCTGCGCTATCTCTACCCTTAGATTTACAAGCGGAAGAACAACGCTTGTTCTATCCATCGAACATCACCAGCGATGAAAAACGTCTAATTTTGGATTGGTTGGCCCTGCGATGCGAAAAAGCCATTCCCTTGCCCTATATCACGCACCAAGCTTGGTTCTGTGATTTGCCGTTTTATGTTGATGAGCGTGTTCTAATTCCTCGTTCTCCTTTTGCTGAGTTGATTAAAGACAGGTTTTCAAACTATATAAATGTGAATACCCAACCAAAGTATATCCTCGATATGTGCACAGGGAGTGGATGTATCGCTATTGCACTTGCAAATGCCTTTAAACAAGCTCAAGTGGATGCGACGGACATCGATTTAGGCGCTTTAGAGCTTGCTTCAATTAATATTGATGAACATCAGCTTACAGATAGAGTGTTTCCTATTCAGTCAGATCTATTTGAGAATTTGTCTGGGCAAAAGTATGATTTGTTGATTATAAACCCTCCCTATGTTGATGATGATGATATGCAAGATTTACCTCAGGAGTATTTGCATGAACCCGAGCTAGCGCTTGCCAGCGGGGCCGACGGCTTGGATATCACCTTAGCCATACTCAAACAAGCAAGTGAATACATGACCCAAGACGCATGGTTATTTGTTGAGGTTGGCAACAGTGAAGTAAATACACAGCAAAGGTTTGGGGATTTAGAACTGAGTTGGTGCTCGCTGCGAGACGGTGGTAGCGGTATCTTTGCAATCAATAAACAACAGCTAGAGCGTCAAGCGTCTATTATTAAAAGTCTTAAGTAAGGAATAAAAATGTCAGGCAACACGATCGGAAAATTATTTACTGTCACGACCTTTGGTGAAAGTCACGGCTTAGCCATTGGGGGTGTAGTAGATGGTTGTCCTCCAGGACTCAAACTTTCTGAGTCAGATTTGCAAGGAGACTTGGATCGAAGAAAACCAGGGAGTTCAAGATTTACGACAGCAAGAAGAGAAGACGATGAGATAAAAATTCTTTCTGGCGTTTTTGAGGGAGCTACCACGGGCACAAGTATAGGTTTATTAATAAACAATACTGACCAACGCAGTAAAGACTATTCTAAAATTAAAGACAGTTTTCGCCCAGGGCATGCCGACTACACCTATCAGCAGAAGTTCGGATCTCGGGACTACAGAGGAGGCGGTCGTTCTTCTGCGCGAGAAACGGCCGTACGTGTTGCAGCCGGTGGTATTGCCAAAAAATATTTGAAACAAGAGTTCGGCATTGAAGTAAGGGCCTATCTATCTCAGTTAGGTCCAATCAAGGCTGATGTTGTCGATCATGACGTGACGAATACTAATCCATTCTTCTGCCCTGATAGCACGAAATTAGAAGCACTTGAGCAATACATGCGCGACCTCAAAAAAGAAGGTAATTCTATTGGTGCCAAAGTAAGTGTTTCAGCTACTAATGTACCTGTAGGTTTAGGCGAACCAGTCTTTGATCGTTTAGATGCGGATATAGCGCATGCGATGATGGGAATTAACGCGGTTAAGGGAGTTGAATTAGGCGATGGTTTTGACGTTATTAATCAAAAAGGCACTGAGCACCGCGACGAAATCTCTCCTGATGGTTTCCACTCTAACCATGCAGGTGGTGTCTTAGGCGGCATTTCGACAGGTCAAGAAATACTGGTTCACATGGCGCTTAAACCGACCTCAAGTATTAGCATAAGTGGCAAAACCGTTGATGTAAACGGAAACGCAGCCGAAATAATAACTAAAGGGCGTCATGATCCCTGTGTTGGTATACGAGCGGTGCCTATTGCAGAAGCTATGCTGGCTATCGTTCTTATGGATCATTTATTACGTCATAGAGGGCAAAACGCTAAGGTGCACTCTCCGACGCCTAAAGTGCCTGCTCAGCGATAAAACGAATTGGATATCACGTGATGAAATACATGACGAAATTTATTTTAATCAGTATGCTTATGAGCCTTCTATCTTCATTTGGCTTAAGTGCGCAGCAGGCAATCAATACCGATATCTTTATTGGTAAATTAAACTTAAGAGACAAGCAAGCAATAACGAATATCGTCAGACTGACTGATAACGACCATTATACAAATCAGCCTTACTTTTTCGACAATAGCAATTTGTATTACACACAAATGATTGAATTAGACGGGATTGAGCAAACCGATGTCATGCATTTTAATCTAAAAACGGGTGAGCTTAAGAATGTGACACAGTCGCTTGAAAGCGAATATTCTCCAACACCTATGCTCGGTAAAAGGGCTATGTCAGTTATTAGAGTCGATGCAAATGGTTTACAAGAGCTATGGGAAATTAATGCTCAGGGGATCCCGCAAAAAAATATTACACCTTCGATTGAACCCGTCGGATACCAGGTTTGGCTTAGTAAAGACGAAGTTGCCTTATTTGTATTAGGAGAACCTCATACCTTACAACGCGTAACCTTGCTCGAAGATAGTGAATCTACAGGCATTATTATTGATAATAATATAGGTGCTAGCTTAGTAAAATTTATGCGCTCACCTTTTATGTTGTATTCTCAAAATATCGATAAAAACTATTTGAAAAGCTATCATCCAAAGCAAAATAAGTCGCAAAACATCGTTCGCCTTCCTGAAAATAGCGAATATTTCACGGTGACTCCCTTAGGCACTCTATTAACCAGTGACGGCGAAAAAATATGGTATCGACGATTTATCCATAAAGGCGATCGAATAAGTCCTTTCAGTAAATGGAATAGTATTGAATTAGAGCATGAGAATTGTGGATCAGGGATTAGTCGGATGGCAGTGTCACCTGATAACACCATGATTGCTATGGTGTGTCCAAGAACAGAGCAAACTAAATCAGATAAATAAACGGCTTTGACTAGGCCCTATTGACCTTAGCGGTATAAAAAAACCACTTCATTGAAGTGGTTTTTTTGTCTAGGGATATTATTTATTTAAATAACGAATGCTTAATTTTTATGATGTAAAGTTACTTCCAGCGAATTCCCAGTTGGCAAGCGCCCAGAAACCTTCCAAGTAATTTGGACGGACATTTCTGTAATCAATGTAGTAAGCGTGCTCCCACAAATCTACTGTAAGAAGTGGTGTAAGGTCATCAGTAATGGGAGTTCCAGCGTTGCTGGTATTTACTATGTCAAGAGAACCATCTGAGGTTTTAACTAACCACGTCCAGCTAGAACCGAAATTATTTACCGCTTTGTCATTAAACGCGGCTTTGAAGTCTGCGAACGATCCCCATTTTGCATTAATCGCGTCTGCCAAAGCACCAGTCGGCTCGCCGCCACCATTTGGGCTTAAGCTGTTCCAATAGAAAGTGTGGTTCCAAATTTGCGCCGCGTTGTTGAAAACTCCGCCGTCACTGCTTTTAACAATCTCTTCTAAAGACTTATCTGCGTAGTCGGTTCCTTCGATTAGGCCGTTTAGTTTTGTAACGTAGGTAGCATGGTGTTTACCATGATGGAAATCTAATGTTTCAGCTGAAATATGTGGCTCTAATGCTGTTTTTTCGTATGGTAAGGCTGGTAACTCAAACGCCATGTTAATATCTCCGTGTTTTGTTTAGTGTGAATTTTAAATATTGGGTCTAGGGTTAATTTTTAAACCCTAAACTAAAAAAATTATGATGTTTATAATTCGTTTAAAATGGTGAATTAGATCAGTTTATTTGTGCTTTTAGTATGAGGGGCCAGACCCTAACCTTAGGCTAAAGAAAAATATGACTATCAAGCTGCTATGTCTTGTTTTTGAGCAAACAAGACATATATCATTAAACAACCAAGTTAATTAGGAAACATTGTGGAAACGATAGATAAAATTAAGCAACAAATCAGCGAAAATCCTATTCTTCTGTATATGAAGGGTTCACCAAAACTGCCATCGTGTGGTTTTTCATCTCAAGCGTCTCAAGCGCTGATGGGATGCAATGAACAATTTGCTTACGTAGATATACTCGCAAACCCTGATATCCGTGCCGAACTACCTAAATTTGCTAATTGGCCAACTTTCCCACAACTATGGGTTAATGGCGAGCTCATTGGTGGATGCGACATAATTATGGAAATGTTCCAACAAGGGGAATTACAAGAGTTGATTCAAGAGGCCGCAGCAAATAGTAAGCCAACTGAAGAGTAAAGGAACACCTAATACGGGGTCTCTTTAATCACTTAAATCAGAGACCCCGGCTCATTTCGTGTAATCTTTTATGTTATGTTATGTTATGTTACGGAAATAGGGCAATTCTTTTTTTTGTTAAGTAAAAAATAATGAGTTTTTACGCGAACGAATTTCTACGTTTGTTGATTTACACACGAGAAACTGTCAGAACCGAGTGTTTTATCAGTGTTGATGAGTTAACGATAAAAGGAAAGGTATTAACAAACTTCTTTAAACAGATTTTCGTCAACGATCGTTAGGTCGATAATTTCTTGCGCCATTTGTACGCAACTGCCACAACGAGCACCGACTTGAAGTGACTTTTTGAGTTCCCGCATATTGCCAACCCCGCCTTCAGCGACAGCATCTTTTATTTGCTTGTCAGTAATACCATGGCATAAACACACGAACATACTCAATCTCCAACCTTCAATGCAAATGATAATAATTGTTATTTACATTAAAAGCAAGAGTAAATTTGATGAAAATATGTACATCTTTAGTCGAGGGGCCAGCCACCAAGGTCGAGGTATTTGTTTATCATAAAACAAAATAATTCAGCTGTCTTTTGGGTGTCATACAACGCTGAGTGTGCCTCTGACTGTTTAAATTCAATTTTGGCTGCTTCGCATGCTTTGACTAAAACAGTTTGTCCTAGTGTTAGCGCAGCCAGTGAAGTGGTATCAAATGACACAAATGGATGAAAAGGTGTTCGTTTTATATTGCTTCGCTGAATTGCTGCATTTACAAAGCTTTGGTCGAAATGAGCATTATGTGCAACGATAATACTTCGCTGACATTCTGCAGCTTTTTGTTCTTTTCTTATATGTCTACACAAGTCCTTCATAACCTCGGATTCGTCCTTTGCACCCCTAAGCGCACAAAAAGGCTTAATACCGTTGAATTCAATTGCAGCTTGCTCAATGTTTGCCCCTTCAAAGGGCTTGATATGTTCATGAAAGCAAGTGCTAGGCTCAAGCTCCCCAGTCTTGTTCATTTTTAAGGTAATTGCTGCGATTTCTAATAAAGCATCGGTATCTGAGTTAAAACCCGCAGTTTCAACGTCTATGATTACAGGGAAGTAGGCTCTAAATCTATCTTTTATTTCTTGTGTCAACGGTACTGCATCTCAATTATAATAAAGCTGTTGCATAGTATGCAGTACATCATGATTCTTGGCTAAACCTTTTCATAAAAAAGCCGATACAAACTTTGAGGTAAAAGGCGGGATATGCATGCATAAACGAGTATTTATATTTTTAATTACATTATTGATGAGTCAAATGCCGCAGGCTGGCATGCGACAATATTCGGTCGATATTCGTTCGTCCGAATGGTTGTTAGCGAATGAAACTCGTTTAATGTGTGAACTCGAACATGCCATCCCAGGTTACGGTAAAGCAAAGTTCGTCAGTGAAGCGTCTAAACAGCTCAATCTTGAATTTACTCTCGATATGTTACGTTTACCCTCCCGCTATGATGTTGCAGATGTCTATTCTAAACCACCTGCGTATATGCGCGGGGCATCGCAGCGTAAACTCGGAGAAATGCAACTGCGAAAGCAATATGACGCGGACTTACCGCAAGACATTGCATGGGAAATGCTCACTGAGCTTGAAAAGGGTTTTTGGCCGACAATCCATTACAGAGATTGGTTAAACAGTCAAGACTCCGTGGCGGTGTCGCTCAATGCAAGTAACTTCAAATCAGAATTTAATGCCTTCAATGAGTGCGTTAACAATCTATTGCCTTACACTTTCGATGATATTGCATATACCGTTTTGGATTACAAAAAAGGCTCATCGGATTTAACTGACTTTTCAGAAAAGCGTTTACGAATGATTGCTGAATATTTGCGTGAGGATCTCGACTTAGACCTAGTGCTAGTGGATGCGTATTCAGATGGGTATGGTGCAGATTGGTTAAATGAGCAATTATCAAAAAAGAGAGCAGATGAAATACGCAGCTTTTTCGCGAGTATGGGTTTAGAACAAAATCGCATAGAAATCACAGCGCATGGAGAAAAACGCCACGTTTCGCCAAATCGCACCGCAAGGGAAAGAGAGCAGAATCGCAGAGTCGTGATAAGAATGAGTAAGTCCAGCTAGCCTATTTTTTATCGAGCGTCATATGGGGCTTGATATGGTCTGTAAATACGCCGTCCACGTTATTGCTTAAAAGTTTAAAAAGAGCTTGATTTCTAATCCCGCTGAAGGGTTGGTCCTCTCGGTAGGTATATGGGTGGATAAAAAGCCCATTTTCCCTAGCGTAATGATAAACAGGAGTCATTTCTTGTTTTTTTAAGTCAATGATTTGTGGTATCCAAGGCCCAATTCCGTCAGCATACTCAGCAACTTCTTTCATCCCTTGCTCAGTTTGCATTCGATCATAATCAGTGCTTGATTCTCCCCAAGAGTTATCAGCAATAAGCTGAACCAGATTCACCTTGAGCTTAAATTCAACTTTTAAACGCTTAAGACTGTTTGCATCAAAACTTTGAACGATCAGTTTCGATTCTCTACGATTTAAATCTTTTTTCTCAAGTACATTAGCCAGTGCTTTCTCAATATCAAAGCCTTGAGCAGAATGCCATCTTGGCGCTTTTATTTCGGTATAAAGACCAACATTGCGCTGTAACATTCGGTTTAGGTTTTCAATCAATTCTATGTGTTCAGAGAAAGTGGCAACCGTAAAGTTAGCCTGACCAGAATAACGCTTTGGATAAACTAGCTTCTGATCCTTAGTTTCTCGTTCATGAAGGCGTAATTTCCGCAATTCAGACAGCATAAAATCGATCGCATAGAAGCGCCCATCTTTACGCTTTCGTTCTGGATATTTTTCCTCAACATCAGTAACTGTTTCAATATGTATATCATGCAAAACTAATAAATGACCGTCCTTAGACATCACCAAGTCTTGTTCGATATAATCAGCCCCTTGCATAAATGCCATTACTAAGGCCTCTTTACTATGCTCTGGCAAATATCCTGACGCGCCCCTGTGCGCAATGAGATCAAAAGCAAATAGCTGCTTTGACACAAGGCAAAAACTGAGCAACAGAATCGTTAGTGTAATATTTTTCATGCCGTCTCTCTTAGTTTTCCATTTAGCACATATTTTGACGAAGCTGTGTGAATAGAACATGACAGTTGCAAACTTATTTAAACTGACCACAAATGCAACTTTAGCTAAATTTTAGTTAGTTTAGCTATACAAACTTGGTTTTTATAAGATAAGGAGATTTAAATATCAATTAAATCAATAATGAATGACTTGGCATGAGAATTGTAATACAATAATCGTAACATAAGAATTGTAAATAGACGATGTCATATAGGAGTGTTTAGTTTCTAGCTCAGATATCTATATTACGTGAATTGAATATAAGGCTGTACACCAAAGTGAAGATAAGAAAAGTTCTTTTTACCGTCCTTGGCGGGGCTATGGTAGCGCTTGGCGCAATCTTTATTATTATCCCTGGACCGTCATTATTGTTGATAGTACCAGGCTTATTACTATTGAGTTTTGACTACCCACGAGCAAGAGTTGCCTTGAAAAAGTGTCAAAAGATGATGCGCCGAACAGCTATCTGGTTGGATTCTCGGGGGCGTTAAAACGTTAAAAATAAAAAGTCTAATCGAACGATCATCCTTCAAGTTTTGCTTTCATTCGCTCTTGCATGACTTCCACTAATAGGTCGGGTTGAAACTTGGATATCAGCCGATTACATCCGACTTTTTGCACCATAGCTTCGTTAAAACTACCACTTAACGAAGTGTTTAATGCAATGTATAGATCTGACATTCGGCTGTCTTCACGCACCTCTGCAGTGAGCCTATAACCATCCATTTCAGGCATTTCGGCATCAGTAAACATCATCAGTATTTCATCGTAGATGTTCTTGCCCTCGTCTGCCCAAGCTTGAAGTTTTCTGAGCGCTCTCAGCCCGTTTTCTTCCTCGATGACTTCGACACCAAGTTGAGACAAAGTATCGCGAATTTGCGCACGAGCAGTGGATGAGTCATCGACAACCAAAACACGTTGGCCTTGGAGATGAGCACTTACTTCTCGGTCAAGAATTTCCTCTGAGATTGATGTGTCGTAATAGATTATTTCAGCTAAGACCTTCTCAACATCAATGATCTCTACCAATTCTTCTTTCTGATCCACCTCTACTCGCGTAATTGCCGTCAAATAATGATTTTTCCCAGCGGTAGTCGGAGGAGGCTGAATATCACCCCAAGAAGTATTTACAATATTCATGATCTGACCAATCAAAAAGCCTTGTACCGAGCGATTATACTCGGTGATTATGACATTGCTTTCGGTATATTCTTCTGTGTTTCTTAATCCAATCGATTGTCTAAGGTCAATTATTGGAATTGAGCTACCACGATAATTGATCACTCCAACAACATTTGGATGTGACTCTGGCATTTTGTTTAGTTTGGGTAAGGTTATCACTTCTCGCACTTTAAATACGTTCAATGCAAAGGTATGTCTTGAACCCAGTTTGAACATGAGAATTTCTAAACGGTTCTCACCTACTAACTTGGTGCGTTGATCAACAGTAGACATCAGTTTTGACATACATTATCCCTTAAACAAAATTGTTTTTAGATACAATGAAAAAAGCATCACCCCTTAAAATTCTTCACTGCTTTTTATCAGGCAACACTTAAAAATCATTTCTAATTTCTCTTATATCGACTGAAATCTGCAAAGCTCTAGAGACTTTAGCATATAATTTTCGTTTACTTAGAAGACAAAAATAGCTTAACGGCTTAGTGAAATAACCATTGCTTGATATCGTCTAAGTTGCTGATTATTACTTGCTGGGCTTTGGGGTCAGCTGCGACAGTATGCAGGTCTACCCGCATTAACTGCAAAAGATAAGGCACTAAAGCGGCTTTCACCTGCAACAAAAGTCGCTTCTCTTGCATTCCATAATCATTTGCAACAATCTCTTGTTGTTCGAGGCTTAACCTAGGGTCAGGACAAAAACAAACGTTAACCAAGGTATTCCATTTTATGTCTTGTTCTTTTGTCGATTTTGTTTTACCAAGAGTCTCAGGTATGTCATAAAATCTTGTCAGTACAAAATCTCTGAAGTCTTGGTTTTTTTCACAAAAGGCCCTAACGTGCCATCGATTGCCCGCATGCACCATCGAATGGGGAGCTATGATTCGTCCCTCTTTGTTAGGGGCGCTCACAGACCGATAGTCCACCTCGATTCGCTCATTGTTACGACATGCAGAGATTATATGTCGAACAATGCTAGGTTTAACACGCAAAATTGGCGCTGCAACGCGAATGACATCATCAAAACCAAACCTTATATTTTCGAAAGTATTAATAAGTTCGTCTTTCCGGCTAATTAGCTGTAGATATTCCTCCAAACAACCTTTTGTCACCTTAGGCATAAAATCGTCACTGGGAACATAGCCCTTTAAGGATTTATTGTATACAAGATTATTGTCAGCGACTTTATCAATGTATTCATTAATGTCTTTTGAAGCTTGTTGTCGACCAATACCAAAACACTCAATGAGATGGCTTGTATTTAATTTACCCTCCCACAAAGCAATTATTTCGATCAAACGATACCTTTGAAGCACATCGAATTTATGGTCTGCAAATTTTGTATTCATAAATAATTCCATCACTACCTTAAATGTAAGGTAATCCGTTGCTCACATAAGTTTATATTATAAAAAGTTAGTAGCAAAAAGCGATACATTATTTTTTATGGCTTAAATAAACGCGAAAATTATAATGAAATTGAGGTTTTTCGCTATATCTTGTGTTTGATATAGCGACACAAAAATATTATTTATATTATTGATCTATATATCAAACTATATTAGTTAAGATACATTGTTTTATATTGGATGGAAATTTTTGAAGCACTATTCTTACATATACTCTAAAATACGACATGTATAAATAAACAGTTGTATAAGTGTCATGTAAAGCGACATAAAATAACCATTAGTAAAACGCCAGGATAATAAAGGGACATCCAATGACAAATTTACCTATGCATTACTTTTATATTGCCGGAGGGAGTATAACCTTTACTTTGTTATTCGTTCTATTTCCTTATGCCTTGATAATGCACTCTCGCATTAAAGTACTTAAAACCAAATTTGATGAATTAGAAATAAGCCATGCAAAGCAAATGGAAGAGTTAAAAGAAGTAGGTGAATTGTTAAGCATCGAGAAGGAAGAGCATCAAGTTGGTATACAAGCTTTTCGCTCAATACAGGATAATTTAGCTTACAAAAATGAACAGTTAAATGAGAAAGGCTCTGAAATTCGTGAGATGAAAAAATTGTTGGCCGAATCGCAGCTTAATTTAAAAGAGGCGCAAATTGAAAATCAGCGAATAGTGACGAAGCAGCAGGAACAAAGCCTATATCACCAAAAAGCGGTAAAAGATCTTCAAGACACCAAAACAATGATGACAAAAGAGTTTAGTTTATTGGCAAATCAAATCCTTGAAGAAAAAGGAAAGTCTTTTTCTGAGCAAAGTGAGAAAACCTTATCTCAAGTACTCAAACCTTTTAAACAAGAGCTTCATGGTTTCCGTGAAAAAGTTGAAGCAATTCAAAAAGAAGAAATCAGACAAAGAGGCTCACTACAGACGGAACTCAAGCATTTACGTGAGTTAAATCAACAAATAACTGATGATGCAGACAACCTCACAAAAGCGTTGAAAGGAGAGAAAAAGCTACAAGGAAATTGGGGAGAAATTCAACTTGAGCGGCTACTAGAAACGAGTGGGCTAATCAAAGGTCAAGAATTTGAGCGAGAGCCAAACTATAAGGATGAAGAAGGCAAAAACAAACGACCTGATTTTATCGTGCACTTACCTGAGGGAAAGCATCTTATTATCGATTCTAAAGTGAGCTTAAATGCGTATCTAGAATTTTGTGAAAGCGATGATGCAGAACAGCAAGCAAAAGCATTAAAAAAACATGTTCAAGCGCTTAAACAACACATTATTAACTTAAACGGTAAAAACTATTCATCATTGCATGGCATACAATCGCCTGATTTCGTCTTTATGTTTATGCCCATAGAACCAGCCTTCAACCTAGCTTTGCAAGCGGATTTTAAAATGTTTGAAGATGCTTTTCAAAAACACATTGTTATTGTAACTCCAACGACATTGCTAGCAACATTAAAAACAGTCGCGAGTATTTGGACGATTGAAAAGCAAAATGCGAAGTCAGCTGAATTAGCAGCAAAGGCGGCTAATGTATACGACAAACTTCGAACCTTTTTGGAAAAGATGGAAAAACTAGATACGCAAATAAATACTACTCGTAATACCTTTGATGATGCGATGAAAAGCTTGCGCAACGGAAATGGTAATCTTGTTCGCCAGGCCGAGCAGTTTAAAGAATTGGGCGTTCGAGTGAAAAAAGATATTTCAGAAACTGTGCTTGCTAAATCGGACCTGAGTATTCAGGCTAAAATCGAAGCAAAAAAAAACATATAGTTAAATTTGAGTCTTAAACAGTTTGTCTAGGGCAAAAGGCAAAAAGCAAAAAGAACACTCAAGCCAATAAAGATTAATTACTTAAAATACTAAAGTATAGTAATTTGACGCAGATATCCTATTGTGGGTTATACTTAAGTTGTAAGTAACAAAAAAGAGTCGTGCTTTGTGCACGTTTTCAGCAAACGCAATTGTATTATTTTGTTAAGACAAAATCTGCATGATGCGGCTTACAGGAGCTCCATGGACCGGAATGTTCGCGGAGGAAAGATGTATATTTTGGATAATTATTAACACTTCCTGCCAGCTTAATACAAATAATTTTATTATCGGTTTTATACGGACTCAAAGCTTCCCTGAATGCAGTGCTTCTCAAGATAGCGAATCTGGCTATTTTACACATCGCACTAATATTCAGTGAATTGAGCTCTAAAGGACGACACATATGTTTGCACAGCTTTTTTCATCATCGAAACAAAAAAACGTTCTTTTGTTAGGAGAATTAGATACTAAAGAGGCGGACGACGCCCTCGCCACTATGCAGTCTATTCAGACTTGTATGTTGAGCATTAGCTTTACGCTTGATGGTGTTATTGAGCATGCAAACGAGAACTTTTGCAAAGCCGTCGATACGACCGCACAACAATTAATTGGTCATCATCATAGCAAATTGTGTGAGCCATCTTATGCAAAAAGTGAGGACTATCGCCAATTTTGGCGTGAGTTGAACAATGGAAAATACAAAAGTGGTTTGTTCCCGAGAGTGAGTATGTCGGGCAAGAAACTTTGGTTAGAGGCGCATTATTTTCCGGTAAGAGATGAGTCTGGCAATGTGGTAAAGATCACTAAATTAGCGATTGATGTTACAGACAAACAAGAAGTAAATGCAGACAAAGAAGCTTTATTGAGCGCTCTAAATTCGTCCATGGCTTCCATAAAGTTTTCACCTGATGGAACAGTCTTAGAAGCGAATGATTTATTCTTAAAAACAATGGGGTACAGTCAAAGTGAAATCATTGGCCAGCACCATAAAATGTTCTGTTTTGATGAGTTTTATGAGCAAAATCCGCGTTTCTGGGAAGAATTAGCCAATGGAAAGAGCTTCTCGGATAGGTTTTGTCGGAAGACGAAGCATGGAGATGTATGTTGGCTCGAAGCGACTTATCAACCTGTGCTTGACGAAGTAGGGCGTGTTTATAAGGTAGTAAAGTTTGCGAGCGACATAAGCAATCAAATAAACAGAGAAAACAAAACACAAGAAGCCATACAGAATACATCACAAAAAACATCTGAGATAACTGAACAAGCAAATAAGCATTTAAGTGACTCAGTAGATTCCTTTGAAAAAGTGAGTAACGCAATAGAGTCGGCTTCAAACATTAGCCACGATTTAGAGACACAAGCAAAACACATTGTTGCAATATTAAACACAATGCAAAAAGTGGCAGAGCAAACAAATCTTCTGGCTTTAAACGCGGCAATTGAAGCTGCTAGAGCCGGTGATGTTGGTCGTGGCTTTGCAGTGGTTGCTGATGAGGTCAGGCAATTAGCAGGTCAAACAGCACAATCGTCAACTGAGATAGCTGATGTAGTTAAAAGAAACAGTGAGTTAATTTCTCAATTACGTGATCAAATGCAGGAGGCAAATTCTGTGTCAGCTCAGAGCGAACGCAATATAGCTGCGGTCTCGAGTAATATTGAACAGGTAGACGACAGCGTCAATCAATTACTTGGATTGTTAAAGCAGTAAGTTCAAAAAACAAGAAGCCCAAAAAACAAAAAGCCATAGCGTCCCAGATTTCATTTGAGTCTGGGATTTTTTTTGCGCAACCTCTTACCCCAAGTCTCGGCTTCAGTGAGAATAACTAGGTTGTGAAACTATAGAACTATTTTAGTACTTTGGATTACCGTCTTTATCCCAAATACCCCAGTATGCACCAACGTCTCCTTCTTCTTCAATCTTCCACGTTTCATCGAAAGAGGAAAAGTAGAACAAGGGGATGTTTTCCTCATTTGCCCACTTATAGGAGTCTACTAAATACTTCACTGCGTTGCGGTATGAGGGTATTGCGCCGCCCTCAGGTGTGCCAACATTTGGCCAACCGGTTTCACTTACGATGACTGGTTTTCCTTTTGCGGCCTTTTTAGCTATGCGATACATTTCTTTCATGTATAACAGACTGTGTTCAGCAGGACAGCTTTCCCAAAACGGGTAGCAATTGGCTAAAATAACATCACACGCATCCGCTACCTTGGGGAAATCTCTGAACAAGTAATAAGCATCAACATACCCAACTTGAACGCCAGGACATGCCTTCTTTGCACGCTCGATATATTCAATCAATTGGTCTTCATGTAACTCTTCTCGCAACAACACTTCGTTGCCAATAGCGAGAATATCGACCTTACCTTGTTGTGCTAATTCTATTCCGGCTGCTAACTCTTTTTCGTTATTTTCGAGGTCATCTTCAATCCAAACTCCCACAAGCGTACCCAACCCAAGGTCTTTTGCGACCACAGGTACGTTGTTGTGGCCCTCGGTACAGGAGAAACTGCGTACCCAAGAAACGGAATCTTTTATCAGTGCAAGTCGCTCGTGAATCTGTTGTTTACTAATAATTGTTCCAGGTCCTTGTCCTTCAACGTAAGGACTGAAGCAAATACCATGCAACTTGTCATCTAGTAAGGACTTTACGAGAGCCTTAAGGTCCTCTTCGTTAAGCGACTGAGTATCTGTCCCAGTAAGCGATAGCGTTTTTTTGTACAAGTTTGACATGACTGTTCTCTCATTAAGCCGTTTGTAATTATATATTTGTGCAACAAAGCACCTTATTTATTCTTGAATAATTCTGTGCGTGGGACTTGCACGACAACTTCTCTTAGTTCATTACGTCGTTGGAACAATGACGCAGCCTGTGTTTCACTGAGTTGTTCCTCCGCTTTTTCTACTTTCCCGTCATTCCAAAACACAGAAATCTCGCGCTTGTTGTCTGAACTAAGTTGGTAGATAAAAGGCACCTGACACCAAGTAAAAGCCAAAGAGCCTGCTTCCAAGCTTCTGCTTTGCCACTCACCACTTACATCAAGATAACGGAATTCGCGTTGTGTCTGTAAAAACTCATCCTCTAGCAATAGGCTAGGCGAAATAAAGGCTTTTCCGTTCTTTACCTCTATCCCTAATTCGATAAAACGGGCAATTAACTCTTCTTTTACTTGCCCCGTCATTCCAGGTTGTTGCGCACCAGCGTGCTTTGGTGTGTGAGAGTAAGGGTCTGTTGGGAATGCGCCATACTCTTCAGGGCTCTTATTAAACCCAATACCAGCACGTACACGATAGTATAGTTGCGCTAGCGCATTGCATGTAAGCTCTGATACATGCTCGTTTTTAGCGCTTTGATAATTTTCACCAAGGGCGAGCAGTAATTTTGAGACCATGTGCCAATAGATGCAGCCTAGTCCCTCAAAGCCAAACATACCGCCTGAGCGTCCTGTAAATGCTTGGTGATTGAAAATAGACTCGTAAAGCGCACAGATGTCTTCAACAGAAGCTTCATTAAGCGAACTCATTGAGGGTACGGTTTCTTTCAGCTCTGCGATTCTATCGATTAACGCGCCCTTATTTACGATTTCCGGATGGAAACGGTAAGTGTCATTATGGTCTTTTTGTATAAGGCGTTGGTTGCTCTGTTCAACTAAATCAACCAAAGCAGGTATGCTTCTTATCTCCTCACCAGACACGACATTGTTAAGCATAAAGCTTTGTTGGGGACGGTCAGGATACAACATGAAAGTGTTCTGATCGGCTCTGTATACATCACTATCAAACAGAGATTGTGTTACTTCAATGGCCTCTTCTGCACTAAGCTTGCCAGAACTTAAAGCGGCGACTTGCCCCTCTAACATCGGATATAAGTATGAGACGTCTGCGGTTTTTGTATCTCTAGCTACGCTTAGGAGATTATAAGCATGGTATAAATTATCTTGACGTTTACTTGTCTCTATAGTGTGTTCAATCGCTAACAAACTATCTGAAAGCAATTCTTGAATAGACGCGATACGACACTCGGTTTTTCCACTGAATCCCTCTTGCTCGTATACGCTGCTGCGGTAATTACATGATGCAAGTCCAAGTTTCTCTAATATTTCAAAGCGCTGCTCGTTAGAGATTTTCACACCATTTAACAAAGGCTTTAAGCTTTCAAATACGCGGGCTGTGTTATCTAGCCACAGGGTCACTTCCTTTGAAATCATGACTTGTTCTGACATGCCACTCTCTATCGCGGTCTTTAGTGTATCCTGCATGAATCGTACGTAACGCCTTAGATAATTAAGCGTAACCATGGATAGACCTTGACCAACAATGGCATTATTCGCGTCGTTCCATTCAGGGCGCTGAGTATTAAGCCAAATACCTCCATCAACTACAAAATTACCAAGTTTAGCTAATAAAGGAACAAGCAGTTTTTCTAGCAAGTTTACTTGATAAACTTGCTGGTTAGCGTCTAACAAAAGTTTTCCATCCGCACCAAATTCAGAAACACGCTGTTCTATTTTTTCCGCTAGCGCTTCATCAAAAATAACGGTGTCTTTTGCGTTTTCTAAAATGTCATCGAAGCGTTTAATTTTGTATGGCACGTTGGCATAACAAAACAGGTCTTCGCTTAACAAATCGTTCAATTTACTTGGGTGGAAGCGTTGAGACAGTTCTAATAGTTTCAACAAGTATATAATTTGATGGTCGCCCCAATAGCCAATATAACTCCATGGATCATCTGGTTCTTCAACTTCCCAATCTATACCTTCTTTCATAATTCGATATGGGTTGTAGCCATCGATAGTGGAGGCATTTACGAATTTAGCAATGACGCTTTCAACGAATTCTGGGTAGCTGTACGACAAAGCTTCCCAGTTTTGGAAGATATCTCGCCAGTTCCCTTGATAAGTAAGTAAAGGGTCGCCTTGTTCATCTTTCAATTTAATTAGGAACTGATTCCATGGTCGGCTTGGATCGCCATGTCGGCGGCCAAAAAATATCGGTAGGTATTCAAGACATAAACGAGTAAGTTGGCCATCTTCTTTGGCTTGTACTAATCCAATGAGTTCACCCATTTGGATATTTTCTGGTAACTGTTCTAGAAAATCTTTATGGTTTTCGAACACACCTTTATTAAAGGTTTTCACGTTATAGATAATGTCGCTTCTGCTAACTTCGTATTGTTGCGCGAAAATACCACCCCTAAGTACGTTAAACAGTGTGTTCGCGTAATGATGTACCGCGGTATTTTCATCACCTAGGGCTTGGAAACCGTCTGCGCTTGCCATAATCGTTGCAAGCTTATGGGAACCCGCTTCTACCGAAGCATCGATGCTGGCTTGTAACGAGTCTTTATCATTTAACTGAGCGCGTAGGGTGCTAATTTGCGTTTGTGCTTGTTCAATATTGGCAATAATAGACCAAGTATTACTTTCATTTGGTGCCAAGTTGAAGTTATCGTTCAACAAATACGCTCCTCGCATACCTCTTTTGGTATCCTCTGGTGTGATTTTTCGTCCTTTTTTGAAATTCAGCAACTGCGAGGATGAAAGCAATATTTTAGGATCGCTTAAGCCAAGTGAAAATATGGTGCTCGCCTTTAATGATTCGCAAGGCTCTGCTCTGTCAGTAATACCCGAATAAAGCGTGTAAAGCGCAAGCCCATTGCTGGAGTCTACCTCGTTGAATTTATAGGCATCGACTAGGTTACTTGAAACCGTTTGAGTGAACTTAGGTGTTCCGGCAGGAAGCACATTCTGTATGCCATCTATGATCTCGACCTGAATGTCAGCTGCGTGTTGATTTAAGAGGGAAGAAGTCCTAACAAAACCGTATTTTTCTGAACTCTCCCACGAGTAACAAAAAGATAGCCCTAAATCACGATTGATTTCTTCAAAACGGATTTTATTTCCAAGTGTATTTTTATATAGGGTGCGCTCGAGGCTATATAGGTGCGAGTGTTCGTTATTGAAGGGTTCCCATAAGCAAACTGAACCGTCTGTTTGCTTGACCCTTATGAGAGTTTTACTACCGGTGTTTAAGGCATCATCGTAAATTTTGTCTACACAGTCATAAGGAAATAGTGCTGTTTCTGGCGATACACGACCGGCCGTTAGGGCGCCATTTGAAGCGATAAATAACCAATGGTCACTATCTGAAACCAAGCTAACAAAGAAAGGTGGGATTTCATCGACATTTTTTATTGCGTAATAACGCTCATCTTCAATGTTAACGAATTCGCCGCATACAGCATGTGACTTAATAGCTTGTGTATCCATAATAATTTATACCTAATTGTAAAGCGTGTTTAATCAACACATATTGGGCAGAGTGTAATAAGGCGCTACCTTAGTTCAGCAAATAAGCTTAGCAATAAAAACTCGCTTAAGTGGACTCAGCTTGCGACAATACGAAATTAAGCCGCTGTAACATGTTTTCAGAAAGCTGTTTACAAAATAAGCGTTGTTTGTCCAACTTAACGGCTTTAGTCGTCGCTTTAACGCAAAACCTTTCATCAGCCTATCTCTGTGGTTGAGTTGTTTTGTGTTCACAAGTATCTTACATTTTAGTCACAAATGCGTTTGTTACCAGTTAAGTCCAAATATCATTTCAAAAAAGGTCCATGTATTTATGAGCAAAACTGCCACCATGCTGTATTACACCATTATCGTGTCCCTCGGCGGGTTTATCTTCGGTTTTGACGCCTCGGTTATTTCTGGGGCAGTCGGTTTTGTGAGTACTGAGTTTCAGCTCAGTGCATGGCAACAAGGCTTCGTGGTCAGCTCACCGACCTTAGGTGGAATTTTAGCAACCTTAACTGCCGGCGCGATTTGTGATGCTATGGGGCGGCGAAAAACGCTCATGATAATTGCGTTTTTATATTTACTCTCAGCTGCAGCATCGGCCTTTGCCACAAGCTTCTATATGCTCATTTTTGCCAGGTTTATTGGCGGATTAGCATTTTGTTCCCTGATGATTGCGCCAATGTACATAGCAGAAATTAGTCGGCCTGAAAAACGCGGCGCAATGGTGTCTGTAAATCAATTAAATATCGTTTTGGGTTTTTCTGCGGCATATTTTGCTAATTACACAATATTGAATCTTTCGACAAGTCCACTTGAATGGGTTGGTGAGCTTGGTATTGATACTAACACTTGGCGTTGGATGCTAGGTGTTGAGATGCTTCCAGCATTAGCGTACTTTTTGCTTTTGTTTACAATCCCTGAGTCACCTCGTTGGTTATTAATGAAGGGGAGAAAAGCCGAAGCAACAAAAGTATTGAACGACATTTTTGACGAAACAGAAACGAAAGAGCAGATTGCTTCCATTGAGCAAACTGTTGAAGCACATCAACCCCCTTTACTTGATCGTTTGAAGCTGCTGTTTAGTCCAGCCCTTAAGCTCGCTTTAGTTATTGGTCTTACTGTTGGGATAGCCCAGCAGGTGTCTGGGGTGAATGCGATTTATTTTTATGCCCCAACCATATTTGAACAAAGTGGAGTGGGTACCAATGCGGCCTTTATGCAAGCGATTTGGATTGGGATTATTAACGTCATATTTACCATCGTTGCTATGTTGCTTATCGATAGGCTGGGTCGAAAACCGCTCCTGATTGCCGGATTGGCAGGTGTATTTATTAGCATGAGTATCTGTGCTTATGGATTCAAGCAAGCTACTTATGTACTTGATGCTGAAGATTTAGTGCAGCTTGAGCAGACCGTGGACGTCGAGAAGTTACAATCTTTGGTTAATGTCACGTATGACAATGATTTGGATTATAAGAATGCATTGATTGAGCAGTTGGGCGAAACCAAGTACAGCGAGCATCAAGCCACTTTGATCCAAGCCGCAGCGGATGTTAACGCAACTCTTATTTTAATTGGTATATTGAGTTTCGTGGCCTCGTTTGCTGTGTCTTTAGGGCCTGTTATGTGGGTATTATTTTCTGAAATATTCCCTAATCAAATTCGCGGCATTGCAATTTCTTGCGTCGGTATCGTAAACAGTATTGTTAGCTTCCTCGTCCAGCTCGTATTCCCATGGGAGTTAGCGAATTTAGGTAATGCGCTTACTTTCTTTATCTATGGTGCATTGGCATTAATATGCTTGGCAATAGTTTACAAAATATTACCAGAAACCAAAGGAAAGACCTTAGAGCAACTAGAGTTAGACTTAAACATAAAAAAATAGGCAAGGCGGTTATTACTTTTTAGGACAAGGAAATAAAATATGTCGGTAAACTATCGTTTATATGGTACCGAATTTTCACTGTATACGGGCAAAGTTAGGGCATATCTTAAATATAAGCAGATTAACTTCGAAGAAAAGCTGTCGACTGTTCGCGTATATAAAAAAACGATAATCCCCAATACTGGTCTTAAGGTAATTCCTGTCCTAGAAACTCCTCAGGGCGAATATATCCAAGATACATCGGTAATTATCGATACGATCGAGCAAAGGCATTTAGACCGAAGCGTTTTCCCAAGAACACCTAAACAGCTACTAGTGTCTTATTTGTTTGAGATATGGGCTGACGAGTGCTTACTATTGCCAGCCATGCACTATCGCTGGAATAAGGACAATTTCCCCTTTATTCACCAGGAGTTTGGCAAAGTTGTGACACCAACCATGCCAGCCTGGATCCGGAATATTGTCGGTAAACGCATCGCTGCAAGGTTTAAAAGCTTTGTTCCTATGCTTGGAATAACCGATTCTACCGTTCCTGCATTAGAGAACTGGTATGAAAGACAAGTTCTTCCTGAGCTAGACCTTCATTTTAGTCGCTATCAATTTCTATTGGGTAATTCACCATCATTAGGGGACTTTTGTTTAATGGGGCCACTTTACGCTCACCTATACCGAGACCCTTTCCCGGGTAAATTAATGCGTGAGCAAGCACCAAACCTTACACGTTGGGTAGAGGACATGAATCAGACAAATTTGCCGAGCGGAAATACCTTAGGTAATGATGAGGTTCCCGATACGCTAGAGACTACTCTTCGCAGTATATTTAGAGACTTCCTTCCAATTATGGCGGACACAGTGAAGCAAGTTGAAATATGGTCTCAAGGTAAAAATTCGGGAGTATTTGTGCCTCGAAGCATAGGTAAACATGAATTTCGATTAGCAAATGCAATTGGACAAAGAAGTATCCTCCCTTTTCAGCAGTGGAAGCTACAAAGAGTGCTACATTGCTATCAAGCGATGAATGCAAATATAAGACATGAGTTGGACCCTTTACTCAAACAGTTGGGTGGTCTAGAACTCATGCAGCTTAGTATCAATAGAAGGGTTGAACGAGTGAATAATCGCTTAGTGCTTGCTTAAAAAGTGAGTTTCAAAAAGCGATATTTTTTAAGATGTCAGAAACTTTGCAATGTCATAATTGGGCAGTACTTTAGTTGCCCCATTTAGTTTGACTAGTTCCCCTGGCATGCCAAATACGACAGTGGTCTCTTCAGATTCAGCAACCGTCGTCGCACCTTTTGAATGCGCTCGTGCCATAGCCTCTGCTCCATCGTTTCCCATGCCCGTTAATTGAATGCAACATAGTTTCTTCGGATTAAAGTGAAGCATCGCTGATTCGACCAACTTTGTTACAGAGGGGTGCCAGTAAGAAGTCTGAGTAGGCTCAAGCGAACGCACTTGTCCTCTGCTGCTTATTTCAATGTCAGCGTCTCCTTTTGCGATGTAAACCGTGCCAGGTGCTAATCGACATTCTCTGTCTATTTCTAAAACCTTGAGTTTACATATTGAATTCAAACGCTCTGCAAACACTTTTGTAAATCGTGCAGGCATATGCTGGGCGACTACAATAGGCGTTGGAAAATCATGCGGCAGTTCAGTGAGAATGGTTTGCAGACAGGTAGGCCCTCCTGTGGAAACTCCAATCACAACTAAATCATAACGTTGAGCGACTGGTGTAACATAAAGCCCGTGTTTGTCTGTTAGGCTATCTTTGCGTTTTGAGGGCTCAAGTACAAGTTTGTGCGAGCTTAATTTCTTTATTTTCGCACTTTGTTTAACTTGTACCGCGTTTTTTATTTTTGCGATAAATTCTGGTGCTGAGTGTTTAAGGTTATAACTAAAAGTACCACTTGGCTTTTGAACATAATCTATCGCGCCAATGGATAAAGCCTCAAACGTTGCTTGAGCGCCTTTTTCTGTTAGTGATGACACCATGACTACTGGAACATTGGGAAATTTTGCAACTATGTTCTTTAAACATTCAATGCCGTCCATCACCGGCATATTAATGTCAAGTGCTACCGCATCCGGCTGAAACGTTTCAATCAGTCTTAAACACTCAGCCCCATTGTTAGCGGTTTGTATTTCAAAATTAGGCTCCTCACTTACGGGATTTAATAAAGCGCAGAGGTGGCGTCTCATCAACGCTGAATCATCAGTAATTAATACTTTAGGTTTCATGTAAGCTCTGTGAGTCCTGTGTTTGACTTTTTGCCAAAAAAAGCAATAAGTGCGGGTAAAATAAGTAAGTCGACAATAAGCGCTAACACAATAATTATACTTGTCAGTGTGCCCATGTCTGAATTAATTGCAAAGTCCGATAAAGCGAGCACAGCAAAACCACTCGCAAGCACTAGCGTTGTTATAATCAGCGCATTTCCCACGTTGTTGAACGCAAAGTGAATCGATTCGTGATTTGTTTTGCCCGAGTCGAGTGCTTTTTTATATTTGCTAAGAAAGTGCACCGTGTCATCCACAATAATTCCGAGCGTCATGGTTAGTACTACTGAGAGTGCCATGCTAATTTCGGCACTAATCAGCGCCCATATAGCAAAGCCTGACAATGCAGGCATTAAGTTAGGGATCAAGCTTATAATACCTAATCGAAGACTGCGTAATGCAAATAGTAACATCATAGAAATTAAAATAAGTGCGACAATAGTCCCCTGCATCATCCCTTGCATATTTGCTTTCCCAATGTGAGCAAATATTAAGGGGAGACTGGCAGCATCCACTTCGATGTTAGGCGCTCTGCTGTTCATCCATAGCTTCGCCCGCTCCTCAAATGCGGTAAAGTCTTTACTGCCTAAATTCTTTAATGTCACCATTACTCTTACAGCAGATTTTTTGATGTCGATTTGGTTGTTCACGTCAAGCCCAAAGGGTAAGGACATCTCGTAAAGGAGAAGGTATTGAGCGGCTAAATCTTTTTGTTGAGGAATTCTGTAAAACTCTGGATTGTCGTTATTCAAGTTCATGTTTAGGCGTTGAATGGTATTGCTATAGCTAAATACATGATCTACTTCTGGTTGTTGATATAACCATTGTGTGAAGTCCTCAACGCTGTGCAAAAAGTCTGGTCGATTAATATCGTTTTCGATATTTGTATATAATGCAAAATCGATATTGCTTAGTCCACTTAAATTGTCTTGTTGAAAGTCAGCTGCCTGTCTAAATCTGTTGTCCTTATTAAAGTATTCGATAGCTATATCATTAAGCTCATTTTTGCCTGCGAGATTACCACTTATAAGGATGCTGGCAGCACCAAATAGTAAAATCAAACGACAATGCTTGATGGTGAAGTTCGATACAGAGTCCCAGTGTGTTTGGCGTGCTTGCATTTCTTTTTTTGCATAATGAATAGGCATTAGCGTAAGTAGCGCTGGTAACATGAACAAAGACCAAAGGCAGGCTATGACAACACCTACTGCAACAAGATTGCCTAAATCGCTCAAGATAGGAACTTCAGCAAAATTTAAAGTTAGAAATCCAACGGCGGTAGTAACGCTGGTCATTATTACCGGTATAGTGTTTAACTCTAAGCTTTTTTTAATCGCAGTTTTTTTGTCGTCACCATGTTGCATGTAATATCGCATACCGGAAATTAAGTGGACTGAGTCGGCAATCGCTAAAGTCATGATGATCACAGGAACGTTTACAGTAGCAATACTAAT
>CBFHTO010000023.1:0-53473 GCA_965658765.1 Glaciecola sp. | reverse complement strand
ATATAAAAAATAATAAATAAACAAAATCAACAACATAAGTGCTTGCGAGTGATTTGATCAAAAAATCAACAATTTAAGTAATTTTTTAAGTTATACCTGTGTATTATTTTTCTCAATAATGCGCAAGTCATTGGTTTGTCATTTAAATGTCACATGTTATTAACAAAAAATTGGCGCTTAACCAAGTTATCACTATCCTTAAGTTTAGGTTTTTTTCCATTTAAAAATGTTCGAATTAAGGTCTGAGGGTTTGATTTGTTAATTTTGCTGAATTTTTGTACACCCATGGCAAATTTAATTATAAATAGCATTAAATATTTTCTGCCCAAGCTTTATGTTACCCGATAGAACATCAATCATTTTATCGCAACACTACCGCACTAAGCTTTATTACAAGCAGTACTATTATTCGTTATCTATGTGAATTAAAATGCAGTCCGAAAACTTAGCCTTAGCGTATCAATACCTCTTATAAAATTGCAGTTAAAAATAAGGTCCAAAAAAGACCGTTTGATTAAATACTGCGCAAAACAACGAATGGAATAGTCTCATAGACAAGCAGCGGACACACCAAACAAACAAGACCGTCAAGAAAGACCTTGTTAATGGCGACATAAAAACGATATTAACGAGCATGACAATACCAATGATTCTTGGAATGATCATGCTCATGACCTTTAGTATCGTTGACACCTTTTTTGTTAGTTTGATAGGAACGAACGAATTAGCCGCAATAAGTTTCACTTTTCCGGTCACTTTTACAGTCATCAGTTTAAACATTGGTTTGGGTATTGGCACGTCTGCGGTAATAGGGCGTTATCTTGGAAGTGGCGATGATTCAAAAGCAAAGAAAATTGCCACTGGGTCGTTAATGATCGCTGCCATTCTCGTAGGTACGCTTTGCATTTTTGGCTATTTATCGATTAACTTCGTTTTTTCGCTAATGGGTGCCAACGACACATTGCTTCCGTTAATAAGGGAGTATATGTCTGTTTGGTATTTTGCGGGCGTATTCCTTGCAATGCCGATGGTCGGCAATGCTGTTTTGCGTGCGTCTGGCGACACAAAAACCCCCAGTATTATTATGGCAGTGGGTGGAGCAATCAACGCCGCACTTGATCCAATACTTATTTTTGGTTATCTCGGTTTTCCTGCTTATGGGATACAGGGAGCAGCAATCGCTACTGCAATAGCTTGGGCTGTTTGTGTTATCTGGATAATTTATCTTCTAGCGGTAAAGCGAGGTTTGATGGAGCCGCGCTTATTGACGTTCGACGAACTAGTCGCTTCAGCAAAAAATGTACTGGCTATTGGCATCCCTGCGGCAGGTTCAAATATGCTAACGCCTGTTGCCGCAGGTGTTTTAACATCTATTGTCGCTGGCTATGGCGCGCCAGCGGTTGCTGCCTGGGGCGTGGGCAATCGTTTAGAATCGATCGCAAGTATTGTTGTATTGTCGCTATCAATGTCTCTGCCTCCCTTTATTAGTCAAAATTTCGGAGCGAGTAAATTCGCTAGAATTAGCACGGCATATGAGTTATGCATTAAATTTGTACTTGTCTGGCAACTTTTGATTTTTGCGCTTCTGTTTCTTTTTTCGCAGTTCATTGCAGATATTTTTGCTCAAACAGAGAATGTATCTAATGTCATTGTATTGTTTCTCATGATCGTACCCTTAGCCTATGGCTTACAAGGCGTGATCATACTCACAAATAGTTCGTTCAACGCCATGCACAAGCCCATGCAGGCAGTATGGTTAAGTATTATTCGCCTCTTTGTTTGTTATATTCCAATTGCTGCATTGGGAAGTTATATCTACGGTTTGAAAGGTTTATTTTGGGGTTGTGTGATAGCTAATGTGATCGCGGCCTTGATATCCTATATTTGGTTTTCTCGAGAACTAAAAAAATATGAACAGTCATGCACAGGTAAACTCGCATGAACATAACGAACACTATTACAATTACAACAAAAAGGGTTAAGTAAGATGCCAAAAGGCTTTGATTTAGTCTCTTCATACTCACCAGCAGGTGACCAGCCTAAAGCGATTGAAAGTTTAGTTGACGGACTGGATAGCGGTTTAGCTAGACAAACTCTTTTAGGGGTAACAGGTTCGGGTAAGACATTTACTATGGCCAACATCATTTCAAAGGTGCAACGACCTACGTTGATAATGGCGCATAATAAGACCTTAGCGGCACAACTATACGGTGAGATGAAAGAGTTTTTCCCTAACAACGCGGTCGAATATTTTGTCTCTTATTACGATTATTATCAACCAGAAGCCTATGTTCCAAGCACTGACACATTTATTGAAAAAGACGCATCGATAAATGACCATATTGAACAAATGAGGTTATCGGCGACAAAAGCACTTATGGAAAGGCGTGATGTCGTCATAATTGCTTCTGTGTCGGCAATTTATGGTTTAGGTGATCCGCAAAGTTATATGAAAATGCTTTTACACCTACGTCAGGGCGATATCATTAATCAGCGAGACATACTGCGTCGTTTAGCTGAGCTACAGTACAAGCGAAACGATCTTGCTTTCGAACGTGGCAGTTTTCGTGTGAGGGGCGATGTCATAGACATTTTCCCGGCTGATTCGGAGAAACAAGCTGTTCGAGTGCAATTGTTTGATGAAGAGATTGAAAAGATTAGTCTTTTCGACCCTTTAACTGGCGCAGTTGAGAAAAACGTCGTTAGAACAACGGTGTTTCCAAAGACGCACTATGTTACACCAAGAGAAAAAATACTTAATGCGGTTGAAAGAATCAAAACGGAGCTAAAAGACCGCCAAGAGAACTTAAAAAACAATAATAAGTTATTGGAAGAACAACGAATATCTCAACGAACCCAATTTGATATAGAGATGATGTTGGAGCTTGGTTATTGTTCTGGTATTGAAAACTACTCGCGCTATTTATCTGGGCGAGCACCAGGCGAGCCTCCTCCGACTTTGCTTGATTATTTTCCTGCCGATGGCTTGATGTTTATTGACGAGTCTCATGTGACCGTCTCTCAAATTGGCGCCATGTATAAAGGCGATCGCTCTCGCAAAGAAACGCTTGTTGAGTATGGATTCAGACTACCATCAGCTTTAGATAATCGCCCGCTAAAGTTTGATGAATTTGAACATATTTGTCCGCAAACCATTTATGTATCAGCAACGCCTGGCGATTACGAGTTAAAACAGACTGACGGCGACGTGGTAGAGCAAGTCGTTCGGCCAACCGGTTTATTGGACCCTGAAATTGAAATTAGACCCGTTGCGACTCAAGTAGACGATGTTCTTAGTGAAATATCAAAACGGGTTGAATTAAACGAGCGAGTTCTTATTACAACCTTGACGAAAAGAATGTCAGAAGATTTAACTGAATACCTAAATGAACACGGTGTGCGAGTTCGTTATCTGCACTCGGATATTGATACTGTAGAACGAATCGAAATTATTCGAGATTTAAGGTTAGGAAAGTTTGATGTGCTAGTAGGTATCAATCTTTTGAGAGAAGGCCTCGATATGCCAGAGGTGTCATTAGTCGCTATTTTAGATGCCGATAAAGAAGGGTTCTTAAGAGCAGAAAAGTCTCTTATTCAAACGATTGGGCGTGCTGCTCGTCATTTGAACGGACGCGCGATTTTATATGCAGACACGATAACTAAGTCAATTAAAAAGGCGATGGATGAGACCAATAGAAGACGCCTTAAGCAACAAGAACATAACGAAAAAATGGGTATTACTCCTCAACAGTTAACTAAACCAATCACAGATATCATGGATTTAGGTGACAGTGCTCACCCTGCTTCAGGAAAAGTTAGACTGCGGAAAGTGTCTGATCAACAGAAGGCGTCTAAGGTACTCTCGGTGAAAGATTTAATGGAGAGAGTCGCGGCACTAGAAAAAGAAATGTTCGCTGCGGCAAGAGACTTAGAATTTGAAAAAGCGGCTTCTATACGTGATGAAGTAGAGGATATGCGAAAAGAAATTGTTAAATTGTCTTGATGTGCTTGAAATCATTGAAAATAGGAGTAAAGTTTTAGTTATACGAAACGATAACCAATTACAAGATGTTACTAGTCAGTGTCGGGCTTAAGGAAAAAGAAGTTCGGGGATATTGCATTGGCGAGTATGGTAAAACGGCTAAATCGCTGTTATTAATGGATTAAGAGTTAAAGTGAGGGTTAACAAATGTTAAACCGGCTACAAGAGTCTGATATTAAATTATTGCGTGTTTTTTATGCAGTCGCGTCCTGTAATGGTTTCACCGCCGCAGAGCCTGTGTTGAGAATGCAGCGTCCTAACATCAGTGCCGCCATCAAAAAGCTTGAGGAAAGGTTAGATTTAGTATTGTGTCATCGAGGGCGAGGCGGCTTTCAAATGACTAAAGAAGGCGAAGTTGTTTTTCAAGAAACAAAACGCATTTTTAATGCCTTCGACAATTTTGTGTTTAATCTTAAAAGCTTACATGATGACTATTCCGGTCATATTACCATTGTGCTCATGTCTGGACTTGCTACATCAATGCAGCTTGCGGTCAGTAAAGCAGTAAAGAGCACAATGAAAAAGTTTGATGATATTCACGTAAATATCCAAACAAGGCTCTACAATGAAGTTGAACACGTAGCGTTGTCAGGAGAATGTCATTTAGTTTTGTCGACCTATGATATGGTCAAACCTGAATCGGTTATGTTCCATCCTGTTGGCACTCAATGCAGAGGCAGACTTTATTGCGCTCCGACTCACCCGCTTGCCAAATTTAGGGACGTCGACGCTTTACCTGAAAACGTTAATATCGAGGATTTTCCAGCGATTGGTATATCTGGTTTGTCTTCTAGCAATTATATTGATAACGACAAGCGTTTATCTATTCAAACCTTTTCAGACTCCTTTGACGTCTGTATGGCAGCGATAATGACTGGTGAATATGTTGGCTTACTGCCTGATTACATGGCAAAGGAGCAGGGAGCAGCGACAGGTTTAGTGCCGATTGCTAAGGGCTCTATGTTCAATTTTGAGCACGACCTATTTGTCATGAATGGTAAAAATACAAGATTAAATCCTGTACTACGTCACTGTATTAAAGAGATTGAATATTTTGTTTGCGAAAGTCAAAAATAGCCACTAACAAAATCATTCTATAGATGGTGGTCAAGCACTTGGCGGCCATCTATTCGTATTCAAGCGGGTCGATTTGATTTAATTCTGCGAAAGCTTCTAGTCGCTCTTGGCAAGCGCCACACTTACCGCAAGCTTTCTCTCTTCCGTTATAGCATGTCCATGTATTTGAATAATCTAGGCCCAGTTGCAAACCGTCTTTTAAAATTTCGATCTTACTAACATCCAAGTAGGGAGCTCGCACCTCAACAGATTGATAGTTTGCAATTTTACAAACCTCATTCATTGCTTGTACGAATTCGGTTCTGCAGTCAGGATAAATTGCATGGTCGCCACTATGTGCTCCAAAATATACTGCCTCAGCTTCGATGGAAACTGCGTATGCGACGGCAAGTGACAATAAAACCATGTTTCGGTTTGGCACTACGGTTTGTTTCATCGACTCTTCTTCATAATGCCCCTCAGGCATGTCTATCTCATCGGTTAATGCAGAGCCTGCGAGTAATTGATTTATAGCGCTAATATCTACAGTTTTATGTTCAATTGCTAACTTAGTTGTAACTGTTTTAGCAAATACGAGTTCTTTGTTATGTTTTTGTCCATAATCAAACGACAAGGCGTACACTTGGTAACCGTCGTGAATGGCCTTGTTTAATACTGTGAACGAGTCCATACCACCAGAGTAAATAATCACCACTTTTTTATTGTTGTTTGCTTTGGTCATTTATACATCCTAAAGATTTTAATGGTAGATTTTACTTTATTCGGTTCTTTAGCCCAATCACTTTCTCCGCTTTTAACGATCATAAAAATTGTGTACCAAAATACAATTTAAAGATAAATGTTTAAATCCGCACTTCATACCATCTCCTCGCTTACCAAAATAAGTTATTATAGTGAGCACAAAACGATGTTGAGAGCATAGATGACGCAACTGCTAGTTAATGAAATATTTGAAACTATACAAGGGGAGGGTAGCTTTACGGGCACGCCTTCAATATTTATACGTTTACAAGGTTGTCCTGTAGGGTGTTCTTGGTGTGATACAAAGCATACATGGGAAACGTTAGAAAAAGATGAGCAAAGCCCTAATGTGATACTGCAGAAAAGAATAGACTCTCCGGCTTATTTTAAGACATCGAGTATGGAACTCATCGAATTGATTTTTTCACAGGGTTATAGTGCTCGTCATATCGTGATCACAGGTGGCGAACCCTGTATGTTTGACCTTAATGAATTGAGCGCAGGTTTTATCGATAATCACTACTCGGTGCAGATTGAAACAAGCGGCACCTTTGAAATAAAAACACACCCTGAAACATGGGTAACTCTGTCTCCTAAGATTAATATGAAAAGCGGTATGCCAGTTTTACATTCGACAGTACTTAGAGCCAACGAAATTAAGCATCCTGTTGCAATGCAAAAACATATTGATGAACTAGATACCTTGTTGCAGGATGTCAAACAAAAGTTTAATCTTGATGACAGAGTTGCAAATTTACCCTTGGTATATTTGCAACCTATTAGTCAATTAGAACGTGCCACCTCTCTGGCGGTCGAAACATGCATAAAGAGGAATTGGCGTTTATCTGTGCAATTGCACAAGTACATTGGAGTAGATTAGCTATGGAAAGCGAGCAAAACGACAGTAAAACATTCGGCTCAGAATCGATAACAGAAGAAAAAAACTTTATTCGTCATTTTTACCATTTATTAGGCGAGCAAAACTTTGCTGAGGCATCTGATTTGTTTCATAAAACGTCTGTTGTTTTGATAAATGAACAATACGAAATTTTTACCACCGCTGCGCAACGCGAAAAATGGTTAACAAAGTATGCAGCTGAAATAGGTAAGCAGTGGCTCGACGATTATGATTTCGAATTATTTTCGACTAGGGCATTATCGGAGCAATTGCGCTTTACTCAGCTAAGACTGTGCGGAACGGCGAAGAATTTGGATGAACAAGAGAATATAGACCTAGCATTTACTATCTCTAGTGATCATCTTGGAAAACCAAAGATTATTGTGATGGTGTTAGATGAGTAATAAGTCAAACCTGCTTTTTCTCCTTTGCGCGGCATTGTTCACTGTTGTGTCGATGCCCTCATATGCTGCAGTTTGGAATATTACTTATCCCAGATCAGAAATAGAAAACGATGCTCGTTATGAGTACCCACTTCAAGTACTAGAGCTTGCCTTACAGAAAACAGGTGTACGGTATCGCTTAATTCCGTCAGTTAATCCAATGCGTCAGTCAATGGCAATAAAACGTTTACAGGAAAATCTTGAAGTCAATGTCTATTGGTCTATGACCGATACTCAACGAGAGCAAGATTTGTTGCCTATTCGTATTCCACTAGCGAGAGGTCTAATTGGATGGCGAAGTTTCATTGCTCGAGAAAATAGTCGTTTTTTGCGGCAAAATATTGAAACAATAGAGGATTTGAGAGACTTTTCGCCAGTACAAGGGATCTCATGGCCAGACACGAAAATACTTCAAGCGAATGGTTTCAGTGTGGTAACGGCTCGCGACTATATTGAATCGACAGAGCTATTGAAACAGGGAGTTGCTGATTTCTTCCCTCGCTCGGTTATTGAAATAGCCTCAGAACTCGAAAACAAGTATTCGAAAAACTTCAAACAAAAAGCAGGAATATATTTTTACTATCCCACAGCACTATATTTCTTTACCAATAATCGAAATGTTACTTTGTCTAGATTGATTAAAACAGGTCTTAACAAAGCAATTGAAGACGGTAGCTTTGACCGATTGTTCGCGCAGTATTATCGAGAGGAAGTTGAAAAATTAAATGCAGATGACAATCGATTCTTCTTCCTAGAGAATCCTCTTCTACCTAAACTTACGCCAGTTGATGACAAGACACTTTGGTTCATGCCAAATAACGTTGATGTGCAATAAAATCGGCAATGCGCTCTGCGAAACACATTGCCGACTGGTATTTTAAAGCTTATTGGG
The DNA here is from genome assembly GCA_965658765.1 of Glaciecola sp. Lineage (GTDB taxonomy): Bacteria > Pseudomonadota > Gammaproteobacteria > Enterobacterales > Alteromonadaceae > Glaciecola. The sequence continues at coordinate 45,380 of CBFHTO010000023.1, read as the reverse complement.
GGCTGGTTAGCTTATTCGCTGTCTTTGAACTCACCGCTGTGAACCGATTTCATACTGCGGCCTGAAGGATCTGCCATTGCTTTGAAACTTGCGTCCCACTCAAGGGCTTCAACAGTACTACATGCAATAGACTTACCCCCAGGTACACATTTCGCAGCAGTTTCTTGAGGAAAGTATTGCTCAAATATGGTTCGATAGAAGTAGCCTTCTTTCGTATCAGGGGTATTCACTGGGAAGCGATATGCCGCAGTCGATAGCTGTTGATCACTTACTTGAATTTCAACATGATCACGAATTGAATCAATCCAAGAGTAGCCAACGCCATCGCCGAACTGTTCTTTCTGTCTCCACAACACTTCTGCCGGCAGATAGGTTTCGTCATCAAACGCTTTGCGAAGAATCCATTTTTCCATTTTGCCATCGATACACATTTTGTCCTGCGGGTTTAAGCGCATCGCGACGTCCATGAAGTTTTTATCTAAAAATGGTACGCGTGCTTCAACACCCCAAGCGGATGTCGCTTTATTTGCTCTTGCACAATCAAACATATGTAAGCGGTCTAGCTTTCTTACTGTTTCTTCATGCAACTCTTTAGCGTTAGGTGCTTTATGGAAATACAAATACCCACCAAATATCTCGTCAGAGCCTTCGCCTGAAAGTACCATTTTTATGCCCATTGCTTTTATTTTGCGGGTCATAAGGTACATTGGTGTGGCAGCTCGTATAGTAGTCGTATCGAAGGTTTCTAAGTGGTAAATGACATCACGAATGGCGTCTAAGCCTTCTTGGATGGTGAAATGTATTTCGTGGTGTACCGTACCAATCATATCGGCAACTTTTTTCGCAGCCACTAAATCTGGCGCGCCTTCTAAACCAACAGCAAAACTGTGAAGCCTTGGCCACCACGCGTCACTCTGATCTCCATCTTCCACCCGTTTTGCTACATATCTTGCCGCAACAGCTGAAACAAGCGAAGAATCAAGACCGCCTGATAACAAAACAGCATATGGTACGTCTGACATCAAATGTGATTTTACTGCTTTTTCAAATGCTAGCTTTAGATCGGCTAAGTTTGTTTCGTTTTTTTCAACATTCTCAAACTGCATCCAGTCACGCTCATAATACTTAACAAGATTACCATTTAGCATATAGTGTCCAGGAGGAAACTCCTGAACGGTTTTGCAAATGGGTACTAAAGCTTTCATCTCTGATGCGACATAAAAATTACCATGCTCATCAAAACCAGTATACAGAGGGATGATCCCTATGTGATCACGTGCTACAAGATAATCGCCGCTCTGTTTGTCGTATAGGATAAAAGCGAACATGCCTTCTAATTTGTCGATGAAGCTTGCGCCGTACTTCTGAAAAAGAGGAAGTATGACTTCACAATCTGACTTAGTCGCAAATTCGTAATTAGGGCTCTCTGAATCTTGAAGTTCTTTGTGATTATAAATTTCGCCGTTAACAGCAAGAATTTGATTGCCATTATCGCTCACCAATGGCTGAGCACCGGTGTCTACATCTACAATAGCTAAGCGTTCATGGCAAAGTATGGCGCGCTCGTCCTGCCAAATACCGGACCAGTCGGGACCACGGTGACGTAATAATTTAGAAAGTTCCAGTGCTTGAGAACGTAACTCACTTGCATCCGTTTTGATATCTAAGATACCGAAAATACCACACATAAAAAGACTTGCCTCTGTTGTTCATTAGAAGAGTATAGGTTTTAATTCACGAAAAATATATTACCGCGAATGTATGTTTTTCTGTCAAGAAAGGTGACTGTTCAGGGACTAGACTGCAGAGCCAAAAAGCAGGGACGTTTATATTTTTGTTATTTACTTAACCCTCTATACCGTGAATTTGCCATGATGAACAAAAATTGCAAGTACTTATTAGGTTTTTATAAAAATCCCACCTTAATTTGACTTAAAGTGGGATGTTTTGGCTTTTATTTAACGTTTTATTTACTTATTAGGCACTATCTTTGGAATTCGCTGGTTTCCGCCCATTTTGGGAATACTTCAGTATTTGCGATTTGATGACCTACATCAAACAGTAATTGAGTGTCTTCTACAATACCACCTAACTGCCAACTATCTCTATATTGGTCGCACACTTGGTGGTAGCAACCTGTATCAATCACATTCATGCGTTTTCTATATTTTGCAGTTTCCTCGTCAATGGGCTCGGCCCCGCCTTTTGCATATAGTGCAGGTACACCAAGTTTTGCAAAACTAAAATGGTCAGAACGATAATAATAGCCAGCTTCGGGTTTGGATTCTTGAGTCAAAACTCTATTTTGGCGCGTGGCAGCTGTTTTTAAGTATTGTTCTAAGTCAGATTTCCCCATGCCGATTACTGAGACATCTTTGGTTTTACCGAGAATGTTCATTGCATCCATATTGATATTTGCCACCGTTTTATCGAGTGGAATAATAGGATTTTCTGCATAGTATTTTGAGCCAAGCAAACCTTGTTCTTCAGCAGTAACGATTAATAAGCTAATTGAACGCTCTGGTCTTTGCTTGAGCTCTCCAAAGGCTTTTGCCATTGACAATATTGCACCGGTACCCGTTGCGTTGTCTCGCGCCCCGTTATATATCTGATCACCTTCTTTCGTCGGATCAGCACCCAAATGGTCCCAATGTGCAGTGTATATGATATGTTCATCGGGGCGTTCGCTGCCAGGTAAGGTGGCAAGGACATTATAACTTTTCGACTTTTCAATACTGTTGTTGACTTCAATAGAAGCTTTCAGGTTTAACTCTTTTGAGTATGGCCCTTGCTGCGCTTTTTGTTTTTCTTTTTGAAAATCCAAACCAGCTTCAGCGAATACTTTATTGGCTGCATCGAGGCTAATCCAACCTTCAACTGCGACTCTACTGGCACCTGCATCAGCGCTTACTAAACCATATTGAGGTCCGCTCCAGCTATTAGATACGACTGACCAACCATATGAAGCGGGAGCACTCTCGTGCACAATAAATACAGCTTCAGCACCCTGTAGGCTTGCTTCCTCATATTTATAGCTCCAACGACCGTAATAGGTCATAGTTCTACCCTGAAATAGCGAGCCTTCTGGCTGATAAAAACCTGGGTCATTCACAAGGACAATTACTGTTTTACCTTCAACATCCACATCTTTGTAATCATTCCATTCGTATTCAGGTGCATTCACACCAAAGCCAAGAAATACAAGTTCTGACGAATCAAGACTAATGAGATCTTGCTCTCTTTTAGAACTAGCGACCATATCAACTTTATATTCAAATTCGTTTGTTCCCATCGACAACGTCATTTCTTCGTCTGCGGTAATTTCCATCAAATCAACTTTTTGTAAAAAGCTGTCACCGTTACCAGGTTCGAAGCCAGCTTTTTTTAATTCTTGAGTAAGGTAATCTAAGGTTTTAACTTCGCCCTCACTGGCAGGCGCTCTTCCTCCAAACTCATCAGAGGATAAGGTGATAATATGTTGTCTGAGAGGCTCCTCTCCAATGCTTTGATAAACTTCATCAAAGTTGTCTTTCATCTCTACTTTAGTCGCTTGTTCCTCGCTCGGAGTGCAAGCTGATAATAATATGCTTATGCCAAGAACAGGCACTGCCAAAGCACTTTTGTGCATTTTTGGAAAGTACTTTTGGGCTTGACCGTAGTTTAGGGTATTAATCATTATTGTTCCTAGTTACGATAAGGTGAATTTTAGTTATTGTTTTGACGCATCACTGATTGATGTGATGCATAGACAAGAGTATAAGCGATTGAGAAAATGGCACAAGCATGAGCATCAATATCAATAATCCAAAGTCCTTTTTGTTGACTCTTCTCGACTTATATTTTCGCTCGGATCTTGCTTCTAACGCAAACAATCTGTTGTTAATTCATGCTCTTAAAGACAAGATACCAACACAATATTCAGGACTTTATGAGGTCTTTAGTAAAGAACTACATCAAAATTCTGCACTAAATGCGTCCTCAGTAGCATCGTCAAACACTCAGAAAGAACAAATAAGTTTAAATAATGCACTAAATGAAGTGCCTGAATCACTGAACATCGTACCTTTTCATTCTATTGTGTTGTTTATACTCAAAGCTCTACAAACTCAAAGGCAAGTAAAATGGGGTGACTTGGACAATGCCGAAACACTTAACTGCTTAGGAGGTAATGAAGCTATGAGTGAGAGTGCAGGTAAGTTATTCACAAAGCAGTGCGACAGCGATTTGTATTATGAGCAAATTATTCAGTCAAAAGATATTATTCCGACGCGAGAGAACTGGCATGACTTTTTTAATGGCTTAATCTGGTTACAGTTTCCAAAGCTCAAGCGGTATCTTAACGAGCAACATATTATGGAGATCGAGAAGTATGGGGTGAAACATCGAAGTGCAATTCGTGATCGCATAACGCACTTTGACGAATGTGGACTAATAATTTTGACAAACGATACTGGACTGCAGGCAGATATTGCATCACACAACTGGCCAAACGTTTTTGTCAGTCGAAAAGCGGATTGGCATGATTCTATTAGGCCTGTGATTTTCGGGCATGCGCTTTATGAGATGTTGCTTACGCCTTTTATCGGACTAACTGCAAAGGTGACAATTATTGACGTTGATAAGAAGCATGATGTAAATGCTTTATCCAACAGCGATATCGACGACATGGTTTTAAGTCTCTTTGAGACTAACAATCATCTTGAGAAAAAACGGCCATGGTTACCTCTGCCTTTACTAGGTATTCCGGGGTGGGCGCACCAAACTCAGGACTCAGCCTTTTATTCAAATACTGATTACTTTATGCCAAAGCGCAAAAAAAATTAGGGCTATTTGGGTTCCTGTTTATTTTTAACGCTTCTTAAAATAAAGACTGACTTATCACTTAAAAGGTTCTACCTAATCTACTTTGCAGGTCTTGGTGCGTTCTACGCTTTGATAACTTAAGTAATTAAAACCACAAGGGATATTGTCCAAATCACTAAACTTGGAATAGCTGCAATGAGTAATGACTTTAAAAATGTAAAGTTGGTCCATGTAGTTAGTAACAAGGCTCCAAGATAAACAGACCATATGAAATCAAGTCTTATGCTCACCAATAAATCAAACCATTGAGAACTGATCGACACACCGAAAATGTAAGCAAGCGATAGCGGTGCAATAATTGCTGTTTCAATTTGTCCGCCAGCTTCACTCAAACTCAATAAAATAAGTGAGATTAATGAGTTGACTAAAGTAGGCATGGCGATCCACCACATTGCGCCGTACCAATCTGTGAAGCCATGTACGCTTTTTTCATCGTTTCGAGTAAAAAAGGAGTAATAAAAACCAATGATCCCATGAAAAATAATCGGGCCAAGCGCAGCGCCTAATGCATATGTCCATTGCATTTGTCCAATCTGAATAAAACTGCCCATATTGTCTCTTTCTGCTGGGCTTGCATCGGGCAGTTGCTTGTTGACCAAAATTTCTCGCCACCAGTCAAAATCGACTAAGCTGAAGTAGAGATATGGAGGAAGAAAAAGCACCGCACTTAGCAATAAAAATGGGATCCATGACCAATTATCTTTTAGCGCAAGCGCTTCAAAAACGCCCTTAGGTTTGTAAAATATCTCGCTCGCCGCTTGTAGGGGATTTGTCACTTGCAAATGTTTTGTTTCAGCTTGTTCTTCCACAACATTCATCCTTTGATCTTTGTTTTTATTTATTATGTGGTGATTGTGGCTCTTCAACAAGTAATAAATCGTTTCAAAATTTTGCTGAAAACTCCTTTTAAGAACTCAATACCTAAATAATTGTGAGTGAAAAGTGGAAAATATTTAATTTTTGAGAATCCAATTATGAAATTAAACGCTCTTCACTGCTCTCATTATATTTGTTTGGTATGGCCAACTATTAAGCATGACCAATAAGAGCTAGGCTTTAAAATCGAAAGAAATGTTTAGTAACATTTCTATAAGGAGTGAAATCAAACGCTTCTCGATTTCTATCGCGAATCGTCATATGCTAATTAAAGATCAAGGCGAAACAAATGGCCACACTTTTTGCCGTAAGCTACTGCAGTATTTCAGTATCGTTACCGCAATAACATCAAATGGACGATGAACATGATAAAAATAAAGCACTTGTCTAAAAAGTTTAAGGTTGAAAATCCTAAAAAGCTCAGTGAACAAGATAAAAAAGATCCTCGCTTACAAGGCCGGTTTTTTCATTCCGTTAAAGAGGTGAGTTTAGAGTGTAATAAAGGTCAGGTACTGGGTTTACTTGGACCAAATGGAGCCGGTAAAACAACTACTTTACGTTTGTTATCCACGGCATTGCAGCCTGACTCTGGCAGTATTACTATCGACGATATCGACGTGGTAAAACAACCCGTACTAGCGAGAAAAAAAATTGGTTTCTTGTCAGGCTCTACCGGCTTATATGGACGTTTAAGCGGTCGAGAAAATATTGAATACTTTGGTCGCTTAAACGGTATGAGTGAGCAGGCCATAAAGACTCGATTGGATGAAATTGCGGACCAATTAGACATGCATAGTTTTCTTGACCGCAGAAGCGAACAGTTTTCTACAGGCATGAAACAAAAAACCTCTATCGCGAGGGCGGTGATCCATTCACCAGATGTGGTCGTCCTAGACGAACCAACTACCGGCTTAGACATTATGGCCGCGAAAACAGTTATTGATTTTATAAGAGATCTTAAAGAAAAGGGCATACCTGTTATTTTTTCGACTCACCACTTAGATGAAGTGACTGAGCTTTGCGATCACATCACCGTCATCGACCAAGGAATGACCAGCTTTGATGGGTCACTTCAGTCCTTTACAGAATTATCCCCTAACAATTTGCACGAAGCCTTTATGCATACACTGAAAAGGAGTATCGACTAATGTGGCTGATTTATAAAAAGGAAATACTTGAGCTATTGCGCGACCGAAAAACTCTATTTTTTATGATAGCTTTGCCGATTGTTGTTTTCCCGCTAATTTTCGGTGGTGTCATTTATTTTATGTCGCAAGCAGTAAGTGAGTCGCAAACAAAGACATTGACTTATGCGATTGGTGGGGGGCAGTATGCGCCTGACTTAGTGAGTGCTTTATCAGCTGTTGATAGTTTGGAATTAAAAACACTTGAACTAGAGGTGAACGATGAGGATAGCGCTAAAGCAGCGGTGGAGAGCGAAGGTTTAGACTTTGTGCTACTTATTCCTGATAATTATGGAAACGATGTAATAGAGAGTGGGCAAATTACGCTCAAGCTAGTGCTTAATGACGCTCAATTAAACAGTGTCCGTTCTAGAGTCAGGGATGTGACCGATTTGATTGAAGATGAAAATCAAAATCGAGCGTTTGCAAACCTTGGTGTAAATGAAGAGCAACAAACGGCTTTACTTAATCCGATCATTATTGAAAAGGTCAATGTAGCTGACAAACGGGAACAGGCAGGTGCACAGTTTGGCGGCCTTATTCCTTATTTCATGTTTATTTTGTGCTTACAGGGTGCCATGTTACCAGCGGCGGACATTGGTGCAGGTGAAAAAGAACGCGGAACGCTTGAAACATTGCTTCTTTCACCTATAGAGCGCCATAATATCGTATTAGCAAAATTCTTAACCATTGCAACGGCAGGTGTAACCAGCGCGCTGATAACCGTATTGAGTATGGCTATATGGGGCTTAGTAGTTAGTCAAGGTATGGCGATCACCTTTGTGACTGAATTTATGTCCGCGATTGGTTGGTTTGATTTTTTATTGGTCTTTCTGATGTTGGTGCCGGTGGTGGCTACGTTTGCAAGCTTGTTATTGGCACTATCTATTTATGCGCGTTCGTTCAAAGAAGCGCAAGGGTATATGAGTCCTCTAATGATCGTTGTGTTTGTGCCTGTCCTGATTGCCTTAGTTCCAAATATTGAGCTGAAAGGCGTGTGGGCTTGGATCCCATTAACCAACGTTGCCTTAGCAATTAAGGAACTGGTCAAAGGAACCATGGACTATGTTCAATTAATTGGTATATTTGGCAGCTCGGTACTTTTGGCCGGCGGCCTACTGGCTTTTTGTGTTTATTGGTTCAAACAAGAAAAAGTCTTATTCCGCTAATTTCTATTATCCAATATCGACATAGCATGCTTGTTATGTCGATATTGCTTTAAATGCGGTATTCATGAGTAAGGTAACAACATTTTTTTCCTCTGACGGTCTTTTAAGCAAAAGTGTGTCTGGCTATCAACTTAGACAACAACAGTTGGATTTGGCGCTTGCAATTGAAAAAAGCATAGAAGAGAAATCGGCTTTAGTAGCCGAAGCGGGCACCGGTACCGGCAAAACTTTTGCTTATTTAGTTCCTGCGCTACAAAGCAAAAAGAAAGTTATTATTTCTACGGGGACCAAAAATCTCCAAGAACAATTATTTTCTCGTGACCTCCCTTTAATCAAAAATTTACTTTCAGAGCCCATTGATACAGCTTTACTTAAAGGGCGGTCTAATTATCTTTGTCTACACAGAATCAAGCTGAATGAGGTGTCAGAACGAGGTCTTGATGCAGAGCAACTTGAAGAGTGTAAGATTGTTCAAAGATGGGCTGCCGGCACTAAAACAGGAGACATAAGTAGCATAAGTATTCTCAAGGAGGACGCTAAAGTCATTCCTATGGTTACGTCTACTATTGATAACTGTTTAGGCAAAGATTGCTCATATTATGATGATTGTTATTTGGTAAAAGCGCGTCAAAAAGCCATGCAGGCCGAGGTCGTAGTCGTAAATCATCATCTTTTCTTTGCCGATTTGGCTCTAAAAGAGCAAGGATTCGGTGAATTGATCCCCGCAGCCCAAAGTATCATTTTCGATGAAGCACATTTGATTCCAGACATCGCCAGTGAGTACTTCGGTCAGTCGTTCTCTACTCGTCAACTTAACGATCAATTGACTGATTTAATTAAGCTTAAAAAGTTACAGTTAAAAGATGCCGGACAGTTACAAGAGTTTGCTGAAAAATGTAAATATGCGCTTGCCGACCTTAGATTGCTGTTCCCCACTGACCCAGAAAAAGGCAATTGGCTGCATGCGTTAAGGCAGCCAGATATTGAAAAAAACTTGGATTTGATCGAATCTTTATTAGGACACTTATTAGCGGTAGCGGATAAGCATGAGGGCCGTGACACTGATGTCGACAGCTTGATTGATAAAATTGTACAAAGCCGTGAAAAGCTAAACGTATTTAAAGCGTCGGACTACAAAGATGTAAGCTTATGGTACGAGACGAGTCGTTATCATCTAGTTTTGCATCTTACGCCACTGAGTATCGCACAGCAGTTTTCGTCAGTAATGAAAGAACGAGAGGCGAGTTGGATATTCACATCTGCTACCTTAGCAATCAATTCGGAATTCACCCACTTTCAAAATTTAATGGGTTTGCATGAGGCGCAAACACATTGTTTTGATAGCCCTTTCGATTACGATTCACAAGCTATGTTATGTGTACCGAGGTATTTACCCGAACCTCAAAGCCCAAAAATGAAGGACGCTTTACTTGCAGTAGCCATGACGGTTAGCAAAGCAGCGAAAGGACGTAGTTTCTTTCTATTCACAAGTCACTACATGATGCGACAAGTATCTAAATTGATGAAAGAAAATGTAACAAATAAGGTTTTAGTGCAGGGCGATAAGTCAAAGTCAGCGATATTAAGTGATTATTTAGCTGATTCTAAGAGTGTTTTGTTTGCCACAGGTGCGTTTTGGGAAGGCGTTGATGTTAAAGGAGATGACTTGTTGTGTGTAATGATTGATAAGCTGCCTTTTGCTTCTCCTGACGACCCATTGTTGAACGCCCGCCTAGAGGACTGTAAAAAACAAGGTGGAAATCCCTTTTTTGATATACAGATCCCACAAGCTGTAATTTCTTTAAAACAGGGCGCGGGCCGCTTAATAAGAGATAACAATGATAAAGGTGTGCTCGTGATTTGTGATAACCGCCTGGTAACGAAAGCATATGGCAAAACATTTTTAGGCAGTTTGCCTGACATGAAAAAAACTAGGGATTTACAAAAAGTTGAATCGTTTCTAAACAATTTAACGAAAGCATAAATAATAATATGCGGGAATACCCCCAAAACGATATTTAACAGTGCTTTTAAAGCTTGAATATGGCTAAAACGCCATTAAATAGAGCAAAAGCGGTCAAACATAGAATCAATTATATGAAAATTTTAGCCATTGATACTGCTACGGAAGCATGCAGCGCAGCACTTTTAGTTGCTGCAAACGTATTTGAAGGAAACACTTGGGAAGAGGTTCGTCATAGCAAACGTGAGTGGCAGATAGATGGGGTGTTTGAGGTTTGCCCTCAACAACATAGTCAGCAGTTGTTACCCATGGTTGATTTAATTCTCAAACGCAATAATTTGCAACTAGACGACTTGGATGCGATTGCATACGGTAGAGGGCCAGGCAGCTTCACTGGTGTTCGGATAGCGGCTAGTACCGCTCAAGGCCTAGCTTTAGGAGCAGGTTTACCCGTTATAGAAGTGTCGACCTTGCAGACAATGGCCCAACAATGCTTTGAAATACACCAAGATAAACAAGACGCATTGGTTTTGATAGACGCGCGGATGAAAGAAGTCTATTGCGCAAGATATACTGAGAACAATGGTATTGCGAATTTGAGTAGGCAAGAAAGGGTATTACAGCCGGGCTTTGTTTTACAAGAAATGCAGAGCAAGAACTCAGAGTCTCTTATCCTAGCGGGCACCGGTTTCGAGACCTATGCTGATTTATTTAAGGTTTCAGAACTAACAGGCTCGGATTCAACTGAAAACTGCAGCACAATAATGAGCAGTATAAGATTCCCCGATGCTAGATATATGCTTGATATAGCATTATATTCAGTGCTTGAAGGTCAAAGCGTGTCCGCATCTGAAATCAAGCCAGTTTATGTTAGAGATACGGTGACTTGGAAGAAGCTGCCCGGAAAATAGCCACAGCGCTAGATTAGCTTTTCCATATTAGTTGCAGTAAACTCAAGGTTCATAAGTGTTTAATGTATGTTAATTTCGCAATGCTTAATATTAATTTGAGGATTAGGTTTTGGCTATAGTCAATTCACTCAACAGTTCTATTTACGTTAACCGTCAACTGGATTCGGCGCAAAACCAATCCAAAGACGCGAGTAAAGAAAATGTACAAAAAGAACAAAGAGCCGGTGTCGTTCTTGATGCTCAATATGTGAAGCGCTTAGATGAATCAAATGAACAACAAGCTAAAGAACTGTTTGAGCGAGCTAATCAGTACAAAGAGGCTATTAAGCAAGCGCCTGAAAAGAATCAACAATCACTTAATGTCTATCGCTCATTGGACATGTTAGAACAAAAAGAGACGATCCAAAATATGATGGGCGTTGACCTTTACGCCTAAACTCAGCTTATTCAGTACTATAAGCTTCCATATCAGAAATACCTGTGTAAATCCTCGAGTACAACAGGGAGTGAGTCTTTCGAGCGCATGGAACTCGCTTTGAGAGAATGAGTCTTAACTCAATAAAAAGTTGTGACGAACTTGCAACTAACGTGATTAAGCTAGATGTAACAACGCTTGGAGATTTCATGAAAAAGTTAATGATGACAGTAATGATGGTAACAATACTAAGCGGATGTGCGAATGTCCCCGACCCGATTGCTGTAAGCCCTAATGATGTGCTTGTGCCTTACGTTCAAGTCGCAAACGCAAGTGCGATGTCTCCTCAAAATCAAAAAGCAAGATGGGGCGGCAAAATCGTATCTGTCGAAAATAAAGAAAAAGTATCTGAAATTGAAGTCGTGTTTTTTCCTGAGGGTCGAAACGGCAAGCCGAATGTCGGGGATGCGAGTGTTGGCAGATTTATCGCGCGAGTTGAGGGTTTCGTTGATCCTTTAGTTTTTGAACAAGGACGCTTAATAACAGTCGTTGGAGAAGTAGGCACAAAAACAGAGGGAATAATTGGCGAACAATCCTACCTTTACCCAACTTTGAATGCGATGGGTTACCACATGTGGAAGGAGACACAGGATGTTGAAGTAGATACCTTCTCTTTTGCTCCTTTTGGATATCATTCGAGATTCAACGTTGGATATTTTAATCCGTTTTATCGAAACTTTTTCCCATATCATCAAAGAACGCGCTTCAGAATGATTAAAAATAGGGGACACAGCCAAGGTGCGCGAGTTTCAGGTAATGATTCGGCGAATAATACGAATAATAACTCGGAGCTTCGAATATACAATCAGCCGCCATCAAGAACACCAACACCCGTGCGCCGACCTAACGAACCAAAGGTAGAGCAGTATTGAGTGCGGTTGTTGATTTATACGTACAGTTGTAATGTTCAAAGAAATCCGCTCTGTCCTCTTTGACACGCCGATAGGGCAGGTTGGTGCACTAGCGAACTTTGAGCATCATCAATTCACTATTCAAGAAGACTTAGATAAAGCCACCCAAGCGTGGTTAAATGAACGTACTCACGTACAGCAAAAAACTGAACTAGAGACGAATACGATTTCCTCAAAACAAGCTAACCTTCCGACTCTAGTGTGTTTACATGGGTATCTAGACAACGCTAATAGTTTTTTGCCAATGCTGAATTATCTGCCGGATTATCCCTGTATAGCCATAGATTTGGCCGGCCACGGTGCTTCATTTCATCGCAGTGCCGATGCGCATTATCATTTGACGGATTATGCTTATGACTTGATGGAGATAATCAACAGCTTGGGTTTGGACAGTTTTGTGCTCGTTGGTCATTCGTTAGGAGCCATTGTGTCGAGTATTTTTGCATCTACATGTCCTGATAATTTGAAAGGTTTTTTAGCGATTGAATCTTGCGGTCCTTTGTCTGAGTCAGAGGCAAGCAGTGCAACGCAATTAAAGGCTTCCTTCGAAAGTAGACAAAAGGCTAGGAAGCCCATAAAACAACCATCCAGTGTAGAGGCACTCATAAAAGCGCGTTGTTCAATTAGTGACCTAGAGAAGGCTGAGGCTGAAACTATCTTATTTCGAAATATTATAGATAGTGATAATGGCATCATTTGGCGTACAGATAAAAAATTACGTACAAAATCGAGCTTGAGGTTTACAGAAAATCAAGCGCAAAATCTCTTATCCTCAATTGCATGCCCGAGAGCGCTAATCCTTGCCAGTAAAGGCTTTGATAAGGTTAAGCGCGGAGTCGAACAACGTAAATATTGCTTTTCTAATGTAAAAATAGACCAGCTAGAAGGAGGTCATCACGTACACATGACTGCGGCTCGGGAAAGCGCAAAATTGCTTAGGAGTTTTCTAAATGAATCTATTGAATAGTCAGTATTTAATGACTTACAAAAAACAATGTTTTCTTTTTCACCTATAGTCCATTAGTATTATACACACCACAATGGTCGGACCTAAAAACGATAACAAAGTCCAAACGACCTGCATTAAATATGGCACACAGGATAAACACGCGTGGAAAAAATTTGGCTCTCTCAATACGACGATAAAGTAAATCCAGAGATTAACCCAGATATCGTTCCGTCACTTTTAGAGATTTTTGAAGCATCTGTTCAACAATTTGCCAATCAAACAGCTTTTATCAATCTAGGTTATCAAATTAGTTTTGAAGACTTAGATGTTTTGTCGCAGCAGTTTGCAGCTTACCTGCAAGCAAGTGGTCTAGAGAAGGGTGACTCTGTAGCGATTATGATGCCGAATTTACTGCAGTACCCAATAGCAATGTTTGCTATTTTAAGAGCTGGTTATACGGTGGTAAATGTGAATCCCTTGTATACTCCTAGGGAGTTAAAACATCAGCTCTGTGACGCAAAAGTAAAGACAATTGTGGTCCTCGATAGTTTTGCTGATACGCTAGAAAAAGTAATAGCTGACACGCCAGTGACTCAGGTGATTTTAAGCTCTGTTGGCGATATGTTGCCTGCGCCGAAAAAGTGGGCCGTGAATTTAGCATTTAAATACATAAAGAAAATGGTACCAGAGCACACTCTTAAAAATACCATACGATTTTCACAAGTGTTGGCGAAAGGAAACAAGCTAGATTACGAGCGACCAAGCATTACTGGGGATGATATTGCCTTCTTGCAATACACTGGTGGTACGACGGGTGTATCAAAAGGCGCGATGCTAAGTCATAGAAATATGGTTGCGAACTTGGAGCAAGTGTCTGGCAACCTAGAAGTTGGCATCACCTACGGCGATATGGTGGTGACAGCTTTACCGCTTTATCACATTTTTGCATTAACAAGTAATTGTTTGACCTTTGTTAAGTACGGCTGTCCTAATCTTCTTATTACAAATCCTCGAGACATGTCTGGCTTTGTAAATGAACTAAAACGCTATCCTTTTGCAGTGATAACCGGCGTAAATACATTATTTAATGGTTTGCTCAATACGCCTGGCTTTGCTGATTTAGACTTTAGCCATTTTAAGTTTGGTTTAGGGGGCGGGATGGCAGTCCAGCAGCCTGTTGCAGAAAAGTGGCACAAAGTAACTGGCAAAACGCTTATTGAAGGCTATGGTTTAACTGAATGCTCTCCTGTGGTTGCTGTAAACCCATTTAATCTCACTGAATATAAAGGTGCGATTGGCCTTCCTTTACCATCAACCGATGTCAAGTTACTGAATGAGAATGGGATTGAATGTGGTTTCAATGAGGCTGGCGAGCTTCATGTCAAAGGCCCTCAGGTTATGTTAGGCTATTTAAATCGTCCAGAAGCGACCGAAGAAATTTTACAAGATGGGTGGTTAGCTACGGGCGACATCGCAACGATTGATGAACAAGGTTATTTGTACATTGTCGATCGCAAAAAAGATATGATTTTAGTCTCTGGCTTTAACGTATTCCCAAACGAGATTGAAGAAGTCGCTGCCATGCATGAAGGGATCTTAGAAGCTGCAGCAATCGGGGTTGCCCACGAAGTGTCTGGAGAAGTAGTCAAGCTGTATGTGGTCAAAAAAATGGAGTCATTGACCGAGCAAGACGTTATTGAACATTGCAAATCATTATTAACCGGTTACAAAGTGCCTAAATTAATTGAGTTTAGGTCTGAGTTACCTAAATCTAATGTCGGTAAGATTTTACGAAAAGACTTAAGAGGCTGAGCGACGTTACCTCAGCATCGACCTACAACAAAGTAACCATAGTGCATAAATACGCTGAATTAATTTCCTACGATTACATAGATGAGCCTTCTGCTTTAAAAGGCTTGTGTGACAAGTACCGCGACTCTAAAGTAATAGCGATTGACACCGAATTTGTTAGGACACAGACGCTCTTGCCAGCGCTTGGACTTATCCAAGTGTTCGATGGAGAGACTTTAGCTCTGATAGATCCAATAGCGATAATCGATTTGTCGCCGTTTTCAGACATTCTTTGTGATGAAAACATTATCAAAATAGCCCACTCTTGCTCTGAAGACCTAGAAACGCTTTGGCATCATTTAAATATTATTCCAAAACCCATATACGATACCCAGTTTGCCGCAAACTTGTTAGGTCTAGGTCAGTCGGTAGGGTATGCAAATTTGGTAGAGAGTTTATTCGAGATCTCCCTTGATAAAGGAGAATCCAGAACTGATTGGTTACAGCGCCCTTTGACCAGTGCTCAATGCTCTTATGCAAGTGCGGACGTGACTCACTTGCTAGCGATATATGAGCAATTGTCGATTCAAACTGACTTACTTAGCCGCAGTGATTGGGTTTATGATGAAATATCCCAGTTAGCAAAGAAAAAATGCGCGGTTTTTCCCTCTGATTTGGCATATTTAAATCTCAAAAATAATTGGAAGTTAAACGGAAAACATTTACTTGCGCTGCAACGCCTAGCTAAATGGCGTTTAGAGACTGCACGCGAGCTTGATAAATCAATCAACTTTGTACTGCAAGAACAAGCTTTATTTGAAATCGCTTCGAAACTGCCTTCCTCTCAATCAGAGCTGTTTGCTCTAAAAAATCTTTATCATCGTCAAGCGAAAACACACAAAGCCGTTCTCATGAACATTTGCAAGCAGGTAAACGCTGCTGAGCCGCAGGAGTACCCGAAGCCAATACAACGACTAATTTATTTTGAAGGATATAAAAACGCCATATCATTATTAAAGTCGACACTTACGCAAATTGCTGATAATGCAGAGCTTGCATTGGGTGTGCTCGCCTCGAAAAAGCAAATGAACCAACTATTAAAATGGTGTTGGTTTGAATTCGATGAACTAGAAGCCCAAGGTTTATATCCTGATTTATTAATTGGCTGGCGCGCTAAGTTGATAGCCTGTAAACTACCAGCACTTGAAAAATCATTTTCGATTCACCATGAAATTAAGCGCAGTTTACAAATCAACAAAGAAAGCTGATACGTATTTGTACGTAAAAGAGAAAGACAAATTCGAAGATGTTCCAAAGGCTCTTCTTGAGCATTTTGGCAAGCCTAAGTTTGTGATGCTCATCCCTATTTCAAAACGAAGTCATATTGCCAATTTACCGGTCAATGAGTTTGTTCACAAAGTGTCAGAAAAAGGATTTTACCTTCAACTACCTCCTAAAGAAGAAGATCTTCTTTCGGAGCATCGAAAAGCTATGGGCTTAGATGCAGTAGAAAAATATGAGCCGCACCAAAAATTACCATGAGTAAATCACCTTATTCTCGTGACCTAATTGAATCAAAGTACTGGGAAACCAAATCCTTGCAAGATATGAATGAGCAAGAGTGGGAAGCCATATGCGATGGATGCGCTCGTTGCTGCCTACACAAATTCATTGAGGATGATTCTGTTGATTCTTTTGAACCAAGTGATCGCATCAATGAAGGTGAAACTATGTTGTTCACTAACATTGCCTGTTTCTTATTGAATGACAAATCCTGTTCTTGTTCACAATATGCTAAACGCAGTGAGCTTGTGCCTGACTGTGTGACTTTAAGCAAAGAAAACCTTGACGCAATATTTTTTATGCCACCATCTTGTAGTTATCGTCGCCTGAACGAAGGCAAAGGATTAGCAGCATGGCATCCTCTTCTCAACAAGGGAAAAAAATCAAAGATGCATCAATTGGGAATAAGCGTGAGAAATAAAGTAGTGTCTGAGGAAAATGTCGACCTCAATGACTTTGAAGACTATATTGTTTCTTGGCCAGAAGACCAATTTTAATATTCTGAACGCACCCTTGTTAATTTGATAGAAGTCAATTGAACATAACGTTCGAAACTAGATCTTTTGGTTCACCCCTTTAGATATCTAAATAAATCAAAAGCATAAATCTTAAGTGTATAAATTGAAATACCTTAGTGTTGTTAGTTGTGACGAATTTGCTTGTATTTTCACTATATTATCAATAGAGCTATAACAAAAATAAGAATTCGCTCAATTTATTGAATGAAGCAATGCATTGCAGAGCGCTTCTTAGGATTTAGCATTACCATTTAGGATGATACAGTGAACCATTTAAATACGGAATCGATACATCTAACGAATAAAACGTGTTTCTCAAACCTTTCTAAACAAGTGTTTGTAAGCTTGTCATTCACTGCTGTGTTGGCATTTATATATGTGTCTTACAGCACAAACTATCAAGTTATGTATGATTGGCTGAGCGCTGTGATTGTTGTGCAATTAATTACGGTACTAATGACATCAATATTCTCTAGATCTAGGTTAAAACATACAAAGAAAAGTGCTGGAAAGTGGCAAAGGTACGCTTTGCTGATTTTGGTTGTGAATAATTTGGTTTTCAGTGCTGCTTATGCGTTTTTACTGTTCAGCGTTCAGAGTATAAATCCTGCTTTGGTGTGCCTATTGTTGGGCATGCAGTTTTGCATAAATGCGATGGTGAATTCAATTTCTATGACGCATTTGCTTGCAACATCAACAGCATTATTGTTGGCACCAATGGTGGTGCTTATTCAAGGCAGTCAGGTGAGCAACATACTAGATGTTGGCGTTCTTGCAATTAGTGCGGCTTTAGTCTTGTTTGTCAGCTTTGGAATGACTGCTAGTTTCAGAAAAAGTATGAAAGCGCGAGTTGAAATATCAGAGCTGCGAGAATCAAACTCTGAACTAAGAAACTTATTGGACAAATCCTCGGTTGAAGACTCCGTAACGGGTATTTACAACCGAAAGTTCTTTGATCTGATTTTTAATCATGAGGTTCGTCGAGCGAAGAGAAATGCAAGCGTCATCTCCTTAATGCTTATAGAAATTAGTCAATACGATGAGCTAGTGAGTAATTATGATGATACTAAAATGGATAAGCTTTTGGCGACAATGTCGAAAAAGCTGAGCGACTCTACTTTACGAGGAGGAGAATTTTTAACGCGTTTTGATGAAAGTAAGTTTGCAATAATATTGCCTAATATCGATGGTTTAAACGCAAACAAATTCGCCGATAAGTTGCTTAACGTGATTGAAAACTCAAACATACAAATGTTTTCAAAAAGTGGGCAGTCTTCTGTAGCAGTTTCTGTAAATATTGGTATTTCAGAATTTAAAAAGGGTCAAATTATTGACGTTTCAGAGTTGCTTTCTCAAGCTCAGTATGCACTTAAAACGTCTAGCGCCATAGGTCTAAATACATCTCAAATATTTGCACAAAATGTCGTGCCAAATCACGTAAAAGAAACAAAAGGCAAAGCGCAAACTTATATAGAGTCTGAAGAAAGTTCATCAGATGCAATTCAATCGGGCAAGTTGAAAGTCGTTAATTAGTAAGAATCATTTGTTGTAATCGTTATTTAAAAATAGAGCAACAGCAAAAGAATAGTAAAAAGGCAGGTGTCTAGGCACCTGCCTTTTTATTGTTAAGACTGGTATAAAGGTTGCTAGCTGTTTACATTAGTTAAACAAGATAAGCTTTTTGATTTAGTTGAAGGTTTAAAAAAGCTCACCAAACGATGTTAAATAGATCGCTCTGATAAGGAATATTACTGCTCATGATACGCACTGCACTGCGCTCAAAACTCATTCAATCAATCGAAAGCGCAATTAATGATTATCCAGCATTGTCTGAAGCATACGAATTCATCGAGCCTTTAGTGCTTAGTGCATTTAATTGTCAAAGAATGTCGATTTTCCAGCGTCGTTCTAAGCATAGAGACCTTGTGGCTTTCTATAAAACAGGTACCGAAACGCGTGAAATAAAAGTACCAATCAATCCGCATTCAATCGCGGGGTATGTCGCGATGTCTCAACAGGCCTTGGTTGTTGATAATGCATACGATGATGAAGCCTTAAATTCAATTCATTTCAGGCTGAAGTTTGACCGAAAGTACGATCGGCTGAGTCATTTTAAAACAAAGAATGTGTTGTGCGTTCCCATCGTCAATGATGGTTTGCTTCTAGGTGTACTTGAGCTATTAAATAAAGAAGACAGTGGTTTTGATAGCTCAGATGTTGAGCTAGCAGAGCTTTTAAGCCTTGTATTTGCAACATACTTTCGATTAGACCTCGGAGGCACTAACCATCCATTTGAGTATCTTGCGATAAGAGGGGAATTACCAGAATCTGTGCTGAATAAAATGTCGCCAAATTCAAGCATTAAAAAAGTGGCTAGTATACTAGAGACCGAATATTCAGTAGAGGCAAGTCAAATCGGCAATGCACTTTCTGTTTACTTCCAAGTGCCATATATCGATTTTGAACCTCAAAAGTATCGCTTCATAAATAATAATTCAAAACTTAATTTATCCTATTTGAAACGCAATTTAATTGCGCCTCTTGCAGACGCAAAAGGTAACTTATTGATTGTCATGTTTGAGCCAAATAATTCTGTTTTGCGATTAGAAATTGAAACTGCTTTGGGGGACGACAATTACCAGTTGGCATTTAGTTTGCCCTCAAAAATTCTACAATATCTAGGCGAACGGGCATCTGAATCACCGAATAGTGAAGTTGACAATATTTTAGAAGAAATAGCAGATAGCCATGTTCAAGAAAATGACGAACAACATCAAGCAGCAGAAGATGAACCCGCCATTGTCCGATTAGTATCGAGTGTTCTGAATGATGCTAAACGCCTCAATGCTTCAGACGTTCATATTGATCCTGACCGTTATGAGCCAACTTTGGTGAGAATGAGAGTAGATGGTGTTGTTAGGGATGTAAATCAAATTCCAAGTGCGCACCACAATGCGGTAGTTGCTCGGATCAAAATACTTTCAGGGCTAGACATTTCGGAGAAGCGAGTCCCCCAGGATGGTAAGCTAGTATTTCAATCACTAAATCAAAAAGTTGAGGTAAGGGTCGCGACTATTCCGACCGTTGCTGGTGAAGGCATTGTAATGCGTTTGTTGTCGAGTAGTAGCGCATTACCAATCGATAACATTAACTTATCACAGCGAAACTTATCTCGTTTAAAAGCTATTGTCACTCGACAGCATGGGATTTTGTTGGTCGTTGGACCCACAGGTTCGGGCAAGACTACCACTTTACACGCTGTATTAGGACACTTAAATACCACTGATAAAAAGATATGGACGGCTGAAGACCCGGTTGAAATATCTCAATATCGCTTACAACAAGTGCAGATCAACCCAAAAGTTGGCTTTACCTTTGCAGCAGCACTTAGGGCATTTCTTAGAGCAGATCCCGATATTATTTTAATAGGTGAAATGCGCGATAAAGAAACCGCACATGCTGGAATAGAAGCCTCATTAACTGGGCACCTTGTGCTCTCTACTTTACATACAAATTCGGCTCCTGAGACTATTTCGCGTTTATTAGATTTAGGGCTAGATCCGGTTAGTTTCTCTGACGCTTGTATAGGGGTATTGGCTCAAAGATTGATTAGAACTCTGTGTAGCAAATGCAAGCAAAAGCATGAAGCGACTGACGCAGAGAGGGATTTTCTGAATAGGCACTATGGTGAGGCTTTTAAGGATGAGCTCGCGCTAAATGACGTTATTTACCTTTATACATCAGAAGGTTGCGAACATTGCGAAAATACAGGTTACAAAGGACGAACCGGTGTACACGAATTATTAACGATGACTCCAGATCTAAGAGCCGCTGTGTATAAAAAGGCTTCACTTGCGAAAATCAAATCGATTGCGGTATCAGATGGAATGCGTACTCTCGCGCAAGACGCAGTAATAAAGATGCTCAAAGGCGACATAGATATCAGTCAAGCACAACTGATGGTCGGTTCAGACAGTTGGTACGGTGAGTAGCTAGCGATTCTTACATGTATGGGTTAGCACTTTCTTTCTTGAACTGTGCTAACACAACAACCACTAAGACCGCGAGATATGCGATAAAAATTATCTGCATCCATTCTGCCATACCCATCTCTAAAAACTGCCATGAGTTTTCATTGCACGAGCCTGTTGCGCCAAAGACACTTGGTATCCATTCGTGTAATGGTAAAAAGGAAGGAAACTCTGGAACGATGCCGCACGAACTAAAGAACGGATTATTATTTTGAATGATATCAATATGCTCGCGTGCAGACAGTAGGCCTTTTGTCGCCGCTGTCCCCCACACTGCCAAGCCAAGAAGTCTGACTACCTGAAGGTTAAGCAGAATTGGCAATAAACCCGCAATCATGATGCCTATAACCGCGGTGCGTTGGTAGATACATTGTATGCATGGTTGTAAGTTCATTACATGTTGGAATACAAGCGCCGTGGCAAGCAGACCAAAGGCAGAAACAAATAAAAGAGTCCAAGAGAGTTTTGTACGACTAAATTTTTTTATCCACAGCATCTTCGGCCTATTTAGGTTAGTGCCCATGAAATTTTACTCTTTAAGTCACAAATTCCACACACATATTTCATAAATCTACAACATTTTCATCATGTTGCCATATTAATGCTCGTTTTAATATCGCTTTTGATACTTGTTTGAAGATTAGTGCACAAAAGAGCACTTAGTGTTGGTACGAATTACGTGTATTGTGCGTAAGAACTGACTTGTATGTGCAAGGTAGTTTTCCCCAGTTTTCCTCTTAGGAGTAATAAATTTGTAGCTCTACGGTTTAAGTGTTAGTGAATACGATATTAAACTTTTGCCTTCATCACACTGTAGCAAAGACGCTTAACTTAGGTGTAAGCGTTCATTTATCTACAATTTCTCGAAAAGCTTTTTTTGTTCAATGCATCTGGTACAATCAGTTGAATATTATATTGGATACCAAAGCGCATGATTTATAAATCTCAAAGCCCTGCCGGGTTTGCTGAAGAATACATAGTAGAATCAATCTGGAGTGGTCGTTTTCCGCCAGGGACAATATTACCTGCAGAACGAGAGTTATCTGAACTAATCGGTGTTACTCGTACTACCCTCAGAGAGGTATTACAGCGTTTGGCAAGGGATGGTTGGCTGACTATTCAACATGGAAAACCAACAAAAGTTAATAACTATTGGGAAACATGCGGTCTGAATATTTTAGAAACGCTCGCGAAGCTTGATCAAGAAGGTCAACCTGAGTTGCTGGATAATTTGTTGTCAGCACGAACTAATCTAAGCGCAGTTTTTATCCGAGCGGCTTTTCGTACTAACCC
This sequence comes from Glaciecola sp., assembly GCA_965658765.1. Taxonomy (GTDB): domain Bacteria; phylum Pseudomonadota; class Gammaproteobacteria; order Enterobacterales; family Alteromonadaceae; genus Glaciecola. The sequence goes on along the minus strand of CBFHTO010000023.1, from coordinate 22,883 downwards.
CGATGAAAGTAAAGATATTATTGAACGCTATAAAGGTGTTGAAGAAGGTGGAAAAGCGTTTTCTCAGCACGACTACCAAATGCACCATGATCTCGCTTTAGCGTCAAATAACCCCGTGTATGTGCTAATGATGAATGGCTTTAAAGGTATTTATGCGCGAATAGGGGGGTATTTTTTTAATCACGAAGAGGCTCGTAATACGGCTATTCAGTACTATCAAAAGTTGCTTGAAGTGCTCGCTAATAATGAACCAGACAAAGTAGTAAGCGTAGTAAGAAGGTACGGGGTAGAGAGCGGGAAGATTTGGCAAAAGATTCGTAAAGATATGCCAAATAACCTAGTTGATTAAATATATATGTAAAAGTGCAGAAAAATAACAAATTTACCTGCCTTTTTAGAGAACCAAATTTGTCGCGGTGCTAATGTGAGCGAAAGCGATTGAGAACTTTGGTTACAATAATAATGATTGTTCATAAAACGACGGATCTTATCGTGCAGTAGCGTTTCGCTGGTATTGATATGGGGTTCTGAATTTTATATTTTTTGCTGTAGGGATAATAAATGACAACAATAAGTACACCTTACCCACATATATTTAAGCCCTTAGATTTAGGCTTTACCAGTTTGAATAACCGCATAATTATGGGGTCAATGCATACTGGTCTTGAAGAGTTACCAAATGGCCATGAACGAATGGCAGCTTTTTTTGCTGAGCGAGCAAGAGGAGGCGTTGGCCTTATAGTAACGGGTGGTATTGGTCCAAATGATGAGGGAGCTACCCACGCTGTTACTCAAAGATTAGACAGCGATGAAGCTGTCGTTAATCATAAGTATGTGACCGATGCAGTGCATAAAGAAGGTGGTAAAATTTGCATGCAAATTTTGCATACAGGTCGATATGCTTATAATAAAGATTTGGTTGCACCCTCCCCAATTCAAGCACCTATTAACCCGTATAAGCCAAAAGAACTCAGTACTGAAGAAATTGAAAAACAAATTCAAGATTTTGTTTTTACTGCACAGCAAGCAAAACGTGCGGGATATGATGGCGTTGAGATCATGGGTTCTGAGGGCTACTTCCTCAATCAGTTTATTGCAACTAGGACCAATCAGCGAAAAGATGAGTGGGGAGGCGAATATCAGAACAGAATCAAACTACCGATTGAGGTGGTTCGTCGCGTAAGAGAGGCTGTTGGCGAAAACTTCATTATTATATATCGCTTATCGATGCTTGATTTAGTCGAAGGTGGCTCTACTTACGATGAGGTTGTTGAGTTGGGCAAACGCATCGAGAGTGCTGGTGCAACGATAATCAACACTGGCATTGGTTGGCATGAAGCAAGGATCCCCACTATTGCTACCAAGGTGCCTCGTGCAGCTTTCACTTGGGTGACTGCAAAATTTAGGAAGGCACTTAGTATTCCTGTTGTTACATCAAATCGAATAAATACACCAGAAGTCGCTGAATCAGTATTAGCGCGAGGTGATGCAGATTTAGTATCTATGGCGAGACCATTTTTGGCCGATCCAGAATTTGTTATCAAAGCGAAAGAAAACAAAGCGAGCCAAATCAATACCTGTATAGGTTGCAATCAAGCTTGTTTAGACCATGTTTTCGATGGAAAGATGACGAGCTGCTTGGTAAATCCAAGAGCCTGTCATGAAACTGAGCTTAATATTGAGCTTGCTGAAACCAAAAAATCAATGGCGGTTGTCGGTGCAGGGCCTGCAGGCTTAGCTGCAGCGACTACGCTTGCTCAACGTGGCCATAAAGTAACGCTTTTTGAGTCTGATTCTGAAATCGGGGGGCAATTCAACATTGCAAAGCAAGTGCCTGGTAAAGAAGAATTTTATGAAACTATACGTTATTTTTCTGTACAGCTAAGCATGCTTGGCGTTGATATTCGCTTAAATACGCGGGTTGACGCAGCTATGCTCAATTCTCAAGGCTTCGACGAAGTTGTGATTGCAACAGGCATCAAACCAAGAATTCCAGAAATAGAGGGAATAGAACACCCCAAAGTGTTGACCTACATCGACGTTTTAAAACATAAAAAGCCAGTCGGTAAAAAAGTTGCTGTCATGGGGGCAGGGGGTATCGGATTTGATACAAGTGAATTCTTGACTCACGGCCCAACTTCAACATCGACCAATATACCCGCATTTATGAAGGAATGGGGAATTGATATGGAGTTTACGGCTCGCGGCGGAGTGGAGGGTATAACGCCAATGCCCGAGGCGTCTCCGCGTGAAGTCTTTTTATTACAACGTAAAACATCGAAAGTTGGTGCAGGTCTAGGGAAAACAACGGGTTGGGCTCACCGTGTTGGCTTGATGAAAAAAGGGGTTAACATGATCGCAGGCGTAAGTTACCTAAAAGTCGACGATGATGGTCTTCACATAGAAGTAAACGGTGAGCCAAAGTTATTAGAAGTCGACAACGTTATCGTGTGTGCTGGACAAACACCGCTTAAGGAACTTGTTGAAGGATTAACACTGCCTTACCACCTAATTGGCGGAGCAGACTACGCGGCTGAATTAGACGCTAAACGTGCCATTGACCAGGGAACGCGTCTATGCGCTGGCATTTAGCGCAAACGTTTTTTAGCGGCATTCACTTATATAAAAGTTAACAGTATTAAGGCGAGACACGTACTAATGTGTCTCAAACATACAACCATAATTCGAGAGTAAACACATTTATGTACGAGGGTATTAAGCACCTGCACGTTTTAGTCATTGTCTTGACATTTATTGTATTCATAGTCAATTTTGCATTGATGATGAAAGAATCAGATGCAAAAAATAATAAGTTCTTAAAAATAGCACCACACGCTTTGTACACCTTATTTATCATAACCGCAGCATATTTGGTGTACTCGAACCCGCTTGGCTTGTATCCATTTGTCAGTGGTTGGGCGAGTTCAAAACTCGCGGGATTTGTTGCGTATCTGCTATCGATCACTTTCGCTCTGAAATGGGCGAAAAATAATCTATGGCGAATAATCGGTTTTGTGAGCGCAGTTTTTTGGTTCTTAATGACGATTAGGCTTGCCTATGCAGATCGGCTAAAAACGAAACATTTAGACGATGAAAATGCGTCATTGTTTGACTCCGATGTATTGAGCAATCTTGTAAGTACCGCGATTCAATCATTGGTCTAAGGCTCAATGGATTTATCATTTCAAGATACCTTGACCCTTGTCATCTTTGGTCTAATTATCTTTTCTACCGGTATTTACGCTAGAAAGTTAGAATCTACATTACATCATTTGATAGAGACTCAATATCCAAAAGAATGGGAGAGGGTCAATAAAGACCAAACGGCACTTAGAGGGCGTGCCGTTAAAGCTGTATTAATTTCTGAATCACTCAGAGACGGTTATTTGTCTGAGCAATCATTGTGTAAACGTCTGCGCCGTTTGCAACTCAGAGCAAAAATTCTGAGGCTTATTAACGCGCTCTCCGCTATTGTGCTTTTGCTATTGTTCGTCCAACAAAACTTATGACATTGCGACAACGGTTTAGTTAAAACACAACTTCAAGCTTATAGATTGATATTCGGCTTTATTTAGCGTCTATTTTCATCAAGGCAATCACATTTGATCTTTGCCTAATTACCACACAATTTTTAAGTCCTACTCTCGGGGATAGGTCATCATCTCTAAATTAATTAAGTCCTCTTTAATTGGATTATTCCCTTGTTATCAGAAGCTTAGTATTAGCAAGTTTTAACCAAGATATATAGGTAAAGAAATTTATACCTATGCCGATATCCTCCCGTATAGACTTCGGTCGCTTTAATCCATTGATATAACATCAATGGACCGAATTTTGGGTTACGCCCAACAAAAGACGACAAAGGATAAACAATGAACAAAACACTCGTTGGTGCAATAAGTGCACTAGCATTAGCCTCAGTCGCTGTGCAAGCCGACGTTCGAGTAAATGGCTTCGCTAACTTAGTGAGCGGTTATACATCTGATGAGGGTGGCTTATTTGGATACGACGACAAGCTTGATTTCACAAATGAAAGTCTATTCGCTGTGCAAGTTATTGGATCAGTCAGTGATAACATGACTGCTACCGCACAAATCATTGCTCGCGGTGAGAATGATTTTGATGCTGAATTTGAGTGGGCCTATTTGTCCTATCAGGTAAATGACAACTTAAGTTTATCGGCTGGCCGTCTTAGATTGCCTTTGTTTATGTACAGCGAGTCATTGGATGTTGGCTATTCCTACCATTGGATCAATAGCCCAAGAACCGTATATGACATTCCATTCAACAATATCGATGGCGTTCGCGCAAGTTACACTACCTATAAAAGCGGATGGGATTACGAGTTGCAAGGCGTTTTAGGAAATATTAAAAATCCAGATATCTCTTTGGCTGGGCAAACAGCTGAATTAAACGCAGAAAATACCATGTTGGTCTCATTACAAATGAGTAACGATACATACAAGGCTCGTGCGGTATATGGTACTGCAGACACAAGCTTGAGCTTTGGCTTACTTGATAATGTCGTTGGAGGAGTCAGTGCGATAGATCCTGTACTCGGTGATTTATTAAACTTTTCTGAAGACACTGCAGATTTTTATGGGATCTCATTTGGTTTCGATAATTTTGAATGGTTTGCCAGCGCGGAATATACAGTTTTAGAAGTCAAAGAATCTTTTTTACCAAAAGACAATGCATTCTATGTAACGCTAGGGACTCGTATTGGTAAATTTACGCCTTCTGTCACATATCAAAAACTTGACGGTTTTCATGGCTTTAAATTCTTAGACCGAGTGGCTGCATTGCCTGAACAATTTCAGGCTGTGATTACTGAAACAGTAGTAGGCATACAATTAGCGGATGCAGAAGAGTTTGATATTTTTGCTCTCGGTTTGCGATACGACTTAGATGCACAGGCTGCGCTAAAAGTCGAGATTGCACGTCATGAAGACATTTATAACGGCAGCGATAGCAAAACACTCGCGCGATTTGCTGTTAATTATGTGTTTTAGGAGACAACAGATGAAAGCTATATTTATCTTATTTACTCTGTTACTTGTAAGTTCAAATGCGTGCGCGGAACTAAGTGTTATCGTGCATCCATCAAATACCAGTAACTTGGATATAAACCAAGTTAAGCGTATATTTTTAGGAAAACAAGCTAAGTTTGATAATGGCAGTAAAGCAGTGCCTGTGAATCAAGATGCTTCAAGTGATTCACGGCAGAACTTCGACAAAAGCTTGCTCGGAAGAAGCTCAAGCCAAGTATCTGCCTATTGGTCAAAATTGGTTTTTACTGGAAAAGGCATTCCGCCAAAAGAAGTGAAGAGTGACGCCGAAGCGATAGAACTAGTAAGTAAGAACGTTGATATGATTGCTTATATAGATTCTTCGAATGCCGCTCCTTCTGTGAAAGTTGTCACACTTAATTAATCCGTGATGTTGCATTATTACGTCATAGTAAATGGCAGTTTAAGGTAACAAATTTGCTGAGGCCTAAGCCTCTATTGAAGGTAAAATATGAATTTTTTGGCACGAATGTCAATCGCCCAGAAGCTGTTCTTAATTCCTATTATTGGTACGCTTAGTTTTGGTGTTTATATTGCCATAAGCATTAGCAGTGCGTATCAAAATGTCGACACATTGAATGAGGCTAGATTAATTCATACACCGGCGCTATTGAAATCAAAAGACGCATTAAACTCTATGCAAAACGTAAAGGATACATTGAGTTCAGCTGTTACTACTGGAGATGAAGACGCGCTCGAGAAAGCCAATGAATTATTTGATAACACCATCAAAACCTTAGATAGGATTATCGGATTAGGTAAAAACGTTGAGTCTGATATTAAGTTAGTGAAGGCGGATTTTGTAAACTATTATGAGATTGCCTATGGCGTAAGTAAATCGATGGTGAATAACACTGCCGATTTCACAAAAATCCAAGATTCACTAATGACTATGAATAATTTGTTTGACTCCTCCTTTGAAAAACTTTCAGAGTTCAGCCGTCAACGAGAGGTTTCCTTTAACCAAGCCATTGAAACTGCAAATGCTTCTGCAAAGAATCTTATTACTCTTGGCATTGTGATAGGTATTGCAACGACCATCATTTTGTTTGCAACGGCACTACCTATAGTAAACAACTTAAAGAAAAGTATTGGCAACTTGGTTGTTTCTTTACGAGATATCGCGCAAGAGGATGGCGATCTTACCATTCGCTTGGAATCAAATAACAAAGATGAAGTGGGCGATTTGGTTTATTGGTTTAATCAGTTCGTGGCAAAACTTCAAGGTGTTGTTGGGGACATTGGTCATTCAAGTCAGCCCTTATCGGATATTGCAGATAACTTAAACCAAGTTTCTCAAATAGCGACAGATACTATTTATTCACAGCGTACTGCTGCCTCAAGCGCCAAACATGCAGTGGATGATATGACCCACAGCGTGAATTCTGTTGCCGAACATGCGAGAGAGGCTGCACAAGCAGCGCATCAGGCTTCTGACGCTGCAAAACAAGGTGAGTTAGTCGTTGGTCACACGGTTGGCAGTATTCAAAGTTTAGCATCAAGAGTGGATGAAACGGCTGTTGTCATTAAGAAATTAGAAGAAGACTCCAATAAAGTTGGTGTCGTGTTAGACGTGATTAAAGGCATTGCAGAACAGACCAACTTGTTGGCACTTAATGCCGCGATTGAGGCAGCAAGAGCGGGTGAACAAGGTCGCGGTTTCGCAGTTGTAGCAGACGAAGTAAGAACACTAGCATCACGTACGCAAAAATCGACTGAAGAAATTCAGACTACAATTGAACAATTACAGTCTGCGGCGCACTCAGCTGTAGAGGCAATGGCCAAAGGTACAGAACAAGCAATCGTCAGTGTTGATGAGGCAAACAAAGCAGGTGCTAGCCTACAGGAAATAAATCAAACAATTTCTAAAATTACAGGCATGAACGCCCAAATTGCCGAAGCGACAAGTGAGCAACAAAAAGTGGCTCAACTAATTACGCAAAACGTAGATGAAATAGATAGTAAAACCGAGGCAACTACTTCAAGCAGCGACCGCTTATCGGAAGTGAGTTCTGAGTTAAAACAGCTCTCTAGTGATTTCAATCGAATAATGAAGCAATTTAAATATTAAGTCTGACCAAGAGTTAACAGTAATCTAGAAGAAAATACGATAAATAAGGAAGCGTATAGTTTAAATACATACGCTTCCTTATTTTTTATACAAACTCATGGTTTGACTGTTGGCATCAATATTTATATCGAACTGAGACAATACATTCATCCCGAGTAGGCCATCATGCTCGTTCAAATTATCATCGCTCAAGACCAGCGCACTGATGTTTTGCAGTTTTTCACTTCCTACCCTTAACTCGGGTATTTTGTAGAGTGGAGCGTCGACTGCGCCCCCTGCAGTCTGAACAAGGAAGCGTCCGATGAATACCCACTGTTGGTTGACTGAACCTTTAAAAGCACTTTTACTAATGGCCGTGGTCGATGCTCCGGTATCCACCAACATACTCAAATTTTTGTTTTTAATTTTAGTAGTGGTGATAAATTTCCCTCGGTTCTGATAAAGCTTTACAACCGCTTGTTTCGCACGCCTAACATCGAAAGAAGCGGTATTCTTATCAAGCTCAACCGCAGATAACTGAGAGGGTTCTTGAGATTGATTTAATCGAGCCATAACGGCATTGCGTAGTTGAGTTGCACGACGATCATCGCTTGGTAGGGCTGCAAGCACATTTTCCATCAATGTTAGTTGCGATTGCATACCATACGCTCTGGCCAGTGATATAATATAGTTGCGATTTAATGGGTCAATTTGAATCAAAGGCTCCAAAAATTCAGCTAGCAAATCCCATGCGCCATCACCACTAAATTGTTGTAATACACGGGTAGTATTTACAGCAATAATTTCTTCTATATCCAATCGTTGTTCTGTAGATAAAGGCTGATTTAACAAATCTTTGTAGTGCACTATGGCGATATTAAGTGGTTGAGTGTGATAATAAACATCTGCTTCAATTAACAAAGCTTCAATGTTTTTCGGATATTTTCTCAAAAACTGGCTCACCTCAAAAGACAGTTCTTCGTAAGCATTGTTTGCTTGTAAGCGTTGAAGGCGATGAAAAAATTCTGCTTCTGATAAATTGTCTAGATTTACTTCAGGCTGAGTGTCTCGATCTTTTTGCGGACCATTAGCTAGTGAGCTTGGATGTGCTGCCTCAGCAGTAACATTTTTATCTGACAATAATTGCGATTGCCTAGCATTTGAATCAGAGCCTAGAAAATGTGAAATACCATTTTTGCTTGTTAAGTTAGAACTTGATTGAGTTGACGAATCAGTAGGGCTTCCGTATGAGGTATGCATGTGGTCAGAGTGGTTTTGATACAAAAAATAAAAGAGAAAAAAATTAGCCCCTAAGGATATCGACAAAACCACGCTTAATACTTTAACCAAGTTCATTTTATATTGGCCTCAATACATAAGTGATATATCGGTGTAAGGCTATGTGTCTTCACGATAGTTCACTTTTGGTCGCATTACCGTAAATAGATTTGAAAATTTCAGGCATCTTTTTAGGGCGACCGGTACTTAGGCTGACGCACACAAAATCAGTCTTCGCGCTAAAAATAGTAGCTTGGTCACTTTCTCGAATAAATTGAAACTTGCGTTGTAGTTTGAACCTTTCGTCGCAATGCACAATCCAAGTTGCGCATAGCAGAGTATCATCTAAGTAAGATGGGGCATGGTACTTTAGTTCGTGACTCGTTATTACCATTGCTCTATCGATAGCTTGATAATCTTCAAAACATAGACCTAATGCTTGTGAGTGCGACCACGCTAAACTCTCTAACTGGCTTAAATAAGACACGTTATTAGTATGTTGATAGTGATCAATATGTGTATTTTGGATTTTCCATTCTTCTACAAAAGGACTGGGCATAATCCAACAATTAAGCGATTCGTAGCGTCTAGTGGCGTCGTTCATAAGTTTTTTCGCAATTGTTGTGTTATCGATGTTCAGCATTGTAAGTGAAAATATTCTCTTCTTCCCACATCTATTGCAATGGTAGCATCAAGCGCTATGTTTTTCGAAAATCAAATGTGTTTTATAATGGTAACAATATATTTGGCATGACTTAGCAATCATTAATTAACCACCTACAATTAGAAAAAGCCTTTTACGAATGTTTTTACTACTCATTTAATACTTTACTTAAAGGTGGAGCAGAAGAGCCACTTTATGAACCTGAAGGTATGCCATCAGAGAACACAAATGACGTAGTACTTACTTCTAGCGTTATATGGTATCGCCACGATTATTTTTCGAGTGCTTTGCACGAAGTGGCTCATTGGTGTATTGCTGGAAAGAAGCGCCGTACGCAAATTGAGTATGGTTATTGGTATGCACCTGACGGTCGAAATCTACAACAGCAAAAAGCCTTTCAACAAGTTGAAGTTAAGCCTCAGGCGATCGAAATGGCATTTTCTTTAGCATGTCGTCGGCCGTTTAGAGTAAGTTTAGACAATTTGAATGGTGAGATAAGCAGTGAAAGGGCTTTTTCAAATAAAGTTGAAGAACAATTTAACCACTATGAACAATTTGGATATCCTGTGAGGGCGGCAAGCTTTCTGAGTTATCTTAAAAAACAGATTCAATAAGTCTGGCTTTTCATAAAATTGATGGCTACTATTTTTATATTAAATCTAAAATATTAGTAAAATTATGCCTCTCAAACTTACTGCGAAAGAACACGATCTCGGCGGTCTCACCGTGCGCAGAGTATTACCGCATATGTATAAGAAGATGGTTGGACCGTTTATCTTTTTTGACCATATGGGGCCGACCAACTTTGAGGCCGGCACAGGTATTAATGTGCGACCACATCCTCATATTGGTTTGTCAACGCTTACTTATCTCTTTAAAGGCAGTATTTTGCATCGAGATTCACTTGGCACGCATCTAGAGATTTTTCCTGGAGATGTCAACTGGATGACAGCTGGAAGAGGTATTGTGCATTCCGAGCGAGAAACGTTTGAAGTTAGAGCCAACCCACATGAAATTGATGGACTACAGTGCTGGGTAGCCTTGCCAGAGGGTATGGCAGAGTTAGCGCCGAGTTTTCAACACGTAAAAAAGCAGTCCTTACCCAACCTTATTAAAGAAGGCATTATGATGAGGTTGATTGTTGGGGAAGCATTTGGATTGAGTTCTCCCGTAAAAACTTATCAAGCTATGTTTTATTTAGATGTAGCTGCTTGTGAAGGCAGTCAAATTGCGCGTCCAAATTTTGATAAGTCCAAATCCGATGCTCAACAGGAATGCGCAGCTTATGTAGTAGAAGGTGAAATAGAAGTATCTGGTATGACATACCGTAAAGGTGATTTTATTTTAATGGAAAATGAGGACCACAGTATCAAGATGTCATCATCGGGTCGTCTAATTCTGTTGGGTGGGGATAAGATTGAAAAAGAACCGTACATTACCTGGAACTTTGTTGCTTACTCTAAAGATAGAATATCCAAAGCGATTGATGATTGGCGAGAAGGTCGATTTCCATCTGTACCAGGTGACGACCAAGAGTTTATCGAGTACTGAGTTTTGTCATTCCTAGTTCTCTGCTGTAACATATCTAGTGCTTAGTCGTTAAGGCTTTTACTCTCATTTGATGAATAAATAACAATGAGCAACAACGATTTAGGCATCGAATGAGATTGATACATTTTATTGCATCTTAATCTCGCTAATTTGTGTGGCGATCAGTTTTGGCACCAGCACCGTACTTTAAAATATTCCATATAAATAATCAGTTCATAGGCTTTTAAGTGTCGACACCTTCTGAAAATTTGACGCTCCCATTAAATCGAAGTTTCCGACTTGGGCTTATCATAAATCCATTTGCCGGTATTGGAGGTGCGCTTGCGTTTAAAGGCAGTGATGACCCCAAAATTCGAGAAGATGCTTTGGCTCTAGGCGCTGAGCAATTGGCAATGCAAAAGACAAAAGCAGCTTTGACTCCATGCTTAGAATTGAAAGATACGATGCATATTTATACCGCGTCTGGAAATATGGGGGCCGATATTGCGAGTGAACTGGCTTTTAAGCATACAGTAGTTTACGAAAGCGAGAGTCCTGAAACTCTCGACAGAGATACCATAAATTGTGTCAATGCCTTACTACCATATAACATCGACCTTCTATTGTTTGCTGGTGGCGATGGTACTGCTCGAAATATCTGTGAAAGCATTCAATCACATGTCCCAGTACTCGGTATTCCAGCGGGTTGTAAAATTCACAGTGGCGTTTACGCCATTACTCCTAAAGCGGCGGGTTTAGTGCTTAGGCAGGTTGTAAACGGAGAATTGGTTTCATTAAGAAATGCAGAAGTGAGAGATATCGACGAGGACAAATTCCGGCAAGGGAAAGTTATCGCCAAGCATTTTGGCGAAATGCAAGTGCCGTCTGAATTGAGTTACATTCAAGCAGTAAAAATGGGTGGAAAAGAATCCGATGAACTCTTATTAGATGATATAGCCGATTACATTTTAGAGAAAATGGAGGACGAGCCTGACTGTTATTATGTAATGGGCTCTGGTAGTACTGTTGATGCAATAATGCAGAAACTACGTTTACCCAATACTTTACTTGGAGTAGATATTGTTCATAAAGGTCAACTCATTAGGCAAGATGTAAGTGCAGAGCAATTACTTGCCTTAACTAAAGGTCGCCCTTGCAAACTCGTAATCACCTTGATCGGTGGACAAGGGCATATATTAGGTAGAGGCAATCAACAACTATCTCCAGAATTTATCCGCCAGATAGGTAAGGAGAATATTTTGGTCGTGGCGTCAAAATCAAAAATTCATGCTCTGAACGGTAAGGGTCTGATTGTTGACTCTTCTGATCCGAACTTGGATGAGGATATGACCGGACCGATGTCCGTTATAACCGGCTATAAAGATCACGTTTTGTATTTTGTACGAGGGCATTAGAGCGGTATGAACTTGGTCTTGCATTATCAAGAGTCAATCTATCGCAAGATAGAAAAATTGCTAAACTCACCCTTGCGTAATCTGGATACGTTTTTAGATGAGTTAGAAGAATATTTAGACAGTTTTATTCATTCAGGTACTGATCACGACCTATTTATTTCAAGCTACATACATGGGCATTTTTCAGTGGTAGCAGTGCGCTTAATCAAAGCTTTTGAGACTGTTGATGAGTCACTATATGATGAAAAGTATCGTCTAGTAGAAATGGCGTCGCAAATTAACGAATTTTTTGAAAGCACTGAATTTACAGAAAGTCATCAAATAGAGCGTGCCCAAATAGAAAGTGCCCAAATAGAAAGCAATCAAATAGAAAGCAATATAACCAACAGTAATCGTACAGAAAGTAATCTGACAGCGACCGAGAAGAAGAATGACATTAATCAGAGTACTAGTTTAGAAATTGCAGCTGTTAAGTCAGAACGTTTGCGGACAAAGAAAAGCGCGTCAGACTTTAAGCAAGATATTGAGACGCTCATCACAGATATGGACAAGTGTTCTTTTTTTGCACTCAAATTCAACATGGATTTATTTACTGCAGTTGTTCATGCTATTGATAATAATGAATTATCTGAAAAAGATTCTCGCGATGTACTCATCATGTTAATCGGATTATGTAAACTAACCTAAAAGTTGGAATCAAACTTGCTTAGATAACGTCAAATGACAAAATTGCGTTAGTACTAGGCGGGCCAAAATGCGGTTATTCCCAAACAATATACTTCTAAAACTCAAAGCGACACTTGCAATAACAAGCGTTTTGTTTGTATCTGCTTGCACCAGCTTGTTTCCATCGCCACCAGAGCAACTTGCTCAAAATATTGAACCAAATATAGATTCAGTCGAACGCTATACCAAAGAACTTGCAATGGAATTATTTTCGCAAGTTAACAATCAACAACGTTTACGCTTTGCCGTCGCAGGGTTCGTGCCGGTTGACACGCTTGTTCATGATCATAGCAAACAGGGTCCTCTCATGTTGCTTGGACACCAATTAGAGCAGGGGCTAATAAGCGAGGCACTCGTCAGAGGGCTTATTGCACAAGATTTTAAAGCTACTAACTCAATTATTATATCCGAAAATGCAGATCGAGCCTTATCCCGCGATTTATCTCACCTATCTCAATTGCAAAATGTTGATTATTTCATTACCGGTACGATCACAGAGCAGCAGAATGGAGCAACGGTGAATGCTCGGATTATCAATGTTGATAACAAGTTCGTCATTGCAGCAGCGACACATTTTATACCTGCGAATGTGTTTTGGGAGCATGAACAAGTGAGCACCCGAAACGGTATGCTTTATCGTTCGGATTCGCTACCGAGCACTAGAAGTGCTCTGAATAAATAAGCATTTTGGGTTTGAAAAGATATTGGTCTAAAAAATGCAAGTACTCTGTTTAGAAAGGCTTATTAAGAGTTTAAAGACGTTTTTTATCTGTAATTGCAAAACTAAAATGAAGTCTAAACAAAAGTCAGATATCCGAGTTAAATTGCAGAGTATGCGAGGCAACTAGGCACCGCAGTAGCGGCACGGCACAGATATTATTGAGGAAATACTATGAAATTACTATGGGTACTATTTTTAGGAGCAGCACTTAGCGGCTGCAGTTCATTGCCGTCTATGGGGAATTTGTTTGCCGATGATGAAGGTGCAGAGGGTTTAGATTCAGATGGTACGCTCATTAACAAACTTACCCAAGCGAAAGAGCAAGAAGATGGTAGTGGCAGTGACGCTATTGATGCTTTCGGTGCCCGTTATAAGTCGGATTCAAGTCAAGCTTATTCTCCAGCCGCAAGAAATTTACACGTGAGCGACTATGTGCGCAACATGGCTCATGACCTGGTTGAAAATATGGAATACGTGACAGAAAGAACACCAGTAGCAGTGACGCATTTTGCTTTGGTAGATAGTGATCTTAAACAAACTAATTTACTTGGTAAGCAAATGGCAGAGTCATTTGTGCATGAGTTTCATCAGTTTAGAATGCCAGTAGTCGAGTATAAAGCTACACAATATATTAGCGTCACCGATTCAGGTGATTTTGTGATGTCGAGAGACTTTTTAGACTTAAACAATACAACGCCAATTCAGTATGTACTAACCGGAACATTAACGAAACATCAAGCTGGTTTTTTGGTGAATGCTAGAATGCTAGGAATGAAATCAAATGTTGTGGTAGCAAGTGCGCAAAGCTTCATTCCGTACTACGTTGTAGAGTCACTGATGCCTAGTGGCGCATCGGGTCAAGGTGAAATTGTGGATGGCGTTAGATTGATCCAAGGAGAGTAAGATGAAACTTATTCGTTTGTTTTCGTTGATCTTAGCGGTTGCTTTTCTCTCGAGTTGTGCGGCTGGTAAATGGTTTATGTCTGGATACACACCACCCGAAACAATCGCTGATTTGATTAACGAACAAGAGTTATTGGCTGGTGGGGTAGACTTAGGTAATCGCTCTAACAAAGGGATTGAATTAAACAGTTATCGCGGGAAATCAACTGGTCGCTTAGGTTTAGGTGATGAGGTCATCGTACAAAGAGATGTTCTCGCCAGTAGATTTAGACCAAGCTTCACTCACAAGGGGCTTGAGGATTATGCTTCTCAATTAAGTATGAAGCTGGTTAGGAATGCAATTGGACTTTCCCCAGATGCTGTTATTGCTGTCACATCTTTCGTTAAACTTGACTACAGCCTTCAAAACACAACTGTGTTGGGTAATCAACTCGCAGAGATGAGCATTACAAATCTACAAGGCATGGGGCTGCGAGTGGCAGATTTTAAATTAATGCCCGCCATTCAAGTGGGTAAAACGGGCGACTTAGCCTTTTCAAGAGAATTAACCAGCTTGGCGAATCAGCATGCTATGGATCACATTTTGTCTGGCACCATGATAGAAAAGAAAGAGGGCGTATTTATAAATGCACGAATTATGACATTATCAAATAGCCGAGTCGTATCCAGTGCAAGTGTATTTGTGCCAAATTTCCTACGTGAAAAAGAGTTTCAATATCGCTCAAATGCTGATTAACCGTAGTTTTTCTAGACCCTAATCAAATCCAAAATAATAAATGTGGATAAACGAAAAAGCGAGTACGTGCCGGCAAATAAGATAAAGAGCTAGTTTTTCTGACTCTTTATCAAGCGCCTGACTAAAAATCGATTGGGGTTTAATGAATTAAGTAAGTCTGCTTCTAGTGGCAGTGGTCGCCCTAAAATTTGACTCACTAACAACTCTGCCATCAATGGAGCGCTGGTCAAGCCCCGAGAACCTAAGCCAGATAATAGAAACACATTTTGATCAACGCTTGGAATAGGATAGCTATTTACAGGCAAAGCTTTGTATAAGTCTTGCAACTCCTGTTGTTGTCTAGCGCTTGGCATAGCTCCTACTACAGGTAAATGGTCAGCACTGGAACACCTTATTGCGGCTCTAGCGAAGTTGTCATCTTGCTCGCTAAGAATATCAAATTCACCAACCCAACTTGCTGCTTGCATGCTTTTTTTATGCATCTCAAAATTGTTGATAGTCTCCTCTGCTCGCACCTTTATATCATCGTCATTTTTCACATAGCTTGAGCCTAGAGCATGATAGCCGTTTACCGATGGACTGAAATAGCCTTTATGGCAGAGCAGGGTTTTTAACGCCGAAACTGTCCCTGACGAACGCACAATTTCCACTTGTCCCCTCGTTGTTCTAAAATCGACGGTATTAGGTATTGTATTTTCAACAATATTTTTCGTACCACTGCCAGTCGCTAAAATTAAATGATGATGTTTTTTCTCATGTACTGAGTCAGTGTTCAACACTGAAAAGCTGAGCGTGATTGAAGGCGATTTTGACTGTGGCAAATTGTCCGATTGTTGATTAAGGCTGTTGTAGCTTTTCAGAATATGTTGTGGATAGAAATGAAAATTAGTTTTTTCTTTAATTAATTCAAAGATCGCTTTCACCAAGCTAGGGGGCGATATCCATCCAGCCATAGGCATGAAGTATGCAGCATAAGGAATATCGATGCCTGCAATATGACTCGCAGTTTCGCTATCCACAATACTGCCGATACAACTTGGCCATAAGGCTTTTTGAGCCAGCTTTCGTAGCCGCCCCTGAGTATTTTCATTAAACGCCAATTGTAATGCACCACAAAAATCATGTTCAAACGGCGCGACTTTATGTAGCTCATTATAAAAATTGTGAGCATACAAAAAGCTGGCTAGTTGAACTCGACTCGCGTTATTTTGTTGAGCATTGAGCTGAGGATAAAATCCACCAATTGCATTACCTGATGCGCCATCGGCTGGTGACCGTCCTTGCCAGTATAAGGATACTTTATGTCCTTCTTGGAGTAACTTATACGAGCATATAATCCCCGCAATACCGTTGCCAACGATGGCAAAATCTAATGGATACTGATTCTTCGAAGCCGTTGCGTGACGGTAATAGAAGGGTGCTTGATGTTTATTATTTTTATGTTGATAAGCGAACTTTTTAGTTTCGGATTGATGCGAGGAAATATTTATAGAAGTTTGATGAATGTTTGACTCATAGCTGCCTTTTTCATCTTTTGACCGACTAGAGTTTTCTTGAGGTCTACTCTCTTTGACACCGACTAACATGTCACGTTTTTTGCCAAAACCTTTACGTTTTTTGACTGAAAACCCTGCGGATTGCAGGCCTCTTTTTACTGCTCCTGCAGCAGTAAACGTTGCAAATGTGGTATCCTTATTACTGAGTTTAGCCATTAACTCGAAGAGTGGTGGCGTCCATAGACTTGAGTTTTTGCTGGGTGCAAATCCATCTAAAAACCACGCATTAATTTGTCCCTCGTTCATCCTATGAATATCACAAAATGCTTCTACCGCGTCTTTATAGTGCACATCTAAACAGATCTGTGGGTGTAATTTTCTTCTGTGAGCGATTGCGACTAGTTCGGGGTATTGGTCTATCCAAGTCTTCATTAGCGATTTAATTGCGGGTGAATGCCCTTGCCAAGATTCATAGATCTTCAGCATGTCTTCTTTTGTTACTGGGTATTTTTCTGTTGATAAAAAATGTAAATATTTGAGAGGGTGATCTGGGTTTTCTTGAGTGAATTGCAAAAATGCTTCAGCGACACAAAAGAAGTTTAAACCAGTACCAAAACCCGTTTCGGCAATACAAAAATGTGACTTATCCCAATTCTTCCATCGCTCAAGCAATCGGTTGCCATCAATAAAAACATAGCTTGTTTCAGTGGCACCGCCATCATTTGAGTAATATACATCAGAAAATTCAGAAGACATCGGCGTGCCATGCTCGTTAAAATCAAGCTTTGCGTTTCTTATCATGAGTAATGCATCTTTTACGAGTTAATATGCGCTTTTTACATTTACAGCGCTTTGGATTAAGGTATCTTAGTGCAACATTATAGCGCGAAGATCAGACCAGTAGTAAGCAGAAAGAGCTTAACATATCAATAGCAAAAACATTAGAATAGACACACGTAAAAGTGTTTGATTTCAAAGCACTTTAAATAGAGCTGAAGACATATAAAGTAAGGTTTTACAATGAAAAGAGCAGTCATAACAGGGTTGGGCATTATTTCGAGCATCGGCAACAACAAAGACGAGGTTCGAGACTCATTAAAAGAAGGGCGCTCTGGTATTACCTTCTCTGAGCAATTTCAAGAGGCTGGATTACGCAGTCAAGTATGGGGAGACCTTAAACTTGATTTGAAAGAGCACATAGACCGAAAGGCTTTGCGCTTCATGGGAGATGCGGCTAGTTATGCTTACTTATCAATGCAACAAGCGATTGAAGATGCTGGCTTAACAGAAGAGCAATACTCAGACGAGATGGTAGGGATTATTGCAGGGTCAGGGGGTGCGAGCTCTGAGAATCAAGTGTTGTCTGCTGACATTATGCGAAACAAAGGTGTGAAGCGCGTGGGTCCTTACATGGTTACCAGATGTATGGGCAGTACGGTGTCTGCGTGTTTGGCTACACCGTTTAAAATAAAAGGTGTGAATTATAGTATTTCGTCTGCTTGCGCAACGAGCGCACACTGCATAGGTAATGCGTTGGAAATGATTCAACTCGGGAAACAAAAAATGGTCTTCGCTGGTGGTGGAGAGGAGCTGCACTGGGCATTGTCTGGTCAGTTTGATGCCATGGGTGCACTATCTACAAAATATAACGATCAACCAGAGTTTGCTTCACGTACCTATGACGCGAATCGTGATGGATTTGTAAGCTCTGGCGGTGGCGGTATGGTGGTAGTTGAAGAACTAGAACATGCGCTAGCACGCGGTGCGAAAATTTATGCTGAAATAGTCGGATATGGAGCAACATCAGATGGACATGACATGGTAGCCCCGAGCGGTGAGGGTGCGGTTCGATGTATGAAGATGGCACTAATGAATACAAGCGAAAAATTGGATTATTTGAATACGCACGGTACTTCGACACCAGTAGGTGACGTAAAAGAATTGCAAGCTATAAAAGAGTTGTTTGGTGATGATTGCCCCGCTATCAGTGCAACTAAATCATTGACTGGGCATGCGCTTGGCGCAGCGGGTGTTCACGAGGCTATTTATTCTCTACTGATGTTGGAAGGCGGTTTCATTTGCCCATCTATTAATATCGATAATTTGGATGAGGCTGCCCAAGGCCTTGATATTGTGAGAGAGCCGCGAACTGCCGACTTATCTGTTGTGATGTCTAATAGCTTTGGCTTTGGTGGCACTAACGCTTCACTTGTGTTTAAAAAGTACGAGGCGTAGACATCGAAAGCCTGAAAGCGTAGCGTAAATCAAACTTAGGTGAATGTATGAACAACAATAATAAAAATGTACAAGATTTAGTATCTGAGGAAGAATGGAAGACCCGTGTAGACCTGGCTGCTTGTTACAGAATGGTTGCGCATTATGGGTGGGATGATTTAGTTTTTACACATATCTCAGCTAGAGTACCTGGTCCTGACCATCACTTCTTGATAAATCCCTATGGTATGTTGTTTGAAGAAGTGACCGCCTCCAGCCTCGTTAAGGTTGATTTAAATGGCGATAAGGTAATGGATTCAAGCTATGACATAAACCCAGCGGGGTTCACAATTCACAGTGCGGTACATGAAGCTCGGGAAGACGCAAAATGTGTAATGCACTTACATACAAGCGCTGGCGTTGCTGTTTCGGCACTAGAACATGGTTTGCAGCCATATTCTCAACAAAGCTTGTTTGCGCTTAGTTCACTTAGCTACCACGACTATGAAGGTGTCGCACTGAATCCGGAAGAAAAAGTGCGCTTGGTTGAAGATTTGGGTTCGACTAACTTTATGATATTGCGCAATCATGGCTTGTTGACCTGTGCTGATACTATTTCAGATGCATTCTTGTTTATGTTTTTGCTTCAACGCTCATGCGAAATACAAATACAGGCCCAAAGCACTGGTCAGTCAATGATTTCAATAGACGACAAAATATTGGCTGGTATTCGTGAACAAGCAAGCCAAGTTACTAAATCTGCAGGTGGTGCACTTGCATGGCCTGGAATTTTAAGAAAATTGGACCGTTTGTGTCCCGAATTTAAGCAGTGAAGGTTTCGGATACTGGCTTGATTAATAAAAATGTAAATACCTACCTCAACGGCGCTCGATTCTGTAAGTACGGCGACCATAATATTGCTTACTGGATGAGCGCTGAACGTGAGAGAAGCTACCAACAGGATACGATATTATTTCTGCATGGATTTCCAAGTGCTTCGTGGGATTGGCACAAGCAGTGGGAGGTGTTGCAAAAAGACCATTGTCTATTGGCGGTCGACTTTTTGGGATTTGGTGCCTCTGATAAACCCGCCCCACACACATACTCATTATCGGAGCAAGCCAGTATTATTGAGAGGGTGTTGAAACATGTAAAGCTCAATCGTTGTCATATCGTCGCTCACGATTATGGTGTATCGGTCGCACAAGAGCTTTTACGGCGAAGCTTAGATTCAAAGGATCGTTCACTTGAAAGCGATACTATTTTGTCTATTTGTTTTTTGAATGGTGGGTTGTTTTCGGAGGCACATAGGCCTTTGTTTACCCAAAAGCTTTTGAAATCGCCCATTGGGCCCTTGGTTTCATTATTTATGTCAAAATCTACGCTCAAGCGAAGTTTCCATCAAATATTTTCTGCTGAAAACCCTCCCAACGAGCTTGAAATAGAGAGCTTGTGGAGCTTGTTAAATCACAAAAATGGCAAGAGAGTCGTCTCTTCCTTGCTAAGTTATATTGATGAACGAGCCAAATATCGCGATGACTGGGTAGGGGCAATGAGGCAAGCAACTTGCCCAATCGGTTTCATTAATGGGGTACATGATCCTATTTCTGGTTTACATATGCTGAAACAATTCAATTTGTTGTTTCCTGATTACCCATCTATAGGGATTTCGGCAGGCCATTATCCGCAGTTAGAACAAGCTGCGATGGTGAACCGCCTGTTAGTCAATTTTATGCAAAGCGGCACACTGCCCATCCTCAACGAAACAGCATAAATCGTTCGAATAGTTGCCTAAGGCGACAGGAGTGAAATCAAATATGCAGTTATTAGTCGATGATGCAATGCCCTATTGGCGAGAGTTATATTCTGGCTTGGGTAAATTGCGAAGCTTCCAAGTCGGTCAGCTTAATCACGAAGATCTGTCTAATGTTGAGGTTTTACTAATACGCTCTACTACAAAAGTGAATAAGAGCTTATTAGAGCGAATGCCTTCTTTACGTTTTGTTGGCACAGCAACCGCCGGCTATGACCATCTAGACATAGACAGTTTAAATGAAGCAGGTGTTTACTGGACGAATGCCGCTGGCTGTAACGCAAACGCTGTATGTCAATACGTCTGTTGCGCATTGTTATACGCCGCGAATAAAAAAGGGATAGTGTTAAAAGGTAAAAGCTTAGGACTTGTCGGTCACGGTAACGTTGGACGGCGCATTGCAAAATTGGCATCGGTTTTTGACATGCATGTGCATATTTTCGACCCACCTCAAAAAGAGCAATGGTCTAAAACAGAACTTGTATATGCTGACTTTGAGCAAGTCCTAAAGTCTGATTTCATTTGTCTTCATGCACCGTTAAATAGTCACGCTTCGTATCCCACTTTACATATGTTTAATGATGAAGTCTTACGCTCATTGAAATCTTCCCAAACAATAATAAACGCCGGTAGAGGAGAGCTGATAGATAACCGAGCATTATTAAAAATATTGGAGGCTGATAAAAATAGTAAGCGCAGTGCTCCGCAGCTCGTGCTAGACGTGTGGGAAAATGAACCGAATCCAGAGCTTGCTTTGCTGCCGTATCTAATGCTTGCAACACCGCACATAGCGGGGCACAGTTTAGATGGAAAAGCTTACGGAACTGAAATTTTAAAGGACGCTCTTTTAAATTGGTCAAACACTAAGCATGATGTAGCGTCAGCAGATGTTTTTTCTTTACTGCCATCTTATGAGCCAAAATTACCTGACGAATTGGTCGAAAAGCTTTTGGATAGCTCGATAGAGGATGTTTTTGAGCTTCAGTCTATTTGCCACGAATTGTGCAAAATTGTCTATGATATCGCAAATGATGATAGTGTTTTTCGCTCTCACATGGCACAATCTACATCGTTTGCCTTACTACGGCAAAAATACCCAATTCGCAGAGAATTCAGTGCGTTGAGACTCAACGTAGCTAATACTAAAATACAAGAGTTACTTAGCGGTATCGGGTTTATCATTTCTAACGGCAGCTAGTTTTCAATTGTATAAAATAGGATGATAAAACATGTCTCAAGCTTTCAACGTTGCGGTACTCGGCGCGACGGGCCTCGTTGGCCAAACAATGATGGATCTTTTGGAAGAGCGCAACTTTCCAATCGATACACTATATCCGCTTGCTAGCGAGCGTTCAGCAGGTGGTGAAGTCGAGTTTAAAGGAAAAAAGCTGACCGTTCTTAACGCAGACGAATTTGACTGGAGTCAAGTCCAAATTGGTTTCTTCTCTGCTGGTGGTTCTGTTTCAGAAAAATTTGCTCCCATTGCAGCCGAAGCAGGTTGTGTTGTAATCGACAACACTTCTCATTACCGTTACGAGCCCGATATTCCTCTGGTTGTTCCGGAAGTAAATCCTGAAGCATTGGCTGACTTTAGGAATCGAAATATCATTGCCAATCCCAACTGTTCTACAATCCAAATGGTTGTCGCGTTAAAGCCAATTTATGACGCATTGGGCATTGATAGGGTAAATGTTTGTACTTATCAATCTGTGTCGGGCGCAGGTAAATCAGCAATGGAAGGCTTAGCAAGACAAACCGCTGAGTTACTTAATTCAAAGCCAGTAACCGGGGAAGAGTTTTCTCGCCAAATCGCGTTTAATGTGATCCCTCAAATTGATGTATTTATGGATAATGACTACACCAAAGAAGAAATGAAAATGGTGTGGGAAACGAAAAAAATCTTGGGCGACGATAACATTTTGGTGAATCCTACCGCAGTGCGTGTCCCAGTGTTTTTTGGACATGGCGAAGCGATTCATATCGAAACACGACAACAGGCAGATGCTGAACAAATAAAAGATTTACTTCGTAACGCGCCTGGCATTCAATTGCATGACCAAAGAGAGCAATTTCCGACTCAAGTCTCGTCGGCAAGTGGTAATGATGGAGTGCATGTTGGTAGGATTCGAAATGACGTTTCTCATTCACATGGTATTAATATGTGGGTTGTATCCGACAATATTAGAAAAGGCGCAGCAACAACCAGCGTACAAATTGCAGACGTATTGATTAGAGATTACCTGTAATAAAACCACTACTTCGGCCGAT
>CBFHTO010000022.1:0-54335 GCA_965658765.1 Glaciecola sp. | reverse complement strand
AATTGATAAACGATTCCAGCCTTCTTTGGTCATCTTTCTGCCAACTTTGATTTTATGGTTAAGCATGCGTGATTGATAATCGGCTATCGGAGTCGAGATTTGGTGTAATACAAAGTTTGTACTGCTTGGAATATAGTCCAATTCTAATTCGTCTAAACAATCTAATAAAATTTGTTTAGACTCTTCGTTTGAAGATTGGCTTTTCTTATAAAAAACATCGTCATTTAACGACGCGTTCGCAGCGCTTACGCCAGGCGCGTTTAAATTAAAGTCAGAAGTAAACGGGTTTATTCGCGAAGCCGTTTTAGCAGAAGCAATTCCGTAGCCAACACGCATGCCTGCCATGCCGTAGATCTTAGAAAAGGTACGTGTGACCACAAGGTTATCCTTACCTTGTTTGATTTTAGGTAATGCACTGGCGTAGTTTGCGTTTAACAAGGCGTATTCATGATAGGCCTCATCCACTAAAAAGGTATGATTTTCTGGCGCATTGTCGATCCACTCATATAGCGCTGCGGCATCGATAATTGTGCCCGTGGGATTGTTAGGGTTACATAAGTTAATGAGGACAGGCCCTTTTTGCTCTGCACTCGCCTTTTTTAATGCTTGGATGTCTGTAACAAAATTGCCTTTTACGGGTACGCTAACGACGGCTAGGCCAAGTGATTTTGCATATCGGCGCACATCACCAAAGGTAGGTTCGGGTTCAATGATCGTGCCTTTTGAGTCTGATTGTAATGCAAAAGAAGATATCACCGCTCCAATGACTTGAGTCGAACCGTTTCCCAAAATAAGTTGGTCAAATTCGATGTCATTTACTCGAATGAGCGTTTCTTTCAGAAGATCAATTAAGCCATCTGCATAACGATTTCCATGGCTTCTTACCGCCTGAATCGCAGCTTGCGCAGCCTTTGGTGACATGCCTAGAGAGTTTTCATTATAATTGAGCGCCAGAAGCGAACTAGACTTCGTGCTAATGGCATTTTCAACTGCAAGTATAGGAGAAGCCGCGCTCGCAAGTGTAGTCAAGCTAGCTAATTTTAAAAAATGTCTTCTGTTGTAGAGTGATAGAGCAGCGTTCACAGACAAATCCTCTATGAAAAGGTATTGGGCAAGGAATACTTCAGCCAACTCCACCTTATCACTCACTTATATTTTGTAAAGCTTATACTAGCTCTACTTCAAGACTCACCTATCCTCATACCGTCGATCGCGGGTATCATCTCGTCTTAATTTACCTCTTAGCGTGGAACAAAAGAAATTAAGGCTAGTTGCATTGTAATGTCGTAATCCCTCACTTCAAAAAAGTGTGCTTAGCCCCATTCTCCAGTGTAAATAAAGGTACTTGGTTCAATACTTTCCACAATATCTCCATTAACACTAGTAGACACCTTGAAGTAGATCTTTTGCGTACCTTCTTCCAAGTTTATCGGATCTACGGCTACGCTTATTGGTAAAGTAAACAGGCCGCCACCACTGACCGTAACCTGATTGTTACCAAGGTATTTTGCGTCTTTCAAGCCTTGTACTTCAATTTGATAAGTTGCTTCTTGTTGGCTTTTATTTAGCACTTTTAAAGTATAAACATTTTCAATCAGCCCATCGTTAGTTTCACGGTCGAGTGAATTTCGGTCGCGAATTATATCAATCTCTAATGGAACTCTAGAAACCACATCATAAACAAGCAGCGTACTCATAATTGTCAATACCAGTGCATAGCCAATCAATTTGGGTCTAAATATTTTGGTTGTACCGCCCGCTAGCTCATGCTCAGAAGTAAAACTAATTAAGCCCTTTGCGTAACCCATTTTTTCCATTATGCCGTTACATGCATCAACACAAGCACCGCAATTTATACATTCATATTGCAAACCATTTCTGATGTCTATACCAGTAGGACATACTTGAACGCACAAATTACAATCGACACAATCCCCTAAGGCTTTCTCTTTGACTTGTTCACTTGTCAATTTACGAGAGCGTGGACCACGGCTTTCGCCTCGCTTTGCGTCATATGACACGGTAAATGTGTCTTTATCAAACATAGCAGACTGAAAACGCGCATATGGACACATATGGGTGCACATTATTTCGCGCATATAGCCTGCGTTTCCATAGGTGCAAGCAGCGAAAAAAATCACCCAAAAGCCTGTCCAGAATCCAAGATCAAGAGTAAAAAAGTTGATGAATAACTCATTTACGGGCATGAAATATCCGACAAAACTTAAAGCGGTCAATAAAGAAACGGCTATCCATGCGAAGTGTTTTGCTGATTTACGCGTTAATTTGTCTACATCCATTTTTCTCTGGTCCAACTTGATGCGCTTACTTCTAGAGCCTTCTATTTTTTCTTCAAACCAAACAAAAATATGCGTCCATGCCGTTTGTGGACAAGTAAATCCGCACCACACTCTGCCAGCAAAGGTAGTGACAAAGAATAATGCAAAGGCCGATACTATTAAGCCATAAGCCAAAATAGTTAAATCTTGGGGCCAAAGCGTTAATCCAAATATATTGAAACGTTGTTCGGCCAAATCAAATAGTAATGCTTGTTGACCGTCATATTGGATCCATGGCGCTAGCACGAAAAGACCGATCATACTTAGGCCCAACGATTGACGAATTTTTTCAAACATCCCTTGCACTGAACGCAGATAAATTCGGCTTCTAGCTGAGTAATTAGGCTTGGTGATATGACCTACTGGCTCCTCTATCTTTATTGGTGTCACATCTTTAATTGGAATTCGCTCATTACTTGCTGTCCTTCAGTCAATCTATAAGTGCTACATGACTTATGCACACTCGTTTGAGTATTTTATAATCAAGAATTAAGCCAATATTTATATTTTCACAGGTGATTGATTTAATAATGAATTCACTAATGTCATTTGATAAATTGTATATTTTACATGTGAATACACGACATAATTGACAGCTAAAATGTCATATATGACACAAGCTAAGGATGTAGATAATTCAAAATGCGAATCATCACTACTCGCACAAAAAAATAATTAACTAAAAAAGGCTCAAGTTAATTAGCAAGAGGCCGTTAACCAGATAAGCCGAAATCCAAGCAGAGCAATTAACATGTTGATTACTAGCGGAAATACAATGTCTTCAGCCTTAAGTATGGGTCTAGAGGCGTATCAGCGCGCCAGTAATAGTCTACAAGACGCAAGTTCGAATCTGCTTCATCAACAAGCTCGTGGTGCTAATATTAACCACAGTGCAGTGACTTTAGTGAGCGCACCAATTGCTGCAGAGGCTGGAGCAAATGTGATTAAACGTGCGGATGACATGCTAGGCACAATCATTGATACATATGCTTGATTTATTAATTATAGATTTAGAAAGGCAAAGTTAGTTTAAATGAACACAATGTTACAAGGCACAAGCCCATACAATAAGGTAATGGGGCAAACTTATCCAACCCGAGTAGATTCGGGTGGGCAGAACGTGCTAGATGGCGTTCCTAGTTCAAACAACGCTAAGGTTGATGGACAAACTAAGAGTGAATTCCCTCCCAGTTATGACAAAGTCAGCTTGTCCGAACAAGCGCAAACCACATTACGACAGAGCAATCCAGATCACGGTTTGACTAAAGAAGAGCAAGCCGAAGTACAAATTTTAAAACAAAGAGATCAAGAGGTTCGCGCGCACGAGCAAGCTCATGCCGCGGTTGGTGGGCAGTATGCAGGTTCGCCTCAATATGAGTATGAAACAGGGCCAGACAACAAAAAGTATGCCGTTGGTGGAGAAGTTTCTATTGATGTGAGTGAAGAAAAAGAAGCCGAAGATACTATACGCAAAATGCAGATCGTAAGAGCAGCGGCGCTAGCACCTGCTGAGCCGAGTTCTCAAGACTTAAAGGTTGCAAGCGAGGCCTCGCAAAAGGAGCAGCAAGCACGTGCTGAGCTATCTAAAGAGGGCTTAAGTGGCTCTGAGGAAAAAGATAATCAAAAAGCCAAGGCGCAAGTTCAAACCTATCGTGACCTAGCACAAACGGACAAGGGGAGTTCAAGCGGCGCTACATTTATCAATGGCATCTACGCCTAGATATTCTAGCTTACACGTGTTTATAGTTTGCCGCGCCGCGATTCCAAATCTGTTTTTATCTCTCGCGCTTTCTTTTCGGTAATGTCATAACCAAACATCACAAAAATTGCTAACAAAGCCGTGATTGCAGGAATAACTATGTCTGCAATTCGCAGGTTAGTCATTGTTTCGACCGTTTGCACCTCGGCACCTCCTTCGAAACCCACGAGCTTTAGAACAAGCCCTCCCAAAAAGATTGCTAATGCTTGCCCTAACTTAACCATCAGCCAGTAAATCGCACCGAACGTGCCTTCCTTGCGGGGCATACCATTGCGTAATTCGTCCAGATCGCACACATCGGCAGTCATACTCATCATCAAAGTGAACAACCCCCCGATACCGAAAGAGATTAAAGGGATTGGCATGAACAGTAGCCATGGATTGTCAGGACTAAATCCCCACCATTTTAGAACGTAGCCGACAATGGATATTGCTGTAGAGATTAAGAAAGCATTTCGCTTACCCCACCTGTCGGCCATCCAACTGACAATAGGGATCACGATAAATGCCGTAATAACAGCGCTGGCAAAGCCGAACCACGTAGGCCACCAACCTGCCTCACCCCATGACCCAGAAAACATATGATATACGATAATAAATACGGCAAATGACGCGACTAACTGAAAGCCATTGAAAACCAAGAAGGTAGCCGCACACAAACGAACGAAGGGTTTATTTTGAAAGGCTTGTAAGATCCCTTTAAAAACATCAATCAGGTTGTTAACAATTTCCTTTAAAGATATCTCTTTTGTGTTTTCAATATGACTTGCGTCTATGCCTTTACAGAAAACTGCAGGCAGTAAGCCAAGTAAAGTACAAACAATGGCGACATAAATAGCAAGCTGATTAACGCCCTGGGCTTGTGTATCGAACCAATTTGCGTTGGGGATCATCACCCACAAAAACGGTACAAACATCCAAGCAATTTGTCCTGTCATTTGTGAAAATGCCATCAAGTGTGTGCGTTCGTTGTAGTCTGGTGATAACTCATAACCCAAACCAACTAGGGGTGTCGCATACATCGTATTCCCGATAGTGAACAACAAAGAGAAGATTAGAAAATAGTAGAAGTTATAGTTTTGGCTATTGTTTGGATCTAGTTGCCACATTAGCGCAAAAATGACACCACTTAAAATTGCACCTATAAATATGTATGGCCGCCTACGACCCCATTTAGAGTTGGTGTTGTCAGTAATAAACCCCATAATAGGATCGGTGATTGCGTCTAAAAACCTAGGCAGCGCCCCTAATAAACCGGCCAAAAGTGGGTCCATTCCAAAGGCTACAATCAAAAAAGCAGAGAATACGCCAAGCGCAGCTGGCAATAAATTTAAAGTGAGAGTGCCGGACCCGTATGCAAATTTTTGCTTTAAAGGAACGCGTTCCGTCGCTTGCGTAAGATGCTCAGACATTTAAATTGTTCTTATTATGTTAATACCATGTAACAGTGTGCTCATCTACCTGAATTTAATCAACTACTACTGCGATGAAAGGGTTGTTTTAAAAGCCTAGAGGGATATTAAAGTGCCTAACCTTTGTCATTCGTATAATTAAGGCCAGATATCACGGCGCGTCCACTTATTTTCTCAAGTAAAGCACAACCGCTTGTTGTGCAACAAATCAAACAAGTGAAACTACGCCGAAAGGATTTAACGCAACTTATTTCTTCTTAGCCTTTGCAAAGGCTTGTGCAAAGGCATCGCCCATTGCTGCATTCCCAGCGTTGCCCTGATTACCACCAGCGGCTTTTCGTTTAGGACTATTTTTAGCACCAGAACGTTGCGGTTTTTGTTGAGCGTTTCTGGCGTGTGATGCACTGGCAGCTGACGCCTCATCATCGAGCCGCATTGAGAGTGAAATACGCTTTCTTTTTGCGTCTACTTCCATAACTTTCACTTTGACCACATCACCAGCCTTCACAACTTCTCGCGGGTCTTTAATAAACTTATTGGTAATGGCTGAAATATGCACAAGACCATCTTGGTGAACGCCCACATCAACGAAAGCACCGAAGTTAGCAACGTTACTAACTACTCCTTCTAGAATCATACCTATTTCCAGATCTTCCACGTTTGCAACAGACTCATTAAACTTGGCAGTTTTAAAGTCTGGGCGCGGGTCTCGCCCGGGTTTTTCTAATTCTTTAAAAATGTCTCGAATGGTTGGGATACCAAACTCGTCAGTCTCAAAATCTCTTGGAACAAGCGTTTTTAATAAATCTTTGTTACCAATTAAGTCGTTCACCGCCACTCCAACCTTTTGAGTGATGGTTTTTACGATCGTATATGCTTCTGGGTGCACCGCAGAACTGTCCAGAGGATTACCACCGTTCATTACACGTAAAAAGCCGGCAGCTTGTTCGTATGCCTTTGGCCCAAGCCTTTCTACCTTCTTTAACTCTTTTCGTTCTGTAAACGCACCATGCTGATTTCGAAAGTTAACAATGTTATTCGCTAACGTTTTATTCAAGCCTGAAACATGCGCCAATAAAGCAGGAGACGCAGTATTTAAGTCTACACCAACCGCATTTACACAATCTTCTATTACATTATCGAGTGATTTTGCTAATTGGCTCTGATTCACATCATGCTGATATTGGCCGACCCCGATCGCTTTGGGTTCAATCTTGACTAATTCAGCTAAGGGATCTTGAAGTCGACGGGCAATAGAAACTGCGCCGCGCAATGACACGTTCATATCCGGTAATTCAGCTGACGCTAATTCTGATGCCGAATATACGGACGCTCCCGCTTCACTGACAACCAACTTTTGGATATTGAGATCTGGGTTTGCTTTTACCATTTCAGAAACGAGTTTATCCGTCTCTCTTGAGCCAGTACCATTGCCAATGCTAATTAACTCGACTTTATGCTGCATGCACAAATTTGCCAAGGTCCGCATCGATTTGTCCCACTGATTTTGAGGGGCATGAGGAAAAATAGTGGTTGTCGTCAAAACCTTTCCAGTCGCATCAAGTACAGCCGTGTTTACCCCTGTACGCAAACCAGGATCTAAGCCCATAGTCACTTTAGGCCCTGCTGGTGCAGCCATTAACAAGTCGTTTAAATTTTTTTCAAACACAGATATTGCTTCACTTTCTGCTTTTTCGCGCAGTTGGGCGAACAATTCGGTTTCCATGTGCTGCTTCACTTTTACTTTCCAAGTCCATTGCACAACAGTGTTGAGCCATTTTTCTCTACTAGTGCTATTTATATTTACTGGCGCAAGTTGCATGTGTTGGCGAATGATTTCCTCACACGCTGAACTTGCATCAATCACTCGTTCCTCTGATGCACCTTGCCCACTTGAAGGTTCTGGGTTTAATGAAACACTCAATATTCCTTCGTTTCGTCCACGGAAAATCGCAAGCGCACGGTGTGATGGGACCTTAGAAAGCTGTTCGGTATATTCAAAGTAATCAGAAAACTTATCGCCTTGTTTCTCCATACCCTTGATGACGCTTGAACTAATATGCGCTCTGCTTTGCAAATGTGCGCGTATTTTTTGCAACAATACTGCATCTTCGGCAAAACGTTCCATTAGTATAAATCTTGCTCCATCTAGTGCCGTTTTCTCATCAACAATACCCTTTACCGCATCTACAAAGTCACTTGCAGCCGATTGCGGGTCAACATCTGTCTGTGTTTGGAGCAGATCAGCCAATGGCTCTAAGCCAGCCTCAATGGCTGCTTGACCTTTTGTTCGTCTTCTTGGCTTGTAGGGAAGGTAAAGATCTTCTAGCTCTGTTTTATTTGACGCCTTAAGAATAGATTCCTCTAAATTAAGCGTCATTTTACCTTGCTCGTTTATCGATTTTAGAATCACTTGCTTACGATCTTGCAACTCTCTTAAATATCCCAACCTTTGCTCAAGCGCTCTCAATTGCGCATCGTCTAAGCCTTGGGTCACTTCTTTTCTATAACGTGCGATAAATGGAACGGTTGCGCCTTCATCAAGAAGCTTTACTGCGGCAGTCACTTGGTTCTGATTTGCACCTAATTCTTGTGCAATGGTTTCGATGATCATGTAGGTTTTATTTCCAATCTTTTGAGGGTCAAGTATGTAGTTTGAGTGAGACTTTGATTTTGATTACCGTTGAATTATACATACTTTCAGGCCCCACTGAAATCACATAAAAACGCTAATTAAAGTGGGATTAATCTGACGCTATCTCAGTATCGTGTAGTCCTGCTAAAGGACACTAAGGAACGTAAAGCTAAGTGTCTAAATTATTGATATATTTTATATCTAGTACGTACCAAATCTTGTCACCAGTAGGCGTTTGAACTACCACGTCATCACCTATCTCTTTTTTAAGTAGTGCTCGAGCCATTGGTGAATCAATAGAGATACACGCTTGCTCATTACCAAATATTTCGTCTGGTCCAACAATTTGAAAACTCAAGGTTTCCTCATCTTCGTTTTCTACTTCAACAAACGCACCAAAGAAAATTCGCCCCTCTTGTTGGGCGGTTGGCTCAATTATCTTAACCGATTCAAGTCGTTTGCGAAGATACCTAACTCTTGAATCTATTTGCCTTAAGATACGTTTGTTTTCTTTATAATCAGCGTTTTCAGAGCGGTCTCCCAAACTAGCAGCCCATGTCACTTTTTTGGTGATTTCTGGACGGTATTCCTTCCAAAGGTAAGTTAGCTCTTTGTTTAATCGGTGATAACCCTTTGGTGTAATTAAATTTGTTTTCAATATAAGTCTATACCGTTTATTTTAAGAAAAACTTGCAACATTAGATGATTCGCGATGCCAATTCATATTCGTTTTTATCGATGTATGCAATGCCACTCAGACTCATCATGTACTGTATCGATTATGAAACAATAATAGTAATTTTGTAAATAAGTCATAATAAATTGAACTTATTTGCAGTGTCGAGGTTATTAATTATGCAAAAAACGCTATTTCGTAAGTAGCTTCATCAGTCCTAGCGTCGTTTCACTTTGAATAACTCACTAATCTGTCTGTTTCAATTTATTACATTGGAGAGTGCAATGACACAAAGTAAAAGCTCTAAGCTCCCAAGGACCAGTTTATCTGTACTAGAATCCTGCTGGCTTTATCTTTCGATAATCGTCTTAGTTTCATCTGTTATGTGTGCAGCCGTCGCTGTATTGGCGTTGTTTTTGCCAGGCCTGCATTCTAAAATACTAGTGTTGCTCGGCGTGAGCGTTTTCCTAGGCTCAAGCGGCTTGTTCGCGATCAGGAAACTTAAGAAACGAGTTTAAAAATCTATAAAAAAGCCCCATCTAAAGGCCTTAGATGGGGCTTATTTTTTTGTATTTCGAGTACGTTTGGTAACTACTCGGGCGCGGCGATGTCTAAAAGCTCAACATCGAAAATCAGAGTAGAATTTGGCGGTATAGAACCCGCGGCGCGAGTGCCATAGCCCAATTCACTTGGAATATAAAAACGATAGGTCGAACCAACGGTCATCAGCTGTAAACCTTCTGTCCAACCAGGAATCACTCTGTTAAGCGGAAAACTTGCTGGTTCACCTCGACTATAACTTGAATCAAACTCAGTTCCGTCAATTAAAGTACCTTTATAATGTACAGTCACGGTGTCAGTCGAAGCCGGGCTTGCGCCCTCTGCAGCAGTGACTACTTCATATTGCAAACCAGACTCGGTCGTCTCAACGCCTTCTTTTTTAGCATTTTCCTCTAGGAAAGCTTGACCTTTGGCGATATTTTCTTCAGCACTGGCGCTGGCTAAGGCAGTTTGAGCCTCGCGCAACTTAGTATCAGATGCTTGAGCAAAACCTTGGATTTCATCTGCTTCAAACTGCAGTGATTCCGCAAGAGCATCATTGAAACCAGCTTCTAGCGCAGCTTGATCAACCTCAATCTTTGCTTCCTGTTGCTGTTGCAATCTGTTTTTAGCAAACATGCCTAAGCTTGCACCAATTGCATAAGAATGCTGTTGAGCTTCAGTAGAATATTTAGATGTCATCTCACTCGATGGCTCACCTGCTTCTTTTTCTTCTTCTTTTGTGGCATCGGAACCACAAGCACTAATGAATACTGCTGAGCCAATCAGTAGCGCGAGTGAAGTCTTTCTCATATATCTCTCCTAACACACTCATTGTGTGTTTATTTAATTATTGCATTCAAAAATAGTTTAGGCATCCAATATAGTAGGATGCACTATTGTTTACAGGTTAGTTCTAACACCGAACTTAAGGTATGATTGTACCATGGTAGTATGTGTATTAATAAAGTGAAAGCCTTGAAGCACCATCAATTCGTATTTTTTTTAACACACTCTCGCACGTTTACAGTGCTTATATTTGTATTGACCATCTTATCGACCGGTTGTTCCGTTCCAGGTTCAACGCCTCTAGAACGATTTAAGCTAGTTGAAGATGGAGCGTATGCTGCTGACATTCATCACGAATCTCAACTTGCCGTTGTGTCAGAAGTCAGTGGAGCCGTGAAAGTATTTGATCTCAAAAATTTTAAAGAACTTTATTCTTGGAGACATCAAGGCGAGAACGTAAATTTAGTCGACAATGTAAAGTTTTCTGATGACGGTCGCTTCGTTGTTAGTTCAGACAGTGATGCTTTTGCCTTGTGGCGAATATCGAATGGAGAGCCTCTCGGTTTCTGGCGAATTGATCAATCGACAATTCGGGACATCGCCGTATCAAACAACGGTAGAGCTATTTTGGTAGGAAGAGCAAACGGAACCGTCATGTATTTTGAACCAGAGACGGAAAGAAGACTTGAGTTCATCGCACACGAAGAAAAAATCAACGCGGTAGATATCTCCGCAAATGGAAGATACGCATTAACAGGAAGCAACGACTACAAAGCTTATTTATGGGATACAAACAATGGTCAAATCATACATGTTTTCAGTCATCCCCATAGAGTTACAAGTGTGCTCATCGATCAACAAGCAAAGTATTTATTTACAGCAGATGGGCAGGACTCAGCCATTATCTGGGATGCGCAGAGCGGCGCTAAAGTATCCCAACTTCAGTTTATCGAACGACAATTGATTTTTACATCTGCCAGATTCTCAAGTGATAGTAAGCAGTTGCTAACCGGATCGCCTGCCAAAAGACTTGGGCTATGGAATACTGAAAGCGGAGACTTGATTCAAGAGTGGCGTGTTGCACCAAGAGAAGGGCCTGCGCCTCAGTCAGCAGTAGTTTACGCAGTCGACTTTAGAGAACAATTTCCTATCTCTATATCAAGCAGTGGTAATTTTGAAAAATGGAATAGACATGAGCAATAATTTGAATTTAGAAATAAGTGAGCTAAGAGAAACCATGGAACAATTAGAGGTTAAGCTGGCTTATCAGGAAGACACCATCAACTCATTAAACGACACGATCATTCAACAACAATCTGACATCGATAAGCTAAACGGAATCATAACTAGAATGAATGATAAATTGCAGTCAATACAAAGCAGTAATATGCCTATGAACAGCGAGCTTGAGCTACCACCTCATTATTAGGTCTCTAAAGACTAACAAGTAGTAGACTGAGTGAATTCGCCTTATACTCACATCCAAACAAAATTTCATCTTCCTAACGAATATAGGTGTAAAATTTTTGTAAGAAAACTACCGTATCAAGTGAGACCTTAATGAATTTAGATATAAGTGCGTTAAAAAAAGCTTTTGATAAACTTAACGAAGGCTACGAGCGATATACTAAAGATAAAAGTGACGAACAAATCCGCGATGGATTGATTCAAAGGTTCGAATTTACTTACGAACTGTCACACAAAATGTTAAAACGATATTTACAAATTACATCTGCTACCCCCGAACAGTATGAAAATGAAAGTTTCCAGTTTCTTATTCGGAGTGCAAACGAGAAGTCACTTATATTGGGGAATTGGAAAGACTGGCGACAATATCGAGAAATGCGCTCAATAACTAGTCATACATACGACCAAAAAGTCGCTTTACAGGTAGTAGACGGTATTCCTAAATTTATCGAAGAGGCTGAAAACTTGATAGACAATCTGACTGAGCGATTAAAATAAATATGGCAATAAAGTTAGATTTGAGTAATGAGCAGCTAGACGAAGTAAAGTGTATTCTCAAAACATTTATTCCTGAGAGACCAGTGTGCGTTTTTGGTTCTCGGGTAAATGGGAAAGCAAGGTTATACTCAGATCTAGATATTGCAGTTTATGGCGACTATCCTCTTTCATTGGATAAACTCGCCACATTACGCGAAGCCTTTGACGAGTCGAACTTGCCATTTAAAGTAGATATAGTTGACTATTTGACAGCAAGCAAAGCATTTCAGGAAATAATTGACGAAACAAAAATAAGTGTAAATTAGTGACATCAATAATAACATCTTGCTAGTAACATTCCCTCAGATGATTAAAAGCTTTGGCTTTCTCTGAAAAGCTTAATGAATCAAATTTCCAACCTAGATTGCAAATAGCCTTTATGTAACTTTTATAAATGCTTCGAAGAAACAAGGTCCTGCTATTTAGAACAACTCCTAGCGTTAATATTAAATTTTTATGACATACCTACAAAGCGACAACACTTAGTCGATAATACTGTGTCGATAATAGCGTTATCAGCAAATTTCAATAGGACCCTCCAGACACTATGAACTTCTCGATAAAAACATTAAAAACACGTTTGTTGGTCATAATCTCAACAAGCGCATTGATATTGAGCGCGACCGCAATTATCGCAACGGAGCTGTTAAGTGAAAAAATAGACACTTTTCAAAATATATTAACAGTTGACTCGGCGCAATCGGTTCAAATGAGCAAACTTAATCAAATGTTCAAAACTCAAGTTCAGGAATGGAAAAACGTCCTACTTAGAGGGCACGAGCAAAAAGATAGAGAAAAGTATTGGCAAAGGTTTATTGATAGCCAAGAAATCATTCAGAAAAGTAGTCGCTCGCTCAACAATGCATCTTTGCCAACCGGTGTAAAAGAAGCGCTATCTAATTTTACCCTAAGTCATGAAAATATTTTTAAGAGCTACGAAAAAGCGTATCAGCAATTTACGAATAATGGTTTCGATCACAAATTGGCTGACTCAATTGTAAGGGGGATTGATCGCGAACCTAGCAAGCAACTAGGCTCAGCCGTAGAACAAATGCAAAAAAATATCGAAGAGAAAACAAGGGCTTTAAAGGCAACAACCCTTACTTACCAAATTACTAGCACCGTCATTGTTTTAGTCGTTCTAATCCTTGCTATCAGCATAGGAAGTTATATCGTAAGTAAAAAAATTGCCCACCCAGTCTCTCGTTTAATAAAACAGTTAAGTAAGGTAAGTTCTGGAGACTTTTCTCAAGCCATATCGGTTAATGGAGAAGATGAAATTGCACAAATGGGTCTAGCGATCGAAAAGCTCAGAATAAAAATGCAGTCATTAGTTTCTGAGTTGGACACCAATAAAGATGGACTGAACGAAGTAACATCTAACATTTCTTTAAGTGCAACAAAATTGCAGTCTAAAGCAGAAGAGCAGTACCAACAAGCCATCGACATCGATACAGCTAGTGCTCAAATGTCGGGAGCTACCAACATGATGGAAGATAGCATCGGTCAAGCAAGCGCTATCGCAATCCAAGCAAAAGAATCTGCCAACCTTAGCCAGAAAGTCATGAGCCGAACCTTGCAAAGCATAATGTCCTCGTCAAATGAAATTGAAAGTACCGCAGAAGTCATTACTCAACTGGGTGACGACACTACTACCGTCGGGTCAGTAGTGGATGTTATTAATAGTATCGCGGAGCAAACTAATTTATTGGCATTAAACGCCGCTATTGAAGCCGCTAGGGCAGGAGAGCAAGGACGAGGCTTTGCAGTAGTTGCTGACGAAGTACGAACTTTGGCATCGCGTACGCAACAATCCACAGAAGAAATTAAAGTCATAATTGAAAAACTGCAAGACCGAGCAAAGGGCGCAATAAATGCCATTAGTAAAGGTAAACAAGCAGTTAATGAAAGCGAGTCTTCCGTCAACGAAGCTAGTGAGGTGTTGTGCAAAGTAGATGATGCCGTTGCTGAGATAAGCTCTCGAAACCAGCAAATAACAAACGCATTGAAGGAACAAAACCAGTGTGGACAAGTCATTCAGCACCGCGTAACGGTCTTGAGAGAGTCTGCGCAACAGACTCAGAGCAATGCTAATGACCTGATGCAAGAAAAAACCTCGTTAGAGAGAGTTCGGGCGAGTATAGAGCAACAAGTTATTAATATTAAGGCTTAAACACTCCGATAACGTCGCTGCTTTTTTTGCTAGCCACGGTAACCTCGTCAGTCGTTTGCGTTTCTTTATAGTCACATTTGACGCAAGCAAGTTTCTCTATATTGTTTTCAAAATATAGCATGAGCGTATCTAACTGCCCGCAACTTGGGCACTTAGCCCCTGCGATAAATCGCTTCTTAATTCGCTTTGTCATAGGCTAGGCGTTTCCCATTAAAGTTGTTTGTATTTTCATAAAGTACGAAAAGTATACCTGATTCAAAATCAAAGCGATCATAATAGAAAAGTAATGGAGAGCATAGGCAGAAGCAAAACGTCATTTTTAGTCCTTTAAAGCCGAAAACCCGTAAAGATGCTTTATTCATATGACTTTCGAAGTTAATTCGTATTATGTACAAACGCAAACTATTTTTCTTCGGCTTAAGCACGGCTATTACGCTTTTAGTAGCAATGACTTTTGCTGCTATTTCGGCACACTTGACTCGCGAAAACTTAGAGCAAAATGCGATCGCTCAGTCACTGTTAGTTGAACATCAGCAGCTATCCAGTATTTCGTATCGTTTGTTTAAGCAACTTACCGACGAGGTCATATTTGGTCAAAACGCAAACCAAGCAATTGTGCGTAATAAGCAAGTATTGATACAACAAACTTTGGATAATATCCGCCGTCTAGAAATTCAACAACGAGAAGCCTTAGGAGAAGCATTTACTCAAGGAAGCGTAGAAGACACCGACGAATTAGAACTGCTTTTGGAAGAAATTGTTGATGAATTCAGAGTAGTAGTCCTTGATTTTGAAAACATCCCAATAAGTCAGCAAGAGCGTCTAAAAAGATTATTAGAAGTAACCATTGATGACCAATTTAGAGAAGCGATTAACTCGGCCGTCACTCGACAAAGTAGGGTAGTTGCGGCGATTAATTCTAAAATTGATACTTTGAACACTGCCATGGTCTGGTTCACAGTCGTCGTTGGCGCGCTTGCATTACCACTGATTGTTTATGCTTGCTATTGGTTGTTCAACCAACTGTACCAGCCACTAGTGCTGATAAAAGGTGCGACTTCTGCAATTGCTAATGGTCAATACCATCAACCGATTTCAGTGAAACTAGACGATGAATTTCAGGATTTGGCGGCTGGCCTCAATCAACTTGCACAGCGCTTATATGAACATGAAGAAAATGAAGCTAAGTCTCGCAGACACCTTGAGTTTGAAGTTGAGCAACGGACAAGTGAATTGACTAATGCAAATTTACAACTGACCAAAATAGACGCTCGTCGACGGCAATTCATCGCTGATATATCTCACGAATTTAGGACTCCGCTCACGATCATCAGAGGTGAATCACAAGTGACTCTTCGTTTAAAATCTCCCCAAGAAGAAGACTATCGGAGTACTTTAAAAGCGATATTAGACCAAGCTGTCAATTTAAGTCGTTTAGTAGATGATCTTTTACTTTTGACACGCGCTGAAATAAATCAACTACAATTAGAAATGACAAGAATATCTGTATCTGAGCTCTTGCACCCTGAACTACAAAAATGGCGACGATTACAACCAGATCGCAAGCTGAGTCTGAACTGTGAGTACCCATTAGAGGATGTAACTATCACAATTGACGTACCTAGAATAAGACAGGTGCTTTCGATTCTGATCGACAATGCTTTTAAATATTCATCTGACAAAGGTGCGATAGAAGTCCTTGTTGATGACGAGAACGAGTCAATTTCGATAGGCGTTAAAGATTTTGGTGAGGGGGTATCAGCGGCAGAGGTCGACAGTATTTTCGAACGCTTTGTAAGGTTCAGTAAACATAAAGAAGGACTGGGATTAGGCTTGCCTATAGCAAAGGCAATCATGGAAGCCCACGGGGGTAAAATACGCGTTGAGTCAGTGCAAGGCGAAGGCTCAACATTTCTAATCACTTTGCAAAAAGACTGAAACACTATGCATATACTTATCGCAGATGATGAAAAACCGCTATTACAGTTTTTGGTTCGGGGTTTACAAGCGGAGGGCTATAAATGTACTGCCGTCGACCAGTTACACGATGTTTTGCCTACTATTCGCCAGCAGGCACCGCAGGTAGCGGTAATGGATCGCTTGTTCGGTAATGAAGACAGTGTGAGCATCGTTGAATCTATAAAGTCGCTACCAAACTCCCCTATGGTACTCATGTTAACGGCATTAGATGACGTTAGCGAACGAGTTAAAGGCCTTCAAAATGGTGCAGACGATTACCTATGCAAACCATTTGACTTTGATGAATTACTCGCAAGAGTAAAAGCGCTTGGTCGAAGAGCAGAAAGTGCGATGGCTTCACGGAGCGACCTTGCCAACTTTGGATTACTAGAGGTTTCAAGAGAAGAGCGTATAGCCCACCTCGACGGTAAGGAGCTGGCCCTAACGAAAATTGAATTTGACCTGTTACTTTATCTACTTGAGAACCAGCAAAAGGTATTGTCGCGAGAGCGTATATTGAACAGAGTTTGGCAAACCCAAAGCGACCCGCAAACCAATATTGTTGATGTTTATATCTCTAGGCTTCGCCGCAAGTTGTATGGTGACCCAATGATCACCATACAAACGTTACGAGGAAATGGCTATCGTTTAGATTGCGCCAACGGATGAACTAACGAATAGGAGACAGCAATTTAGGATTAATGACTAAGTTGCGTACACCATGTGCATGATCTTCCTCGAAAACATTGTCCTCACACCATTCCCCAACAGAATTGATATCAACGACTGCAACCTCGGGACGAACGCTCCAACTAACTTGCAACGGCGATGCCGCTTCGTTATAAGAAGGACCCGTCGTTGAGCCAAGATACTCTACAGGAACCCCAGTAGTGCTCGGAATATTAATAGCCTGATGGTAACCTCTCACCTCTTCAATCTTGGCAAGGTCTTCAAAGTCATGAGCCGAGCTATCGTTTGCCAATACAACAACTTGACCTTCGACTCGTAGACCAGGATTCATTGTGCTATCAGCCAAACACGCGCCTAAAGTTGGACCGGGCTGGACCTGTGCAGAAGAATACACAAAGTGTACCTCTAGCGTATCGCCTGGTTGCAAAGGGTCGCCTTTCCCTGCACACACCTTGTTACCTACGCTTTTTAACTGGTCTCTAGTTAGGGTGCCGTTGTACTTATAGCCAGTATTACTGCCCTTACCATCACCGTTGCCGGCATACGTCGTAAATTCACCGCCACGGTGCTCAGCGTTTTTATGAAAATGAATGTTACATAGGTTCATTTCGCTTCTGTGTGGAGCAAAACCGAAAGACCGCGCATTTGTACCGTAATCTTGGTCAATGTCGCGAGGTGACTGAGGCCCAAAACCAAGACCTGCCGTATTTTTAGCCAGCGCTGCTCGCTGTTGTTCAATTACACTATCATCAACATTTTTCGCAAACGCGGCCGCGCTGAAAGTAGCAGCACATGCTACAGCAACGCTAATTCTTTTTATAAAAATACTACTTTTTTTCATGATGCGTTCTCTCTGTGATTAACTACTAGGAAATTGAGCCCGAGAACTGTCGAACGAAAATATTACGACCGTCTCTCGATACTCGTACTTTTTTGTTTGTATATTTGAAGTGTAGATAAGTAGTCTAAAAAAGACTTGAAGCGTACATTAAAATTAGATTAACAAGAGATTTGCGAAAGTTAGTGCTCGTTTATGTCAAAAATAGTGAATTGATTTTTTCCAGATAATTTTGCGTTATACATCGCCTTATCAGCCTGTTCAATCAATTGCGCACTATCTTGTGTATAGTGGATACTCGGGTCGTGAGACAGAAAACTTGCTCCTATGCTGCAAGATACGCTCAATGTGTGGCCTTTGTATTCAATATCAGCGTTAATCGAGTTAAGCAGCCTTAAAAATAAGATTTCGAAGTCGTGCTTACTATGAAACTCGGATAATACTAGGGCAAATTCGTCTCCACCTAATCGAGCCGCGGTGTCCACGTCTCTAATGTTACTTAGCAAACGTTGTGCACAGGTTTGTAAAACATGATCTCCGGCTTGATGCCCATATTGATCATTTACCTCTTTAAAACCATCTAGGTCAATAAATGCAACACATAACAATTGTTGGTTTCGTAGAGCACGTTTTATTTCATGGTCAAGCCGCTCACGCAGTAAGGCTCTGTTTGGTAGACCTGTTAATACATCATGATGAGCTTTGTATGAAATAGAAGCTTCTCGACGTTTCTGCTCACTGATGTCGCTAAAAGTAAGTACAAATTCTTTGCCAGTATTTGACATTGTTAGCAGTATATTTTTTTGATTCTTATCTTTACATGTCAGTATTACTTCAAAAGATTCGTGCTGATAATTCTCGTGGTCTACCTCAGTAAAGGAAAGCTCTTGACCTATTGTTAATATTTTTTCTCTACTTTCTTCGTTTGGAATTGCACGTTCTAACCACTGATGCCAATTCTCTAAGTCGGGTTTTCGATAGCCATATAGCGTATGGAATACAGGGTTCATAAATTCGACTTCTGCGTTCGAACTAAGAGCGACAATACCCGCCGAGGTTGCGTTTGCAATCGCCATGAGTTTATCTCTAGCACCTGCAATTTCCCGCTCTTGCTGTTTTGTCTTTGTTACATCTAGGCTTGTGCCAAACATCCACTCGGGTTTACCGTCATCAGTAATGCTCATAACACGCCCAATACCATGCACCCAGACTATTTTTCCGTCCTTGCGATAAAATCGGCAGAAAGCATTAAAAGTATCTTCATTTTGGTAAATGTGTGCTCGAACAGCTTGTTTTACGCCCTCGATATCTTTCTCGAGGGCTAACTTTTGAAAACGCTCAATAGAAAGGGGCTTTAGCTCTGAACGGGTATATCCAAGTATATGCGCCCACTGCTCGTTTATTCGAACTTCTCCCGTTTGTAAATTCCACTCCCATGTGCCCGCGTTTGTGCCGTTTATGGTTGCCTCTAGGCGCATTTTTTGTTGGGTCAGTTTTTGCTCGGCTTCTTTTCTTTGCGTAATATCTCTTGCGGATGCATAAATAAACGTTTCGTTATCGATCGAAACCAAATGGGCCATCAATTCGACATCAATATACTCGCCTGTAATCCGACGAAAACGGGTTTCGAAAACAGTTTCATTTTGTTCTAGTTTTTCCAAAAACAAGGGGAAGGACTCAGCCGACATAGACTCGTCCCAATCTTTAACGTTCATCAGTCTTAATTTATGTTCTGAAACGCCAATTAATTGCATGAAGGAAGGGCTGCATTGCTTTAAGTCTCCTTCTAAATTGAGTATGTGGATACCATCTAAGGATGTATCGAGTAAAGTTTGTAAACGCTTTTCGCTAGCAGAAATAACAGCGTCTCGCACAGTGATACTATGAATTGCAGTCTGTATTGACCTAGCCACCAAGACTAACTCGTCTTGACTGTCATGATTGTTTGTTAATGTTTGTACATCACGCTCTGCTTTTTTTAGTTGTCCGGCTGTCATGGCATCGGAAACTTGTATAAGCCGCTGAGCATTTAATGCCATATATCGGCCTATAGACCGTGCAATAAAATAGGAAAACAAGATAAATATGACCAACATGATCGCAAAGAAGTCTCTTGCTTGAAGTACTGGCCCTCTAAACTCTTCCAAATTAACATGTGCCGCGACTGTCCACTCTGTGTTAGGAATACGCCTGTGAAAAATTACATGCCCATCATTATTGATATCCTTAAGCACACTTATTTTTTCCCCTGCAGAAGAAAACGTATTGCTTGTGATTTTTTGGCGAAAGTCTGAGCTCAAATCATGTTTATGAGTATAATTATTGGGCTTTAATATCCATTGTCCTTTTCCATCCAATATAAAAATATGCCC
Source organism: Glaciecola sp. (assembly GCA_965658765.1). GTDB lineage: Bacteria > Pseudomonadota > Gammaproteobacteria > Enterobacterales > Alteromonadaceae > Glaciecola. The sequence continues at coordinate 34,149 of CBFHTO010000022.1, read as the reverse complement.
AGTATCGCCTAATCTAATACCAGCAACATCAGCTAATACGGAACCAAAAAGTGAATTCTCAGCAATACCTACAAACAGAATACCTATGACATCGCCGTTTTCCGCTAATATCGGCTCATATACTGACATATATGCATTACCCACCACATCTGCAGTACCAATATATGGCAAGCCTTTCATCACTACTTGCTCATAAACAGCTTGTGATACAAACGTACCTATTGCGCGCATTTGATTATCGAGACGAATGTTGGTTGAAATACGTACCGCTTTGTCACCACGTACTTGAAAAATTGTTGCCTGACTGCCCAACATGGATAGCATTTGATCTACAAATTCATTACTGTCTTGTATCACGTAATCGCCGTCGTTTGACGTAAATACTAATCTATCGTTTTTTATAGCCGGTGTGCCATTGCGTTCTAACAAGAGACTGAAAAATGATAAACCTCTTATCAATTGCTCTTCGGACTTTTCGTGAAAACTCCCAATGCGTTGAGATAAGTCTCGAACAATGACCGTCATTTGCTCGTCAACTTGATCTAAAAGCGCTTTTTCGACGGTTATGTAAGACACATATCCAAAAACAAGAAGCGGTAAAATGCCAATAGGAAGCACCATCCAGACAATTTTCTGACGTAAGGGGACATGCTTTATGAAAGGAAATAACATTGCTTTCTCTTATGACAAGGTGCGTATGACAAGGTGCGGCAAGCGAGATGTCTATTTAGCTCTGACGCTTATTGTCAGGCTGACTGAATACCTACGTCAATCAATCGTATACGGATATATCGGCCACTGAACACAATTTCTAAACACTACAACACTTATGGCCACATGATTGCCTGTTTTTGTTTGCATCTTAGCAAAACCATCAATCGCTTTTGGGTGACCCTAACAATGAATTTTGCTATTCTTCGCGTCAATAAGACCAAGGTATAAATATGATCAAGCTGCAGGATCTAAGTTTACAACGGGGCACTAAAACGCTCATTGAAAAAGCTGACTTAGAAATTTTCCCAAAACAAAAAGTTGCCATCATTGGACAAAACGGTTGCGGCAAATCGAGCCTTTTTTCACTCTTTCTCGGCCAACTTTCGCCTGATGCAGGCGAATACTACATTGTTAAAACGTGGGAAGTCGTTGCGATAGCGCAATATATCGATGATACGTCTCGAACAACCCTAGAATACGTGATTGATGGCAATGCAAAACTTAGAGAGACCGAGCGTCAACTAGAGCAAGCTCAAGTACGAAATGAGGGAGAGCGCATCGCACTACTTCACGAAACACTCGAGCACCTCGGAGCTTATGATATCGAGTCCCGAGCAGCAACGATCTTATCTGGTCTCGGGTTTAGCGAAAACGATTTATCAAAAAATGTCGAAAGCTTTTCTGGAGGCTGGCAAATGCGCTTGAATTTAGCGCGCGCGCTGTTGTGTCCATCAGATTTACTGCTGCTTGATGAACCAACCAATCACCTAGACCTAGACGCAGTAATATGGTTACAAAACTATCTCCAGAATTACCCCGGCACCCTATTGTTCATCTCGCATGACCAAGCTTTTATCGACGCGTGTGCAGATACAATCATCAGTTTTGAAAATGAACACCTGCTTACATACACAGGTAATTATACCAGTTACCAAAAACAACGCGCTGAACGTTTAGTATTGCAGCAAAAGCAATACGACAAGCAGCAACAGAAAAAGCAGCATTTAGAATCATTTGTTCGGCGTTTTAAAGCAAAGGCGAGTAAGGCAAAACAGGCACAAAGTCGCGTCAAACAATTAGAAAAAATGGAAATGTTGTTGCCCGCTCAGCAGGACAGCGGGTTTTATTTTGAGTTTAAACCACCTGAAAAACTGCCAAACCCACTTATTAATATGGAAAACATCGAGTTAGGCTATGGCGATAAGGTGGTTTTGAGAAACATCCAATTTAATTTGGTGCCCGGCAGTCGTATTGGACTGTTGGGCCGAAATGGCGCGGGCAAATCGACCTTTATCAAGTTGCTGTCTTCAGAGCTTGAACCAATGCAAGGGCGATATACCGTATCGGCAGGGCTTAAAATTGGCTACTTTGCTCAACATCAAGTGCAGCTATTGGATTTAGAAGGTACGCCATTTTCGCACCTACAGAAGCTAGATAAGCAATTAAGTGATCAGCAAATCAGAGATTATTTAGGTGGGTATGGCTTTCAAGGAGACGACGCGTTTAAAAAAGTCGACCCAATGTCAGGCGGTGAAAAAGCACGTTTAGTACTCGCTTTGATTGTGTATCAAAAACCAAATTTACTTTTACTCGACGAACCTACTAATCACCTAGATATAGGTATGCGTGAAGCATTGGCGTATGCACTACAATCTTTTGAAGGTGCGATGGTAATCGTATCGCATGACCGCTTTTTACTAGAAAGTGTGTGCGACGACTTCTATCTGGTCGACGCTGGCAAAGTACAGAGCTTTAAAGGCGATTTAGATGATTATAAAAAGTGGCTGTTTGGCAATAAAACAATCAATGCATTGTCGACATCAGATAACGATAAATTAAATACTTCAAATCAGACTCAAGCTGGCCTTGCTCAATCAAATAAAGAAGTGTTCGAGAACACAAATAAAACAAAATTAGACAAGAAAACGTTAAAACGAATCGAGGCTGAGTTCAGACAGGAAACCAAGCCCCTAAGAACCAAAATCGCTGAATCTGAAAAAGTTATGGCGCAATGCCAAACAAAACTCGAGACAATAGAGCAGGCGCTGATATCCCCTGAAATTTATGAAGCTCAGAACAAATCAAAGCTTAATGAACTCATCTTGCAACAAGCAGCTCTTAAATCGACCTTCGAGGAATCTGAGATGGAATGGCTAGAAACGAGTGAAGCACTTGAAGAGGCCATGAATCACTTTGAGTCACGAAAATCGAACGGAATTCAATAATGGAGAAGTTATCAGAAATTGAAGCGGAATATTTTTGGAACTGGTGCAAGGAAGCATATTTATATAAAGAAAATAAAGATGCATTGTTATATCTACAGGACGAACTCAATATTAACGTCAATATGGTACTTCTCCTCTATTTTGTGCAAAGTAAATATGTCTCATTAAATACATCTGAAATTAATCAGTTATTGTCTGCGTTGCAAGATGCAGAAAAAGCAACCAATAAGCTAAGAGAAGCTCGTCGCTCCTTTTCCTCCAACAAAGCATCTACGGAATATAAACACGCGCTTGCTTTAGAACTTAATTCAGAATGTACGCAACAGACAATACTAATAAGGACGCTTAAAGCTCTGTTTAACGCTCAATCTATCAATGACATCCTCGAAAACGAACATAACAGAGACTTTTATCAGGAGTCTAAACATGCCCCACAAAGTGAAAGCTCTAATGCTAAAAAAGGTGCACGTAACGGCGATACAAGAATTGACGAGCTTTATAAGCTAAAACTTGAAACAAAGGGAGCGGATGATACAACAAAAATGAGTAGCTCCAGATTTTGTTTTAGTGTCGAAGAAGTCGAAAAAATGCTTAGACTAGCCTACCCTCACATCCCACATGAAGGAGCGTGCTTTGACGCCCTGCGCACAGTGAGTAAAAATATCGAACAACTCTTAATACATAACAAAACAATGACTCAGACAACTAACATCAATTGAAACGAATATTACTGAAAAAACAATGAAAATAGATGCTCATCAAGCGTTCGAGACTCAGTTTGGTAAAATTACAGAAGCCGCCTTTTTACCAAGCAGCCCATTCAGAAACGCACATTTGCAAACGCTTTATCCCAAGCTGTTTTTGAATCAGATAGAGATTGACTACGTTCGTGAGCGTATTAAAACACCTGATGATGATTTCGTTGAATTAAGCTGGCATCACGTTTCGCTCCCAAAAGGCATGGTTATTATATTTCATGGTTTGGAGGGTTCTGACCAATCGCATTACGTAAAGCACCTAGTTAAGGCTTGCGCTGCTAACAATTTGAGTACCGTTGTCATGCACTTTAGAGGTTGTGGCAGCGAAGTAAATCTACAGCCTATTTCATATCATTCGGGGGCGACATTTGACCCACTCTTTATTATCCCAATGCTGAAAAAGCAGTATCCACATCTTCCCTTGTTCGCCACTGGGTTTTCCTTAGGAGGTAACATGCTAATCAAGTTACTTGCTGAACATGAAGATTTGCCTATTGAAGCGGCAGTATGCGTATCAGCGCCGCTTAATCTGGAGGCATCGTCTAAGTCCATAAATATGGGATTTTCTAAAGTCTATCAGTGGCACCTAATGAAAAGCATGAAACGTAATATGATCACAAAAATGTCGAAGATAGATATGTCATCGCATTTGTCAATTACATCAGAAGATATTAAAGCACTCAGTACTTTTCGCCAATTTGATGATCACATTACTTCTAAATTACATGGGTTTTTAGATGCTCAAGACTACTACAAGAAATGCAGCGCTCTACCCTTACTACAATCAATAAAATTTCCAACTTTAGTGCTTCACGCCAAGGACGACCCATTTATGAATGCTGATGTGATCCCAGAAACGAATAAAATTAGTGATCACGTCGCCTATGAGTTAAGTCAGTTTGGTGGCCATGTAGGTTTCACACAGGACTCACTAAGGGGACACTCTCTGTGGCTGCCCCACAGAATAATCAGCTTTGTAGAGGAATTCCTATGATCATTCCATATCAAGAATTAGACGATGAGACCTTAAACCAATTAATTGAAAGCGTTGTTTTACGCGAGGGTACAGATTATGGTGAACAAGAAGTCAGTTTAGAAGAAAAAGTAGCTCAAGTGCTAGAACAGTTAAAGTGCGGAAGCGCGGTCATAGAATATTCGGAAGATAACGACTCGGTTAATATTATTGAAAGTCCAATGATGTAAACGCTTAAACACTAACTGCGCTCATAAGACATATCTAAATGCATGATCCCATCCTCATCGTATGGCTTAGAGCTCTCTTTAAAACCCAAACCAAGGTAAAAGTCTTTTAGGTAGAGTTGCGCACCAATTTCGATTTTGTTCACATTGAAATGCTCAAAACATTCTTCGATCGCACACTTCATCAAGGACTCTGCTAGCCCGTTACCTCGAAGTTCGGGCCTAACGAGTAGCCGTCCGATACTTGCACTTTCGTAGCTCAAACCTGGCGCCAATAGGCGAGCGTAGGCTTCGGTTGTACACCCTTCTTGTAGGAACATATGTAGAGTTAGCGGATGAATATCCTTATCGTCCAAATCAGGGTAAACACACTCTTGTTCGACAACAAAAATATCCGAACGCGCTTTTAAGATTGAGTAGAGCTCGATATTGCTTAAATTACCAAAGGATTTTTTCTCGAACATAGGCTTTTGAGTCTCTTATTTATAAACCACCTAAGAAGAATACAATACTGTTATACGCTTAAAATTAATACTGATGATACCAAAGAATCTTTGCAATGCTGATTGCTATTTTGATTAAAAGCGCCCAACAGCTTGGTCGCTAAAAACAGATTAAATAAGACAGCACATTTACTTTACTAGCATCTTAGGCGAGGATAGTAAAATAATAACGAAAAAAGAGAATTGCTTCTATGCCTTCAACTAAGCGCTTGTGCTGCCTATCTGCTATTTTTGTCAGTCTATTTATCATCACTTCTTGCTCATCAGATAACGAATCGTCACTAGACACAAAGGAGAAACAAAGTATGGGGAATACCCCCGATGGCGTTCTACTAACGAACGAACTGCTTTATGAAGACTATGAATACAACCCTAAAAGACCTGGTGCAATTCGCTGGGACAGTGAGGGCTCAAAGTTTACTGCATTAGAAACCGCTGAGGGCTTTGAAGGCGCCGAGCTTGAAAAAGACCAGTACGGGAACGACATTAAAATATACGAAGAAATTGTGCACTACGACCCATCAACTTTGGAACGCACAGTTTTAATTAGCCTTGAGCAGCTAACACCTGAAGGCTCTGAAAACGCGCTTGTCGTCGATGATTATCAATGGTCTAAAGATGAAAGCATGTTGTTAGTCTATACCGATGCCGAATACGTGTGGCGCGATAAAACACGCGGTGAATATTGGGTTTTAGACATCGAGAATGACGAACTTTGGAAGTTAGGCGCTAGCGATCTCGAACCAAGTCAAATGATGTTTGGCAAGTTTTCTCCAGATAATTCAAAGTTTGCCTATGTCTATCTTAACAATATTTACGTACAGGATTTAAAAACGCGGGAAATAACTGCCCTGACCAAAGACGCTTCAGACACCATCATCAATGGTTTATTTGATTGGGCCTACGAAGAAGAATTCGGTATCCAAGATGGATTCAGGTGGAGTCCAGACAGTCAGTCTATTGCGTACTGGCAATTTGATACCAGCGCCGCACAGGACTTTTACATCATCAACAACACCGATACTTTATACCCTACTGTTACAGCAATTCCATATCCTAAGGTAGGCGAAGAAAACTCAGCAGCCAAAATTGGCATCGTCTCGCTTAAAAGCACGGAAACCATATGGGTTGATTTGCCAGGGATCGCAAAGGATATGTATATCCCTCGCATGAGTTGGGTTAAGGACAGCAACGAAGTGCTGATCCAACAAATGAATCGAAAGCAAGACACCAACACTATCTTTTATGCCGACGCTACTACCGGCGAAATAGAGGAGATTTTTGTTGAGAAAGAAGACACGTATATTGAGTACCTTAAAGATCCAATTTGGTTAAGCAAATCGGATGAATTTCTTTGGCTTAGTGAGCGTAGCGGTTGGACACATATTTATAAGACTTCGCGTGATGGTCAAACAATGGTTAACTTAACGCCGGGCGAGTTTGATGTAACTAACTTCGTTGCAAAGGATGAAGATAACAATTGGCTTTATTTTATTGCATCACCCGATGATCCAAGCCAACGCTATTTATACCGAACGATGCTTGATGGTTCTGGCGGGATGACACGCATTACTCCAGAACCTTTGTCTGGTACCAATAGCTATAAGGTTTCAGGCGATGCAAAGTGGGCTATTCATACCCATTCAAGCTTTTTAAAACCGCCTGTTTATACATTAGTATCTCTACCCGACCACAAGGCGCATCATGTGCTTGAAGACAACGCAGAACTGGTCGAAAAAATCGCGAAACTAGCCAAAGGCGACTTTGAATTTTATCGCGTAGAAAGCCAAGATGGTTTCCCCTTGGACGGCTATATTATGCGTCCACCGAATATGGATGAGAATAAAAAATATCCTATCATTAGCCATGTATATGGTGATCCTGCTGCACAAATCGTTCGAGATATGTGGTTAAGGACGTCGATGTGGCACCTAATGATGACTCAGAAGGGCTTTATTGTTTCGACCTTGGATAACCGAGGTACGCCAGCGCCGAAAGGCAGAGACTGGAGGCGTGCGGTATATGGCAGTGTTGGTCCTTTAGGGGCGCGAGACCAATCTGACGGTCTGAAAGCAATTTGTCAAAAATGGACATATATTGACTGCGAGCGTGTGGGTGTATGGGGGCATTCTGGTGGTGGTTCATTAACCTTGAATGTTATGTTCCGTTATCCTGAGCAATATCATGTAGGTGTTTCGCGAGCGCCTGTGCCAGACCAAAGACTCTATGATTCAATTTATCAAGAAAGGTATTCTGGCTTGCTCGAAGATTTTGAAGAAAACTATGTCGAAGCAGCGCCTGTCACCCATGCCAAAAATCTACAGGGTAAATTACTATTGGTACATGGAACAGGAGACGACAACGTACATTATCAAGGCTCAGAGCGTCTAATTAATGAATTGATAAAACATAATCGCCAGTTCGACTTTATGTCATATCCTAATCGACGTCATGGCATTGTAGAAGGCGAAGGTACAAGCTTGCATCTTCACACCATGCAAACGAATTACTTTGTCGAACACCTGATGGGCAAGAAGTAAAACTAAATGAAGTGTATAGGCATGCTACCCAAAGTTAGGTGTAGCATGTCTTTTTCTTTATAAGATCAAACTCAGTCTTAGGCTTCAACACGCTCTTTTGTATCGTCTAAGAAAGAGCTAACTATCTTCTTTCCATTGGAACACGTCGCCAATATCTACTTTAAATAAACGAGCTATACGAAACGCTGTTTCTAAAGAGGGAGAGTACCTGCATTGTTCTATTGCAGCTACAGTTTGACGAGTCACGCCGACTGCTTCACCTAATTCGGATTGAGTAATACCGCTTAACTCTCGCAACGCTTTAACATTATTAATGATCGGGAACCGTTTGGGCATCAATAAAACACCGTTCGGTTGAAGTAAATGTGTAGCGAATATTCTACCAAATGACTTAACACTAAACTGGCGAAACATATATAAAACAGAATACTACCAATAGGAAAAATTAGGTATAACCCTAAACCTAACATAACGCCTACCGCAAATATGTAAGATGATATGTTCCCTGCTTTTTGGAAGATGAGCTTGCTACGCTCGTCTTCACCTGCATTAGCATCTTTAGGATTGGCGATAGCTGCGACAATGTGTCCTACTATTGAAATTATTATTGTAACTATCGTAAACCCTATCAAAGAAGGCAAGGTCGGAGACGGTATTGTTGCTGATGAGTTAAACATCGTCAATGCAAGGTAAAAGTATAAAAAACTTGGCACTATCAAGGCGACGAGCATTACCCACGCAGATTTTTCTTGAAAAGACATATCGCATTCCTGTGTTAAAAATATTTAACATATAAGATAGCACTATCTGGTTTTCAATGTCAAAAATATTTAACATGCGTTTTATATAACGAAGTAGATTTATATAAGACTCACATCGGCGAGTTTGGGTGCCAATTTTTTATCGTACAAAAATCTTAGCGAATCAAATGCCAAGTTGTTTGGCGACCGGCTAAATAAATAACCTTATCCCCGTTAAATACTGCGCTTTGTTCTAGTTTTATTTGTATCCATTGATTATTCCATTCAGGGATCTGGGTGCTAATATTACCTTCAATCGCATAGCCAGTATTTGGGTAAAGTAACCAGTCACCTTGTACTGGCGTAGGACCTTGATTATCCCACATGCCAATTGTTGGTCCGCTAGCATGACCAACAAATCCCAAAGGATGAGTGTAAGTCGAGCTCAATATGCCTTCAGCCTTACTTTGCTTGATTGTATTTTCAAGAATTTGATTACCGCTGAGTCCTGTCTTAAAGGCGCCAGTTAGTATGTCTTGCCATCGGTTACCGAGTGCTAAAGCGCTCTTTAAGCCCTCTGGTGCGTCGGTTTCAGACATTTTTAACACGTACCCCATTTCTTGAGTATCGGTACACAAATTTAAGTAACATAGGCCAACGTCGGTGTGTAAAACATCGCCCGGCATGACTGTCCTATCACTTTTACCCATAAACACATCTTCTTTAGTGGTGTCATCTCCCTCTCGTTGGATATTTACGTAAGGTTGAAACCAAGGCCGTACTTGCAGCTCTTCAAAGCGCTCTCGGATATACCAAGCAATATCACTGGTCGTGGTGACTCCTGGGGTGATTACTTTGTTTGAAAACGCTTCAGCTATAACGGCTCTTGCGACGCGGACTACCTGCGGATATACGTTTAGTTCTTTTTGAGTTCTTGTTTCCATCCAACGCACCACTAGGTCTTGAGCGCTCACAAGTCGGGTTTCATATTTCGTCGGCAGAACTCTTTTTAGCTCTTCATACAGGCCTGCACTAAGCCCATCGGCCAAGGCCCAGTCTTTACTAACATTTATACCGATTCTTTTAGGGTCACGCTCTGCGATCACTTCAGCTAAGCGTTCCCATTGCTGCTCTTTAGTGCCGCCGTCCCAAACTGTTTTATAGATGTCTCCTATCGCATAGCGGCTTACACTAAAGCGCTCAACACTGCCGTCTTCTTTTTTCGCAAATACTAAGAGAGTCGTTCTTCGTGCGGCGAACGTGGGCTGCGGGACTAAAGTATAAAAAAGTCTGTCCTCACCGTATTCACGGTTAATCACCAACCACATATCAAGGTCGGCCTCTCTCATTAGAGTGGGTAAAAGGTTATCAAGACGGTCTATTAGCATTTCATTAATTGGAGTAACACGTTCTTTGAAACTCAGCACGCTAGGCATAGTGTCTATGCTCTGCCCCTGCTCAAAGGTCTGTGCAAACACCGCATTAGACATAAAAAGAAGTATTGCGACATATAGTTTTTTAATCATTATTTTGGCCACATTATATTTAGTTAAAAAAAGGGATGCCCACGCATATTGCAGTCAGCTACATATCTAGCACAATTTGTACTCATAACATACAAATAAGGCTTAAGTAAGCAGTTGATGGTTGTCGTTTTGCGAAAAAAATGACTGTGGCAAGTCACCAGCAAACTGTATTGCAGTTCCGGCTACAAAACATCCGATTTGATATTCAATAATTATTTCATTTGCTTTGTATATTCCGAGAATAATTACCTTACTAAGACCATTGTCTTATTCAGTGCCCATTGCTTAGTGCGCGGATGTTTATTCAAATATAAATTCAACCATTTCAATAACTTAAAATCGATGAGTAGAGAGTGCGAATGAACATAAATCCAAGCTTTGTTGTCTAGAGTTTCACGCTTTTTAACTAAAGCGTAACCCAGATAGGTCGATAATCTAATATACTCGCTTGGCGTTGTTTAAAGTGTCATTCCAAGTTAACACCTACTTTTAAAATCATGGTGAAAGGGTCTTCATCGCACCCGAATTGGTATGATTCTCTAAGCCGAAAATCAATCCACCTGCAAAAATTATCATTGTAAATATCAATTACTCATGAACATTTACGGTGTGCTTAATTCAAACTTTTTATTATAAGTGGAGATTAACCTTGTTTAGCTTAGAAGGAAAAAAGGCCCTGGTAATTGGCATTGCAAACGACAGTTCGATTGCATATGGCTGTGCCAAAGCATTTAAAGCCCAGGGTGCTGAACTGGCAATCACATATCTAAACGAAAAAGCCGAAAAGTATGTTAGGCCTCTCGCAGAAGAACTTGATGCAAGCATCATCGAACCGCTAGATGTTTCAAAAGTGCAGCAGTTTGATGATTTGTTCACCACCATAAAAGAGCAATGGGGCAATTTTGATATACTGCTTCATTCGATTGCATTTTGTCCGCAAGAAGACTTGAAAGGTAGAGTCATTGATTGCTCTGCAGAAGGCTTTAGCCTTGCCATGGATATTTCGGTACATTCTTTCTTGAGACTGATGCAGCGTGCGGAGCCGCTCTTAAACGAAAATGCGACATGTATGACGGTCAGCTTTTACGGCTCAGAAAAAGTCGTCAAAGACTACAACATCATGGGCCCAGTAAAATCAGCGCTTGAGTCGGTAACCAGATATGCTGCAGCAGAACTTGGCAAAAGCAAAATATCGGTACATGCCTTATCTCCTGGACCACTAAAAACCCGAGCCGCAAGTGGAATAGCGCATTTTGATGAAATGCTTAATCAAGCAGCAGATAAAGCGCCCATCCATACTCTTTGCGGAATAGACGACGTGGGTGCGTACGCGGCTTTTCTTGCAAGCGATGAAGCTTGTCACATTACAGGCACAGTACACCCAATCGACGGTGGCTATCAAATCATCCAATGATGGCGTTTTAAAATTATTATGAACTGTACGATTACCAAATAAGTGACCATACATGAGCAAAAAACACTTTTTAATCGATGTGATTAAGCAATGGAATACACAAAACATCGTTATATCAAAAGCCATGCAGACCCGTTTTGCAGATGCTATGAATTTTAATGCCGAATTTATTCTCCATCAGCAGACGAATTTAAAAACGCTGACTGAGTCCTTCAGCCCTTCAGGGCGCATAAGCACAAGTAACTTAGCTCAAGAAGCATACGATTATTTAGTCGATTCTCAACAACGAAGCATTCTTACAGTCGATGCACTAAGAAAGGCCGCTGACGATACGCAAAAACATGAACAGGATGGAGGAATGCCCTTTCTCATATACGACTACCAAGTAATATTGAAAGGCGAAGATTTAGCGCGCCCTAGTAACTACATGCTGCTCAAAATCACACCGCCTGATGGCACTGAAATTGATGAGTACAAACGTCCTTTCATCATCATCGATCCTCGCGCTGGGCATGGACCTGGTATAGGTGGCTTTAAACACGATAGTCAAGTCGGAGTTGCTCTAAAAGGCGGACATGCTGTTTACTTTATCGCCTTCGCGCAAAAGCCGCTGCCTGAGCAAACCATTGCAGATGTAACCAGTTGTGAAGCTGAGTTTGTAAAACACGTTGTTTCCCTGCATCCGCAAAGTCCAAAACCAATCGTAATCGGCAATTGCCAAGGCGGATGGGCAAGCGCCATATTAGCTGCAACACACCCCGAGTTAACCGGCCCAATTGTTCTCAACGGCGCACCGATGGCCTATTGGTCAGGCAAATTGGGGCAAGACCCCATGAGATATTCAGGAGGGCTTGCCGGCGGCGTTACACCAGCGTTATTTTCAGCAGACATCAACAATGGCATATTTGATGGTGCAAATTTAGTGCTAAATTTTGAAGGCCAAAACCCTGCTCGAACATGGTTTAAAAAGTATTATGACCTTTACGCCTGCATAGATGAGGGAAGCGACAAATTTATTGATTTTGAAAAGTGGTGGAGCACTTTTTACTTCATGACCGACAAAGAAATTCAATGGATTGTTGAAAATCTCTTTATTGGGAACAAGCTCAGCCATCACAAAGCCGAATTAGAGCCAGGCTTAACTATTGACCTAAGAGCGATAAACGCCCCTATCATTGTTTTTGCATCGCATGGGGATAATATCACTCCGCCCGGCCAAGCATTAAATTGGATCGTTGATGCCTATCCTCAACAAAAGGACATCGAGGAGGCCGATCAAAGAATTATTTATTTAGTACACGAAGACATAGGTCACCTCGGAATATTTGTTTCCTCAAGTGTCGCAAAAAAAGAGCATAACGAATTAGTTTCAACGCTTGAAACAATAGAAGCCTTTCCCCCTGGTTTGTATCAAATGCATATTGAGAACAAGCAAGAACAAAATGGAGAGCTTTTTTTTGACGTTAGTTTCACCGAAAGTAACTACGATGAACTAGAAGCTATTACAGGCAAAAGAACTGAAGAAGCATACTTTGAAGACGTAGCCTATAGCTCTGAACAAATAGCCAAGTTGTATCAACAGACCATGCAAGAAAGTGTCAAAACGCTTGGAAGCATGACTAATCTAGAGAAAAAAACGACGCTACATCCTTCCCGCTTGGCAAGGACGGCATTTTCAAGTGATATGCCGCTTGGATATATGGCAAAACAACTCAGTGTAAACGTAGAAAAAAAACGTAAACCCACTCATAACAATAACCCGTTTAAGTTGATGGAGAGCATGCTGATTGATAACGGCGTGTTTGCAATCGACAGCACAGTAAAATGTAAAGAAGCGCTGAGTGAGTTCGCTTTTTTTAACTTTTGGGGCTCTCCAGTCACCAGACTCGCTATTAGGGCGCAATCTGGCAAGCAGGAAGATCAAGAAGAGAATACTACTTCAACAAACGATGAAGCTGCTCATAAAAACTTCGCGCTAATTGTCAAAGAAGCAATTAATGAAGTTAATGTGGGCGGCTTGAATGAAGCAATTATGCGTTTATTGTTACTGGTCTACAAAACACGAGGGCGCCTTAACCTAGATACGCTAGCAAGGTGTTCACAAGTACTACTAAACCAAGCCCCGCTAAAAAACCTAGATGCGAAACAACGTACTCACCTGTTGAGAAAACAAAAAATAATCGTTGATACAGATATCTCTCAAGCAATAGAAACATTGCCGAATCTTCTAAAACATTCTAATGACATGCATAAAGCTCGAAGCCTGCTTGAATATGTCATCGGTGCCGAGCCTTCCGAAAGAATTACGATGAAACCTGAATGGCATGCTATTGAAGACATTATTCAACCATGGCTGAGGAATGCAGTATGAATAAGCCTTATGACAGTATTCAAATTGGTATGAAAGCTAGTACTAGTAGATTATGCACAGAAGATGACCTATTTATCTTTGCGCAAGCCTCTGGTAACTACAATCCGATGCATATACCAGATCAGGACGGCTCAGGAGACGGTCAAGCAGAGGCAATAATGCCAGGAATGTGGTTAGCCTCAATGATCTCAGCAGTACTTGGGAATCAGCTTCCAGGTCCAGGGAGCTTATTTAAAGAGCAACACCTAGTGTTTGAAAAAACAGTCGAAGCTGGTGTGATGTTAACGGCCACCGTAGAAGTAATAGAAAAACTTCCAGATAATCAGATTTTGTTAAAAACATGGATCACCGACCCTCAATCAGACGTGATTGTTTCAGGCAGGGTAAAGTTGCAAGCTCCTCTGAAGAAAATCAAACTCGACAGTGAAAGCATTCCCAAGATTAATTTATCAAAGCATTCCCACTTCGGAAAGTTAATCCATCAGGCAGAAACATTAGGCACCTTTAAAACAGCGCTGGTTTGCCCTGAAGAAGTAGACGCTCTAAAAGGCGCACTTTTAGCTCGAGAACATGGCCTGATAGAGCCTATCTTAATCGGAGACGAATCAAAGATCAGAGAAACGGCTGAGATCTCTGATTTAAGCTTGGCGAATTTAGAAATTATTCATCAACCCAACGCTCAAAGTGCCGCGGCCTGTGCCGTCGATTTGATCAGAACGCAAGTAGTAAAGGCGATTATGAAAGGCCATTTGCACACCGACGTTCTGCTAAAAGAAGTCGTAAAACGCGACAGTGGACTCAAGACGGGTAGGCGACTAAGTCATGTTTTTGTGATGGATGTAACTGGTCTAGAAGATCCCCTTCTCATTACTGACGCTGCGATAAATATTGCTCCTGATTTAAAAACGAAGGTTGATATCGTACAAAATGCGATAGATCTTGCTCTTGCCATCGGTATAGCAGAGCCTCGTGTAGGCGTATTATCAGCTGTGGAAACCGTCAACCCCGCGATACCATCAACACTAGACGCGGCAGCGCTATCAAAAATGGCGGACCGAGGACAAATCAAAGGGGCATTAGTTGATGGCCCATTAGCGATGGATAATGCTATCGATATTCACGCAGCAAAAACGAAAGGCATACATTCTTTGGTTGCTGGGCGAGCCAATATTTTACTAGGACCAAATCTCGAAGCCTCCAATATGCTGGCCAAAGAATTGAGTTACTTAGCCCATACTGACGCTGGAGGGATTGTATTAGGCGCTAGCTGTCCGATCATTTTAACTAGCCGTTCTGACAGCGACTATTCACGCTTAGCTTCATGTGCACTAGCATCTTTATACGCGAATTATTATGCTAACTAAGCCCCAGATGCGCAAACACTCTGCAAACTAAAGGATTTAAAAGATGAATTCGATTTTGGTTTTAAACGCAGGCAGCTCCTCAGTCAAATTTGCCATCTACGAACAGGCTAATATCGACAAGCCATTGCTTAGTGGTCAAGTCGAAAACTTAGGCGAAGAGGCACATTTACTCATTCATGATCACAATGAAGTGCGTAATGTTCATCCCTCGAATCACGAAGGCGCGATTCAATCAATCCTCAGTTTGGTAGAACAAAGCTCTAATATCCCGCCTATCGGTGGTATCGGTCATCGAGTTGTGCATGGTGGAAACAGGTATTCAGGACCAATAATCTTAACTCCTGAAAGTATCGAATATCTTGAGTCTTTGAATAATTTAGCACCCTTGCACCAGCCTCATAATTTGAGCATGGTACAGTCCTCAATAGCCGCCTATCCAAACGCCACGCAAGTCGCCTGCTTTGACACTGCATTTCACCATGGACACCCGTGGGTCAACGACACGTTTGCAATCCCTCAAAAATATTACGATGAGGGTATTCGTCGTTATGGCTTTCATGGTTTATCTTATGATTATGTGTCTAGTCAATTATCTACACTATTGCCCGAGAGGCATAATCAAAATGTGATCATCGCGCATTTAGGTAACGGTGCATCGATGTGCGCCTTGCAAAACAAGAAAAGCATAGCGTCAAGCATGGGGTTTTCGGCGCTTGACGGACTGCCGATGGGAACCCGGAGCGGCTCAATTGACGCAGGGGTTCTGCTGTATTGGCTAGACAAAGGATACAGTAAGGAAAAAATTCAACACATTTTATATAAAGAAAGCGGTCTAAAAGGACTGTCGGGTATGAGCAACGATGTTCGTAGCTTATTGGACTCAGATGCCATCGAAGCAAAAAAAGCACTCGATTATTTCGTTCACCGAGTCACTCGAGAAGTTGGCGCACTCTGCGCCATTCTCGGAGGACTAGACGCACTTGTGTTTACAGGCGGAATTGGCGAACATGCGGCACAAATTCGCGCTCGAGTGATTGAGCCCTTAGGCTTTTTAGGTCTCGCTATTGACCCAAATAAGAATTCACAAAATGCACAGTATATTCATAAAGGGCGCACGGCTATTTGTGTGGTGCCAACAAATGAAGAAAGTGTCATCGCAAAAGCCGTTTTACGCGAAATTCAATCCTAGCATTACACAGAAACACCCCTCTCTATTGTACAAATTACCTCTATGTTGCATATTAAGGATTATATACTTTACGTTTACTCTGCGATAAAAATAACAATAAAGGATCCATTATGTCTGAAGCAAAAGTCCCCTCGTGCGCTAAGTCATGGAAGCTAAATGTTTTGATTGGTGCATTGTTTAGCTTAACGATTTCGACCCATGCTCTCTCACAAACCGCTTCATCTGCATACAAGCGAGATCCCGACCTACATGGGAATAACGTCGTATTTACCTCGCAAGGAGATTTATGGCTAGCCAACATAAACATGAATGGCGAAAGCGAATTAGCGAAACGCCTTACGAGCCATCCAAACCTAGAGCGAAGTGCAAAGTTTTCGCCCGATGGCTCTCAGATTGCTTTTGTTGCCAGCTACAATAATCTGCCAGCAGTTCATGTAATTGATAGTGATGGTGGGATTGCTAAACAAGTCAGTTTTGAATATGGAAGGACGAACCTACACGGTTGGGTAGACGACGCTCATGTCTTAATCAGCGCAAATTCTGATACCGGCATGCATAGCAGTTGGGAGCTCAAAAAAGTGAACGTCAATACGATGGAGCTGGAAACATTGCCACTTTCTGACGCCTTTGAAGGCGTCTTAGATGAGGCACAAAAGCAGGTGTTTTTTGTACAACACGGTTTGCAAGTGTCTACCGATAATGCTGCTCACTACAAAGGTGGAGCAGCAGGAGAACTTTGGCGCTTTGATTTAAAAAGTCGCAACAAAAATAAAGAAGCCGTGAAGCTGACTGGTGAGCATAGCGGATCAGTGCATACGCCAATGCTGCATGAAAAGAGCGGGCGTGTGTATTTCATTAGTAACGAGAACGACATAGATAACATCTGGTCTATGCAAACAGACGGTAGCGATATTCAACAGCATACCAAATTTGAGCAATGGGCTGTACGCCAAGCGAGCTTAGATGGCGACACTATTGTTTTTCAGCATGGTGCCGACTTAAAGCGATTTAATGTGTCGAATAAAACAGTCCAAGACATTGAAGTTGTTCTGCGTTCAGACTTTGTCGATTTACGCACACAATATATCAATCAACCGCTTGAGTACTTCCAAGACGCATCTCCATCGTCAAACGGTAGTGACGTACTGATTACTGCCAGAGGTAAAATGGCGCTCGCGAACTCAAAAGGCAAACGCTTAATTGAAATTGCAACTCAAGCAGACGCAAGGGCACGAAACGGAATCATCAGTAAAGACGGAAAATACGTTTACGCTATTAGCGACGCAAGCGGGGATTATGAAATATGGCAATACGCTGCCAACGGAAGCTCTGAGTCAAAACAGTTAACCGAAAGTGGGCGTATTTTAAAAACCAATTTATGGTCTGCACCCGACGGTAAAACACTGTTCTACACTGAAAAATCGGGTGGACTGTTCTCTTTAAATTTAAACAGCAAAAAAGTATCCAAGCTCAATACTGCTGAAATACACACTGTTTTTGACATTCGATTCTCGAACAATGGACGATATGTCGCGATCGTATTTAATGCTGAGTCGCCTCAACGTTCTCAGATATATCTGCACGACTTACAGGAAAACAAAGGCACTGTGCTGAGCACAGCTAAATACGCATCGTACTCTCCCAGTTTTTCTGACGATTTATCATGGCTTTACTTCTTGTCAGACCGCAACTTTTCGCCGGCTCCCTCTAGCCCTTGGGGAGACAGAAATATGGGCGTCGCGTTTGACAAGCGAACTCAAGTTTTTGCCATCGCGCTACAACAAGACGCTACATATCCTTTTGCACCGCCAACAGAGCTTGATGAAACTGCGGTAAAAAATGAGGACGAGTCGGGAAATACTGACGACGAGGCTGATGAGCAAGAAAAGGAAGTCGAGTTCGCAGGCATAGCCTCTCGCTTATGGCAAATAGACCTACCAAGTGATAACTACAATGATCTTTTAGTGAACGAAAACGGCTTGTATATGCAAGCGGGAAGTACTTTGTATAACCAAGCCTTTGAATATGATGCAGAGCGCACTGAAATGACATCAGGCGTCAGTTTCATCGAGATGGATATTGACAAAAAGCATCTCTTGGTCGGCAAGGGACGTGGCGATAGCACCAAGTTATATATGGTTCCTGCGTCATTAACGTACCCCAGTAAAGATAGTGAGCATCAAGTTAACAGCGACAATTGGACACTGGCGATAAACCCCAAAGATGAATGGCGCTCGCTATTTAAAGACGCTTGGCTGATGCACCGCGATTCTTTGTTCGATGCGAACATGCGCGGTGTTGACTGGTCCGCAAGCAAACAGAAATATACATCTTTACTCGAACGTGTATCCGAGCGCTCTGAACTAAATGATGTCTTTGAGCAAATGATGGGAGAGCTTAATGCACTGCATTCTCAAGTGCGTGGTGGTGATCTTAGCGATGATGAAAATGCACCAAGTCCAGCAATTTTAGGCGCTAGCTACAAAGATACTAAGAAGGGCGTCGTGATTGACACCATATTTGATTTTGACCGAGAGATATTAGCGCATGCGCCACCTCTTTCTCACCCTAGTGTGAATGCACAAGAAGGTGACATCATTACCAGTGTAAACAATAAAGTAGTGAGCAACATTGCAGAGCTCAAACAAGCTTTATTTAATACAGGTGGTCAGCAAGTCCTGCTTGGTTTAAAACGCGGTAAAACAACAATAAATACTATCGTAGAACCCCGCTCTTCATGGAGTATTAATCGAATGCGTCACAGACATTGGACGCAAAAGAACCTTGCCAAAGTCAATAAGGCAAACAAGGACTTAGGCTATTTTCATCTATATGCCATGGGCGGCCAAGATATCTCTGCCTTTGCCAGAGAGTTTTACGCACAGATATCAAAACAGGGCTTGATCATAGATGTAAGACGCAACCGAGGCGGTAACATCGATAGCATCATCATTGAAAAACTAATGCGCAAAGCATGGAGTTTCTGGGCCTCGCCTACGTGGGGTACTTACAGCAATATGCAAAATGCTTTTAGAGGGCACATTGTTGTTCTGGCAGATGAATTCACTTATTCAGATGGAGAAACATTTACTGCCGGTATGAAGTCTATGGGGCTAGCGACCATTGTAGGGAAAACCACTGCAGGCGCTGGCGTTTGGTTGTCAGGTCAAAACAGGCTTGCTGATGGCGGTATTGCGAGAGTCGCAGAATTCCCTGTATTCGATATGCAAGGTAACTGGATCACTGAAGGGCGTGGAATTTCGCCAGATATCGAAATCGACAATTTACCTCACGCAACGTTTAAAGGTGAAGACGCTCAATTAGAATATGCCATTCAGCTTCTCGAGAAGAAGCTGAAAGAAATGCCTGTGCCAGAAATGAAAGCACTTCCATTCCCGCCCGTTGAACAAGCGGCTGGTGATGCAAAAGCAATGCAGTAAATTGGAAAAATATGTTTTAAAACAAAGACTATACAAACAGTTCTATCGCAATGGACCTAGCCATCGTGACGGCGCTGACGTAAGTTTTAATGACATAGTTAAGATATTTGGCTTTAAAACAGCCACGGTAGGTGCTTGGGTAAATAAAGACGAACAACAAATTGCTGCTAACCTGTTTTTTGATGCTTTATGCGATTTGATGGAGATTTTACAAGTACCCGAGCAAGTCATTTCGCTCAAAGGCACGCTTTCGATAGCGTTTGGTGCGGGAGGACGCAAGCATTCATGCGCTCACTACAACAGCCAAAAACGTCAGCTTGCGCTTGCGAAAAATGCGGGTGCAGGCGCGCTCGCACATGAGTGGTTCCACTCTTTCGATCATTTTATAACAAGCAAATTTGTCAAAACTGCAAAGATTAATGAGTTCGCGTCAGCTGTTTGGTTAGAGAACAAAGATATTATTCCACACCCCCTAAATCGATGCTTGGAAGAATGCTTTCAGTGCATTTTCCTAGACTCAAGAAGCACCGACCAGCTAAGTGAATTGTTTATGAATAGCGCATCCGCAGACAAAGCTGTCGGTACTTATTATTACTCTATGCCTCAAGAAATTTGTGCTAGGGCTTTTGAAGCATATATTCAAGACAATCAGCTTAAAAATGAGTTTTTGGTGCAAGGTACTAAGCAGTCTAAGGAAGCTAAGGCTGGTGTGTATCCGAAGGGTGATCAAAGAGATTTAATTTCAGGCTACTTTGCTAGATACTTTGCAACACTTGGCCTTGCGCTTGAATCTAAGAAATAGGCTTTATCAGTCAGTGTTAACAACACTTAATGCACTTTATTAATTAGCTTTCTAAATTCTTCAACCTGAGTTCCCTCGCTGCGCGAGTGTAATAGTTTGATGTTATTTGAGCTCTTGATAGGTCCTCATGAGGCCGAAGCCGGACGGATCTGTTTTTGGTTTTTAGTGGTCATTTTTTACTAGGAATGAGGTTTTTATATATGGCAATGACAGACAACTAAACGGCAATAGCTCGATAAGAAATCAAAGATCATCCGTTACTTTAGATAGTTCAAACCTGACTAAATAAGCGCATACCCCTACGTCGCATAACCGCCCAAAGCTTTACTTCAGTGCAGGCTTAGCGAGGACCCGGTTTGTATGTTTTACGACCTATTCTCACCCAAAAAGTATCACTTAGAATCCTTATTTATAGTTTTTTGATTAAACAAATCTGGACAAAAGTTCAAGTGGCATGACTGGATCGCTTGGTGTAATATTGCACCACTGGAATGGGAGCAATAAAATATGCCTAGACAAAGTGTGACTTTAACTGAAAAGAATGACGAGTGGCTCAAACGGCAAGTAGATGGCGCTGGCGATTACGCTAACAAAAGTGAACTGATCAATGATTTAGTCAGGCGAGCTAGACGCGCCGAATATATTAATCAAAAGTTTGACCGAGCAGAGCAAAGCGATTTTGTATATCAATCCCCTCAAGAAATGCTTGCGGAGTTTAAACAGAGCGTCAATGATAGTGACTAAGCATCGTCTAACTGCTGAGGCGAAAGAAGACCTACGGCGAATATATGTCTATGGATATAAAGAATTTGGTGAAAAGCAAGCGGATGAATATTTCCAAAGTTTCTTTGATGCCTTTGAAAAGATAGCTGCAACCCCTCTAGCTTATCAATCAGTCGACCACTTTAGGCAAGGCTATATACGATTTCCTCATCGCGCTGATGTTATTTACTATCGTATTAATCAGGATTGGGTAGATGTTATGGCAATCCTTGGCAGTCAAGATATGGATGTCTGGCTATAGGTTGCAAACACTCAGACTATGTCAGCTTGTGGATGCTTTTTGCCAGTTGGTCAATCGATGGATTGATTTTCGAAAGTCTTCGTTCACACTACACTCGTTTGCACAAATCGAGTATATTTGTTTCCAATATTATATTCACTATCACACGCTCAGCTCAGAATACAAATTTAGATAAAACGCAACATGCTATATAAGATAATGGCTATTGTTTAAAGGAAAATCATGGAAGAAAATAGAGCCGAAGGCACTCGCGATACAATACCAGCACCTTCAACAGACAGCGATGCTCCCATCACCTATCCTAAAGCCCGAATATTAATTCCATTATTAATTCTTTTGCAAATTCTTGCATCAATCATATCAGGCAGTATTGTTTGGTTTGTTACATACCGACCCAATTGGTACTGCGGCGTTTGGTGTATTAATGTGCTTGTTTTATATGAAAACAAACAGCCTTTTCTTACCGATATTGGCTCACATGCTTAATAATCTTATCGCATGGAGCATTAGTGCAGCAGAGTATGCCCGTCGACCAGATTATGTTTATAACCTCAACGAACTGCAAAGTGATTGGTTACTTTTAATCGGCTTGTTAATTATTACCTGCATTTGGGCTTATCTAATTATTCGCTCAAGCCAAAATCCATTTAATTGGTTTCTATAGTCGATACGTATTTGCTCTGTTTAAACTCTTTTGCCCTCCCCATTCCTTTCCACCCATTTCTACCAACCGAGACGCGGCTCTTCGAAAGGAAAAGGCGAGGTCATTGGCGGAAGAAAATTGTGCCAGTGACACGCCAATTCGACCCGTCGCCGACCACTCATAATATTCCCCCTCTTTGGTGCGAATCATGGTCGTCGCAAAGGAACTCGAGTTTCCCCCCTTCTCACTGACAAACAATTCTTCATCCCCGTCACTGCTTTCGACTTGCGCTTCAAAATCGACAAACAATTCGTCGAGCGGGACTTGTGCTGCTAGCACCAAGCGGGTACGAGATTCATAACACGCGTCAATGAAGGTCACGAATCGTCGCGCTTCGTTGAGGTAATTTGCATCCAGTTGGGGGACGCCTTCCATGATGATGACAGGAAATCGGCCGCAGAGGGAAATGTAATCGGCCGCTCCGAGCGGTTGGTAGCACAACTCAGAAAAGTCAAACCAGGCGCACCGATCATTATATCGGGCGACTTGTACGGTGCGACCAAAGAGGATAGGAATGCTCTCGGCCTCAGCTCCGGATGCAGTGCCACCAAATATTTTTTCCAACTGCGTCTGCATGTTGTTATTAGTACTATTATCGCCTTGAACATCCTTGTTTGACCAAAAATAGGATTGACCATCAGCTCGAGTTTCGAGTCGATAATCCTTGGCGGAATCCTCCATGGAGATAATGTCGAACCTGTGTTTTAACATGTCTATGAATGGCAAAAAGAGGGATCGGTTAATGCCTCCCTCATATAAGCCATCGGGGGATCGATTCGAGGTGGCCACCACCACAACATTCCAATCCAATAGTAATAGTGAAAAAAGTCGTTTCAAAATCATCGCATCGGCAATTTCTGTCACTTGAAATTCATCGAAACAGAGAAGTTGGGCTTCTTGTGCCAATTGCTGTGCAATGATGGGAATCGCATCACCCTGTGGATGCTTTTGTTTGTAAACAAAGATTCGATGATGAACGTCTAGCATGAATTCATGAAAGTGGACGCGGCGTTTGGTAATCTTTGCGTGTTTGTGGCTGCCATTATTACAGCAAGCATCGCCATCAGGACCAATAACCGACTCGTAAAAGAGATCCATTAGAAAGCTCTTGCCGACCCCGACCGGTCCATGAATGTACATGCCTCGCGGTGGTGGACCAAAAGACCACAAATGAAACTTCTTTTTAAGAACGGACTGGGCGGATGCTAGGGATCGCGCCAACCAAAGTAATAGTGGACTGCTGCTTGTACAACTTCTCTCTGTCGGATCGTCGGTGCGTGCGGACACTGGTGGGAGCGAGGCAAGAGATTCGTGCAGAGCATCGAATTTTGCCGCCAGAGCGACTTGCGCTTCATCTCGTCGCACCTCCCCCGCGTTCACCTTGAGTTCATAAGCCGCTGCCACGGGGCCTGACTCACAGCACCGCCGAGCGACGTGATGTTGTGCTATCGTCGTCTTCATCATCCTCGTCTTCTTTGTCTTCATCATGGAGCTGATGAATTTATCAACATGGTGATATGGTACGCTAGATTTCTATATGGGTATCAAATGGATTTGTATTAGAAACTCTAGTGTAGTGTTGTTACCAATGAGTGAGCCCTGCTGGATGCTTTGATACTGTTCTTTATCGAGCGATAAACGGACGACTATAACTTTTTGTATCTAGATCGCAATAAACTAAAACGCCATTCAAACTTTTAATTTGAATGGCGTTGGACGTAAGGTTGTTTGCTACCTGAAATCAGCACTTAACAGTCGATGCATTATGGCTTTTCAGCGATAAAAAATTGGTATCCAAATTCGCCTAGGCGAGTTTTATATAAATCTACTTCGCTCTGGATATCAATCACAGCTTGGGAGCCACTCATCTTAGGTGCAAGCTCCTTAACACGCTGTTCAAGTGGTTCGTAATAGCTCTTCCAAGCATGCTCGGATACCGTAAATGTGTGTTGAAGTTTGTAGCCAGCCTTTTTTATTTGCGATTTACGAGTATCAACAGTTTGTATGTCCGGGTAGTCATTTTTCCAGTGTTCAACAGCATCTTGGCTTGGGTTATCCGTCAACCAAACTAAATCGCTAAAAACTAGAATGCCATCGTCAACGAGTAGTTCTTTCCATTTACTAAGCGCATTTTCGATACCCATTATATAAGCAGAGGCTTCTGCCCAGATAAGATCAAAGTTCTGAGAACCAAAATCTAATTCAGTCATACTCATGCATTGGGTTGATACTCGGTCATTTAAATTGTTTTGCGTTATTTTGTCTTCTAATTGATCAAGCGCACTTTGTTCATTGTCAGTTGCTACAATTTCGGCGTTCGATAACTTAGCTAGGACAATTGTCGAATTACCCTTGCCGCAACCAACCTCCAAAATTTTCTCAGGATTGATGCTGAGTAATTCATAAGCTCTCGTAGTGTCAGATTCACTATTAGGCCCCCAAGATTCCAGAGCTTCAAATACGCTCATGAAATCTTGCATGTATTTGTCGTGTTCGTTCATGTCTTTTGATAACCATTTGATTCGTAGGGCCTGCTTCTCGTCATACCCTTGAACTTTTAACCAGTCTATATGTGCATCCGGTGCGATTTCAGCAAGCGTTTGGTGCCATGACTTACTGCTATTTTCTCCTAATAGTGAAGACAGCAACGCTAACGACTTTTGTTTTCGTTTTATATCTTCTTCTAACTCGTTAAAACGAAATTTAAGAATAGACCTATCCAGTTTGCTATTAAGGCACAATTTGCATTCAGCTAAGGTTAAACCTCCACTTTGTAGCTGCTGAATTAATCGAACTTGCTGTAAATCTCTTTCACTATAAACTCGATAGCCGTTTTCTAACCTCTTGCCCGAAATCAAATTAAGCTTTTCATAGTAAAGTAGCGTCGTTCTCGATAGCCCAACCAATGCTCCAAGCTCAGAAATACGATACACACAAAACCCCATACATTTTTAAATGCAACATTGAATGTAAACTATAAAGTAGTAGACGGGTCAAGTGTCAATTTTAAATTCTTTGAGCAGATATTATATTGTTTTGTTAAATCAATGAGACAAAAATGAGTGAATGAAGGACCGTCGTTGTATGGCAGCAACCAATCGAGTAATTGAAACTCTGGGATATAATCTGCACGAAATTATCAAACTTATATGGCAGATTGCCGACTGCCATCAAAAAGCAGTAAGTAATCACTCACTTACTACAAGAGATCTTGAATATTAGTTTTTCTCAAACACCACACTAAAGCTCAATGGCACCGTTTTAGATATAGATTTTAACATCGCGACTTCTTGCAAGGCCGCTATGCCAGATTCTAAGCCAAAATCAGAAGCTTGAATCAAGGTTGGTTTTGCAGTCGCAGCGCTTAGCTTACCGCTCGCTAGTCCGGTTATCACCAAATCAAAGCTCGTCTTAACGGTTTGTCCGGATATTGTTAAGTCACCACTTACGGATGCTTGTTTTTGCTCGCCTACTGCAAGCTCGATATATTGAGAGTCAATTTGAGCCGTAAAGGTAGCTTGAGCAAAATCGCTTACCTTGAAAAGCATCGCCTTCATGCGTTCATTACGGATTGGGATCATAGTGTTGACCGATGCTAAGTCGATCGCAATATTTAAGTTACCAGAGCTATCTAAAGTACCACTGAAGTTGTCAAAGGTGTGTGATTCAGCGATATGCTCAATTTTCACCGAGATGAAATTGACACTACTTTCGGATTTGAGCAGACTCATATCACTTGCGATAGAGCAAAAGCTAAGACTTGTTAAACATAATGCGGCTAAGGCCGGTTTGAAAAAAGACTGAGATTGGGAGAGCATAAACGTATATCCAATATTACAGCGCGGTGTCGTCCACGCATTGATTAGTAATATTGTATTATACTTTCCCAATCTACTCGTTGATCACCCAAAACGACAAAATCTGGGTTGGTCACAATCTCTCTTTCGTTATAACTGATAGGATCAAAGTTAGCTGCTTTAATCGAGCCGCCTGCTTCATTGATGATACATTCAGACGCACCAGTGTCCCATTCACCCGTCACGCCCAAACGCATAAATACGTCGGCTTTACCTTCTGCAATAAAACAGGCTTTGAGTGAACAACTTCCCGTTGGCAATGTTTGATAGATACGCTTATCACTCAAGCGATTAAACACTTTCTCGCGCGACTGACGTCGGCTGATAGCGATCATTATGACATCTTCACTCGGAACAGAGAACGGACGAACTTTTATCGGTTTTGTTTCAGATGAACATCGTTTATAAGCCCCTTGCCCTTTGCTAGCGAAGTATAGAGATTCTCCACAAGGCCAATATATAACACCAAGCACTGGTTGATTGTTTTCAATAAGCGCAATGTTTACGGCAAAATCACCAGATCGTGCGATGAACTCTTGAGTACCGTCAATGGGATCGATTAACCAGTATCTTGTCCAATTAGAACGGTCTTTGAGAGAAGCAAGCTCTATCTCCTCAGACATAATCGGAATATTAGGCGTTTGCTCTTGCAAAATTTCCATTATGATTTCGTTAGACCGATAATCTGCGCTAGTGACCGGGCTATTATCTTCCTTTTCAAAAGACTCAAAATCGCCCTTATCGTAGATTTGTAGAACTTCTACGCCTGCCTTGGTGGCAGCATCTTTGGCTATTTCGAGTAATTCCGATATTGACTTCGACATCATTTGTTTTGTTGTCTCCAACGCTGTAAAAGAAACAAGGCGGCTACACTTCTTGCTTCACAAAAATCTTCTCTCGCTAATAATGACTCAATATCATTTAGCGGCCATTTGATTACTTCTAGCGGCTCTGGCTCATCACCTTCTAGACGAGATTCAGATAAACCTTCGGCGACTAAAACGTGCATATGTGCATTAAAGAATGTCGGCGCCATAGCAAGTTTCTTTAGCGGTGAAAATCTTTCTGCCTTATGACCAACTTCTTCCTGAAGCTCTCGGTTTGCTGCCTCTTCAGGAATTTCTCCTTGGTCTATAAGTCCCTTTGGAAAACCTAGCTGATATGAATGCGTGCCGGCGCCATATTCTTGAATGAGCAAGATATGATCGTCTTCAGTAAGCGGTACAATCATCACAGCGCCGCTGCCCGTTCCAGCCATGCGCTCAAACTCTCTCTTTGCACCATTACTAAACTCTAAGTCAACCTGCTCAACCTTAAAAAAACGACTTTTAGCGACGATCTTTCTTGCTTGGATCTCAGGCAATTTTTTTTCAACGTTTATTTTACTCATGCCAAGTTCACGCGATACACTACTATGAAGAATATGCTCCAACAATAACATAAGGACCCACCTTTGGCACTCTTACCATGGCACAAGATTGAGACTGTTTTGCTAGATATGGATGGCACATTACTCGACCTTCATTTTGACAATGAATTTTGGCTAAGACATTTACCTAAAACATTAGCAAAAAAGACTGGCCGTCCTCTGATTGAGTGTGAGCAAGAAATGCAAAGAGATTGCGCTGCAGTGCATGGTCAGCTCGAATGGTACTGTCTTGACTATTGGGCTGACAAACTTGACTTAGACATCATGGAAGCAAAAAGAGAAATTGATCATTTAATTCAGTTGAGACCTGACGCTGTGCCATTTTTGGATGCTCTGAAAGCATCAAATCGACAAGTGGTATTAGTGACAAATGCTCATCCGGATAGCCTCTCGTTGAAGGTCGAAAAAACCGCATTAGATAAGCATATCGACACTTTGATTTCGACGCATCAGTTTGGTGTTTCGAAAGAATCACAAAACTTATGGAAACAGTTACAGGCGCATTTAAATTTTGAACCTGAACATACTCTTTTTGTTGATGATAGCCAGTCTATTTTAGACGCAGCCAAAACCTTTGGTATCGCATATACACTTGGGATAACGAATCCCGATCTAAAACTAAATCGCGACCAACAAAACAAAATTGAAGGGCACCCTGTTACAAACGATTATCGCAAGATAATAAATAGTATAATTGAGGACAATTTCAGTGCCCATTAAAGTTGCCGTCGGCTCCGCTAACCCGGTAAAAATAAATGCCGCTAAAAATGCGTTTAGCAAAGTCTTTAACACTCAAGAAGGAGTCCAAGAAGCCGACTCTGTTTCTCTTGTATCATCCGTAGCCGATATAGTAACGGTTGAGTCAGTGTCGGTAGGATCTGGAGTAGCGGATCAACCTATGTCCATTGAAGAAACTCGGCAAGGCGCTGAAAATAGAGTTATGGCCATGAAAGAATTAGTCCAGGCGGACTATTACATTGCATATGAGGGTGGGGTAGACGTGTTTGAAGATGGGCCAAAGACCTTTGCCATCATTTGTATATCGGACGCAAATAGGACGGTATTTGGTCAAAGCGCATGTTTACCTCTACCGCTTAGGATCTATGAGGCACTATTAAACGGTGAAGAATTGGGTTCGGCGATGGACAACGCTTTTGATACGATCAACATCAAACAAAAAGGCGGTGCAATTGGGCAGCTAACGAGGGGCCTAGAGAGCCGCCAAAGTATTTATACCTCAGCGACTATTTTAAGCCTTAGCCCCTTCGTTTTTAAAGACCTATACGATTAGTAAAAAAATATATGATGTTTTATTTCTCTTCGTCAGAAGGTTTTGGGTCCTTATACTTATCAAACCACGCAACGATGTAACCGACTTTGCGTGCTAGGTTAGAAGGTTTAGCAGCAATCCCATGATAAGCACCTTGTATACGAACCAGCGAACTTTCTACGCCTTCCAACCTTAATGCACCATAGTATTGCTCGCTTTCGGACATCGGTGTGCGCACATCCAACTCCCCAGTTAATACCATAGTGGGCGTGGTCACATTGCCGACCAAGCTTAAAGGCGAGCGAGACCAATATTGATCAACGTCGTTCCATGGTAGATCTGTAAACCAATAACGCGTCATAAAAGTGTAAATGTCGGACGTGCCAATCATACTGATCCAATTTATTACTGGCTTAGCCACTACTGCGGCTTTAAAGCGATCTGTCTTGCCAACAATCCAAGCCGTTAACACGCCGCCACCTGAGCCGCCCGTTACAAATAAGTTGTTCTCATCGACAAAGCCCTTAGCAATGACACCATCTACCATGTCAATCAAATCATCGTAGTCTTGCGAGGGATAATTTTTATCGATTAGATTCGCAAATTCACTTCCCATTGACGTTGAGCCTCTTGGGTTTCCGTAAACAACCACATAGCCCGCAGAAGCGAATAACTGTACTTCCATCGAAAACTCAGGGCCGTAGGCGGTATGCGGACCACCGTGTATTTCTAAAATCATTGGATACTTTTTAGCAGGGTCAAAACCAGGAGGAGTGACGACCCATGCCTGTAGCTCACGACCATCAACGCTGCTTTTAACAGTCATTAGCTCAGGTTTATTTACGGTTTTGTGGTCAAACACATCACCATTCAAATCAGTTAATCGCTTCAGCTTTCCACGCTTGCTTAAATGCGCTAAATCAGCAGGACGGTCTCCATAAGAGTAAGTAAATACCAACTCACCTTTATCGCTCACATCAAAATCGCCAGAGGTATAAGGCCGCCCAATACTTTGACCTCCCAACATCTCAGTTTTGACATCAAGCTTGCCAGACAGACTAATGTAAGCGACGTGTTTCTTTCCTTGGTCGTCGTAACTTACATATATGCCTTTACTATTATCACTCCAAACAGGTGAACTGACCGAGCGATCTAAATCAGGGCTTAATGCACTAATCTCACTATCCTCCAGATCTAGCACGTAAAGTTGAGTAATTTGATTAGATTTACCGTTGTCCTCAAACCCAGTAAATGCTAAGTAGCGCCCATTGGGGCTCAATACCGGACTGCCTTCAGGACCTGTCATCTGTGTCAGTTTTTCAAGTTCCAAGGTCTCGATGTTGACTTTCAAAAGGTCAGAATTAAAAATATCAAAGTCACTGTTTTCTCGAGTATTAGCAGAAACAACAATGTGCTTGTTATCTTTTAGCCAAGCAACATTTCCGCTGTAATCATGCTCACCTTGGGTAATTTGCCTAGGCGTGCCACCTAATGCAGGTACCACGTATACATGCATGTTACCTGGCCGATTCATGCCCGCGCCATCTCGTTGAAATAAAGTATCATCAATATATTGCGGAGCGTCTGCCCATTTGGCACCTTTGGGTTTAAAATCTAAATTAAACAGTGGCTTATTCTTACTTGGTGTGAACATTGAAAACGCAAGATATTTTGCATCTGGGGAAAATGACAGGGACGACGGACTCATTGCCACGTCGGTGACGCGAGCGGTTCTGCCCGTTTTCATGTCTCTAAGATAAATTTGTACCTTTCCATCTTTGCTTGAAAGATAGGCCATTTTTGAACCATCTGCCGAAAACACCGCGCCGTAATGGTTTTTACTATCAGACAGCAAGGGTAAATGTGTTTCGTCGCCCAAAGAGTAAGTCCATAAGTTTCGACGCTGAGTGTCGTTATTAATGTCCATAGAGCGGCGTTCATACACAACTAAGTCAGAATCTGGCACAACTTTTGGGTTTGATACATATTCTAGATTAAATATGTCTTTATACGTTAACTGATGAATCTGTTTGTTTGAGTGGTGGCCATCACTATGGCTTTTGGCATAAACAATCTGGCTGGCTCCCAGTATGCAGAATCCAGCAATGACGGTTTGAAGAGCGACGCCTTTAATCGACATTTTTTTCATTATATTTATTCTCATTTTTTAAGTAGACCGTGTTACACGTAACTTATCCTATTGATTTTAGTTTACATTATAGCCGTTACTCTTTTAATGTCTTTTTAGTAAATTATTGTCTTTAATTTACTAAATACTTTATTTGGTCGATGATAAAAAAGTGGTTTTGACAGGCCGAGGTGCTCCTTATTTCGAGACTAATCCACTAATATCAAATCGAGTTGTGGCGGTATTAAATATTTTGCACCGGCATCGGTAATAACAACCATCTCCTCTACAGAGATTGTTTTAGGGTCACCATTTGGCATTATCCATTTATAGAAACCATCGAAGGCGAAGGTCATATTTGGCTTTAAAGGCAATTGGTTACTAGGATTATTTGACTTGCTGTTCAACGCCGGACCAGAGTCGTGAGCAACATAACCGACTGGGTGGCCAGTGCTCCACATGACCGGCAGGGACTCGCGTGCTTGCATGACTTTGCGTTGCGCTAAATCTACATCATACCCCGTAGCACCAGAGCGCATTGCATTGAAGGCCGCATCGCGCCCTTTTTTGGCACTATCCCAATAATAAGCAATATCCTCAGGCGCTTCTATTTCACCTTCGCGTAACACGTAAGCAAACCTCTGAATGTCAGTCACCCATGTGTCGTATACGCGAATACCGAAGTCTGTTTGGATTACATCTCCCTCTTGTATTACGCGGTCGGTTGCATGACTGTGACCACGATCAGTACCTGAAACCACATTGGGATTTTGACTGGGTGCCCACGCATCTCCCACCCCATACTCTTGCATTTTTTGTTTAAGAAAACGAGCCACATCTGCGTCAGTAGTCGTCCCTGGAATAATCTGTTTGTAGGCTTCTATTTGCCATTGAGCCGTAAGCTTTGCCGCTTTTGTCATAATGTCGACTTCTTGCGGTAATTTAACTGCCAAAAACTCATAAATCAGGCGTTCAGCGCTCACTAGCTTATCCGATTCTGCTGCCCCTAAGGCAGAACTCAATGCTTTAAACTGTGTGTAACTCAAACCGTCTGCTTGTGGGTCACTATCGGATATGTTTATCGCGATTCTTTCAAAGTTTTGAGAACGAACAAAGTCGGCTGCAAGCACAATAGCGCTTTGCATCCTACCTACTTCGATAACCTTAGAAACAACGTTCGTATCTTTTAATGCTTTTGCTTCTCCGATGGGTGAAAACGCAACACTGTTAAAATGTACGGTAGTTTGGCGGTAATTGATTTGCTTATTATTTTTAGAAGGCTCGTTAGAAGCTTGATTTGCTTGTGACAAATAGAATATAAAAACGGCGGTTTTCCCCGCATTTTCACAGCCTATATGCTTTGCCATAGGATCGTTATTATTTTCCCTGCATACTACCAGCCAAGCATCTACATTTGCTTCTTTAAGTGCATAGGGTAACAGCGTTTTTAAACGTTCCTGTCTGATTTCAGGCCAAGGGCTTGGGCCTGCAAAAATGTGCTTATCGCCTTTCGCATAGGACGAGCTGATAATAACGCTAAGAAGAATCGTAAAATACGTAATAAACCTTAGTGTTGCTTTCATAGTGCATCGCCCTTTTGTCTATTTCAGAGTTGTTTTTGCCCAGCATAAAAATAGCGGATGAAGTTTACAACTCTATGGTGTAAAAACCTTGTTCGTTAGGCTGGCCAAAAAAGCCTGCTGCTTGTTGAATTTGCTTAGGAAGATTTGAGGCAGGTAGAAACTGACCATTCACATTGTAATCACCCGTTGGGGAGATACTAAGGTTAGCGTCGATTTGCAAAACTTGGTCAGATGAAAGAGCAATCGCAAAGTTAGGGCTTTGACATGTCAAATCAGCATCAAACACACCTAAGGATATATCTTTATTCTGCACACCAACTGAGGCCTTGAGCCATTGGCCACTTCCCGTTAATTCAACACACCCTTGCTCATATACAAGCTCATCAATATCAAGTCTAAATCGCCCAGAAGCCGTTACATACACAGGCAACTTTATCTGCGATAAGACAGTTTTTGTTGGTACAAACAACTGCAAATCACGCACAGAAAAATTCATCGGATCAAAAAGCGATACACTCGCAAGTCCGTTTACATATATCTGCTCACTTTGCCTAATGTTACCGCCTTTGATATCGAGTTTTGCCGTTCCAGTGATCAACGATAAAGGTGATAGACGCCAATCTACATTGTTCACATTAATACCTGATGCTCCGATGCTCGCTGCTGATCCTGAAAACAAAGTGCCACTGACTGACGCAAAACTGATCTCGTTTTTGCTTTGCTCCTGCACGTAAGAAGCAAGCATCGTTGCTGGAATATAAGCAATTAAGAAGACTACATAGGTAATTAAGCCAAGTAACCACCAATACCAATTTTTCATTTATGCTTTTCCTAGCTGAAGACGTCTTACTTGCACATAGCCTTGCTCGTCTACCTCAGTAAGATCTGATTGGACAATCACAATGCCACGTTTTTCAAGTGTGTTTAGCCAAATCACCAAATCATTAAAAGCCACCTCATCAATCCACACCTGCAGCTCCTCACCCTGAGGCTGCATTCTTGAAACAGGTATACCCGCACTACGCGTAGTCTGGTTGACTAATTGAGTCAAAGAGCCTGAAAAAACAGTCTGCGCAGCACTTTGTCTAAGAATCGACGCCCTTGCAGCTTGTTCTTGTACCCAGACTAAATCGCTTCGTTCAGATTCAAGCGCTAGTTTTGTTTGTACAAGCGATGCCGTCAAAGGTGCATAGACGGTAAAATAAAATACGCCTACAATGCCAAGTAAAGCGCCAACAAGCAGCAATTTCTGCTCTCTCTCAGAAAGTCCTGAATACCACGTTTTGAGCGAGTCAAAATTCATTAAATACTCCTGATCTTAACGCGCATATGACGCTTAAGTCTTGATTAAAATTTTTGTTTCTCGATG
>CBFHTO010000021.1:0-54349 GCA_965658765.1 Glaciecola sp. | reverse complement strand
TATTTACTTGGCTAATTTGCACCTTACGTTCTAATGCAGACGTGTGCGCTAGAAAATCATTTTTTGAATACTTGTGCGTTGCAAAGCTGAGCTTATTTTTGTCTCGCTGCGCCCTTGTAAGTCTTCGGTGTGCTCTAAGTACTATGTCTCTATGGATGTTGTTTAGCAGTGAGAACCCAAAATGCAATAAAATCAATACAAGCTTGATAAACACGATCATCCAGACAAACACCATAGTGATGTGCATACCTGAAATAGCAAACAAATGACTTGTCCCAGTCGATTGGAGAACTTCCCAGTCTGTATCGTTTAAAAGTGTTCTGTCGCCATAGGCAAGTGCTAAAATCCATTTTAAATTTGATTGTCTCAAATTAACGCCATTAGCAAGCTCAGGAATATGCGAAAATGCCCTTGTTAAGCTAGCAATCTGCTTGGAACGCAGATTTGTACTGCTATTTAACAGCGTGTTTGTTCCACTTTTTAGGACAGTCCCTGTCGCCACAATGTGTTGTCCTAAGAGCCATCTTTGATAATCAAATGAGTCAAAATTACCTAAACTATAGGGCGGTTTGATGCTAACTAATAGTTTTACACTTTGGCCTGGCAAGATTTTAAATGGGGCGTCGTGCCAATTTAATTTCACTCGACGAGATATCATCAAATCTCGTTTACCCAAGCTCAAAACGCTCAGTACAAGACTCTGATTAATCATATTATTAGGATCGTTTGCAGATTTGATTGCTAAAGTTGTCTTTCGCGGATCGGGAAAGCTTTTAATATTTAAACCTTTATGTGGCTGTTTCAAATACAAATTGGATTTTTTAGCTTTTAGTGGTTTTACCTCTTGTACAGTGCCTGTTACCAATATAGGTTGATGCAACCACTCATCGTTCAACGAAAGATGTTGATAATAATAAATAGACAAATAGGCCCAAACAAAACCAGCTAAGCATCCAAGGAATAATGCCGATAATCCATTAAAGCCGCGGGTGCCTATAAAGATTAACAGTAAGAAAGCACTTAATACTATTTGTGCAAAAGCAATCAGTGAAATACTAGGTAATTTAGTCCATAATGCGCTACTCAAAAACGTGATTAAAAATCCAATTATTATTTTTTCTGTGCAAGTAAACATAGTTCCATTTTTGAAGCTGCCGTCATTATGCCAAAGAAGTTTTTTCGACGAATATTGCCAGACCATGCGTCTGTAAAATCCAATAAGTCTCTTAAGATTTTTGGTGATTTACTGCACGACCCCAATTTGTGGCACTTGAATAGAAAATCAGCAAAAGGTGCTTTTGGTATTGGTTTGTTTTTCGCGTTTTGGCCAGTTCCCTTTCAAATGGTGTTTTCTGCTGCTGCAGCTATACCACTGAGAGTTAACCTTCCTCTTTCCATTGCAACTGTATGGGTCACAAATCCACTTACCATGCCACCTATATTTTACACTGCGTACTTGGTGGGGAGTACTGTACTTGGGACCGAAATGGGTGCGTTTAATTTTGAATTGAGCTGGACATGGTTAATGGCATCAATTAACACTATCGGTCCAGCGTTTATACTAGGGTGCGCGATTTGTTCTGTGGTAGCAGGGCTGATTGGATATTTCGGTCTTGACTGGGTCTGGCGATGGTCTGTGGCAAAAGCGTGGCGAGCACGAAAGTCAAACCAGTAGTTTGCCGGTTTTACCTATAACTGCTTAAGGTAATCTACAAACCCTTGTTCATCCCATACTTCGATGCCCAAGTCTTGAGCTTTTGTCAATTTAGAGCCTGCTTTTTCGCCTGCAATTAACAAGTCAGTTTTTGCAGAAATACTAGACGAAACCCTCGCCCCTAAATCTTGCAATTTTGACTTTGCTTCTGCTCTGCCCATTTGACTTAAAGTGCCAGTCAGCACAATAGTTTTATCAGCTAGAGGTTGATTAGACGCTTCGGGGGCTTCAATTTCAGGCCATTGAACACCAGCATCCTGAAGCTTATAAATGATTTTCTGGTTAGATTCCTCATTTAAAAATTCAAAGATATGATTAGCGACTACGGCTCCCACATCTTGCACCTCAATGAGTGAATCAAGATCAGCAGACATTAAGGCCTCAAGACTACGATAATGCATTGCTAAATTGCGAGCAGTGCTCTCACCAACTTCTCGTATGCCAAGAGAATAAAGAAACTTTGGCAAACTGGTCTGCTTTGATTTATCAATAGCGTTAAGCAAATTTACTGCCGATTTCTCAGCGAAGCGCTCTAAGTTCAATAAACTTGATAACCCTAGGGCAAAAATATCGGATGGATCTTTTATGAGCTCTTCATCAACCAACTGATCCACGATTTTGTCCCCTAAACCATCAATATCAAAGGCTTTACGAGAGGCAAAATGTTTAATTGCTTGCTTGCGCTGTGCTGCGCATACTAAGCCCCCTGTACAACGCATAACCGCTTCGCTATCAATCCGCTCAACATGAGAATTACAAACCGGACATTGCTTTGGAAATTCAATGTTTTTGCATTGCTCAGTTCGCTTTTCTAATACCACGGACACGACCTGAGGAATCACATCGCCCGCTCGCCTTATCACCACTGTATCGCCAATTTTTACTCCCAAGCGATGAATTTCATCTTGATTATGCAAAGTTGCATTAGATACAGTGACGCCGCCAACAAATACAGGCGCTAAACGAGCAACAGGAGTAATGGCACCAGTGCGGCCTACCTGAAATTCTACGTCATTTAACAAGGTCATTTCTTCTTGAGCAGGAAATTTCTGCGCCATCGCCCAGCGCGGCGCTTTAGCAACGAATCCGAGACGTTCTTGCAAGGCTAGATCATTGACTTTAAAAACAACACCATCAATGTCGTAAGACAATTGATTACGCGCGTCGCCTATCTTATTGAAGTACTCTAGGCACTGCTTTGCGCCCGTTACTTGAGCGATCTCTTTACAAAGCGGCAATCCATAAGTACTCAAAGTCTGCAGTCTCTCGCTATGCGTCTTACATTTCTCAATGCTCCCTCCCTCAATCAAGCCGGTTGAATATGCATACAACCGCAAAGGACGCTTTGCTGTGATTTTGGAATCTAGTTGTCTTAAACTGCCCGCGGCGGCGTTTCTCGGGTTGGCAAAAGTTTTTGCCCCTTGCGCTTTTTGCTGTTCATTTAGCTGCTCAAAACCCGATTTAGGCATAAACACTTCCCCTCTCACTTCAAGTGTAGAAGGTAAGTCTTCACCCATTAATCTAAGTGGCACGTTCGCAATGGTTTTGACATTTTCAGTTATGTTCTCGCCTATCTGACCATCCCCACGAGTGGCTGCAAGGCTTAACACCCCTTCTTTATATAAGATAGATACTGCGAGTCCATCGAGTTTTGGTTCGCAAGCAAAGCTAATCTCTTGGGCAATATTTAAGCGATCTTGAATTCGTTTTTCAAACGCCGCTAGATCTGCGTCTTCAAAACCGTTATCAAGCGAGAGCATAGGGATTTTGTGCTCAACTTGTTCGAACTTTGATAAAGCTTTGCCACCCACTTTTTGAGAAGGTGAATCAGCCGTTTTCAGCTCTGGAAAGCTTGTTTCAAGCGCTATTAATTCCCTCATAACGCGGTCGTATTCAATGTCTGGGACACTAGGGTCATCTAGAACATAGTATTGATGATTGTAATTTTCTAGAGTGGTACGGAGTTCTAGGACTTTTTGTTTTTGTTCTTTTGCAGTCATCTATCAGCTCTTTATCGGTTGATTCTTTTACGCTCAAACTCTCTAATTCTCTCGACGTACTGTTGCAGGCTTTGCTTGCTTAGCGTGCTTTTATTACCGTCTAAAATTTGACAATCAAATTCATCAGCCAATTTACGAGCCGCATTATGCATCATATTAAACACTTGTTGAGCATCCCCCTCTATCGGAAGCATCATGAATAATGCGATACCATAAGTATCGAAGTTTTCCATATTATCAATATCGAACACGCCTGGCTTAAACATGTTTGTCAAACTAAAAAGTACTGGACCTTTGCCATTTGTATTGACATGACGATGAAAAATATCATGTTCACCGAACTTAAATCCTAGCGTGAGCAACATCGGTAATAGTGCCGCCCCTTCAATGGGTTTGTCATTTCTAGCTCTAATGTTTAGTACTAACACATCGGATGCAGCAGGCTCTGATTGTGCGTTTTGGCTTGCCTCATTCGTCGCTTTAGTAGCATTTGAGTCAGTGGTAGTCGTTGACGTGCCAAAAGCGCTTT
The DNA here is from genome assembly GCA_965658765.1 of Glaciecola sp. Classification (GTDB taxonomy): domain Bacteria; phylum Pseudomonadota; class Gammaproteobacteria; order Enterobacterales; family Alteromonadaceae; genus Glaciecola. The sequence goes on along the minus strand of CBFHTO010000021.1, from coordinate 50,106 downwards.
GCGAGGCGCTATCATCAAAATCAATGCGCATCTGATCGTCCGCGTTGGTATTTTCCATCACAGGTTCTTTGCGTATTTTTTCAGCTACCGTTTTTCGTCCTCGACGACTGAATACACGCTTTGTTCGCTCCGCAAAACTCAGTTCTTTTTCTACTACTGGTTTTTGTGGTTTTGGCACATCCTCAGCTTTATTCTGAGTTTTCTTCTCAGGCGCATTTTCTTGGATATTAAGTGTAAACTCAGGCTCTGCGACTTCTTTTTTCGTCGTCTCAACTGAACCACTTCTATCTTCAGAAGGTTTAAAGGAATTTTGACTGCCAGTGGAGCCCTCATTCATCGTTGGTTGCCCAGTGTCAGGCCCTGAAACTTTGGCTCCAGCACCGTCTACACTATCTTGATCATCGGAGCTAGACTCAGTTTTTTTGTTTAATAAAAACTCAGGAGGTTTACCAAATTGTTCAATACCCTCACTTTCTTTTGAATAATCTTTACCGTACTTAGCTTTCTTAAATTCCGGTTTTGGCTGCGTGACAACATTTGAGTAAACTGGCTTATCGTCACCATTATCACTGGGCACAAAAGTATGATTCTCTTCATAAGAAAGCGGGTCACTTTCTCGTTTTTCTCTCATCGCTTCTTGATGACGCTCTGCATTGAACATCAACACATTACTATCGATTTCGTCACCTAAGTTTGTTGTGATGTCGCTCTTTACATCATCTTTATATTGCTTGTGCTCATCTTGATTTTGAATGGACGTTTCAATTCCGGCATCAGTAGCTTGTTGCACTTTCCCAAGTGGAGAATCTAGCTCTTCATCCTCGTCGAAAAACACATTAACCTTTGATGTTCTGCGATCATCATCGCCTAAAATATCAGCATTATTATCAGTTTCAGTGGCAGATACAGCTTGATCGATAAGCCCGTTTTGGCCTTCTTCATTGGTCGAGTTAAACTTACCATCATCAGTCGACGGTGCTGTTCTTTCATATGATTGTTTGGCATTTGATTGTTTGGAAGATTTAGGGCTCGTTTCACTGACGACCACTCTCGCTTTCCCTACACCTACATCATCATAAAATGTATCCGTTTCTTCATCGTACTCGCCAGAATCAATATAGGGACTTGAATCATCATTTTTCATGGAGATAGTCGGTTCATAATCTCTGACTGACATATTGCCTTTTTTCGATTGTTTGGCATTTTTGCGAATCGTCCACATACCGTGCAACAGAACCCCACCTATGACGGCAATCCCGATGATGAATAACGTAAACTGTAATTCTTGCTGCATGTTTGACCTTTTATTTTAATTATTCGGCAATTGCCAAAGCTTCTTCCATGTCTACTGCGACCATTCTAGACACACCAGGTTCAGCCATAGTTACCCCAGTTAAATGTGTAGCCATTTCCATCGCGACTTTATTGTGCGAAATATAAATGAATTGTACCGTCTTAGACATCTCACTTACTAAACGGCAAAAACGTCCAACGTTTGCGTCGTCTAATGGCGCATCGACTTCGTCTAACAAACAAAATGGCGCTGGGTTCAACCTAAAAATTGCAAAAACTAATGATAAAGCGGTTAGCGCTTTTTCTCCACCAGATAATAAGTGAATCGTACTATTTTTCTTACCCGGAGGTCTTGCCATAATCGTTACGCCAGTCTCTAAAAAGTCTTCTCCTGTTAATGCTAAATGGGCACTTCCCCCACCAAAAACTTTTGGAAATAAAGCTTTTAAATCAGTATTCACTTGGTCATAAGTATTTTTAAAGCGCGCGCGAGTCTCTTTGTCTATCCGACGCATCGCATTTTCGAGAGTGTCTAATGCTTGGGTAAGATCCAGATGTTGGTCATCAAGATGCTGTTTGCGTGCAGATTGCTCTTCATACTCATCCACTGCCGCGAGATTCACAGCACCAAGCCGAGATAGTGACGCACTGAGCGAGTCTAACTCTTTTTGCCATTCATCAGCATTTGCAGAGTCCAAGTCAACTTCCTCTTCCTCAAGCATGTTCATTACTTCTTTGATATTCTGTTGCTGCTTCGCGAGTTGCTCGATAAAAGATTGAGCACGCACATTTGCGCTTTCTGCACGAATTCTCATCCCTTCAATTTCTGTCTTAATTTGATCAATTTTTGTTTGTAAACCATGCTGGCCTTTCTCTAAATCAGTAATATCTGACAGGATATTATCGAGACTTTCTTGTAGTTCTTTTTGTTCTTCTCGCAACTGACCTTGCTGACTCAACATAGCCTGCAGCTTATCTTCGACCTGGTTTTCAGGGAGTTTTAAATCCTCAACTTCGTCAAGCAAACTATTGAGCTTTTGTTGAGCTAATTCATATTGTTTATTTTTAGACGTCAGTTTTTCACTTAATATGCTCTGTTTACTTTGCAACTGTTGATTTTGCATAGCATGTTGATGTAGTTCATTTTGTACCTGATTATATTGGATTTGTAACTCTTGTTGCTGCGCCTGCAGGGCTTGATTTTCAGACTCTCTCGCAAACTGAGCCTCTTCTAATTGCGCGACTTCAATGCTCAAATCTTCAACTTCTTCATTTAACAAGTGCAAGCTCATTTCTTCCTGCTCAAGTCTTTCTTGCTGCTCTTCTATTTCAAGCTTTAATCGTGCTGAGCGAGAATGATTTTGTTCTTGCTGATAGTGTAAGTTTTGTAATCGACTTTTAAGCTCATTCTCATGGGTGGTTTGTTCTCTTAACTCATCATCTAAGCTACTGAGACTATTTTCACGCTCTTGTAGCGTGCTTTGCAAGGCATCTACTTTTTCCTGATATTCGCGACGTAAGGTTTCGAACTCTTGCAGCTCTTGACTCAGTAAATCAAGCTCCGCCTGGCGCTCGACTTTATTATCCTGAGTATTAACGTGTGCCAAACTATCCTTTGTAAAAATATTACCTTTAATGGTGATAATAAACTCATGTGACTCGAGTATTGAATATTTTAATGCTGCTTGCTCATCCGACTCAACTACATAAATAGAATTAAAGTACCCAGGAAAACTTTTACCTTGTATCTTTTCAGAAAGCTTGCCTGGCTGCTTATCATGGCTCATTTGAGGCTCGAAAATGAGATTAAAACCTTGAGTTTCTAAATGTCCTACAAGATCATCAAGGCTAATATCCTTAATCACACTTGCATTGCCCACAAAAGACAAGGCAGCTTCTAAGGTCTTTTCATAGCCTTTTTCGACTTTTAAATATTCCCATACTGGTGATTTTGCTGCGTCAGCAAGATGTTTAGGTAAACTTTTATGTTCGCCTTGCGATTGCAGTGAATTGAGAGCGTCAATTTTCGCTTTTCTTTTTAAGCATGCCTGCCGGTGCTCGTCTAAGACCTCTCGTTGTTCGTTCAACTTAGTTTTTGTATCCTGCACTAAGTGCTTTTCAGATTGATAAGCTTTACTGCATTGTTCTACTTTGCTCTGTTGTTTGTCTAAGCATCGTTTGGATAATTCGATTTCATCATCCAATTCATCATTGCTCAAATCGCTAATTTCTCGTTTTAATTGTTCAACCCGCGAGTTGGTTCGCTCTTGCAAACGTATTGTTTGTTGAATTTGACTGTGCTTCTGTTGCAAGTTTTGTTTTTTGGCGTGAAATTGGTCATTCTGATTCTTTTGTTCTCGATTCATAGCAATAAGTTGCTCATCGACCGTTATTTTTCGATCCTCGACCTCGTATAACTTCGCCTCTAACATAGCACTGTTAGGTTCGGCACTTTCGAGCAAAGCCTCAATTTGTTGAAGTTCTTGTATCGATGAATCAATATCAACAGTAAGCTCAGATTGACTGATCTTTATTTGTTCAGTTTCTTGTTGAATTTGTGAAAGCCTTTTTTGCGAAAAGATATGCGCCTGCTCGAGCTTAGTGATGTCTGTACCGAGTTTAAATAAGCTTTGTTGCTTATCATCGAGGGCTTTCTTAACGATCAACTGCTCATTTTTCAATGCGACAAGTCCGCTTTCGTCCCCCTGCTGACTTGCAACTAAACTGTCCATACTCTGTTGGCGCTCTGCAATTTCTTGCTGGATCTGTGCCTGCAACTTACTTTGCGCGTACCACAAAAGGGTATTCAATTCAGCGTTCAGTTTTCGCTCACGCTGTTTTAGCTCTTTGTATTTAGTTGCTGCAGCAGCCTGACGTTTGAGCTTCGCAATTTGATCACCTAATTCTTGTCGCACATCTTGTAATCGTTCTAAATTTTCTTTGGTGTGACCAATTCTATTTTGTGTTTCTCGTCTTCTCTCTTTGTACTTCGAAATTCCGGCCGCTTCTTCGATAAATACCCGAAGCTCCTGAGGTTTTGATTCAATCAGTTTAGAGATCATGCCCTGTTCGATAATCGCGTAGCTGCGAGGGCCTAATCCTGTGCCTAAAAACAGGTCGGTTATATCTCTTCGTCTGCACTTTGCTGAATTTAAAAAGTAACTAGACACGGCATCTTTAGTGACTAGGCGTTTTACTGAAATTTCGTTAAATGACGCATACTCTCCCTTGATGCGACCAGATGAGTTATCAAATACCAACTCAACTGAACATTGGGAGACTGCTTTTCGAGCGCTTGAGCCGTTGAAGATAACGTCGGTCATTGCATCGCCGCGTAAGTTCTTAGCAGAAGATTCACCCAACACCCAGCGTACCGCGTCTATCACATTCGATTTGCCGCAGCCGTTAGGGCCGACGATCGCCGTCATATCCCCTGGAAAAGGAATATTGGTTGCGTCAACAAAGGACTTAAAACCAACTAATCGAATCTTTTTTAAGCGCATAGGACAAAGCTAATATTCTTTTTATTATTTATTGAAGGATTCGGAATTTTACATGTATTTACCTTAAGTTTAGGTGATGGCTTTGTTTATCACAATACAGTAAAACGCCTTTTTCAAACTGAACAAGCATACGCTCAGTTTTTTGTGTTAATACAATAGATTAAGGATTTCAATTTCACAATTAAGATCTAAGCTTGTGAATACTGTCATTTGAATTAAGGTTCGTAAAGTCAACATCTTATGCTAAGTTATAGTGAATAGGTACGAGTGGATACTTAATTTAAAATATTGACTATACGACACGGTTGAATCGCTGCTTAACGCGGCTTGCGGCGAATGCGAAGAAGAGTAAATTTCACTGCTAAATGAGAAAATCCGCGACACAGTAAATAAAGAATCAAAAAGATTGCAATAAGCGTAGTTTTCAGGTGCGTTTATGTTTTACTAAGGCAGCTTCAATTATGACGTTCGTTAATAGCAAAGGGATGTTACGAAAACAGCTTTTATGGGTCGCTATAATAGGCGGAGTTATTCTAGCTATAGAGCTTATTAACATGTTCAGTGCTAGAGCCTTGGTAGAATATGGAATCGTACCTCGAACGCTCAATACTTTGCCACATGTCTTAACATCGGCGTTTATTCACGGTTCTTTTCATCATTTTTCGTCAAATATCATCACGCTATGTGCATTTTCTTTCTTACTTCTACAATACGGTACTAAGCGATTTGTAATAGTCAGTCTGGTATTAGTGGTATTGGGCGGCTTACTTGTATGGCTTCTGGCGAGACCAGCCATTCATATCGGTGCTAGCGGATTAGTCTATGGGTATTTTGGCTATTTATTACTTGCAGGCTTTCTTGGAAGAAGCTTTCGCTTATTTGCTATCTCCGTGATAATAGGATTATTTTATGGGTCAATGGTATTTGGTGTTTTTCCATCGCAGGGCTTCGTATCTTGGGAGTCGCACTTGTTTGGGTTTTTAACAGGTTTGCTTCTTGCGTATCTTTTCAGAAATAAAAGTGATCTTCGCAAAGCCATAGGCTGACAAGCCTTAACAAAATATACAAAACAACATGCCTTACTTTTTAATGGCTCTGTTATCAATGGCACTGTTATCAATGGCTCTGTTATCAATGGCTCTGTTACCTGAAATATCTTGTGACGATTTAACCCTAGAGTTGCTAGTGCACCAACGTTATAATTATGTCGAATTTCGCAAGTGCAATAATCATTTATTTGTATCTCCCCAATGACAACAGCCAGTTTTGGCAAGCACAAAGCATATAAACAATCCTGGTCGATACAGATTCAAAACAACTGCGAATAAGCTTTAAAAAAGCTATGCAACAAAAAGCTATACAAATTTGAACACTTTAATGATCGAGGGAAATATATGTCACATGGGCAAGAGCCAGCAAGAGGTGGAGCAAGTTATTTCTTCGAAGGCTTTGATTTAATTCGAACCAAAGGCCTCAAACGTTTTGTTTTGGTACCACTATTTATCAATCTTTTATTATTTAGCACTGCATTTTATTTTTTGCTCGATTATATACAGTTATCGGTCGACTATGTGATCAATATAATTCCTGACTGGATGTCATGGATAAAAGAAGGACTAATGTACATATTATGGCCACTTGCTGTGATTATTGTATTACTGATCTTTGCGCTCATTTTTGGCACCCTTGCGAATTGGATAGCCGCACCGTTTAATGGACTACTGAGCGAAAAAGTCGAACGCTATTTGACTAACGAAAGCATGGGTGACGAAGGTTTGTTAGACGTCATTAAAGATACACCCCGTACACTTGGACGAGAGTTTTCAAAATTTGGCTATTTTATTCCGAGAGCCATAGGGTTTTTATTAATCTTTTTTCTGCTGCCGGTTATTGGTCAAGTGATCTGGTTTTTATTTACTGCATGGATGATGGCCGTGCAATACGTTGATTATCCTTTTGATAATCATAAGCTGTCTTTTAGAAATGCGCGTGATGCTCTACGACAGCGAAAGTCAAAAGCCTTCGGTTTCGGCATTATGGTGAATATATTCTCTTTTATCCCGGTGGTGAACTTTATTGTTATGCCTGTGGCCATATGTGGCGCCACTTCTCTATATGTAGATTATTATAGGCAGTCTGAGTTTGGACCTAATACAAATCTTTAAGTTTGATTGATGAAATTGGGATGATAAAGCAGCTTTGTTGATTTACCCGACGGCCTTACAAATAGTAGAAACAATAAAACGAAATTGCATAAATCATAGATCATTAGGTTTATTAGTTGAACATAGACTCCCAATAATCAACATTGGATTTATCCTTAGAAGTTACGTCCCTTTTTTCATTGTCTGCTCTTATAGTCGCGTTGTCGCCTTGTCTCTCTTGTAGCGCAAAATTTATTGCGACGGTTAATTCTTGATGCTGTTGTTTGAGTAGGGCTTTCCACATATCAAGATATAGAGTGGGTATAAGATCCGTATCATGATGTTCCATAAAGGTTATATCTAAGGACGGCTTGTAACTTTTGCGAGAAAATTCACTGCATGTTTTGCTTGGCATCATAGGCAAACTAGTATTTCGACTGCTCGAGGCCCAAAGCTTTTTTGCCAATTGAGTTTCCTTAGGTAGGTCATCAAATAACAAATTAGGCGCACCAGCACCTAAACAATAAGCTTCTGCCAGATCGAAAGAAACGCGGTACTCGTCAACAAAGCCAGCAAAATGTGCGAGTTCATGAATAAATACGGAAAACGTATCATTTAAATCTAGGTACATCACTCCAGCATTAACATAAGCGATACTAGCGTCAACAAAAAAAACAAGGTGCGAAAAATTAGGCGTAAAACGCATCTTCGACAAACTGTCTAGGCGACAATGCTTGCGTCCATTTAATAAAGAGCACTTAAGCGAACTTTCTTTTAACCACAGCACCTCATTGATGCAAATAGGCATATCGTTAAACCGGATATCCGATTGAAATTTCTTTTTAAACTCATGAGCCTGCGCTGCACTTTTTGCTGATAACGCCACAAATTGTAAATTCTGTGAGCAATGAGTGGGCATTGCCGTGTCAATAGATGCCAAGTCAGACAGCGTTCTTGGTCTTACGTTTTTTGCTAGGTACAAGTAGGCATTAAGGGTAGTTGAACTAAACTTAGAATTATTTATTACTTTTGGGATTTGTCGATAATTAGCCTGCTTCAACAAGCTAACAAGATACATCTCTAAGCTTTGTTTGTCGAAGGTTGAGGCCTTTTCCAAGTATGGTGAGGCTTTATCAAATTGTTGTTCTTTAAACAAATAACGGGCATACGCAATGAGTGCATTTGAGTCCCCACTGTCTGCAGCTTTTTTCAAATAGTATAGTTTTTTGCTTTCTTCATTTTCAATTAATGCCAATTCAAAAAGACTTTGTATGTGCCCAAGCTCTACTGAGCGTTTCAGCCAATACTCTTTTTCGTTCTGCCCTGTAGAGTGAGACACCAATTGCAGTACCGCTTCTAATGAGTTCAATTTAGAGGCTTTAATCAGCCAGAATCGTTGTTCACTAGCCAAGGCTTTTGAAATGAATAGATCGCGAGCTTCATGTGAATTACTATGTCGAACAGTCCGCCATAGGTAACTTAGCGAGGGTGCACTTTCTGGAAAATAAATGAAATAAGCCTGAACGGAACTACTCTGGCTGCCATTAAGGGTAATCAATAGGCCTGCAAGAAATGAACAATAAACAAAGAATTTGCTCCGCATATCTTACTGCAATTGTCTTCTCTCTTGACGCAAATTAGTGAGTTCTATGCGTGCGTACTTATGTTCAACAAATTCATAAATGTTGGTACTTAGCGCAAGCTTAAAATAGTTTTCTGCTTTTGTGAAAGCACCCTTTTCAGCATTGTATTTACCCAAGTAAAAATACGCTTCGCACAATCGTTGATTTAATTGCGTTTGGCTCTTAACGTCACTTAATAAAGAGCTTATCACCTTAGATTCGCTGCCGTTTTCAAGAAACAAGTCCACCAAGCTCGTCGCCCATTTATCTGAGCTTAAAGTTTGACGATGACTCCTTAGTTCGATTATTGCGTCTTCTGGATTGACTTTTCTGTAGGTAATATAACGCCATAGCACACGATATGGGTCATCCTTATCATTAGCTAAAAACTTCGATGTATCTTTAGATGCTAATTCGATGCGACCACCGTAGTACAAAGCAATACCACGATTAAGCACTGCGTATTCATAATTTGGATTTAATTCAAGCGAAGCATCAAATGACTCATATGCTTGCATATACAAACCCGCTTGAATGTAGTGCACACCAACTGAATTATGGGCTTCAGCAAGTGTTGGGTTAAGTTTTATTGCCTCTAGATAATCGACGCGTGCTAAGTTGCTTAAACCAATAGAGTCGTATGCTATACCTCGTTGAAAAAGGTATTCAGCCCGTTCTGAGTCCGTCAGTTTGGCTTGATAAAGCACATGAGTATATCGAGCAATCGCAATTTGAGATCGAGCACTGACTTCTTCAGGTTCGGCAAGCAACAAGCCATTCATAAATGGCGAACGAACTGAACTGCTCGACTGACAAGCACTTAATACTGTTAAGCAAAAAGCACAAAGTAATGCACGCGCGTAAAAACTCAGGGATAACACTTTATTCATCAATCACCGTTTAGGTTTAGTTATGTACTCATGAATAGCTCTATTAGCAATTTAGCAAATCACGGCTAGAATTTCGTCATTATTTTTGATTAATCAGTCTTTAAGCTGTTTTGAGAATATAAAAAACCCCTGAATTAACTTACTTTATCAATAAGTTAACACAAGGGGTTCTAATATTTTCTTGAAAACGAGTTCTAACTATTCAGCTGATTCAGAACTTGGTTTCTCAAGCAATTCTTTCATGCTTAAACGTACTCGGTTTTGACGGTCAATTTCCATGACTTTTACATCAACTTGCTGACCCTCTTTAAGATAATCAGTTACCTTATTCACTCGCTCATGCGCAATTTGCGAGATATGAACTAGGCCTTCTTTACCTGGAAGTACTTCAACAAATGCACCAAAATCAACGATACGCATAACTTTGCCATGGTAGGTTTTGCCTACTTCAAGCTCAGCCGTTACTTGCTCAATGCGAGCGATCGCTACGTCTGCTTTGGTCTTTTCAGTAGCAAATATTTTGATCGTTCCATCGTCTTCAATTTCGATATTAGTATCCGATTCTTCTGTAATCGAACGGATAGTCGCTCCGCCCTTACCGATCACATCACGGATCTTGTCAGAATTGATTTTCATCGTATAAATACGCGGTGCATATTCTGACATTTCTTCTCTGTGACCGCCCATGGCCTCATCCATTACACCGAGGATATGCAAACGTGCTTCTTTTGCTTGCTTCAAGGCTTTTTGCATGATTTCTTGGGTAATGCCTTCAATTTTTATATCCATTTGAAGTGCAGTAACACCTGCAGTCGTACCTGCGACTTTAAAGTCCATATCACCTAAGTGATCTTCATCACCAAGGATGTCTGATAATACAACAAAATTGTCATCAGATTTGACTAAACCCATTGCAATACCCGCTACAGAAGCTTTGATTGGCACGCCTGCATCCATTAGCGCTAAAGATGTGCCACATACTGACGCCATTGAAGATGAACCATTTGACTCTGTAATTTCAGAAACCACACGCACTACGTACGGGAATTCTTCTTCACTCGGCATTACGGCTTGAATACCGCGTTTCGCAAGACGTCCATGACCTATTTCACGACGTTTTGGTGAACCAATCATGCCGGTTTCACCCACACAATAAGGAGGGAAGTTATAATGCAACATAAAACGACTATTTGTTAAGCCACCAAGTTCGTCGATCATTTGCGCATCGCGTTCGGTGCCCATTGTTGCAACAACCATTGCTTGGGTTTCGCCACGAGTAAACAATGCAGAGCCATGAGCACGAGGCAATAAACCAGTCGCGACATGTAAGGCTCGAATGGTTTCAGGGTCTCTGCCATCGATACGTTTTTCGCCAGCCAAGATTCGAGAGCGAACAACGTCGCTTTCTAATTCGTGTACTAAGCCAGAAACTTCTTTAGGATCAACGCTTTCGTCTTCTTCGGTCAAGCTAGCAACTGCATTAGCTGTAACCGCTTCAACCGCTTCTTTACGTTCAAGTTTATCTGAAATTTGATACGCTTCAGTTATGCCGGCTTCAGCGATTTCTTTGACTTTATCTTTTAAGGCGTGGTTCTGTTCAGGCGCTGACCATTCCCAAGTTTCTGTACCAACCTCTGCTGCAAACTCACTTACTGCATTCACAACTGCTTGTGATTGCTCGTGGCCGTAGACAACCGCTCCTAACATCACTTCTTCAGATAGTACTTGAGCTTCGGACTCAACCATCAGTACTGCACTCTCTGTACCTGCTACAACTAGGTCAAGCTGGCTTTGTTCGTTTTCTGTAGTGCGTGTATTTAATACGTATTCGTTGTCGATAAAACCGACTCTCGCGGCGCCTACAGGGCCATTGAATGGGATCCCAGAAATAGCTAATGCGGCAGATGTACCGATCAATGAGATGATGTCAGTAGGAATTTCAGGATTAGCCGACATAACAGTGATAACCACTTGTACTTCGTTCTTGAATCCCTCTGGGAACAACGGACGAATTGGTCTATCGATTAGTCGAGCAATCAATGTTTCGCTTTCTGAGGGCCTACCCTCACGTTTGAAAAAACCACCCGGAATTTTACCAGCCGCATAAGTCTTTTCTTGATAATTTACGGTTAATGGAAAAAAGCTTTGGTCTGGTTTCGCTTCTTTTTTCCCAACTACTGTCACTAGTACAGTAGTATCGTCCATGCTTGCCATAACGGCAGCATTTGCTTGTCTTGCAATCACGCCTGTTTCAAGCGTTACAGTATGTTGACCATACTGAAATGTTTTAGTAATAGGAGTCACACTCTATCCTTTAATTGTCTATATTTTCTTCGCTTTTAAATGCGACGAGTAGTATAAACACCTGAGCCTTTAATACCAACCGATAAATCGAGTTTTTAACTAAAATTCACTTAGATTAGGGAAAGTTAAGACGGAGTTTGTCATCAATTTGACGAGTCACTATAGCAACAAGCCCGACAGACGAAAGTTGAGTAAGACAGATACGAAAGTAGGATTCAAAAATTTTCGTCATGGGCGTAAATTCTTAAATGTAGTATTTTTGTAAACAGCACCTTATTTAGTATTTTTGGAGCAACACGACACAAGTGCTCAGAGCCAAGCGGCCAATGCTTGTAGAAGCGCTTCTAAAGGAAAAAGCTCATGACTCTCATGAAATTAGATGATTTTAAATGCAGACCCTCAGTATATGAATATCTTGCATTATACATTTCAAGTTCAACATGCATCATAGTATCCGCAGCGAGTATCTTTGGTAATTTAGGATACCAGTGGGCTGCGTTGACGTTTTTAACATTTATTGTTTGCGCCACGATATCTAATGTTTTAAATCTTACTCGGACCAAACGAGCCGAAGGCTTTTATGTCGAATGGTTATCCGCACTAAGCAAAAAAGAGATAAAAGAACTCCGATACCGTCTTAGAGATGACTGCGACGAACTACGCATTATGAGAAAGACACTAAAGTAAGAGCACTGTAGCGATTACTTTCGATGAGTTAGCAATATCACAGCGACTCCAATGTGTTTATTTGAAAATAATATCTCTAGCGACATTACAAATTGCAGATACTGCGGGATGAGTGACCTTCCGCTCAGCGGAAATGGCATAAAACTTTTGCTTTAAGGTGTGGCTTCTACCAATTACCTCCAAGTCGTAAGCTTGCTTGACTTCCTGCTCGATAATGCTTGGCATAAAAAACACGCCAAGGCCGGCTTTTCCAAACGACTTCATTAGAGCGCTGTCATCGTATTGCCCCCTCACACTTGGAAAAATATTGTTGTCTGCGCACCATTTATCGAATAACTGGCGAATAGCATACTGTTTGGTCGGTAAAATCATCGGACAATCATTCAAACAAAGTGGAAATTGATCTTTCAATTTACATGCTAAATCGGGAGACGCAAAAAACGATAAGTTAGACTGCCCTAAATAGTGATTAAACGCCTTAATGCTAAAAGCACTGCTTAAGGGGGTATCAGTTAGAACCATATCGACTTCATGTACAGCAAGCTCACCCAATATTGTCTCAACCGGACCTTCTTTGCATGTCAGACTTATATCTTCAGAAACTGATAGCGCGGGCTCTAGGATCTTATAAACAATCGTTTTCGGCAGTGCGCTCGCCGCACTCACGATGAATTCTGAACTACCCACTAGGGGAGCACCTCGCAAAACGTCGCTAAGTTCTTTGCCTAGCTCAAAAATGTCGTCTGCATAGCGCAACACTAGTCTGCCAGTTTCAGTAAGTCGTAAACGTCTCCCAACACGGTCAAATAGAGGTTGGCCGATCCTTTCTTCGAGCATACCAAGCTGTCCGCTAATGGTTTGTGGTGTTATAAATAGTTTATCAGCTGCTCTCGCTATGCTGCCCTCTGTTGCCACTACCCAAAAATAATGAAGATGCTTATAGTTAATGTTGTCCAAGTTTTAATCCTGTGTGTGGGAGCGAGATTGGTCGATTTTTTCGACTAGTACTTATACTTATATTCGAATATAAATGTTCATACTACCTTGATATTATTTTAATAAGTAAAAAAAGGAGGGGTGCAATGCAATACATTATAGAGCCGAACGGTGTCCAGCCATGTGGTAAAGAAAGAGCGTTAATCGATGTAAGAATTGGCTTGGCTTTGTCGCGTTTCAACAGCATTATTGCAAATACCCATATCCAATTTTCACAAGCAGACTCGCAAGTAGGGCAAAACTTGTGCTCCTGTAGTGTGCGGGTTCAACTTAAAAACAATACTGATTTTGTCATCACTGATACAGGTATTAACATTGAAACATCGTTTAGTTCTGCAATAAGTCGGATGAAGCGCACAATAGAACGCCATTTAAAACGCAATAGCAATGCAAGGTCAAGTAATTCGGCAAACCTGCGATTGTAGTTCTCTTAGTAAGCTATTGTTAAAACAGGCGAAAGACCTTACGAGCGTTCGTTATATTTATTTCGCAAAACCTGACACTTCAATCAAATTACCCACTTCGAGTACTGGGGCAGCGTCAACATCTTGTGCGTCCATCATTGCCGCCATGCGTTGCAGAGTTGATACCATCTGAGACTGCTCCCATTCCTCTAATGCATTAAAACGATTCGTAAAGTGTTCTTGAAAAGGCAATGGTGCATTTTCAAGTGCTTGTTCGCCAATCTCCGTTAAAAAGACCCCTACTCTGCGTTTGTCTTGTGTACTTCGAATTCTTTGGATTAAGTTTCGAGCTTCCATACGGTCCAGCACACTGGTCACGGTAGCAGAACTTAAGTTTATTGTTTCTGCAATCTCTCGAACCATTACCCCTTTGTGCTTACCAACTTTCTGAAGTATCAGTAATTGAGGTCCGGTCAAGCCAAACTGTTTGTTCAACTGTCTTGAACGCATGTCAATCGCACGTATTATTTTTCTAAGGGCAATCAATAGTTCTTCGTCTTTGTTCATTCTTGTTTCATTCACTTAATCAATATAATGTTTTGCTTATTGCTTGTCGGTATTTTAGGGCAACACTTAAAACTAATTTTGAGCGATTTTCCTTTAAATTGACTGATGCTTTCATTCCTCTTCAAAACATTCTGACTGAAAGCATCAAACCTAATGTTTTGTCGAAGTAAAGTAGTAAAATAAGGGTTTGTCAAACCTCTCACTGTTTGTTTCTTTACCATCAGTATTCATACACCTTAACTGAGCTAAATTTGGGCATTTGCTTAGCGAACCAGATGTAGGAAATACAAATGTTTATGATACTGGTCAACAATGTCATTGATCAATGCAACTTTAGACCATCCCATGACACAATAATCCTGTCCGCCCTCACTCAAATGTACTTCTGCTCGATAATAATGTTGATCCTCAGTATCGTTGCTGTCTGTATTTTGTACGTTTTCTAGCGTGTCTGGTCTAAGGGAATCTGATATTGGAGACTCATTATCTGCGTCGTCTTGTTCAGAGATAGCATTCATATCGAATTCAAGTTTTTGTTCATTAACAAAATCAGGTTGTTCGTATTTCTTTGGCTTGATCTCGTAAACGAACGGTGGATTATCGCCCTGCATTACTGTCAGCGCAATCGTGCTGCCATTCTGTGCAACCTCTGCGAGAATATCAGATTGCAGCAGCTCTTCTTTGACCGATACGAACGCTTCGAAACCAGTATTTTTTATGTACTTCTCAACGCGAGATTTACTCGGAAAATCGACAATACTTTGCAAGCGTGACTTCCAATCACTATTGCTGCTACTTTGGACTGGCGCGATTGCGTAAAGCATGCTTTCACGCTTATAAGCCTCTACTCTAAGCGCTTTTACTAAGCCTAATATGGCAAATAAAAGTACAGCGGCAAATGGCAATGCACTCGCGATTGTCATCGTTTGCAATGCACTCAATCCATCTGACAGTAAGAGCACCGCCGCGATGAGGCCCACACTAGATGTCCAATATATTCTCTGCCACAGAGGTGTATCGTTTTGACCATGGCTACAGAGCATATCGATAACCATTGCGCCCGAATCACATGAAGTCACAAAAAATACCACGATCATTATTACTGCAATAAGTGACAATAGTGACGACAAGGGAAATTGCTCTAAAAACAAAAATAAGGCGAGAGGCGTATTTTCATTCGCCAAATCACCTAAACGATCGTTGCCCAAATTAAACACCATATCAATCGCAGTGTTACCAAAAATGGTCATCCAAATCAGCGTAAAAACAGTCGGTACTAGCATTACTCCAAGCACAAATTCACGAATGGTTCTACCTTTTGAGATCCTAGCGATAAATAAACCGACAAACGGCGCCCACGCTAACCACCATCCCCAATAAAATATGGTCCATCCGCCCATCCAATCGGTTTTTTGATACGCGAACAAGTTAAAAGTATTCGCAACGATATCCGAAAGGTAAGCACCTGTATTTTGCATAAGTGCTTTTAGTAAAAATACAGTTGGTCCGAGTATCAGAACCAACAATAGCAATCCCACCGCTAATGTCATATTCAACTCAGAGAGGCGTTTTATCCCCTTGTCTAGTCCGCTGACCACTGAAACAATCGCAACGCAGGTGATAGATACAATGAGCACTATTTGAACTAAGGTCGTCGTAGGCAAATCAAAAAGATAGTTTAGGCCCGCATTAATCTGCAATACGCCCACGCCTAGGGATGTCGCTACACCAAACAAAGTACCAATTACCGCAAATACATCAACTAAATGACCTCTCCACCCGTAAATTTTATCCCCTATTAAAGGATATAGTGCACTGCGCAAGGTAAGAGGAAGTTCATGTCTAAAACTGAAATACGCCAATAATAAAGCCACTACTGCATAGATAGCCCAAGCGTGCAGTCCCCAATGAAAGAAGGTAATTTTCATCGCTTCTTGTACGGCCATTACGGTGCCATTTTCAGCAGTAGGCGGGGCGAGGTAATGCATCAGCGGTTCAGCAACACCATAGAACATTAAACCTATACCCATACCCGCCGCGAATAACATTGAAAGCCAGCTTACGTATGTGTAATCGGGTGTTGAATGATCAGGTCCTAGTTTAATATCGCTATATCGCGAAAAGCACAGAAAAACCGCAAATACCAATATTACCGCCACTACTAAAACGTAGAACCAACTAGCATTGTCTACAATATTGGTCTGCAGTTTTGCAAATAGGCCACTGGCAACTTTGGGCGCCACTAGCGTAAACAAAAGCAAAGAAAAGACAATGATCGATGCGGGATAAAACACAGGTTTATTTAGAGGGCTACTAGTCGAACTAAGACCACTGGAATTATTTTTATTTTCTGATTTATTCATAAATTTACAACTAACTATCACTTACTTTTATCATACATTGTATACGAATAAATATGTGTAAAATTTTTTAACAAACATATGATAAAGCTATATTTTATCCGTACTCATTTAAACCACTGTTTTATATTAACTTTAATAAACTAAGACGTAAAAGCTTAAACTTTAATAAGAAAATTAACATATACATCTAATATTTAGTATACTAAGCATCGTTAAATTTAGTGTCTTAGCAAAAAAATATGCGCAAAACGTTGTTAAGCTAATGTTTTTAGTCGTTTTTTTAGGATAAAGGCATCATTTTTCACCACGCAAACACATATAAGATGGGGAATAAGTTTGAAAATAAGTAAGCTAAGTATTGCCGTATTGACGGCATTAGGGGCGTCTTCAATTGGAGTTTCTCAAGCACAAGACGCAGATACGGGTAAAGCAGCCAAAATAGAAACAATTGAAGTAACAGCAACTAAACGTGCTGAGTCAATTCAAGACGTTCCTGTAACGGTAAGTGCATTGAGCGGCGACGCTCTGAAGAATTTGGGCGTCGACAATTTCCAAGACTATGTTGAATTCTTGCCCAACGTTGTTTTTCAGGGGACCGGACCAGGCCAGAATGAAATATACATTCGAGGGGCCGCAACGACTCAAACAAGCATTGCAGTATCTTCTGTCCAAGCCCTTCAACCTTCTGTAGCGTTTTACTTAGACGAACAACCCGTTTCAATGCAAGGACGTAATTTAGATATTTATGCGACTGATATAAGTCGAATAGAGGTATTACCGGGACCGCAAGGAACGCTCTTTGGAGCTAGTTCACAGTCTGGAACGGTAAGAATGATTACCAATAAACCAAGTTTTGCTGGGTTTGAAGGCGGTGTTGACATAGCAACAAGTTTTACTAAAGACGGCGAAATGAGCAATTCGGTTGAGGCGTTCATGAACTTTACCTTAGCCGACGACCTTGCAGTACGAATAGCTGCATATAGTGATAACCAAGGCGGTTGGATTGACAACGTGCTTAATCAAACCAGTCCAGGCGGTTATAAAGGCAGTGCGGTAGTCATAGACCGAATTTCGGGCGGCGTATTATCTGATCCTGAAAATACTGAAGTTATTGCACCTAAAAACGACGATATAATCGAAGACGATTTCAACGATGCAAGCTATCGAGGCGTTCGTTTTGGTCTAGCGTACGAAATAAATGACGATTGGGATTTACTTGTTCAACACACCGAACAGCAATTAGATACAGAAGGCGTTTTTGCTTATGATCCTAATTTAGAAGGCGAAAGTTCAGCAAACCGATTTGAACCTGAGAAAAACGCTGATCGTTTTGGTCTGACTACATGGACGCTTACTGGTCGTTTAGAAGAGCTCGAAATAGTGTATACCGGTGGTTTCTTAGACAGAGATATTAACTCGACCATTGACTACACAGGTTATACTAATGGAGGCTTATTCGCCGCGTATTATGTGTGTAATCATTACGAAGCCGCAACGCCTGCTGATGAAAAATGCCTCGATCCTAGTAAATTCTATAAAGAAGAAACCGATACAATGCGTGTTACTCACGAATTTAGAGTTAACACCGATGTCACGAGAGATTGGCGGATAACTGCAGGTATCTTCTACGATGAGCAAGAAGTATCTTCAGTCGGGAAATTCCAGTTGGGCAATACAGACCTTGGTTTTTTCTCTAACCTAGCAAAAGAAACTGTCGGTCGAGATGGTATTAATTCTAACGGTGGTCCTTTCGAATCTGAAGTCAGTTTTGTAAACGATATCACGCACGAAATAAACCAAATCGCTCTTTTCGGTCAATTCGAATATGACCTTTCTGAAGACTTAACGGTCAGCCTTGGAGCGCGCTGGTATGAAATTGAAGACATTTTCAGAGGTTCAACAACCACTGTCGACGTCACTCGAAGACTAGCTGCATTCGGTACACTAGATCCAGACGAGCTAACCGCAGTCTTACCAGGTAACGATAGTCCAGAACAGATTAATGCGGCTATTCAAAGTGGACAATTAGAAGTAGATTTACTTGATGACAATGGCGTGCTAACGGTAGACGACACCATCTTCAAAGCCACTGTTGATTATAAAGCGAGTGACGATATTTTATTCTTTGCTACTTACAGTGAAGGATTTAGACCACCTGTAACGAACCGTGTTGGTGGCGGTAAAGCGACTAATCAACAAGGCGCATTTGACGGGTTCCGAATCCCAGTTTACTCGACTACCGATACGCTTAAAAACTATGAAGTCGGTATGAAGGGTGATTTCTTAGATGGTATTTTGCGTGTTAATGCAACGGCATAGTTCTCTGATATCACTGACCTACAAACTTCACGCTTTGACCCAACAAATATCAGTTTCTTAGTATTCACCGACAACGTGGGTGATGCCGAAGTACAAGGTATAGATGGTGATTTAACCTACCTTGCAACTGATAATCTAGTGATCGACGCTGCATTTAGTATTCTTGATACAGAGCTTACCCGCATCAATGATGAACTTGTTGGCATCGCACCTCCGGTAGGAAGCGAATTACCTTACTCAGCGGAGTTTTCGGGTAACATTCGTGCACGTTATTTCTATGAGATGGAAAATGGTCTCACTGGTTATATCAATGGTTCACTTGCATATACAGGCGATCGACTTGCTGGCATGAAAATGGATGCATACGTCTTAGAAGACACGACTCGCTTAGTATACGGAACAGGCTCAGGCCTTAGCATACAGGACGAAGCTGCAGTGTTTGACGGAGTAAACTATACTGATAGTATTGGTCAAACCTTCAGAGGCGGACGTTATGTTCAAGATAGCTACGTGCTAGCGAATCTTACCTTTGGTGTTACAAACGACGAATGGAAGGCAGAGGTCTTTATCGATAACGTGTTTGATAAACGCGCTAATTTACATATCGATAATCAACAGTTCACTCCGAAAGTTGTAACAAATAGACCAAGAACGGTTGGCTTTAGACTGTCGTACGACTTTTTCTAAATACACTGTTTGACAAAAAAATACACCCCCGTCGATGCTGTCGATGGGGGTTTTTTGTATAATAAAATGGTCACTTAGTGATACAGGAAAAACAACATTCCCCAATTAAGGAAATTATCAGTGAGCGAAGATCAAATAAGTACTCGACACCTACAACAACGCATAGCAAAAGGTGAATTTGAAGAAGTACTCTACGACATCGATAAACATTTAGCTTCCTCTGCAGTTCTGTCACAAGAACAAATTGAGCTGTTGTATATCAAAGCAGTCTGCCTACGCTTACTAAAACGACATTCCCTAGCAATAGATACGCTAGAAAACTTGCATCAATTAGCCCCCAAACACGCTCGTAAGTACCAAGAACAAGCATACAACTATAAAGCCATGGGCAAAGACAAAGAAGCCGCAAACGCGTTTTACTTTGCGACAAAGTATAATCCTGCTCTTTTGTCTGCTTGGCAGGCACTATTGCCTATTTATCAGAACGCTGGGCAAGACAAAGCCATATCGCTCTGTAAGAATCAAATAAAACAGCTGATGGCTTTACCAAAGCCTATTTTAGCAGCAACCGATCTTATGCATGAGGGCAAATTAGCGGAAGCCGATGAAGCTTGCAGACGTTATCTTAGACAAAATAAGCACTCTCTACCTGCATTGCTGTTATTAAGTGAGCTTGCAATAAAATTAAAAGCCATTGCAGAGGCTGAATTTATACTAGAGACCTGCTGCGAACTTGCGCCAAATGAATTAGAAGCAAAATACGAGTTATTTAAGGTCTACAGTAAGTTAGGAAAATTTTCTAAGGCTTTAGCCATTGCGCGTGAGCTTAATAAAAAAGATCCTGAAAATCTGTTTTATGGTGTTGCGATTGCTACTGCAATGCAAGGTGTAGGAGAGATTGATGAAGCTATCAAAACGCTTCATAGCATCATTGACAAACATGGTGAACAAGCCCACGTGTTTTTACTACTAGGACACGCATTTAAAACTCAAGGACAAATTGATAAAAGTATAGCGGCATATCAAAAAGCATACGCTTTAAATAAACAACTTGGCGATGCCTACTGGAGCCTTGCCAATACAAAAACCTATCAATTCAGCGAAAAAGAGATAGCTGCTATGCAATCTTGCGCCAATTCACAAGACGTAGACGAAAAAGACCGCATTCATTTTCATTTTGCACTTGGAAAAGCGCATGAAGATGCCAAAGAGTTCGACATTTCCTTCGAGCACTATGCACAAGGAAATAATCTACAACGCCAATTACTCCCTTTTAGTATTCAAAAACACAAAGCCTTTATAGAGCACCAAATTCGAAGTTATAGCCCCGAGTTTGTAAGTAAGTTACAAAACATTGGCTACCAGGATCCTGCGCCGATATTTATTGTAGGAATGCCACGAGCAGGTTCAACCTTGATTGAACAAATCCTGTCCAGTCATTCAAAAGTCGATGGTACGATGGAGTTACATGAAATTTTAGACCTAGCCGCAAAACTCAGCAAGAAACGAGCTAACTCTCCGGGTTATCCTTTAAATATATCTGAGCTGAGTAACGATACTATCAATGCTTTAGGCAAAAAATTTATAGAAGACACAAAAGTATATCGAGCTAAAGCACCCTATTTCATTGATAAGATGCCCAATAATTTTATGCATATAGGCTTAATTAAAACGATTTTACCTAAAGCAAAAATTATAGACGCTAGGCGCGAACCAATGGCCTGTTGCTTCAGCGGGTATAAGCAACTATTTGGTGATGGACAAGAGTTTAGTTATGGGCTCACTGACATTGGTTTGTATTATCAGAATTATACAAAACTTATGGAACATTGGGATTCTGTTTATCCAGATGAAATCTTATTGGTACAGCATGAACAGCTCATAGAAAATACCGAATCAGAAGTAAAGCGAATACTTGATTACTGCGACTTGGAATTCGAACTGGCCTGCTTAGAGTTCTATAAGAGTAAACGAGCGGTTAAAACACCAAGCGCACAACAAGTTCGCCAACCTATTTTTAAAAGCAGTATGGAGCAATGGAAAAACTATGAATCACAGTTAAAACCATTGATTGAATTATTTCGCTGAGCAATTTCTTATCTCACTGCATGGGCATTACTCGATTACGGCCAAGTGTTTTGGCCTTATAAAGCATACTGTCAGCACGCTCAATTAATTCGATCACGGATTCTTTTTCCGCTTTTTGTGCAACCCCAACCGATACATTTACATCGCCAATAATGCTACCGGTGCGACGGTCTTTAACAATTATTTTTTCTACCGACCTTCTCATGAAATCAGCTACATGCAGAGCTTTCTTTAAGTCGGTAGCAGGCATAAGTACGGCAAACTCTTCACCGCCATAACGAAAAACTTGCGCGTCTTCGCGACAGCATGACTGAAGCTTTTTCGCTACTGACTTCAATACTAAATCGCCCATTAAATGACCAAATTCATCATTAATATCTTTAAAGTGATCAATGTCGACGATTAGCAGAGACAGCTCATCGATACCCATTTTACTTTCGATTTCTGAATCAAAATAACGACGATTACACAAGCCAGTTAATGCATCGTATAGAGCATCATGCTGACTTTCTTGTAGTTTCGCTTTGAGTCCTTCTATCTCTTTTTCTGCTTTTACTAAAGAGCCGCTGAAGCCAATGGTTTTCTGGCTGATCGTGTGTAACTCGGCTACCATCTTTCGAACAAGACTCATTACCTCTTGAACCGAAAGCCCCTCATTTTCTACTTTGCTTAAGCTATCTAAATTTGAATCCATCAAAGATTTAAATTCTTTGGTATCAGCCTTGGTATCTTTCATAGACTGCGAGACTTCTAACAGCATTGCCTCGACGCTTTGCCTTAATTGCCATGGATCTACCTCCTGTTTTTCAGAGAGGTAATTTCGATAAATTTCTTGGCTTTTAGCCGCTGACAGAGGATAACCTTTGTCTAAATTTTTATCGATTTCTAGCTTTAACTGCGTAGACTCATTCGATACATATGTATACCAAAGCGCATAGTTCGTAGGATCTGCCGGTAATTTGTATTTTAATAATAACGGTACCGTTTGTTTCAAAGTTTGAAAGGATGTTTCTATGTCGGATTTAGGCATTGATATGCTCTCTGATGCTGACGTGTTCGCAGCCATGATGCGTTAAAGTAAAATCTAGGGAATAGATTAGCGATAATCGTCCGTTCTGACAATTATATTAAGTTATTTAAATTATCCGATGGTATTTTTAGCAATTAGTTAACTCGATTGTTTAAGACGATTACTTAACAGGGCTTTGTGTCATCGTATAGAAAAGTGTCGGTAAACAAAACCAAATGGAAATTGGATGAATTACGAATCAGTTGATATGACAAAAAGGGGATCCAAAACATTGATATTTTGTTCTATAAGCGTTTCACAGAAAACTAAAAAGCCCATAACTACTTGAGTTACGGGCTTTCTAATTTGGTGCGGAAAGCGGGACTTGAACCCGCACGAGCATTGCTCACCACCCCCTCAAGATGGCGTGTCTACCAATTCCACCACTTCCGCATTAACTTTTATCACAACAAGTAGTCGAACGTACTACTTCGGGTCGTCTTCTTTCGGCTCTTCAACAACAGGATCCGCTACTTCTTCGCCTTGAACTTCGCTAGCGACTGGAATCTCGCTTGCTTGTGTACTAGACATAGGGATGTCTGAATCATTACTAGCGTCACTTGGGATAGACTCACCAACCACTGGAACGTCTATGTTTTCGAAATCATCCGCTGACTCGCTCGTACCGGCTGTAATACCACCAATTATCAGACTAATAGCGAAAAATAATGTCGCCAATATGGCCGTTGTGCGTGTCATGAAGTTACCTGAACCGCCTGAGCCGAACACGGTGTTCGAACCACCAGAACCAAATGATGCGCCCATATCAGCACCTTTACCTTGTTGAATCAACACAAAGCCAATCAACATAAGTGCTACGATTAAGTAAGCGATCAATAAAATTTCATATAACATCAATAATCCTCTTATTTTGCTGCATTTACGATAGCAACAAAATCATCTATTTTTAAACTGGCACCGCCAATAAGGCCACCATTAATATCTGGTTTAGAAAAAAGCGCTTCAGCATTTGCAGCATTTACGCTTCCTCCGTACAAGATCAAGGTATCTGAACCTGCACTATTCCATTGCGTAATCTTTTCGCGAATGAAAGCGTGTACTGTTTGTGCTTGCTCGGGGCTTGCTGTCTTGCCCGTTCCTATTGCCCAAATCGGTTCGTAGGCAATCACGCATTCATCAATGAATTCACTGCCACAAAGGCTATTTACTGCACTAAGTTGCTCAAGAACATATTCTTTTTCTTGGTTTCGCTCTCGCACTTCTAGCGGCTCGCCTACACATAATATGGGCGTAAGACCAGACTTCAATACTAATTGCACTTTTCGCGCTACTAGTTCGTTGGATTCGCCATGATCTTGTCGGCGCTCTGAGTGTCCTACTATCACATACTGAACACCCATCTCTTTCAACATATTTACGGCAACATCACCCGTATGAGCCCCAGACTCGTGTTCACTGCAATCTTGTGAGCCCAATGCAAACTCACCTCGGCCAGCTGCCGATAAATAAGGTGAAGGAACACATAACACGGTCTCAACGTCATCATCAACGTCAATGGCATCCACAAACGTTTTTAGCAGTGCAAGGGTACCGTTCATTTTCCAATTTCCCGCTACCAATGATTTTTTGCTTTTAGCCATAAAACATTCCTTGAATATGCCACTGAAAAGCGGCGCTGATATTAACTAACCCAGTGAGATTATACAAGCATGAAAGGGATAAAAAAGCACTTTTAACCGGCTTTTTTTACCTGTTCTGCAATATGCTCAGCCCACTTGTTCGAATCTTCTTCACTCTTGGCCTCAACCATTACTCGTATGAGTGGCTCTGTACCGCTTTTTCTTAATAGTACTCTGCCACTGCCGCCCATAGCTTGTTCAGCATCTGACACCGATTGTTTAACTGAATCGCTGTCTAATGGGTTGTGTGCTCCAGCTTTATATTTAACATTGATAAGACGTTGGGGAAATTTCTTGAAGCCACCATTAAGCGCGCTCAAAGACAAATTTGCTCTAAGCATCGAAGCGATTACTTGTAAACCAGCTACAATGCCATCGCCTGTTGGCGCATAATTTAAGTTCAAGATATGGCCGGAGTTTTCGCCACCAATACACCATCCTTTTGCTTTTAGCATTTCAAACACATATCGGTCGCCTACATCAGCACGTTCAAATGGCACACCTAACTGTTCTAAGGCCTGCTGCATGCCTAAATTCGACATTTTAGTACCAACTACGCCACCTTTTAATTGTCCAGATCGCAACGCGTCTCTTGCAATAATGAAGATAATTTGGTCTCCATCTACGACCATCCCCCCTTCATCCACTAACATGATCCTGTCGCCATCTCCATCCAACGCAAACCCCAAGTCGGCCCCGTGTTTTTTCACTGCATCGATGGTGGCTCTGAGCGATGTTGCACCCACCTTATGATTAATATTCAGACCATCTGGCTTCGTACCAACCTCAATTACATCAGCACCAAGTTCTCGTAATACATTCGGTGCAATATGGTAGGTAGCGCCGTGGGCGCAGTCCACAACAATTTTTAATTTTGACAATGATAATTCAGACGGAAACGTGCCCTTGCAATATTCTATATAACGCCCTGCAGCATCATCCACCCGACTTGCCTTGCCTAATTTGTCAGACTCAACACACGTCATCGGCTCTCGCATTTGCTTTTCAATCGCAAGCTCTATTTCGTCGTCTAATTTTTGCCCATCTGATGAAAAAAACTTTATACCATTATCATAGTAAGGGTTGTGCGACGCCGATATGACTATTCCAGCTTCAGACCGGAAGGTTTTGGTCAAGTAGGCGATTGCTGGAGTCGGCATTGGCCCTAATAAGCCGATATTAATGCCAGCAGCAGATAAGCCTGCCTCTAACGAAGATTCCAACATATAACCACTTATTCGAGTGTCCTTTCCAATCAATACTTTGTTTGTTCCCCTACCCGCTAGCACTTTGCCAGCAGCCCATCCTAATTTAGTTACAAACTCAGGATTAATGGCACTCTCACCAACTTTCCCTCTGATCCCATCCGTACCGAAGTATTGTCTTTCAGACATCTAAATTCCTTAGTCATTAATCTACGCTATTTGTTTTATCAACAATCTTCATTGCATCGCTTGTTTCTTTTACATCGTGCACTCGCACAACACTTGCGCCACAAAAAGATGCAAGTGTAACTGCAGCAATATCTCCTGCAAGTCTGTCGTTAATTTCTCTGTTAAGCAAGTTACCGATCATAGACTTTCGTGACATTCCTGCTAATACTGGCAAATCGAACTGAGTGAAATAAGAGAAGTGTTTTAGAATTTGATAGTTATGTTCTAAAGTTTTACCAAAACCAAAGCCAGGGTCGAGCATTATTTGATGATATTTAAATCCCGCTGCAGTTAAACGTTCGATTTGATGTCTAAAAAAATCGATTATTTCGTCCGCAACATTATCGTAAACTGGACTATTTTGCATTGTTTGTGGGTTACCCTGCATGTGCATGATACATGCAGGCACCTTGTAGAGTTTCGCCATTTCCGCAGCCGTAGCAAGTGCATTTTCGCCATTTAGTGCTCTTACATCATTTATCATTGATGCACCGGCTAACACAGCCTCTCGCATGACGTTTGCTTTACTAGTATCAACAGAAATAACAGCATCTATGCTGTTACTTAATTTCTCTATTACTGGTATTACTCGGTCGAGTTCCTCGTCTAAGCTTACCGGTATAGCCCCAGGACGAGTTGATTCCCCTCCCACATCTATAAAACAAGCGCCTTCGTCAACCATCTGCTCAGCACGTTTTATCGCTGAGTCCAATTGATTATGTTGACCACCATCGGAAAACGAATCAGGTGTGACGTTTAATATTCCCATAATTTTAGTTGTATTAAAGATAACTTCTCTATCTCTAAATTGCATTGGTAAGACCTTTCTTTTACCTGTTACTCCACGCTCTATATTAACTGAGTGAGTTTTCAAAACGATTAAATATATCCTTACTATTTGTATGTATACAACCAATTATTCGATGTAAATCGACTAAGGTACGAATTAAATACCTAAAAAAAACAAAAAACCGACAATTTGTCGGTTTTTTATGTTTCTCGAACTCACGATACGAGAGTCAATACAACAATGTTTACTTAAGTTGCATTGCTTGTTTCACCATCTTCAGAAGGCTTATCTTGCTTGCCAACCTCAATTGATGCACCGCCAGATGGTTTATTAGAATCCGAGTTATCGTTCTGATCCCAATCGGCAGGTGGGCGAACTTCACGTCTCGCCATTAAGTCGTCAATTTGCTTAGCATCTATCGTTTCATACTTCATCAATGCGTCTTTCATTGCATGAAGTATGTCCATATTGTCTTTCAATAAGGTTTCAGCTCGCTCATAATTTCTATCGATAACATTTTTAATTTCTTCATCGATGGCTCGAGCTGTCTCGTCAGATACATTAGCTTGTTTACTCATTGAGCGCCCTAAGAACACTTCGCCCTCTTCTTCTGCGTACAATTGTGCACCCATCTTTGAAGAAAGTCCCCACTGAGTCACCATTTTCTTGGCGATGTCGGTTGCACGCTCAATGTCATTAGACGCACCGGTCGTAACCATGTCTTCACCGTATATAATTTCTTCGGCTAGACGACCACCATACAAACTAGAAATCATGCTTTCTAAATGGCGTTTGGTGTAGCTCACTCGGTCCTGCTCTGGCAGGTACATGGTCACACCTAGGGCACGTCCTCGAGGGATAATCGACACTTTATAAACTGGATCGTGTTCTGGTACTAATCGCCCAACAATGGCGTGGCCTGCTTCGTGGTAAGCCGTCATAGTCTTTTCTTCTTCAGACATCACCATTGACTTGCGCTCAGAGCCCATCATGATTTTATCTTTTGCTTTATCAAACTCTTCCATAGCAACAACACGCTTATTCGCTCTTGCGGCAAATAAGGCAGCCTCATTGACTAGGTTAGCTAAGTCGGCACCAGAGAAACCTGGGGTACCACGTGCGATAAGCGAAGCTTCAACGTCGTCAGACAATGGAACTTTGCGCATATGCACTTTCAAAATCTGCTCACGGCCACGAATATCCGGAAGTCCAACGGTGACCTGACGGTCAAATCGACCAGGTCGCAATAATGCGGGGTCAAGCACATCTGGTCGGTTTGTTGCAGCAATGACAATGATGCCTTCGTGTCCTTCAAATCCATCCATTTCGACTAGCATCTGGTTAAGTGTTTGTTCACGCTCATCATGACCACCACCTAAACCAGCACCACGTTGACGTCCGACAGCATCAATTTCGTCGATAAAGATGATGCATGGTGATGATTTCTTGGCTTGTTCGAACATGTCTCTTACGCGCGATGCACCAACACCAACGAACATTTCAACAAAGTCTGAACCAGAAATAGTAAAGAAAGGAACTTTCGCTTCGCCCGCTATCGCTTTTGCTAGTAGGGTCTTACCGGTACCTGGAGGCCCTACCATTAATACGCCTTTGGGTATTTTTCCGCCAAGTTTCTGGAATTTTGATGGGTCTCGTAAGAAGTCGACTAACTCTGATACATCTTCTTTGGCCTCATCACACCCTGCCACATCGGCAAACGTTGTTTTGATTTGGTCTTCGCTAAGTAGCCTTGCTTTGCTTTTGCCAAATGACATCGCGCCGCGACCACCGCCACCTTGCATTTGTCGCATGAAGAAAATCCACACGCCAATCAACAGCAGCATTGGGAACCATGATATAAAGATCTGCGCAAGCACAGATTGTTTTTCAGGCTCTTGACCAAAGACCTTTATGTCTTTTTTGTACAATTCGTTAACTAATTGAGGGTCGTGGTAAGGAATGTAAGTAACGAAAGGTTCGTTGTTACGCTTAACGCCTCTAATTTCGTTTTGATCTATGCGAACTTCACGAATATTTCCGCTTTCTACTTCACGTAAGAAAGTTGTGTAGTCAGTCTGTGCACTTGTTGTTGTTTGGCTGTTAAAGCCTTGAAACACCATCATTAACACAACTGCAATGACTAACCATAATATGAGATTTTTTGCCATGTCGCTCAACGCTGTGAACCTCTAATTTAAAATTGAATAAAAACGAGACTGAAATATCAACCTCACCCCCAACATTACTATACTTTGAAGCCCTTCGCCACTAAGTACACTTCTCTCGACCTTGCTCTAGATGAATCTGGTTTTCTTGTTCTTACGCTAGTGAAGCTTTGTTTGATCTCTTTAAAAAAGGCATCAAAGCCTTCTCCGTGGAAAACTTTGATTACAAAACTACCATTTGGTTTCAAAACTTGCTTACACATATCCAGCGCTAATTCACATAAATACATGGACTTAGCTTGATCAACAGATTGATTGCCACTCATGTTTGGCGCCATGTCAGACAAAACGACATCCACGTTAGTTCCGCCAATTTTTTCAAGCAATGCGTTCAAAACTGACTCTTCTCTAAAATCGCCTTGTAAAAAATCTACTCCGGCAATCGAATCCATTGGCAAAATATCGCACGCAATAACAGTGCCTTTATCGCCAACTTGCTCCGCACAAAATTGTGACCAACCGCCCGGTGCAGCGCCCAGATCAACCACCACCATCGAGGGACGCAGCAATTTGTCTTTATCTTGCAATTCGTCGATTTTAAAAACTGCTCTGGATCTTAGACCTTTTTTTTGTGCTTGCTGCACGTATCTGTCGTTAAAATGCTCAGTCAACCAACGTTTGCTTGACGCTGAGTGTTTCTTTTTTGTCATGTTTAGATTCGTCTATCGCAATAAAGGCTAAGTGGGGTTAGAATACCGTTTTACAAGACGTACTTAAACATTAAACAAGGTAATATTTCTACCTTAGTAAGTTGAGTTCTCATTGAACCATAACATGGTGCAGAGCCCAGTTGACCAAAACTGGGGGATATATTGTTCGCAAACAAATGTGAGCGTCAGATACCTCGACGAATTTTGAAAGTAAAATCGCGAGTCTTTTGTGCTAGCAAGAATTGAACAAAACATGAGTATAAACCAAGCTAACAAAGGTGAAGCAATCATTTATGATATTAACGAATAAACAGAAACAGCACCTCAAAGGCTTAGCACACCCCTTAAAAACAATATTACAGTTAGGCGCAAACGGCCTCACTGAAGGTGTGGTTGCCGAGATAGATAATGCTCTATCACATCACGAACTGATCAAAGTGAAAGTGCCAAGTGACGACCGCGAAGAGAAAGCATTGATTATGGATGCGATTGTTGGCGAGACAAAAGCGCACAAGGTACAAACTATCGGGCATGTCTTAGTGCTTTATCGACCAAGTGACGAACCGAAAATTATACTTCCAAAAAAATAATAGGTAATTTATGGCTAATGAAATTCCATTTGCTCTCGTAACAGGAGGCTGCTCTGGTTTAGGCTTCGCAACTGCGACGTATTTAGTGAATAAAGGGTGGCGAGTATGTTTGCTTGATATTTGTGCCGATAAAGGCGACGACATCGCCTCACAGTTACACTCTGATCGGTGTTTATTTAGAGCTTTAGATGTCTGTGATGCCAATGCCGCCGAAAAGGTTTTATCAGAGTTTACAGGCCAAAACCTTCGTTTACTGGTGAATTGCGCTGGCGTTGCTCCTGCAAAACGAACGCTAAGTCGTGACGGTGATGCGATGCCGCTAGAGGACTTTTCAAAAGTTATTAATATCAATTTGATTGGTTCTTTTAATATTGCTCGAATCGCTTCATCGCTAATGGCAGAGAATGAAGCCGACGATGATGGACAACGGGGTCTTATTGTTAATACTGCATCCGTTGCCGCTTATGATGGACAGATAGGTCAAACGGCTTATGCCGCAAGCAAGGGCGGGTTGGTCAGTTTAGCACTACCAATGGCGAGAGATCTCGCGCCGCTCGGTATAAGAGTAAACACCGTGGCTCCCGGTATTATGGGGACACCGATGCTGTTAGCGATGCCCGAAAATGTGCAAGAAGCACTTGCTAACAACGTTCAAAACCCAAAGCGTCTTGGTTACCCTGAGGAGTTTGCTAAATTGGTCTTACATATGTACGAGAACACCTACATGAATGGCGAATGCATAAGGCTTGACGGCGCAATTCGAATGCCTCCTAAGTAAAAGCCCCATTGTTATAAGGCTTCAGCTGGCTCATTTGTTCAAAGCTTCTCTATTCATCTGAGCCATTAACCACAGCGGAAATATTGTACAGTTGAGATATTGCTTGATGGTGAACGCTGTTTTTAGGATATCTACCCCTTGATGATGCTGTACCAGCCACCTTGTGAGTCATTATTTCTATTGCCTCGTCTACGCAAGCAACACCATAAATAGTGAAATCCCCATTCTTTACCGCTTCTTTTACAGAGTCACTTAACAATAGATTGACCTGATTTGATTTTGGAATGATTACCCCTTGCGAACCATTTAAGCCCCGAGACTGACACAAGGTAAAATAACCTTCTATCTTTTCATTCACTCCACCGACTGCTTGTACTTCGCCAAGCTGATTAATCGACCCTGTCACTGCAATACCCTGGTGTAAAGGGATTTCGGTCAATGCCGAGATAAGAGCTAACAACTCACCTAACGAGGCACTGTCACCATCGATATAACCATAAGATTGTTCAAGCGCAATATTTGCGCTGAGCGTTAGAGGGAAGGCCTGTGCGTATTTATTGCCTAAATAACCAGTGAGTAAAAGTACACCTTTTGAGTGAATCGACTGACCAAGCTCTACTTCTCTCTCAATATCAACCACCCCGTTAGCTCCTGCATACACGGTTGCGGTAATTCTTGCTGGGGTTCCAAAAGAAGTCCCTCCCACCTCAAGAACGGTAAGCCCGTTTAAGGTACCGACAGCAATCCCCTCAGTAGTGATTAAAACGTGACCTTCTTCAATGTCTTCGAGAAAGGTATCGCTTACCCTACCAGACCGGTGTTTTTTTGCCTCTAATGCCTGTCTAATATGCGAATCATTTAGCTCTAAATTATTTTTTTGCTCAAGTCTTTCAACGAAAAAAGAAGCCTCGTGCAGAAGCTCAATCACATCTGCAAATTTCGCGCTCATTTTGGTTTGATGCTCAGCTAGTCTGAGACTGTATCGAATACAATCATGCAACGCACTTAAGGTTATGTCTGACAAGCCTAGAGAATGAATTTCTTGCCTAACTCTGGCAACAAAGTGATTTATGTTGCTCTGGTTTAGTTCAATTTCGTGGTCAAAGTCAACTAGTACCCTAAACAGTTCAGTAAACTCTGGGTCATACTCCTGCAAGGCATAATATAAATCACGTGATCCAAGCAGAACAACTTTGCAATCAAGTTTTATTGGCTCTGGAATTTGTGTGATGGAATTGACCATGCCTAGTTCTTGCTGAGGCAACTCCAACCTAATTTGTTTGAACTTTAGTGCGAGCTTTAGCGACTCCCAAGCTTGAGGATACTCGAGCATTTTATCGGCATCTAACAGTAAATATCCGCCATTGGCTTTGTGAAGCGCACCGGGAGTGATCATCTTGTAGTTAGTGTAAACGCTGCCTTGCACGCTGGTATATTCAATTTTGCCAAACAAATTCTGATAAGTTGGATTAGGCTCATAAATAAGTGGCGCGGTTGCTGATTCTTCATGCGAAACTAAAATATTAGGCGCGTAAGTATCTAAAAATAGCTCTCTTTTATCGTACTCATCTTGTTTATCGTCTTTTGACTCTGTCCCGAGTGTTTCGATTACCATATCTATTAAATGGTGCTTGAGTTGACGCAAATATTTTAGAACGGCGAGATTATCGCTGTACTTACGTTCCAGCTCTTTTAACAGTGGACGAATACCCTGCTCTACCGTTTCGTGTTTCAATTGTTTTAGTTTTTCTGCGTTTTCGCGTTGCCAAATTGGTAGTTCGATCAAAGCTTCGCTTAACTGGGACTCTAACTCGTCGATAATTTTGTAGAAGTGTTGTCTGTCGATATCTGAGCGACTGGTAAATTCATCATCATTTAGTGCTTTTCCATCGACGATTGGAGCAAAGCTTATGCTGTTACCTTTTTCAATTAAGGCAACACTTTTAGACAATGCAAGTTGCTCTAGGGTATCAATTTGTGCATCATATTTTTGTTCGTAATGACGAATAATACTCGCTTTTTTGCGCTGATAACCAGGGTTGTCAAACACCGTTGGAAAAGTCGCTAGGACTTCGTCAACTAACACTTCAATGTCTTGCAACAAACGCTTGCTTTCAGACTTTAAGAGCGCAAGGGCGATCGGCTCGCGTTCATTTTCCAAGTTATTTAAATAAACCCAATCATTAAGCGCAACGGACTGCTTTGACCTAGCCTTTATGTATTCATTGACCAGAGTATATCTGCCCGTCGCTTGTTCGCCCATTACATACAAGTTGTAACCGGGGGAGTTTAATCCTAGGCCGAAGGCAAGCGCGTTCTTGGCTCGCTCTTGCCCAATCAATAAATTACCTTCTGCTTTAGCCGCTATCGCCTGCTGAAGCTTTTCGTTACTCAAGTTCACGTCTAACTGAGCATACGGCAAAGCCAATGAGCTAATGTTTTTCTGTAAAAGCTTGGGTAATTTTTTCAATTGTTTATCTGACATAACACTCATTAATAAAAATTCACTGCTAGTGCAAGAATACATCAAAGCCAATAGAAAACATGGTATTTCTTCGTTATACCCTCACATACAAGGACCTAATCGAAGATTTTTCGAACAAATGCGAATAATGCCTAAAATTAGACGCTAAAATCTTTGGCTTGGATCTGTTCTACTCAAGTAGAAAAGGATATTCTATAAGGCTTTAGATTTATGCAAACCACAACCAAGAGATGTCTTAGTCAATGTCCCAAACAGAATCTGCTAACACGGCGCAAGAATTTGAGTACAACCCCAAAACAATAGAGGCCCAAGCCCAAACGCTGTGGCAAGAAAACAAAGTATTTGAGGTGGAGGTCGACAGCGACAAAGAAAAGTTTTACTGCCTGTGCATGTTTCCGTACCCAAGTGGCCGCTTGCACATGGGGCATGTTCGCAATTATACGATTGGTGATGTCGTAAGCAGATTCCAGCGCATGCAGGGAAAAAACGTTCTGCAACCGATGGGTTGGGATGCGTTCGGCTTACCGGCTGAAAACGCAGCGATAGATAACAAAACTGCGCCTGCAAAGTGGACGATGCAAAACATCGATTACATGAAAAACAAATTACATGCACTTGGGTTTGGGTATGATTGGCGCAGAGAGTTGGCTACGTGCCAGCCAGATTACTATCGTTGGGAACAATGGTTTTTCACCAAACTGTTTGATAAAGGCTTGGTATACAAAAAGAACGCCACCGTTAATTGGGATCCGATAGACCAAACAGTGCTCGCAAATGAGCAAGTTATTGATGGAAAGGGTTGGCGCTCAGGCGCTACCATCGAGCAAAAAGAAATACCTCAATGGTTTATTAAAATAACCGATTATGCTGACCAGTTATTGGAAGATTTATCGCATCTAGAGGATTGGCCATCACAGGTAAAGATTGCCCAGAAAAACTGGATTGGACGGTCTGAAGGCTTAGACATTTCCTTTGACCTTGAATCCCCTATAGCGGGACTAAGCGAACTCGAAGTATATACCACTCGGCCAGATACGCTTTACGGAGCAAGTTATTTAGCCATAGCGGCCGGTCACCCCATTGCCTTAGAACTTGCAAAACAAAATAAGGCATTAGCGAGTTTTGTTGATGAGTGCAAAAACACCAAAACCACCGAAGCAGAAATGGCAACGATGGAAAAGAAAGGTATTGATACTGGTTTGTGTGCGATTCATCCACTAACAGGTGAAAGATTGCCCATTTGGATCGCTAATTTTGTATTGATGGGATATGGCTCTGGTGCAGTAATGTCTGTTCCTGCGCATGACCAACGTGATTGGGAATTTGCGACAAAATACGATTTGCCTATTCTGCAGGTCGTTGACTTTAAGGAAGATGACAAAAACCTAAGCATAAATGATGCGGCTTACACGGAAAAGAACTCCTTAATCAATTCTGGTGAATACACAGGTTTAAGCTTTGAGGCAGGCTTTGCAGCGATTGCAGATGCAATTGAAGCAAAAGGCAAAGGAAAGCGCACGGTCAACTACCGCTTGCGTGACTGGGGGGTATCGCGTCAGAGATATTGGGGCGCTCCTATTCCAATTGTAAACGATGAAAATGGGCAATCATACCCAGTTTCAGAGCAAGACCTACCTGTTGAGTTACCGGTCGATGTGATCATGGACGGCGTCACTTCGCCTATAAAATCTGATCCTGAATGGGCAAAAACGATTCACGATGGTAAAGAAATGACTCGAGAGACAGACACTTTCGATACATTCATGGAATCCAGTTGGTATTATGCTCGATACGCTTCTTCCCCAAGTGATGCGATGTTAGATCCAAAAGAAGCTAACTATTGGTTGCCCGTCGACCAATATATTGGTGGAATTGAACACGCAATTTTGCATCTTTTGTATGCGCGATTCTTCCACAAACTTTTGCGTGACGAAGGTTTAGTAAATAGTGACGAACCATTTAAAAGATTACTTTGCCAAGGCATGGTCTTAGCAAATGCATTCTTTAGCAAAGCAGAAAACGGTAAAGAAGTGTGGCATAACCCTGCTGACGTTACGATAGAACGTGATGAAAAAGGCAAAATCGTTAGTGCAAGAGTCACTGAAACTGGCGAACCCGTTGAACATGCTGGCATGATCAAAATGTCAAAATCAAAGAATAATGGCATCGACCCGCAATCCGTTATCGATCTGTACGGTGCTGATACCATTCGTCTATATACCATGTTTGCTGCGCCACCAGAGCAAGACTTAGAGTGGACAGAGTCGGCTGTAGAAGGAGCAAATCGCTTTTTGCGCCGTTTCTATCGCTTAACCCAAGAGCATTTGAGTGCAGATATGCCGATACTCGAGTATGATCCAAAAGCGATCAGCAAAGAGCAAAAGGCACTAAGGTTTGAAATACACAGCGCAATTCAGAAAGTAACTGACGATATTCTTCGCCGACAAACGTTCAATACCGCAATTGCTCGATTAATGGAAATGCTTAATTATATTCAAAAGTACGAAGTGAAGTGCGAAGTAGACTACAGCCTAATGCGCGAGGCGGTCGTTGCAATGGTCAAAATGCTCAACCCCGTTACACCTCATATTTGCGAACATTTATATGCTCAGTTAGGTTTTTCAGACGCACTACAAAAAGCAAAATGGCCTGAATTCGACAAAACTGCTTTAGTCAAAGACGAACAACTTATTGTTGTTCAAGTAAATGGTAAGCTTAGAGCAAAATTAACCGTACCTGCAGATATCAACAAAGCTACTTTGGAAGCCCTAGCCTTAGAAAATGAGAATGTACTTGGCTTCACAGAAGGAAAAACGATACGCAAAGTGATTGTTGTACCAGGTAGATTGGTCAATATTGTTGCAAATTAAACAATCACACAGCATTAAAAATATAAATTTTCGCCATCAACGAGCTGGGTTCACAATGGTAGTACATATATCGGGAATGTCACTTTGAAAACAATCGCATCATATTTAATATTAGTAGCCATTTTACTTGGCTTATTAAGTGGGTGCGGTTTTAAACTCAGAGGCTCACAGCTTTTGCCTGAGTCGATTGATACGATATTTATCAATGCTCCCTTGCAATATTCTCCGCTATCTAGAGCCTTGCAAGAGCGTCTACCGGTTTATCAATTAAACGGCATTATAAATACAGCATCAGACTCTAGTTCGGTCAATGACCAAGGTCCAATCATTACGCTTCAGCCTGAGCAATTTGAGCGACGACTATTATCAGTTTTTAGTACTGGACAAGTAGCTGAATACGAACTTGTTTATACTATTGAATATACTGTAAAATTTGTAGGTGCAGATCCGATAGAAAACAGTTTAAGTGTTTCAAGAGAATACCAAGACGACCCGGATCAGATTCTTGCTAAATCCAGAGAACTCGTGCTCGTCCTCGATGAGTTACGCAGCGAGACAGCTGACAGAATAATACGGTTACTTTCGACCCAGTACAACACATCAGTGACGACAAGTTACCAAACAGACGTCGTGTTACCATCACCATTAAACGGTAGGTCAAATGCAACAAATACAGCCATTTGATATACCGCGTCTACTTTCCAACAATAAGCTTCCTCCGGTTATTTTGTTGTTTGGAGATGAACCCCAGCAAAAGTTAGATATTATTGATGCTATTCGCAAGAAAGCGAAAGAAGATGGGTTTGAGGAGCGACAAAGTTTTACTCTCGACGGCGACTTTAATTGGAATCAGCTCAACGATGCTTTGCAAAGCATGTCTCTTTTTTCAGAGCTAAAATATATTGAGCTTACAATGTTGTCATCCAAACCAGGCACAACAGGTTCGAAGCAATTTATTGAAATATCTCAAATGCTCAACGAGGAGGTAGTGCTTCTTATACATGGTCCAAAAGCCGGTAAAGACGTGCAAAAGAGCAAATGGTTTACTGCTTTGGCAAAAGACGCGTGGTTTTGCCATGTGTACGACTTGCAGGGAAATCAACTTCAAAAGTGGCTTCAATCCCGCGCCAGAGAGTTGCAGTTGAATATAAGCCCTAACGGTTTATCTATGATTAGCGATATGTGTGAAGGGAACTTAATGGCTGGCCGTCAAGAGTTAGAAAAGATAAGCCTATTGTTTCCTGACAAGACGATAATTGAACACAGCGATATAGAGCAAATGATGGTTCAGCAGAGCCGCTACAGTAGCTTTCAATTTACCGATGAATTATTGAAAGGAGACATGCAAAGAGCGATAAAAATTCTCTCGCAATTAGAAAATGAAGGGATTGAACCTGTGGTTATTTTGTGGAGCATGGTTAATGAAGCTCAAACACTCACTCGTTTAAAAGATTCTGAAGCCACAAGCGGCCGTGCGGACTTTAGAGCGGCCAGAATTTGGCAAAGTAAACAAGGACTATATCAGTCAGCCCTGTCAAGGTTAGACAAAACTCACCTAGATCATTTAAACCAACAATTATCGAAAACTGACGTTGCAATAAAGTCTGTTCAGCTAGCGAAACCTTATGTTCGACTCGCGCATCTTGGGTTATTATTTGCGGGTCAGAATATCCCAGTAACACACATATCAGCCTATGACTTTTGATTCATCCTCCATGTTAAATTTCGATTAGGCGCACATGCTTGTGACAGAACCTAATCAGATAAGCAAACAAACGAGTCAGTTAAGGCTAATATACGGTGGAACATTTGATCCGCCACATAAGGGCCACTTGCTACCACTTTTAGAAATAGCAGACGCCTTAAATATTGGTGAAATAGAGCTAATACCATCGCACGTCCCAGCGTTAAAAAGCTCGGTGAGTGCGAGTCATCACCGTTTAAAAATGACTGAAATTTTTGCAAGGCAAGACAGTCGCTTGAAAGTAAATGACATCGAATGTCGAAGTAATGAAATATCTTACACCGTAAATACACTTAAAAAACTTAAGGAAGAAGCACCTTTTAAAACGATATTATTTGTCGTTGGAGACGATTCACTTGCTAGCTTACCTAAGTGGCACAAATGGGAATCGCTTTTTGACTATTGTCACTTTTTAGTGCTGAAAAGGCCCGTTGAGTCTGATAATAAACCTGCAAGCTTGGCATCAAATTTGAATGTTTTTTGTACGAATGTACAGCATTTTGATGATGTTGTCGGGTTAAAGAAGGATGACCCAACTCGGCTACGCCTTTTGTCAAAATTAGCCTTGGTTGATAGTTGTGAGCAAGGACTAACATCTTTGCGATTTATGGATATAATAGCAACTTCAGCCAAAGGCAATATTTGGCTTTTCAACAACCGTCAGGTAGCGCTTTCGTCTACTCTGATTCGAAAAAAAGTCAAAGATAATCATGATGTAAGCCAATATCTTAATGACAAAGTGTACGCTTATATCAAACAACATGGACTCTATAAATGAGTCCAAAGAATATAGGAAAACCCTTGAATCAAACTGAGTTTAAAGAATTTGTAGTAGATAAAATCGACGATATGAAAGCCAGAGACATTATGGTTTTAGATGTGACAGGTAAGTCTTCTGTTACCGATCATATGGTTGTGTGTAGCGGTAATTCAAAGCGGCACGTCTCTTCCATAGCGGATAACTTAATTGTCGAATGCAAACATGCCAATCATCCTCCATTAAGTGTAGAAGGCAAAGATGTAGGAGAATGGGTATTGGTCGATTTAGGCGATATCGTTGTTCACGTCATGCAAGACGAAGCAAGAGATTTCTATCAATTAGAAAAGCTTTGGCAGTAAGTTTCTAAGTACATGACAATGGCCTTATTCTCCCTTTTATGGTGTTACTTGATATACCCTCACGTGATAATTCTGGAACGGCGTTAATTATATGCGTGTTCAAATTATTGCCGTCGGGAACAAAATGCCAAAATGGGTAGTCGAAGGTACCGAAGAGTATTTACGACGGTTTCCGAATGATTTTTCGGTAAAATTTACCGAAATCCCCCCTCTTAAACGCAGTAAATCGACTAACCTTGAAAATGTAAAGCGATTAGAAGGCGACAAGTGTCTACAAGCAGTAGAAAAAGGAAACCAAATCATCGCGTTAGAGGTTAAAGGTAAAACTTGGTCTACCGAGCAACTCGCTGGGGAAATTGATCAATGGAAAATGGACGGGCGAAACGTTAGTCTGCTGATCGGCGGCCCAGAGGGCTTGTCAGAAGATTGCAGAAACGCAGCAAGCAAGTGGTGGTCATTATCGGCCTTGACTCTACCCCATCCAATGGTGCGAATCATAGTAAGTGAGGCCTTGTATCGCGCTTGGTCTCTGAGTCAAAATCATCCTTATCACCGAGAATGATAAATATCGTGAAGAGTAAATATCGTAAATAGAAAACGTCTTAAATAGAAAGTTTTTTAATAGAAAGTAATTTAAATAGAAGGCATCGTGAATAGAAGGCATCGTGAATAAAAAGCATTGCAAATAAGAAACACTTTGATTAAAAAACGTCACGAAGAAGATACACAGTGAACACTACAAGTAAACGAGACTGAGTAAAACTTGGCAAAAATACGACAAACGATACGAGACCATAGTGCGGAAGCGCAGTTATTTGCACGCCGTGCCTTCGTGTCGGTTTTATTTGTCTTTGGCCTTATGCTTACTCTCGTGTTTAATCTCTACAGCTTGCAGGTTAGGCATCACGAGGCCTATCAAACACAATCCAATGGTAATCGAATAAAGGTTCTACCTGTTGCTCCAAACAGGGGGCTTGTTTATGACCGAAACGGGGTTATATTAGCTGAAAATAGACCTGTATTTAGTTTAGAAATTGTCCCTGAAGACGTTGAAGACTTGGCACAAACACTTTCAGAACTGACCAAGTTAATGAGCT
Organism: Glaciecola sp.; assembly: GCA_965658765.1. Classification (GTDB taxonomy): domain Bacteria; phylum Pseudomonadota; class Gammaproteobacteria; order Enterobacterales; family Alteromonadaceae; genus Glaciecola. The sequence goes on along the minus strand of CBFHTO010000021.1, from coordinate 9,749 downwards.
TAACTGAGGACGAACTTGCGCGCTTTGAAGAAGAGCGCAAAAAACAACGCCGATTTAAGCCAGTTGCCATTCGTAAGCAATTAAATCATGAGGATGTGGCTTTATTTTCAGCCCATCAACATAAGTATGCCGGGGTAAGTATCGAGGCTAGACTCTCTAGATATTACCCTTTTAAGGATACACTCACGCATATGTTAGGTTATGTCGCTCGCATCAATAAAAAAGACCTAGCCAAGCTAAAAGAAAATAACCAACTAGCCAACTATGCTGCTACTCATGATATCGGGAAACAAGGTGTCGAAAAGTATCATGAGGATACCCTGCACGGAAAAGTCGGTTTTCAACAAGTTGAAGTAAACAATAAAGGCAGGATCATAAGGGTGCTTGATTTTGAGCCACCTGTGCCAGGCAAAGACATTGTGTTAAACATTGATATTGAGTTGCAAAAGCAGGCACAAGAACAACTCGCCGGACGCAGAGGCTCTGTTGTTATCACTGATGTCAGAGACGGTGGCGTGTTAGCTCTTTACTCAAGTCCAAGTTACGACCCTAATTTATTTGTGCATGGCATCTCGCAAAAGCAATATTCGAAGTTATTAAACTCTCCATACAGCCCATTGCTCAATCGTGCGACTCAGGGGCGTTATCCTCCTGCATCGACAATTAAACCGCATCTCGCACTAGTTGGCTTAGAAGAAGGTGTGATTACACGAGAAACGACCATAAAAGACACTGGTACCTATCGTTTGCGCAACGTAACTCATGTATGGCGTGACTGGAAGAAGTGGGGACATGGCGAAGTGGATGTTACTCGTTCTGTAGAAGTGTCATGTGACATATTTTATTACGACCTCGCATACAAGCTTGGCATTGATAAAATCCATGATTCTATGAGTGAGTTTGGCTTTGGTGACTTTACCGGGGTCGACTTGTACGAAGAGTCTCAAGCAATCTTACCTAGTCGAGGATGGAAGCGAGCTCGATTCAATGAGCCATGGTACATCGGTGACACAATATCGGTGGGAATTGGCCAAAGCTATTGGAACGCAACACCTCTTCAATTGGCGAACTCATTAAATATACTTGTTAATAAAGGCCAGAGGTTTGTGCCTCGCCTATTGAAAGGTTACCTCACTGACGGAGAGCTAATAGCCGAAAAGGTTGTTGAAAAACCGCCGATTGAAATGAAAAATGAAGAAAATTGGAACTTAGTACTAGACTCCTTATATGGCACTGTGAATCGAGAACATGGAACGGCGCGCAAAGCCTACAGCGGCGCAAGCTATATTGCGGCGGGAAAGACCGGTACTGCGCAATTATTTTCGGTCGCCCAAGATGCAGAATATGAAGAAGAAAATGTAGATGAATACTTGCGAGACAATGCCATGTACATAGGTTATGCGCCTTATGATGCCCCAGAGATATCAATTGCAGTCGCGATTGAAAATGCCGGAGGCGGAGGTTCGAATGCAGCACCTTTGGCACGAAAAGTAATGGACTATTATTTTGACCGACAAGCCGAGTCCGAAGTCGCTAAAGCAACATCTGAACTAACAAATTCGCCCCGCAACGCTGCAATACGGTCAACTGAGTTGGCGCAATAAAAATGAAAAATAAAAGTTTTACGGCTAACAAACAAAGTTTTCTTGAAAAAATTCACATTGATGGATTTCTATTATTCGCATTGATGAGTTTGATGTTTGTTGGATTGTTAACGATCTACTCTGCAGGCGGCCAGGAACTCGCGCTCGTATATAGACAGCTAGTGCGCCTATCAGTTGGTCTGGTGATTATGGCTATTTTGGCGCAAATACCAATAATGGCGTATCGTCGCGTCGCAATTTATTTTTATTGCGCGGGTATTGCCCTGCTACTAGCCGTGTTGATTGTTGGGGTTGTTGGAAAAGGTGCACAACGCTGGTTAGACTTTGGTTTCATGCGTTTTCAACCCTCAGAAATCATGAAGTTGGCGATGCCATTGATGGTCGCTTGGTATATCAGTAAAAAAAGCATACCCCCAAAAGTTAGCGACATATTAGTCGGTTTTATTATCGTGTTTGTTCCTACTATTTTAATCGCGAAACAGCCTGATCTAGGAACATCCTTGTTAGTGGCATCAAGTGGGATATTTGTGTTATTTTTGTCTGGAATGACGTGGCGATTAATTAATTTTATCGCCATTATTGCTGGCGCTTTTGCCCCGATAATGTGGTTCTTTTTAATGAAAGAATATCAAAAACAAAGAGTGATCACTTTCTTAAATCCAGAAAGCGACCCATTAGGTTCTGGTTACCACATCATCCAATCAAAGATTGCAATTGGTTCAGGCGGAGTAGATGGCAAAGGCTGGTTACAAGGCACGCAGTCTCAACTTGAGTTTTTACCCGAACGTCACACCGATTTTATTTTTTCAGTCTACAGTGAAGAGTTTGGGCTCATTGGAGTCTTGGGCCTGCTTGTTATGTACATGTGCATCATCTTACGAGGGTTGTATATTGCTAATCGCGCTCAAGACGCATTTAGTAAATTGCTTGCTGGCAGCATTACTTTGACTTTCTTTATTTATGTATTTGTAAATATGGGTATGGTGTCAGGCTTATTGCCAGTTGTTGGTGTGCCTTTGCCGTTAATTAGTTATGGTGGCACATCGATGGTTACATTGATGGCAGGTTTCGGTATATTAATGGCAATAAGTACTCAAAAACGCTTACTATCTCGATAAGCTTTCTTAGACAAGCAAGTTTTAAAATAGCTTGGTAAAAAATGAGTTATGCAGATTACTGCGGGATCGAGTTTCTTAACTGACATCTAACGAATAATAAACATGAAAACGACGTTAGCAAAACCAAAAAGCAATAACACTCAAAGAATTGTGTGCCACTCTATCTGGTGCTTTATCAGCGTCTTTTTTCTATTTGCATGCTCAAGCACAAACAATCGTTACAGTATTAAACACGATCGTGCACCAGACTTTGATTACGGCGTCATTAAATACGAGTTTGTTACTCCAAAGCATGAACCTTACAATGTTTGGACTAGCAAGCCATATAAAGTCCTAGGCAATTATTATACGCCGTTGATTGAAGCAAAAGGCTTTGAAGATATCGGGACGTCCTCTTGGTATGGACAGAAGTTTCATGGGCATACAACTGCAAACGGCGAAACCTTTGACATGTTTGCGCTTACTGCCGCGCACACCACACTGCCCCTGCCCTCTTTTTTACGGGTCACTAATCTCGATAATGGCAAACGTATTATCGTAAGAGTGAATGACAGAGGGCCTTTTCATTCCGACAGAATACTGGACTTAAGCTACGGTGCAGCCAAAAAGCTCGACTTTCATAGTAAGGGCGTGGCGAAAGTAAAGATTGAAGTGGTGCATGTTAGCCCTGAGGGCGATATAACCGTCGGCCGCCAAGCCACTCAAAAACAAGCCTTGTCGAGCTTTATCGCAGCTTCTCGAAAAGAGTTCGATAACTTAAGTATGAGTAATAATGGAGAATTGTTGACCTCGCAAACGAGCCCATTGACAAGTGATGTAAGTGATGTAAAAAGTTTAGCAACTGAGCTATCAATCACTCAAGTAGCAGATACTCAAGTAGAAACACAAACAAAAAATAGCAATGAATACAAGGTTAGCTTGGATAATGAAGTCAATAATGACGACTTACATGGTTCTCAGAAAGCCAATGAGTCTGTATCAGTGAACCCAAGTCTGTTTGTGCAGGTGCTCGCCTTACAAAACGGAGAAAAAGTGAAGTCATTAGCATTAGGCATCGCCAACTTATTACAGGTTCCTACTCGAGCACCAAAAATAGAAGACATGTACCGATTACAGATTGGACCTGTCGAAAACCAACAAAAAGCCAACAACTTGATAGAAGAACTAAAGAAAATTGGCTTTGATAAAGCGTTTACCATTGAATTGATGCCCTAAACACGAAAGCAATCGTTAAATTTTCATGCTTCCCTGTTGTTTATCGAACCAATACAGTAAAATCTGTGTCATAAAAACCAAACCTAGCTTATCCGTGTTAATACGCGCTTTTTGCGCTTTACACATTCAGCGAGCAAATACATAAATTTAAAAAAATCAGGACGAAAAATGCGCTTTAAAATAATGGTATCCTTTATTTTGATAATAGCGGCTTGCATGACGCGAGCAGCGATTGTCATTCCCCCTCCCCCTGCAGTCGACGCAGGCGGTTTCTTGTTGATGGACCATACGACCGGGCATATTATTGCCGAAAAAAATGTAGACCAGCGGCTCGCTCCAGCAAGCTTGACAAAAATCATGACGGTGTATGTCGTTGGTAAAGAAATTCAGGCTGGAAATATTAGCATGAATGACATGGTCACTATTTCTGAAAATGCATGGGCAAAAAATTTCCCAGATTCCTCAAAAATGTTTATTGAGGTTGGTACTCAAGTGTCAGTCGAAGACCTAATGAAGGGGATAATGGTGCAATCGGGCAACGATGCCTGTGTAGCCATAGCCGAACACATTGCCGGTAGCGAATCCGCATTTGCTAGCATGATGAATGCCCACGCCGCCAATTTAGGCATGAGCTCAACAAATTTTGTCAATAGCCACGGCTTGCACGACGCAGACCACTACACATCGCCACGTGATATGGCTGTATTATCCTCCGCATTAATTCGCGAGGTGCCAGATCTCTATGCAATGTACAGTCAAAAAGAATTCACTTACAACGGAATTAAGCAATTTAATCGCAACAGTTTATTATGGGATAAAAGCCTGAATGTAGATGGCATAAAAACCGGACATACTTCTGACGCTGGATATAGCTTAATTACTTCAGCAACGCAAGCAGACATGCGTTTAATTTCAGTGGTAATGGGCACAGAAAGCGAGAGAGCTCGAAAAGCCGAAAACAAAAAACTACTTCGGTATGGTTTCCGTTTTTACGAATCAATTACACCATATCAGGCCGGGCATAGCTTTGTAGCTCACAGAATTTTTATGGGTAACAAAGAAACGGTAGAATTAGGCATTAATCAAGCCGCCTCTATGACTATCCCGCGAGGCCAAACGGATAAACTAAAAGCCCATTTCGAATTAAGCGAACAATTAGAAGCGCCAATTGCTAAAGGCAAAGAAGTTGGTAAATTATTTATTCAGCTAGACGGTGAAACCCTTCAAACTTATCCTCTGGTAACTTTAGAAGAAGTGGAAGAAGGTGGCATAATGAGTAAGGCGATGGACTGGGCCAAATTGAAATTAGGCTTTGAGGAATAAGATGGATACAAAATTTGACGAACTACTAGAATTTCCTTGCATGCAAACCTTCAAAGTTATGGGAGTGGCATGTCCAGAAATGCAGGAACAAGTCATTCAAAAGCTACAAGAGCTTGCGCCAGGAGATTACTCTCCTAAAGTTAAGCCAAGCAGTAAGGGTAACTATCAAGCACTGTCCATCGGCGTGAAGGTTACCAGTAAAGAGCACATGGAAAGTATTTACACTGAAATTGGCGAGCTTGAGCTCGTCAGGGTGATCATTTGAGCGCACAGCCTATTCTTATTCGTGACCTTGGGCTGCAAGAATATTTACCCATTTGGGAACGAATGAAAACCTTTACTGACACGCGAAAATCGGGTCGTGCGGACGAAATTTGGCTTCTCGAGCACGAGCGAGTGTTCACCCAAGGACAAGCAGGTAAGCAAGAACACATTCTTGCGCCTGGCGATATCCCAATTATTCCAGTAGATCGCGGTGGGCAAGTCACTTATCACGGTCCCGGTCAATTAATGATGTATACATTATTGGACATAAAGGCGCGAAAAGTCGGGGTACGCCAACTGGTCACTGCACTCGAAGAATGTATCGTGTTAACATTGCGCGATAATGATATAAGTGCTTACCCCAAAAAAGATGCACCTGGTGTGTATGTAAACGAACAAAAAGTATGTTCGGTTGGTTTAAGGATACGCAAAGGCTGCTCTTTTCATGGGCTCGCATTTAATGTCAATATGGATTTGAGTCCTTTTCAGCGCATTAACCCTTGTGGGTACGCGGGTCTGGAAATGACTGACAGTAATCGCTTAGGCGGCGTGTCGAGCATGCAAGACGCTAAGCGAAAAGTCGTCGGGCACTTCTGTAAATTGCTCGATATCAGTGAATTAATTTATAAAGAAGGTTTTGATGAGTAGTCAACGTCCACAAGCGGGTGTAAAACTTCGCGATGAAGATAAAGTAAAACATATCCCCATCACCATTATGCCGACAGAAAAAGCGGAGATGCTGCGCAAGCCTTCATGGATTAAAGTGAAGTTGCCGAGCAGAACCGATCGTATCGATCACATCAAAAAAACACTGCGCAAAAATAAGCTACACTCTGTATGTGAAGAAGCAAGCTGCCCAAATCTAGCAGAGTGCTTTAATCACGGTACCGCTACATTTATGATTTTAGGTGACATATGCACGCGTCGATGCCCATTTTGCGACGTCGCACACGGAAAACCTTTACCGCCCAGCGCAGAAGAACCAGAGAAACTAGCTAAGACCATTGCTGAAATGGATTTGCGTTATGTCGTCATCACCTCTGTTGATAGAGACGACCTTAGAGACGGTGGTGCACAGCATTTTGTCGATTGTATTAATGCAATCCGCGAGCACAGCCCAAGCACGACCATCGAAGTACTCGTACCTGATTTTAGGGGGCGCATGGACAAAGCCTTGGAAATATTTAAACAAGGCGTGCCTGATGTTTTCAATCACAACCTTGAAACAATCCCTCGTTTGTATCGCGAGTGCAGACCAGGTGCCAATTATAAATGGTCGTTAGATCTGCTTAGAAAATTTAAAGAACAACATCCTGAAATCCCTACAAAATCTGGCTTGATGATGGGGATGGGGGAAGAGAACGACGAAATGCAACAAGTACTGCAGGACTTGCGCGACCACAAAGTCGATATGCTTACCTTAGGTCAATATTTACAGCCATCTAAGCATCATTTCCCAGTGAAACGCTATGTACCGCCCGCTGAATTTGATGCGCTTGGTGAGTTTGCAAAAGAAATTGGCTTTACTCACGCTGCGTGTGGGCCGATGGTTCGCTCAAGTTACCACGCTGATAAACAAGCGGCAGGCGTCGAAGTCAAATAAGCTTAAAAGGCAAAATGGCAAGGGACATTTTTTTTAAATGTCCCTTTTTATTTTTAGTGTACACATGTACGCTGAACTGGCATACTACTGGTCATACCTTTGCACATAAATAAATCAGTAGCATGTTGCCCAAAAAATCCGCACACCTAGAAAAAAATCATTACTCCAAAAGCGAAGAATGGATGAATAGCCTGAGTCATGGGCTTGGTTTCTTATTTGCCGCCTTTGGTCTGTATTTGCTCTTAGCCAAAGCAGAAGGCTTAGGGGAGACGGTTTCATCATGGGTATATGGATTAAGTTTATGCGGCATGTTTTTATCTTCAACCATTTACCATGCGTGTGTTTCAATAAAATGGCGCGCACGACTCAGGAAAGTTGACCATATTGCGATTTATCTTCTTATTGCGGGAAGTTACACGCCATTTTTATTATTAAGTATCGGCGATAGGCTAGGTTATATAGGCTTAGTCGTTATTTGGGCAATTGGCATAGCGGGGATTTTATTTAAACTATTTGCCGGTCATAAATATCCAAAACTGTCTATTTCGACCTATGCAGCAATGGGGTGGATGGCACTGTTTCTTATTTACCCGATATACCAAAACATCGAAAGCTCAGGGGTTTATCTACTTTTAGGTGGTGGGCTGTGTTACAGTGCAGGTATTCCGCTTTATTTGCTTAAAAGCAGACACTACAGCCACGCACTGTGGCACGTAGCCGTAACAGCAGGTGCCGCTTTACACTTTTTTGCGATCTACAACTACGTGCTTTGAACTGAGAATCTCGATCTTAACTGTAAGATACTCACTTGGTACTAGGTTGGTACTAGCTTAGGCTGATGACTTTTGAAACCAACTTAGATATCCCCTCTTCAGCTTGAAGTATATTCTCGGCCAACATATATGCGGGGGTAGTCACCACCTTTGCAGCTTCATCCACCACAATGTCGCTCACCTCGCAATTCTCATGATGCAAGCCGTTCGATTCTAGTGCTTTTGCGGTCTCGACATCTTGCCCAATTGTGGCCTTAGTGCCTTTGTCATGTACAAAGGGGATGAGTGCAGGCGCAATACACATATAGCCAATGGGCTTAGACAAGCCTTTAAACTGTTCCAAGAGCGTTTTTATATCGTCTTGTATGTTGGCGTTTGCACCATTTACAGCAAAATCACATAAGTTTTTCGCCGCCCCAAAACCACCGGGGACAATCAAGGCATCAAAGTGTTCGGCATCGCACTCCTCTAGTGCTTTCACTTCACCACGCACAATTCGCGCAGACTCTACTAGTACGTTACGCGATTCCTCTACTGGCTCACCGCTTAAGTGGTTGATAACGTGCATTTGTTCACGATCAGGCGCAAAGCATTGATAAGAAGCACCGTTCTTAAGAATATGCAACAAAGTTAATACCACTTCGTTGATTTCAGCACCGTCGTATACACCACAACCTGCTAAAACAACTGCAATTTTTTTCATTGCATTAATCCCCATGTTTCATGTAACAAGTAAGTGAGCAATTGATTTTATTAGCTTTTTTTAAGTTGCACTTTTTTGCATTTCTCATTGCTTTTTCCCTTCAAACACTGTCACTTTTTCACTCTCTAGAATAACCAAAAATAGATGATTTTTCGATAAAAATAGTGTTTACCTTCTGATGCATTGGCTACAGCCGGTATCTTAATTGTGCAACGTATATCTGAACTTCAGGTTTTTAGCATAATAGCGATTAGGAGTTACACGGCATTCCATATTTGAACGGCTTCTATGGTGCAGATGGACTAAACCGCTCCGCGGTAGTATTGCCGCATTAAACATCTTCTTTTTCTCACAATCTTCGATCCGCTTCTAAGCTGAATGAAGGGCAATGTCGCCCTGAATTCACTTAGGAGTGATGTTATGTCACCAAAGAAAGAATCAGCTATACCCCTTCGTCAACGCATGATTGAAGAAATGACCATGCGTAAATTGATGCCTAAAACACAAAAGCAATACCTGCTAGCATTGAGGAAACTGACTCAGTTTTTAGATCGCTCTCCAGAAGACGCGACCGCAGAAGAACTGAGACAGTTCCAGTATATGTTAGCCGAAACAGGCACATCAAACTTAACTATTAATGCCACCTTGCAAGGCTTGAGGATGTTGTACTGCCATACACTCAAACGCCCAAAGGTCATGCGCAAGACCAGTACCTTGCCGGAGCCTCGCAAGCTACCTAATGTGCTGAGCGTTGAAGAAGTAAAACGACTCATGATAGCAACAACCAGCGTGAAGTATAGAACGGCGCTATCCGTTGCCTATGGTGCGGGACTGAGAATTGCTGAAGTCGTCAATTTGAAAGTCTCCGACATCGATAGTAAACGTATGTTGATACGCGTGGAGCAAGGCAAGGGTAAGAAAGATCGCAATGCCATACTCTCACCAGTCCTTCTGAAACAGTTAAGATAATGGTGGCGATATGCGAATGCGAACAACTTAATGTTAAAAGGTGGCTGGCTCTTCCCCGGCCAACAAGCCATTGACTATATGTCCACTCGACAACTGAGCCGAGGATGTAAAGCGGCGGCTGAAGCGGCAGGTATTAAGAAACGCGTGTCTATGCATACGCTCAGGCACAGCTTTGCA
>CBFHTO010000020.1:8841-58785 GCA_965658765.1 Glaciecola sp. | reverse complement strand
TACATAAGTATTCTCCAGAGTTCAGATAAACGGCAGACTTTAAGAATATGACTGCAATACAAATGCCATTTATAATACTATTTAATACTACTAATGAGGCTTTTAGGTGAATTGTGAGCATGATTAAAAAAAGCATCACTGTGACTGATAAACAAAATGAGTGGATGCAAAGTCAGTTAAAAAGCGGCGAATACGCCGAAAAATCGGGTAAGGTTAAGTCTTGGTGGTGGGATGAGAGCGGCTAGTTTGCCAATAAAGTCGAGAGGGTCAAAAAACACATGTGTTGTACCGTCACGATAGGGTGTCTTCAATTCATAGCGCACCTTTGCACGGTCAGTCATACTTAAACGTTGCTCGCTAATGGCAGGGCGGCTGATATAGCGGCATAGCCTTTCTAGTTTTTATTCCGGGCGTCCTGCCCTCCACCCTTCGGGTCAACCTTCGGTTGTTCAAAATCTTTCCTGAAGATTTTGTCTGGCTCATCGGCATTAGCGAACACACCCGCATGTAGTGAGAATCTACTTGTATTGGCTACCTGACTATACTCGCCGTCATTGCTTGCAGGGAGTGTCTGTAGCGTAAACACCTTCTGTCCTTGTTGAGGTCCCATGGCAATGAGGTAGCTGACGGAAGCGCCTTGTAATGGGAGGAGGCAATCTTCATCATCAACAGGCAAGTTGAGGAAACTGTTTTCCATATCACGCTCTACCATGCCCACTTTCTCCAAATATTTGGCAATACGTTGGCTAATGGTGTGAACTATTTCGACCATGTCGCTCTGGGACGGCGCTTTGATGAGGGTAAAAGTCGTGCCACCCCATGGATTTTGACTTATTGCGCCTTCCAAAAACAGCATGTGGAAGTGAATATTTAGATTAAGCGCACTACCAAAGCGTTGGATTAGCGTCACCGCCCCCGTTTTAGCTTGTTTTTTGGTAAAGCCTGCTTTGTTCACAATGTGAGTGGAAAGAAAAAACGAATCAGAAATAGTCGTTTGGAACGAGTGTGCCCGTTTGACGGCAAATGCAATTATCTACTTTAACTCGATGATCCTAAGTCATCTATTGCTGCACTTTGAAGACGTTGGTGACGAGGAAAAAGCTGCAATAACTCGACAAGTATCACCCGTTGCATGGCAGAATATTAATCTGAGCGGCACTTATCAGTTCGCTAGTAACCGCAAACTACCTGATTTACAGGAAATAACTAGGCCTATTGTTCAAAATGAAGTCTAAAATGAAAGGTAACCCAGCTCCACAAGCCATTAACTGCGAGGGTCGTGGCGATTTATGTTACTTTAGAGGGGAAAATCCCTAGAACCCCTCATTGGCTAAGAAATATAAAGTCAGTCGACAAACAATTATGAGGATAAGAGATAAAAAAATATAAAGATAAAAGCCAACATTTTATACTAAAGTCTAGTTAAAATATTTGAAATAACAAAGGGATATTAATAATATGAAAAAAATAACTTTAATTTTATTTTTATTGGCTTCTGTTGGTATCAGTTCTGATGCTTACTCCAACATTAATAACGGCGTAGTTAAAGTTATGTATGTATGTGATACGATAGCGAAAGAAAATAGCACAGATTGTGGTGTTTATAACTCAGCTGCTCTTGAAGTTTTTGCGGCATCTATCTTGGCACCACCGGTGTCCTTTGAGTGTCAACAAAATCCAAACGACCCCACTTGTGATTCCAGTAATAGTACTTCAAGTGTAACAGAGGTTCAGTTTCTAATAGTAGATGCTGACAGCTCGGTTGCGTCGCAGTACAGTGCGGTGAGAACTCCTTCTGGGACTGTCAGTTTTACTCAATTAACTCTCGATGCAACTGCACAAAATTTAGCAAATGACGTTTATGCTCTAGAGCAACAACTCATGCTAGCTCAAACTGAATATAGTTTTACCGCTAAGCCTAACATTGGATTTACAAATGGTAATAACCAAACTTTGACCAGTTATCTAACACCTAGCACTATTCAGGCTGTGGAATCAAATAACAATGACCCAATCGATGTAACAGCATGCCCATCTGCCATTGCATATCGAACTAATCAAGAATGTTCTTCGTTAATTAATAATTTGATATTGGGTGAGAGTCAAAAAGCCGGTACAGTTATGAACACAGTTCAAGACATTCTTGCACGATTAAACGCTTCGATAACTGTAGGGCCCTTCCAAATTGGAGCGCCTCTTGAAGGTGAGTTCGATATAGACTTTAATTTTGACGATGGCTCAAAACTAGTAATCGATATTGAGCCAGGATCCAACGTGTCTATAAACCCCAACTACGACGCAAGCGTAACATCAGGTGGAGATAGAACGTTGTCTGAATATTTTGCATTAGCAGACAGCAACAATATTGTGGGTAACGAAATTTATTCTGGAGATGAAGCGAGAGCCTTATTCCGAGGAATTCCACAATGTAGAAACACATCCGTACTCATCGGTAGAGATAAAGAGTACTTAGTGACGGTTGTTGAATACCCAAACGGGACAAAACGTATCTCCTCTATTCAGGTTTTAAGTTCTAAACCGATTTTTGATTCTCGAATTGTTTGTGATTATGGGATAAGCATACCTTAAAAAGAAATTTATCGAAAAAACCCGCCCTTTCCGGCGGGTTTTTATTTTAAATAAAAATGTTGAAAGGGAATTTTATAAACCTACTATCGATGTTGATGAAGAAAGCATAACTTTTGGACATAGGGTTACATATGGCACTTATTGGATTTGCTAGGGTATCTACAGAACATCAAGAATTAACTAATCAGCTAGAGCAATTGGACTCCGCAGGATATGAAAAGATTTTTCACCTGTGTTTCAGTTAAAAAAGTACTCATAAATTGATTCCTTAAAGTAGAAAGTAGCTCTGCCATAACCTTAGTATAGGATAAATTAACACTACAGACTAGCCTTGGTATCAGCTGTATTTGAGGGTGGTTACTGGTTTACTCATTTGTGTTGTTGAAGAAATTTGCGAAATATTTGTCGTTGAGGTGAATAGATTAGGTGACCTTTGGTACTGAAATCTGGATAGTGAGGCGGGAAAGGCCTTGCCTCAACATATGGCATGTTCAAGCATTATTGTGTTTTTCGTGTCTCATGCGTCGGTGACCGCCCCAGCAAAGTCAAAATCTCTTTGGATGGTGAAATCATCAAACATAACCATTTGCTCTAAAGCGTCAATGGGCGGAGCTCTAGTGTTGTTGCCAGTGATAGGTGAGCCTTGCTTGTCTAGGTATGACAATATCTTGTGGATGATTGCAGGTTGGGTAATGCAGGCAATTATCGTTACATTGTGCTTTTGGCATTTCTCGCATTGAGCGATATCTATGTTGAATACTCGTTTCAGCCTTTGAGCCCACGCCATCCCTCTGGCATGGTATGGCTTATCAGATTGACTATCTTCTTTATTTGTAAGTTTTGGGCTATTTTTTCCACGCTGTGATGCCGTCACTTGTGCGCGAAGATTGCTATTTGGAGCAAACACGCCAAAAAATCTTGTTAAGTTGAGTCTAGGCGACGGAATGAGAGCGGCTAGTTTGCCGATGAAATCGAGAGGATCAAAGAATACGTGTGTTTAATCCGGTTACCGGTCCCATCTCGATAAGGGGTTTTCAATTCATAGCGGACTTTTCCATGGTCAGTCATGCTTAAACGCTGCCCACTGATAGCCGGCCGACTGATGTAGCGGCAAAGTCTTTCTAACTTTTATTCCGGGCGTCCTGCCCTCCACCCTTCGGGTCAACCTTCGGTTGTTCAAAATCTTTCCAGAAGATTTTGTCTGGTTCGTCGGCATTAGCGAAAACCCCTGCGTGTAAGGAAAAACCTGAGGTATTAGCTACCTGACCATACTCGCCCTCATTGCTAGCAGGCAAGGTTTGTAGTGTAAATACTTTCTGGCCTTGCTGAGGGCCCACTGACGAATTGGATAACCAAGTAATACGTCATCTACAAGCAGCGCGGCACTTTCAGCCATTCTTCTGGCAACGCAACTGGGGCAAAATCCACATCGCTTACAGCTAAAAGCAACTAACTTTTCATGTTTACAGTTACCACATACCACGCGCAAAAAACCGTGCTCTAGTCGTCCACAATGCAAGAACTCTTCAAATTCACGCTCAACATACTTGGGTAAATACTTGCCTTGCTCGGCAAAGTTTGCGGTAAAATCTGGGTAGTAACGTTCAACCAATTGATAGAGTAGCGTTGTTTCTGGTCGATGGCGCTTGTATGTTTCACTTTGTTGCTTTGCCAACACATGCATTCTTCCTTGAATTCTTTGTAGGCTAGTGTGGCAAAAACAGGCGCATTTTACGACTGGCTCAATGGCCGCTTAGGGCGTTAACTTGCCCGTCAAGATAATTAGTTATAAACGCTAAATTTGTTCAACAGAACACAAAAAGCAACGCCCGTTTTCTGCTCCAAACTTGACCGAGTAATAACGGTCGCGGTTCATCCACATATTGTCATACGATGTCCCCACAAATTTAAATATCGATGCTCTCTGATATTTCTAGTGCGTCATCAACCTCACTGCCCAGATATCGAACTGTACTTTCTATTTTCGCTATTTTCGAATGGCCAAGTAGCAACTGACAAGCCCTAATGTTTTTAGTCTTTTTGTAGACAAAGAGGGTTTGGTTCGGCGCATCGTATGAGTGCCATAGTGCGTCCCTTCTTATCCGATTAAGTTTATCCACCCATCGACAATACGGCAATATTGCCTCGTAGACAGATGCGGTGAATCCTTGATACGAGATTTGAAAAGATATTCAGAATTATTAAGCGCATCTTTTTGAATCAATGCTTTTATTGCTGCTCGGGTCTGCTCAGTAATTTCAAATTGAACAGGCCTGCCAGTTTTCTGCTGAATCTGCTTTTGAAATAGAGGGCGGCTCGCGATTGAATATTCATTCCAAGCGCAATATCTCTGACTCTCAGGGACACCAAATCACAGCCCCTGAGTTTGCTATCAAGGCAAAGACTAAATAATGCTAAGTCTCTTACGTTTCCAGAAATTTCTAACCTTATTCGAATTGCCCATTTCTTTTATGGCTAAAGGTGCTTTTGTTTCAATGCTAACTTTTGACCAACGAGCTTTCCCTTATTCCAAGTTTTTTTTCTTATAAACGGCAATTGGGTACATAAGTATTCTCCAGAGTTCAGATAAACGGCAGACTTTAAGAATACAATTGCAATACAAATGCTATTTATAATACTATTTAATACTACTAATGAGGCTTTTAGGTGAATTATGAGCATGATTAAAAAAAGCATCACTGTGACTGATAAACAAAATGAATGGATGCAAAGTCAGTTAAAAAGCGGCGAATACGCCAGTGACAGCGAATTACTGAGAGATTTAATACGCAAAGAGCAACGTCGAAACGAAGACATTAATGTCATCAGAGAGGCGCTAATTGTGGGTGAGCAAAGTGGCTACTCCACGAAATCTGCTGAACAAATTTTGCAGGAGTTTAAAGAAAAGCGCCGCATAAGTGCATGACTATAGGCTAACACTTGCCGCAGATATGGACCTCGCTGACATTTTAGAATACGGCGAAGCACATTTCGGTACTCAATCAGCACTTGAGTTTTATGAAACTCTACTAAGCGTATTTCCAAAAATCGTTAATAATCCTGCTCAATTCGCCCGAATTGATGAAGTGCGCAAAGGCTACCGTAGAGCAATCTATCAAATGTGCTCCATCTATTTCATCGAGCGCGAAAACTTCATAGAGATAACGCGCGTTATACGCAAGTATCCAGTAAAACTGTAACTAGACTTGTATAAAATGACAGACAGTGCTCATCCAAAAGGAGACATAGCTACGCTTTTGATCTCCTTAACCCAGACATTACCTCTAAACACAAACCTTTATAAATCAGTCTGAATATCGGTCAACGGGTTTCGTGTGATTTCCTATATTGAGTAGGAGTCATATCCATATATTGCCGAAAAGCTTTATAAAAAGAAGACTTTGAGTTGAAACCGATATCGTATGCTATATCCAAGATTGAGTCACTGGTGCAGATCAGCAATTGCTCTGCTTCGCTTATTCTAGCGCGATTGATAAAATCGAAAAAGGTCGTATTCAGCTGCTGAGACAAGGTTTGTGAAACATACTGAGAAGGCTCTGAAAGGTGCTTTGAAAGCTTAGGCAAATTCAATGCAGAATCAAAATGGACTTTGTCTTCATTAACGGCTACAGACAGCTTAGTTGATATCCTATACAGATCTTCTTGGCTTAATGCTGAACGTTCGTAAGGCTTCTTACTTGCTTGGTCGTCAAGTGTATCTAATTTATTTTGTACTTCTTCAACCCCCGGCCTTTGGTTTACACCATAATACCCTACCAGCCAAACGACTATCGCTAACAATACCAATATGCCGGTTTCAGATACGCCATAATCAAGCAATTGATCTTCAAACGCTAAAACGACCAAGGCATACGCCCAAGTGAAAACCATAAGAATTGAAGCAATAACAATCCAGTTTAAATTACGCCCTGTTTTATCTGCATAGACCAACTTTATTCGTTCCCGATGTTTTACTGTGCGACGTAAACTACTGATTAGGTAGGTGCAACTAAGAACACACCAACTGAGTATACTGATAAAAAACAAAATCGATAACAAGCTTAACCACCAAGAATTTAGTGGCGCGGACGAGAAAAACATTTGTTTGAAAGTTTCTTCCGGCAGGGTGATGACAGCAAGACCAAGCAGCAATGCGAAAGGCACTGGGGCAAAGTGCTTTAGCATTGTGTTATTCCAGCACCACGGTTTGATGCTTATAAGCGCATCGTGATACAAGAAAAACGCAGGAATAAAGAGAAAAAATATGCTTGGCACCAAACCCACATAAAGCTGAATAAATACCGGAGCTAAATTAAAAACAATAGGCCCAGCAGAAAAGAAAACCAAACAAATCAGCACAAGTTTTAACGGACCTGAGGGCTGACCTTTAGGGAGTAAGAATAACGAAAAGCATGCTATTGATATAGCGATAGACGAAATGAAAATATCAAACACGATGGGCAGAAATCAACCTGTTGCTCTAAAAATTGCTAGTAAAACGTCCTTCCTAACTAACTCGGACGATATATACCTGCTTCATTACTAAGATAGCGACTAGACTATAATTTAACTTTCAAGTATTAGCAATTAGGTGACTCATGAATTCAGAAGTAAATATTGCCGGACAGACAAACACACAGTTAGTGCGCTTGGGTGCTATCTCGCTATTCACTATGCCTCTTTGCTACGTGTCTATGTTTGTCGTTTTTGGTCTTGTGCTAAACATCCCACAGACGGACGTACTCAATGAAAAAATTGTTTATGTCGCAGAAAATCAGGGCGTCATTAGTATTGCCTATATTATGGGATATCTGGTTTTTGGGACCCTGTTGCTTATTTCGGTTCAAGCTAGCCATGTCATGCTCACAAAAGATATTCTCACTAAAAACGCGCGTTACACGCTCAATACAGCAAGTGCATTTGGTTTTATTTGGGTGGTACTTATGATGTGCGCCGGAATGATTGCACTCGCTGGAATGAACACCATGGTCGGTATATATTCTCAAGACCAACAACATGCTGAGATCGTTTATTATGTTTACGCAACTGTTGTCAATGCATTAGGAGGTGGAATTGAGTTAGTAGGCGGATTATGGGTATTTCTACTGAGTATTGCAGGGCTCAAGAGTCAGCAACTTGGTAAAGGGTTATGTGTATTTGGAATAATAGTTGGTGTGCTAGGAATACTTACTATTTATCAAAGTGTGCCAGAGTTCAAGGAAGCATTTGGTTTAAGCCAAATAGTTTGGTTTATTTGGATGGGCTTTGTAATGTTTCGCACGGAACTCACGCTAGAAAATTTGTAGACAAGATAGTTGCTTTTTATCGTTAATTCATGTGGCTCTAACTTTATGATGTACTGGACCGCAACGGGCTTGTTGACCACTACATGGGAGCACTTATTAAAAGTTGTTATCTTTTTCTCTCATATGACCTCTCCTACCGTCAACTTATCTAAAAGTAAAGTTCGCTGTAAATGAGAAGTTTGTTCAGCATTACGCGAAAAGCAACATCCGCTTCATGCCTCAGACTTGACCGATTGATGAAGATCGCAAGCCATTTAATGCCTGTTTATGTGTTTCCAGAGCTTCTGGAAATTATATCGCCAGCGTTTGAAAAACGAATGCATGGCAAGTCGTGTTTCAACTTTAAAGCACCAGATGCCAGATTATTCCAAGAAGTTAAGGAATTAACTGAGACAGGTTATGAAAAATACAACAGAGCGAATTATTTGTAGTATTGGCAGGTCACAAGGCAATGATATTAACCGGATTTTAGCAATAGCGGCCAAAACCGATTATGTAGGGTGTTATATGCCAAGCTTAAATTGAATGTCTGTCGGTTATTTGTCGTCCGTTTGTCATTACCGACACTGTCCCCATAGTATATAGTGCATCAGTATTCAACAAGAATAGGAGTTACCTGTGAAATCATTAAGACTCGAAAAACGCTGGTCTCAGGAACAGTTGGCGCAACTTAGCGGTTTAAATGTGCGCACAATTCAAAGAGTAGAAAAAGGAAAAAGCGTTGGAGCTGAAACCTTGAAGTCTTTGGCTGCAGTTTTTGAAATCTCAACAGACGAGCTTATAAATGCTATAGATAATGAAAAGCACCACCAATCAGAAGAGGAAGTGAATACGATTAAAGATAATTCTCAGCAAAAAAAGGCAAAAGAGAAAGTTAAATCTATAAAATATTTTTATGCATTTGCTGCATTTCTAATCGCTGTATTTCTCCTCTTCATGTTGCCTAACTACAATGATGGAGAAAATTTAGGTCCATTGATTGTAGTATTCTTATCTTTTAGTGCGCTTGTTGCTGGCCTCGCTTTCTATGTATTTCAACCATTCGGTGAAGAATGGGAAAAAGAAAAAACATCCCAAATATTAAATAAACAGAGCAAGCGGAGAAGCTCTAGTTCTGAGCGCTAAATAGGTAAGGGGCATACAACAAGTTGCTAAATATCGTTCGTAAACTCACTAAGAAAATTACTGCTGGCTTTTCCAGCCAAAACGCAGTACTTTCCTATTATTAACAAACATGGAGGTAGGTTATGAAAAATAAGCTCGCTCCCTGCGGTCACTGGGACAATTACTCGGTGGCGGCACGCCATTTTCGCCAACGAGTAATTGTCCCTTATTAGGGTGTAATGCGCCCTCTAGCTTAGATTTGACATCCATCCGCTTGTGTAAAATACGAACAACTTGAATTTCATTGTTTGAAACTAGCTTATAAAAAATCACATGACTTATGCACGGAAATTTACAGTATCCAGTTTTTATAAAATCACATTTTTGTCCAGTATCAGGGTTGTTCGCCAGGATGCGAAAGGTATCATCAAACTGTTTTAAATAAACCGCTCTCTGTTGAACTCCCCATTTTCTCTGCGTATATGCAGCGATGGACTTTAAATCTGCTTTGGCCTTATGAGTTAGAGAAAACTTGCCCATTTTATCCAAGTTCGTCGTCCAATTCTTGCATCAAACCCTCATAGCTATATTCTGTAGTACCACTTTCTTCACCTTCCTTGAGTAAATGTCGCAATGTTGCAATTTTTTGTTCATTGTCTTCAAGCAACCTCAAACCCGCTCGCACCACCTCACTTGCAGAGGAGTATCGACCTTCGTTTATTTGTTGTGCAATGAATCCATCAAAGTGTTCACCCAAAGTTATACTAGTATTCTTAGGCATCGCAATTACCCTGTGTACCAAAATATACCTAATAATGGTATAAAGCATATAACAAGTCAATTAAAGGAGATTATCAGTGCATGTCACGCCACTTGCATTCGCAGCTGTCACGCCATACTCTGCTAACTCATTATTGAAGCGTTGAGTGTCCGCTATAGGGAAAAACAATTAATTCAACAAGCATTCAAGTTTACTCAATAAATAACACTATTTAATCTTGCGCTTATCGAACATTGGAGCAATCTACCGATTTTTGACCGTCCGGTTACACAGCCTCTCAAGGGCCGTTCAGGGCTTCAATATTTTTTATAAAAAAGTTGTGAAAATTCGTCAAATTTAGAAAGCATACGACGGTAGTAGGCTCAGAACTGCCTCTAAGACTGTAAAAAAATGCCTAATTGCTAAGGCTATTTTGTCATGATAGGTCGGTAATTGAACCGACATAATCCCTTGGTTATCACATCGAATCAAATTCAGACGCTACAGAACAAGACAATCAGATAGCGTATTAGCAGTCGAGTGGCTTGCCTTATTAGTTTTTTCATTTAGATATGGATAAATCCAATTAAAGTGCCAAGTTTATAGTTTTGAAATTCAAACCATCATGTTTTTGGTATATCTATATGTAGACTTATATACTGACTGACCCACTCTGCTTCCGGGTCTGATTCCACACCAATTAAATAATGCAATCGGTCAATTTGCAATGTTGACTGTAAACGGTTCCCTGCATGTTTTAAGTCAAACTCTATTGGTCCCTCATTGTTTTTAATATTTAGGCTACCTGTAACCCTGTATCCATTTTCTATCTCTACTATGTTAGAAGCCTTAAAAGTAGCTGTTGGATAATTTGCGACATCAAACCAGTCACTCTCGGGTAAGGTTTCGTCGTACACTACATCCCCAGTACTCGCTGACTCTACGTTGAACTTAACATTGATACTAGCTCGACTTATGGGGGACAAAACAACTACACCGGTAAATCGTTTAAATTCACCCTCAAACTTCATACCAGCATGCTTACCATCAAATTTAACACTTGAGTTTTCGTGGCTGATCTCATCAGCAAGCACTACTTGGATAAACTGGGTGAACATTATCAAACTACCAGCTAGTAAATTGAATATTTTGGAATTCATTACCTTCCCCATTTCATTCTAGATATTAAATCTATCGAATGCCTTTTTTTATGGATTACAACAGCGGTGATGTGGCCAATGACTGCTAAAAATATAGATAAAGCACTTACCCAATGAACCGTGTTTGCGACGTTTTCTACTAGCTTATTTCTGGATACACCTGGGATATGAGGCCACTTCAACCAGTCGAAAAAAACGAAGGTAGGCAATCCGAATGGGCTAGCAGAGACCATAAACCAACCACTAATCGGCAAGACAATGAGCAAAAGATATAAAAATATATGTCCGATTTTTGCTTGCTTAATTTGCAAGGGGCTAAGACTATTTGGCAAGCTTGGAGCGCCAGCGAATAGTCGCACTAAGATCCTTACTATTAAGGCCCACAAAATGATAACGCCAGTGGCCTTGTGAACTTGTATTAACTGAAATTGTATCGACTTTTGCAAATCAACGTAGGTCATAACAAGCCCACTGACTAGCATAAAAAAAATACCAAACGCCATTAGCCAATGCAGGACAATACTTAGTGAATGGTATCTCTTTATTTGCTCATTTTGTGTCATAGAAAGAACTGCCGAATTCAAAAAAATCAATCAACCTTTGCAAACTCACCTTCAATGATAATATCGACTTTGTCCCCAATGTTAGGGACGTATTTTGTCATCCCAAATTCTGAGCGAAGAATGCTTGTTGTCGCAGAGAAGCCCATTGTTGGTTTACGACTAAATGGTTGAACCTTCATCGCACCATTAAAAGTCACATTCAGGTCAACACTTTTCTTCACTCCTAAAAAGCTTAAATCACCTGTCATGACGGCGGTTTTATCCCCCGTCATTTCAATATTTGTAGAAGAAAACTGGATCTCAGGAAAAGCGGTAGCATTAAACCATCCATCGTCAGTAGCAAGCGTTTTATTAAAATCCTCCTTTTCCGGATTTGGATAAGCTGTCTGGATAGACATGGGGTTTATGGTCGCAAAAACCTTACTCGACTCGATATTGTTAGGCCGATAATCGATACTCGCATCGAAGTCTGTAAATCGCGCAGTGTAGTTTGATAGACCAAGGTGAGAGACTTTCCATACAATTGATGCATGAGACAAATCCAATTGATACTTTCCTGATGGTAAGTCGTTAAAAGGACTTTTTGCAAACACCCACGATACACATCCGGCGCTTAGCAAAACAAGAAAAATTAGACCTAGCTTAAGCTGTTTCATATTCCACCCTGTTACTTAGATAGCTAATTTGTTTGCTATTAGTACTCACAAAGTCATATAAAAGATTAGCGCAATGGACGATGTTTAAAACTGTTTTAGCTCCTGCTGAATGTTATAAGTCAATTCAGTTGGAATGCATAATTGACTAGCTAGTTGCTGGAGATAATGCTGAGAACATTGCTCGTTTAAGTCTATAGCACTAGCACTTGCCGCGTAGACTTCAATACCTGTTTGAGCATTCGGCACCTCAGAAATTAACTCTGATAGTGATAAGGGGCGACGCAGCTCGTCGAATAGAGTCGCTTTTTCTTCAATCGTAAGATCCATTGAGTCTACTTGGCTGAATATTCTAGATCTCTCGCTATCATCAATATGACCATCAGCGTTAGCGGCACTTATCATCGCGCGCATGATCAACATTTGCCCACTTGGGTTATCATCTTCTACTACTTCCTCAAAGGCTCGTTGTTCGATACTCGCAGGCCTAAAATCAAATGTTGAACCAGAGCCAGATTGAACACTTTGAGTTTGAGCCGCTCGTGTAGCAGTGGGTAATTTAGATCCCTGCTCTTTTTGACTCGCTGAATATTGCTGATAAGCCTTCCATGCGAGCCCCCCAACAGCTGCTAACGCTCCCACTTTCATTGCGCTTTTGCCGGTCTTTCTTCCTTTTTTACTGCTAACCATACTTGTCAAACCGCCTCCAGCAACACCACCCATAAATCCGCTCAGAGCACCAGATTTTGACAAGCCACCAAGTAGTTTTTGTAAATCCATCCCCAAATCTCCGTTAGTAATATTAGTTGACGTCAAACTTCTTACGTATTTAGGACAAAATTGTGCACACTTTGTTCGACTATTTAGATTTTTAGTTGAAGTAAAAAAGAGTAGATTCAAACAACTAAGATCACCTTAGACAAAGCGTCGATAAAACAAAACCCCCGAATGAATCGAATCATATCGGGGGTTTTCACTTTCCGCATGAGTTATCTCACACTTAAGTTATTCAAAAGTGTTTTATAAAGGCTCTAGATCTTCGCCTTCTTTCTCGACTTCAGGAGGCATTAAGTCTTCACGACTTACGCCCAAAGCAAGCGCAACTGAACTCGAAATATAAACAGATGAGTAGGTACCAATAAACACACCAAGTAACAAGGCAGTTGCAAAACCATGTATTAAAGCACCACCTTTATAGAACAAAGCCAGTAACACTAGAATCGTCGTTAAAGAAGTAATAATGGTTCGATTCAAAGTTTGTGTTAGCGATATATTGATGATTGTCTCAGAATCTCCTTTTCGAACTTTGCGGAAATTCTCCCTAATCCGATCCGATACAACGATTGTGTCGTTCAATGAGTAACCTATCACCGCAAGCAAAGCGGCCAACACAGTAAGATCAAACTCTAACTTTAGAATCGAAAATAATCCAAGAGTAATAATAACATCATGCGCCAATGCAGCTACCGAACCCAGTGCAAATCTATATTCAAATCGCATTGCAACGTAAATAAGGATACAAATTAAGGCGACTAACATCGCTAGACCACCTTGTTCTGTTAATTCCTCACCGACATTTGGACCCACGAATTCCACACGCTGCTTAACGACGCTGGCGTCTTTTTCTAGGAGTGCCGCATATACATTATCTCCGATCGTTACCGCTTCCATATCTCCTCGCGGCGCAATTCTAATCAACACATCTTGACTACTGCCAAAGTTTTGTACCACTGCATCAGGAAAGTTTGCCTCGTCAAGGTTGGCACGAACTTCCTCAAGGTTTGCGCCTTTTGGATACATCACTTGAATAACTGTACCACCGGTAAAATCAAGTCCCCAGTTGAGTTGATTAACCACAAGTGAACCTAATGAGATGAGGATGAGCACTGTGGAAAATATCATCGCGGGTACCCGCAACTTCATAAAGTCGACGGTTTCTTTCAGTTTTAGCAATTGAAACTTCATCTTGCTGCTCCTTATATAGCCAGTGATTTGATGCGTTTTCCGCCCCAAATCAAATTGACTAACACTCTCGTTAATACGATGGCCGTGAACATAGACGTGGCAATACCGATCATTAATGTGATCGAAAAGCCTTTAATAGGTCCAGTTCCAACAGCAAATAAAATCATACCGGCGATAAAGGTCGTGATATTAGCATCTAAAATTGTTGAAAAGGCATTGTCATAACCGAAATGGATAGCCTGCTGTGGGCTTCTCCCGTCTCTAATTTCCTCGCGGATCCGCTCGAATATAAGCACGTTTGCATCAACCGCCATACCAACGGTTAGTACGATCCCTGCCATACCTGGCAAAGTCAGGGTCGCACCCGGTATCATCGACATCACGCCAACGATCAGAACCAAATTTGCAAGAAGCGCAATATTGGCAACAATCCCAAAACCACGGTAATACACCAACATAAAGGCAAGCACTGCGACTAAACCATATATAATAGCTTGCATACCTAGTTCGATGTTTTCTTTACCTAAGCTTGGACCGACCGTTCTTTCCTCAACAATCTGGATTGGAGCAATCAATGCACCTGCTCTTAGTAACAGGCTGAGGTCTCTAGCTTCTTTAGCGCTGTCGATCCCAGTAATTCGGAATGAGTTTCCTAGCCGCGCTTGAATCGTCGCCACGTTTATCACTTCTTCTGACTTTTCGAATACCAACTTTCCGTCAGCGCCGCGCTCGTCAGTTGCCTTAAACTCAATAAAAACGGTTGCCATTGGCTTACCAATATTATCTTTGGTGGCCTGCGACATTTTACTACCGCCTTTGGAATCAAGCGAAATATTTACCTGCGGAAACCCGTTCTCATCAATGCTGTTGTTCGCGTCAATAATATGATTACCTGTTAGCATAATTTGCTTTTTAAGTAACACCGGTCGACCATCTCTATCATAAACTAATTGAGAACTAGCAGGCACTCTGCCGTTCGCCGCATCTCTGACATCGTTAGTCTGGTCTACTAGTCTAAATTCTAGTGTAGCCGTCGCGTTTAGGATTTCTTTTGCCTTCGCCGTGTCTTGGATACCAGGTAACTGCACAACAATCCTATCAGCACCCTGTTTTTGAACTAGGGGCTCAGCAACCCCAAGCTGGTTTACACGATTGCGAATAATGGTAATATTTTGTTTGACTGCGTAGTCTTTTATTTCCGAAAGGCGGATCTCAGTAAAACTAGCGCGAAGTGTCAAATCGTCGCGTTCGTTAAAGACCATATTGCGATAGTTGTTACGCAGGTAAAATTGAGCTTTCTCTAATACATCTGGGTCGCGAAACGTTATTTCGACAGTATCACCGGCTTGACGAACCGTACGATAGCGAATTTTTTCTTCTCGTAACTGTGTTCTAAAATCACCAATCACGTCTTCAAACGCTTTTTCGATAGCACTGTTCATATCTACTTCCATGAGGAAGTGAACGCCACCGCGCAAATCTAAACCAAGTTTCATTGGCGCTGCATTCAATGACTCAAGCCACTCTGGCGTATCTGGCGCCAGATTCATTGCGACAAAATAATCATCGCCTAAGACTTTATCTAGCTTTTCACGTGCCACAAGTTGAGTGTCAGAATCAGGCACACGTACCAGAATTCGCTCATCTTTGTATTCAATGCGTTTTACAGCAACGTTTTCATCTTCAAGCGTTTTCTTAACGCTTGGAATTAGCGCTTCGCTTACGGTTGTATTTCTGCCAGACGAAATTTGTATAGCATGATCCTCACCATAAAGGTTAGGTAATGCATACAAACTACACAGGCCAATCACAAATACAACTAATATGTATTTCCAAATAGGGGTTTGGTTTAACACTTTTACATCCTAAAAAGCCGCTCAAAGCGGCTTTATTTATTTAAATCGATTTCATGGTACCTTTCGGAAGTACGGCACTGACTGCGGTCTTTTGAACCATAATGTGGTTAGACTCGTTAAGCATGATTTCAATGAAATCCTTGTCGTCAGCGACTTTTGTCACTTTTCCAACGATCCCGCCTTGTGTGAGTACCTCATCACCTTTAGATAAAGATGCCACCAAATTTTTATGTTCTTTAACTCGCTTGGCCTGAGGGCGATAAAGTAAAAAATAAAAGATCAAACCGAACACTGCAAGCATGATTAGCGGTTCAAAGCCAAAGCCAGGAGTCGCAGCACCGCCTTCTTGAGCGTAGGCATTGGAGATGAAAAAACTCATAATTGTTTCCTTTTTATAATAATAGTTAAAACTGTTGTTTAATTAGAGCTCGGGTACTTCCAAACCCTTTTTTGCATAAAATTCAGAGACATACTCTTCTAACTTGCCATGTTCGATTGCGTTGCGAAGACCTTCCATTACAATTTGATAATACCTTAAATTGTGAATGGTATTTAGGCGCGCACCCAATATCTCGTTGCACTTATCCAAGTGATGTAGATATGACCTAGAATAATTTTTACAAGTGTAACAGTCGCAATTTTTGTCTAGAGGTGACGTATCGGTTTTATGCTTGGCGTTTCTTATTTTAATAACGCCTTCAGTTACAAAGAGGTGCCCATTTCGAGCATTACGAGTAGGCATGACGCAATCAAACATATCTATGCCTCTGCGGACTGACTCAACGATATCTTCTGGCTTTCCGACGCCCATTAAATAACGAGGCTTGTGTTCTGCAATTTTTGGGGCAGTATGCTTCACAACTCGCATCATATCGTCTTTAGGCTCACCAACTGACAATCCGCCGATTGCGTAGCCATCAAAGTCAATATTTTCAAGTGCTGCAAGAGATTCGTCTCGCAAATCTTCGTACATTCCACCTTGTACAATACCAAACAAGGCCGATTCGTTACCTTGATGTGCAGACTTACTGCGCTCGGCCCAGCGCAATGATAATCGCATAGACTGCTCGGCTTCTTCGTGAGTAGCAGGATACGGTGTACACTCATCAAAAATCATCACGATATCTGAACCAAGTGAAGCCTGAACTTGCATAGATTTCTCTGGCGTGAGTAGAATTTTTTCACCATTAATCGGTGAACGAAACTCGACGCCCTGCTCTGAGATTTTGCGCATTGCACCTAGTGAAAAGACTTGGAAACCTCCCGAGTCCGTTAAAATTGGCTTATCCCAATGCATAAAGTCATGCAAATCACCATGTTGCTGAATAATATCAGTACCTGGGCGAAGCATTAAATGAAAGGTATTACCAAGACAAATGTGAGCACCGGATTCGCTTAGCTCTTCTGGCGTCATACCTTTTACCGTGCCGTATGTGCCAACGGGCATAAAGGCTGGAGTCTCTACAACGCCTCTATCAAATACGAGCTGACCCCGTCTTGCGAGGCCATCTTTTTTAAGTAAGTTAAACTTCATCACAGATATTAATGTCGCTAAATGTCAATGATACAGGCAGGACGTGCCCGAATCGCTATAAATTGGCGCGGATTATAGCAAACTTGTCATTGAAAATAACTACATCACAAAGAATGTATTTGAATATTTATCACTGACTCAAAATATCTCGCAAGGTACAATTCAAAATATCCTGAAAACCCATATATTTAAGCTTTCTCAATAAACATAGCATCGCCATAGCTGAAAAAACGATATTCTTTTGAAATTGCTTGATGATATGCTTCCATGACATTGTCTCTCCCCGCGAAAGCACTGATCAGCATCATCAGGGTTGACTCGGGTAAATGAAAGTTAGTGAGCATACAGTCAACGACTTTGAACTCGAAGCCTGGATAGATAAATATGCTTGTATCAGACAAGAAAGGTTCGATAATCTGTGCTTGAGCAGCTTGCGCTGCTGACTCGATTGAGCGCACTGAAGTAGTGCCTACCGCTATCACTCTTTTACCCCGTTTTTTGGTGTCTAGGACCAAATCCACAACGTCTTGCTCGACTTGTGCATATTCTGCATGCATTTTGTGATCTTCAATATTATCAACTCTAACAGGTTGAAAAGTGCCCGCCCCAACATGTAGTGTAACGAAAGCCATTTTTACGCCTTTCTCTTTCATCTGCGCGAGAATATTTTCGTCAAAATGCAAGCCTGCCGTCGGCGCTGCCACAGCACCTGGTTTCTTGTTATATACAGTTTGATAACGCTCTTTATCAGAGTCTTCATCTGGTCGGTCGATGTAAGGAGGTAAAGGCATATGACCGTATTTTTCAAGCAACTCAAAAACATTGCTGTTTGATTCGAAGGCAATGTGAAATAAGCTGTTTTGTCTACCAACTATTTTTGCTCTTAGACCACCTTCAAGAATAATTACCGACTCAGCTTTTGGAGACTTACTTGCTCTTATGTGCGCAAGCGCTGTGTTATCGCTTAATACGCGCTCCAGCAAAAGCTCTAACTTGCCCCCACTTTCTTTGTGGCCAAATAAACGAGCAGGGATCACACGCGTATTGTTGAATATTAATAAATCACCTTCATCTACAAGGTCTAATATATCTGTAAACTGTCTATGCACTACCTCGCCAGTTTCGCCGTATAAATGCAACATACGGGATTCTGTTCTAGTTTTAGACGGATACTTTGCTATCAGCCTTTCGGGTAAATCAAAATCAAAATCAGATAATTTCATTACTATGTGTTAGCCTTTTGTGCTTGCTCATGCGGATTTTTAAGGTAAATATTATCACTACTTGCCGGTCAGCAAGCAAAACATTAATGAATCTGTTTAATTCAACGGCCATTTTATTTGAATAACGCACGAAGATATTCACTGCCTTGGATTTATTCTGCTACTTGTAAACTAAGCAAATTTTTTTTATTTTAGATACACAATAATAAGAAGCTTCCCAACTACTATGCATTCATGGCAAAAAATCCGAAAGGTCATGCTCCGATATTTTTCAGAGTTAAGATGGTATGCAATTCTTGCCGTATTGCTTTTTTATGTAATAAGCTCATATATACTGCTTTACGCGGTTGGTGAAGAGAGCTTATTAAATATACACGACTTCCTGTATTGGATTGTCGTCACCGGTTCTACTGTTGGCTACGGGGACATGTCGCCTACTACAAATGCAGGTAAGCTGATCGTCGCAATTTATATAATTCCGATGGGCCTATCAATATTTGCAATGGTCGTGGGTAGAGTTGCCGCGTGGGTCAGTAGACAATGGCAAAAGGGAGCGAAAGGTTTGAACCCAATTAATGTGAATAATCATGTATTAGTGCTAGGTTGGAATGGTAAGCGAACAGAGCAGTTAATAAAGTTACTGTTAATCGAAAAACAGAACTCCATCGATAATCCCGAAATAGTGCTATGCGTGCGAGTAGAAATTGAGAATCCATTTCCAGGCTCAATTGAATTTGTCAAAGTTGACTCATTTAATAAAGATGAAGACATGGACAAAGCTTGTGTTGATCAAGCGAGCGCCATACTAATTGATAACCCGCATGATGATATGACTATGACAACTGCTCTTTATTGCTCGAAACGCAATCCGAGTGCACATAAAGTTGCTTACTTTGACGACGAAAGCCTTGTCGCCCTTTTGCAGCAACATTGTCCAGAAATTGAATGCACCCCCAGTGTTGCGGTTGAAATGTTGGCAAAGTCAGCCTTCGACCCAGGCTCCAGTTTATTACATCATGACCTACTAGATGTTTATGAGGGCCAGGCACAGTTCTCATCTACAATACCAAACGATGTAAATGGCATACTTTGCGAAACACTCTTCTATCAAATGAAAGAACGTTATAATGCGATTTTTATCGGCATAGCTTGCGCTACAGAACGAAATAATATCAATGTTAATCCACCACTAGATACTGTCGTTAATGCTGGTGACAAAATTTTTTACATCGCCGACAAAAGAATAAACAACATTGACTGGAAAAGCCTCATAAAATAAAAAGGCTCAAGAACGAGTAAAAGTAAAACGACAAAAATCTGCGACCTACAATCAGAAAGATAAAACAGTATGGTAGGCTCTAAAAGTCACCTTAATTTTCCGAGTCAAGGTTTTTGATGAGCACAAAAGCACCGCGTATGTCTTCAGTCGTGAATCCCGTCGCCATATCATTTGGATAATGACTTTTGATTACTTTCTTAAGCTCAGGATTTACATTTTGGCCGTGGCAGCCTAGACACATATCGCTCGTGGGTATTGCCTTCATAAAACGATATTGATTATCGACGATCTCACTTTTAGTTAACTTGCCTTGTGCATTTTTATAAGCACTGTCAAAGTCTATCAATGTCTGACGCTGACTAACACTTGGTGCATTATTTACGTTTCTAGTTTTTAGACTTGTACGGCTGACTGTCCATCCATCTGTAGAGAGTGCGTTCGCTATTTTTGGGGCTTGTTGTGCACAGACGTTTACTCCTTGTTCTAGTCCTCCTTGTTTAACAGCCATCATTAATGCGCTTTTTAGTCGTGTCGCAAATTCCTTGGTTTTTAACTTAGCCTGTATTTCTAGTATATCTATATCGTGGGTATTCAACGGCTCGTCTATGAGATTTTCTTGACTAGTTACTTGCTTGGCATCAATTTCTTGCGCCAAAACACTCGTAGCTAAACAAGGTATGCTAAGGAAAGGCACAAAAAAACTGTAAAGTGCGACTGTGCGGTAATTAAAAGTCATAAATGATTCACTCCATAAATATGTAAAAGATACGATATGTTGTTTAATTCAAAACGAAACAAATACTTACCAACAATTATGCCACAAATATATAAAACTTAAGCTACTGTTTTATATCAAAAAATCAATCAACTAAAGTTGCGCTACTAAAAATCACTTGCCATTTCAGACAGTTTTGACATTGTGTATGTCAGTAATGGCAATAAAATTTGACTAATATGAATGTATCTATCGTCCAATCCATGATTGACTCCATCGACAAGCCGGCTATTTTTATTACGCCAGATTACACTATTTTAGCGGTAAATGACCTCTACAGGGATACATACGAAACCGAAGTTGTACGAGGAAGCAGTCGTTGTTTTGAGATTTCTCACGGACATGCTAAGCCCTGTGACCAACATGGCGAAAAATGCCCAATTCAAGAGACCGCAGAAACAGGGCGCGCCAGTAGTGTGATGCATATTCATAAAACAGATAGAGGCCAAACGTATTGCGATATTTTAATGCGTCCGGTCAAAGACTCAGATGGAATGACCGTTGGTTATTTAGAAATTCTTGACCAAATCCAGTTTGCCAGCGCACAGTCTGAAGCAAATAAAATGATCGGTAGCTCCAAAGAGTTTAAACAATTATTATCTAATATTAACAGGGCGGCAAAATCCGAAATTGCCGTTTTATTGCAAGGAGAAACCGGCACGGGTAAAGAACTCGTTGCAAAGGCATTACATGAAGCCAGCCGACGTACAGAGCAGCCTTTTGTAGTAATTGAATGCACCGGCTTAAACGAAAACTTGTTTGAATCTGAATTATTTGGCCATGAAAAAGGATCATTTACCGGAGCCAATCAAAAGAAAAAAGGTCTGATTGAAATCGCTAATGGTGGCACCGTTTTCTTTGATGAAATAGCCGATGTCCCTTTGAGTATGCAAGTCAAATTGCTTCGTCTACTTGAAACTCAGTGCTATCGAACGGTCGGCGGGTTAAAACAGCATAAGGTGGATTTTCGGGTAATTTGTGCCAGTCACAAAAATTTGTTGGATCTAGTCGATAAGGGAGAATTTAGAAAAGACCTTTACTATCGCATAGCAGGCTTTCCCATATCTTTACCTTCCTTATCTGAGAGAGCATCTGATATAGCCACGCTTGCTGAGCACTTCTTACAACAGACTGAACACGCGCAAAAATCATTTACAGCTGCGGCACTTTTAGCTCTGCAAAGTTATTCATTTCCAGGGAATATCCGCGAGCTTCGCAGTATCGTAGAACAATCAGCACTTTTAGCGAACGAGGATCTGATTGATAAAGGTGATTTACCCGACTATGTGTTAAGCCCTATCGAAACAAAAAAGCGATTAAATGGAAGTCGATCAAACATGCATGAGCAATTAATGACGATAGAAGACGCCGAAAAACAATATTTGAGTGATGTCTGTGAACATCAATCATTACCTATAGATAGCCTTGCAGAGGCTTTAGGGGTAAGTAGTCGTACCCTTTATAGAAAGCTTCAAAAGTTTGGTCTTAAATACGACGAACGTGCGTAAACATTTTTGTAACAATTAAAAATAAACTTAGCTATGATAACAGCAAGTCAAAGTTGCGCACAACCAGGTAATCGCCAATTTAAGCGTTAAAAAATATTGGGAAAATAAGTGTCAGAAAATAAAAAGAAACAGCAAAGCGGTTTTTTTGGAAACCTCATATTCAATATAGCCATTCCTGTATTGATAATGTCCTATTTGAGTAAGGAAGAATACTTAGGGCCTGCATGGGCAGTAGTTATCGCACTAGCATTTCCACTCTGCTACGGTTTGATAGAGCTAAAACAGACCAAAAAAGTAAACATGTTCTCTGTGCTTGGGATCGTGAGTGTTTTACTTACCGGAGGCATAAGTCTGCTCAAATTACCCGCAGAGTATATGGCAATAAAAGAAGCCGCAATACCTGCAGCTATTGGTCTTGCAGTGTTGATTACTCAATTCACAAAAAAGCCCTTGGTTAAAGCCCTCATTTTAAACGAATCAATAGTAAACTGGGAAAAATTAAACGCTTGTTTAGACGCAAAAGACGCGCAAATCGAGTTTAAAACTAAGATAAAGGTGAGTTCGTACATTGTCGCTTCGTCTTTTTTCTTATCCTCTGCTTTAAACTATGGTTTGGCAAAATGGATTCTTGTATCAGAACCTGGAACGACGGCATACACCGAAGAGCTAGGCAGAATGACTGCACTGAGCTACCCCGTAATTGTTATCCCTAGCATGATATTATTGATTACAGCTTTGGTATATTTGTTTAAACAGATATCAAAAGTAACAGGTGAGCCAATTGAAGAGTTTTTAAACCAATAAACCGCTTCATCTGCACTCTCTAAATCTAGTGCAATCGCTTCAATATTCAGTTGATCGTTGTCGCACAATCACCATGAGAAAAGCCAATAGCAAGGTTTTCTATTGGCCTCTCTAAACGTTTCTTTTAGGTTTTGAACTGATGTACTTTTTGCTTGAGGTTAACCGCAAGGTCAGACAATGAGTAACTGACTTGTAGTAATTCTTCAGAGCTTTGAGCAGTTACTTGGGTTACCTCATTGATTGCAACCACGTTCCTGCTCATTTCACTCGCCACTTCGCTCTGTTGATTAGACGCAACTGATATTTGTTGATTCATATTAGTGACTTCGGTCACTGCACTCGTAATCCTATTTAGCACATCGCCCGCATGCTCTGCTTGCTCAACACTTTTACCGGCGTGCTCTTGGCTTTTCGTCATCACCTGCGCGGCTTGTTGAGACTGCGTTTGCAGCTTTTCGATCATCGTTTTTATCTCTTTCGTAGATTCGTGCGTTCTCGTGGCCAGTGTTCTGACTTCGTCCGCAACCACCGCAAAGCCTCGGCCTTGCTCGCCAGCTCGTGCTGCCTCAATCGCAGCATTTAGAGCAAGCAAGTTAGTTTGCTCTGCAATATTAGAGATAACCTCAACCACTCGAGTGATGCTCTCGCTGTCAGCTTCTAATTGCTGAACTACTTTAGATGCATTAGTGATTTCGTCAGCTAAATTTTCAATGGATTTGATTGTATCGTTAACCGCTGAGCTACCTGTAACCGCTAATTCATTCGATTGAGCTGTAGCAGTTGTCGCTACCGAGGCGTGTTCGGCTACTTGGATAGAGTTTTGCTCCATCTCAGTCATCCCTGTCGCCACTTCATTAGTTTCTTGCTGTTGCTTGCGCACGCCCGAAATACTTTGATCTGTCATTTGAGACAAGTGCTTAGATTCATCAACTAACCTATCCATCGACTCAAGCACGCCTGAGATGGTCCCTGAAAATTTGTTCATCATTTGATTGATTGCAGAAGACATGCTTCCTATTTCATCATTTGATTTAACCGGAATACGAACCGTTAAATCGTTGTTCGTTGATATTTTTGTGATCGCCTCGCGTGTTATTTTTAATGGCCTGACGACAAGCGCTCTTAAAATAAAAGAAATACATACTAATCCAATCACCATAAGTACTGTGCTCAATGCGATATGCCACCAAACTTGTTCGCTAACTTTTGCATCGAGTGCATTTAAAGAGTAATCAATTCTGACTGCGCCTAGCACGTCTCCTTCTTTTGCAACGTGGCAGCCTAAACAGTTAGTACCTCTAAAATCTGTAGTAGCAACAAGTGGCTTGATTACTGTTAATACTCTGCCATCTC
The DNA here is from genome assembly GCA_965658765.1 of Glaciecola sp. Classification (GTDB taxonomy): domain Bacteria; phylum Pseudomonadota; class Gammaproteobacteria; order Enterobacterales; family Alteromonadaceae; genus Glaciecola. Next base: position 34,353 of record CBFHTO010000020.1, on the reverse strand, counting down.
CATTGTCTGAGACAGTATCAATTGTTTCCCCTGCCAATGCCCTTTTGTCTAACTCGTCTTTCGCTCTAGCATAGTCAGGACCGGCACCGTATAACTTTATGACCGGCTCGGCTCTAATGATCCTCGCATCTAATACGTCCTCCTTTGCCATGACTTTTTCGCGTGCGATATTGCTATTGGTCATACCACCAGTCAACATCAAAGTATTTATGTTGTCAAAATAACTATCTGCGGTGTCACTTGTTTGAGAATGCACGAGCTCCTCAATCATCGCTTTTTGGCTGGACGACTGATACATTGCCGAGACAACCAACATAATGATAAAAAGAATGACTAAAGCTAAGTCAATCTTTGTCCCGATTGGCATAGCTCCTAATGCAGTCTCTGAAGGTTTAGACATAAGATATTTTCCAAAAAATCTAGATACTTATCTGTATCGGTCAATTTACAACTTTTATTACTGCTTGTTTTAAATATTATACTATGGTCGCATAATTAATTAGTCGTTGTTGCTGATCCTGCCTTCTTTATTCATACAGCAAAGATCAAAAGACTCTAAAACTTAGTGATTCACACAACTGCCATATTTTCTTAAAGGTAGTGAAATATTTCTTTCACCTCAATGACATGTAAGCCCTGCATGATTAGGTATTTACCATTCAACTAACCATGCACATGAGGCAAACCCATGCGATTAAAAACAAGTCTTAAAAATAAATTACTACTGCTCCCCTTATGCATCTTAACGCTCGGGCTATCTGGGTGTTTTTTAGAAGGAGATGACGGTGAAGTTGGCCCCGTCGGACCGTCTGGCGAAAATGGTGCTGATGGTGCTGATGGTTCAGACGGTTCAGATGGCAGCGATGGTATTGATGGCGTAAATGCCCCTTCATCGATTAAAGCAAACCTTGTAGGCAGAGCTATATTGAATCCAAACGCTCCAGAAGGTGCGGCTGAAATAGTTGCGTATCAAGAGAGCAAAGGATGGGTTTATGCAATCAATAGCGCATCAGACCCTGTTGCGGTGGAGATTATCGATATAAATCAAATTGATAGCGAAGCATTAAGTGAAGATGCAGAAGGTATTATTACTAACACCAATTTGAGTGTAGCCATTACGCTTGATGTAAATGCCAGCAGTGGCTTAATAGGTGATGCCAACAGCATTGCATTTGATAACAATAATGACGTTTTAGCTGTAGCAGTTGCTGCATCGACCACCGGCAATAGAGGAAGTGTGGCATTTTATGACGCAACTGGTGCCCAGCCAGTCTTTATAAAAAACGTTGAAGTTGGCTTTTTACCAGATAGTATCGCTTTTACTCATAATGGCAATAAGGCAGTTATAGCAAACGAAGGGGAACCATCAGGCGATTATAGCGTGGACCCCGAAGGCTCTATTTCAATCATCGAAATGACGAATGGAATACCCGCAGACGAAGATATCGAGTTAGGTTTTGCTGGGCTTAATCGTGCACAACTCGAAGCCCAAGGCGCAGTATTCTCAAATCCAGATAGCAGAACAATCAACGGTCAAACATATGAATCAAGCGTACCCAAAGATTTAGAGCCCGAATACGTCGGTATTAGCGAGGATGACAAACTAGCCTTCGTATCAATTCAAGAAAATAATGCACTTGCAATTGTTGATCTACAAACAAACACCTTAGCAAAGGTAATGGGACTAGGCTTTAAAGATTGGGCTAATTTGCAAATCGATGCATCTGACCGAGATGACGGTATTAATTTTCAGAAATACCCTGGTTTATTCGGGATGTACCAAGTAGATACCATAGATAGTTACACTTGGAATAACGCCAACTTCATTGTTACAGCAAATGAAGGCGATGGTCGAGAGTACTTTTTCAATTCCAACAATGAAACAGATTGTTTGGCGAATGGAGGATTGGAATTCGATGAAGATGATGGCTGCCTTGCCTTTATCGATGAAATACGTGTCGAAGACTTAAACCTTGCCAGTAACTTTGATTATTTAAATAACGATGATAGTGACATCGGTCGCCTTCTAGTGACAACCTTTAAAGGCGCTGCAGACGGTTCAACCGACGGTTCTGGCGAATATCAGGAACTTTATACATATGGCGCTCGTTCTTTTTCAATTTTTGATACAAACGGGCTTGTTGTGTATGACTCAGGCGATGATATAGAGCGCATTACAGCTTCAATATACGGCCCACTTTTTAATAACAATAACGACGAGAACGAAGGCGACACCCGTTCAGATGCAAAAGGACCAGAGCCAGAGGCTCTTACAATAGGTAATATAGGTGGAAGATATTATGCTTTCATCGGTTTAGAGCGCATGGGAGGTGTAATGGTTTATGATATTACTAATCCTTACAATGTCGAATTTATGACCTACTTTAACAATAGAGGTGTCTCTGAAGGAAACGCTATTAGTGGGGACCTAGCCCCGGAAGGAATGACCTTTATCGATGCCAGCCAAAGCCCAAACTCAGAAGCGTTACTTGTAATAGGTAATGAAGTATCTGGGAGCGTAACAATTTGGCAAATTACGCAAGAATAGCGCTTATATTCAGTCATATGCAAAGACGCTAAGGCGTCTTTGCTATTTTTAAACATTTTCACTTATAGTTTAAGTTATGAAAAATTGATTATTCTATCTTTCGTTCCTCAGTTACATTGGTATGAAAAACAAGCCAAGGAGCGCTCAAGTGAAAGATATTCCAACCTCAGGATACCAACGCACCTGTCTAAGAATCCAAAAAGATGACATCCATAACACAAGTCTCGAAGAAGAAAATTTATCTGCGTTACAAGACAATCAGGTCCTAATTAAAGTAGATGCCTTCGGTTTGTCATCGAATAATATTACGTATGTAGCGCTTGGAGACACTTTTGGCTACTGGGGATTTTTTTCAAACCACGGGGATAAGGGTGTAATGCCTGTATGGGGCTTTGCTGAAGTCATTGAATCAAATCATCCGAGTATTACAAAAGGTAAACGAGTATTTGGTTACTTGCCTAGCGCTACACATTGGGTATTGTCGCCTGATAAGATAAACGCTGTGGGCTTTATGGATGCATCTCCAGAGCGCTCGAGCATCTCGCCAGTTTATGATCATTATAGTTTTTGTGATAGTGACCAAAGTTATGACGAATCACGAGAAAACTGGCAAATGACGTTTCAACCCCTTTTTATGACATCCTTTGTGCTAGCTCAACATCTTGTGCGAAGAAAAGCCGACTCTAAAACTGCATTCGATGCCATCATTTTAACAAGCGCATCCAGTAAAACCGCATTTGGCACCGCGATGCTGCTTCAATCCATGGACAAAGAAAATATACGAATAATTGGACTAACTTCACCTAAAAACGAAAAGTTTGTTGAAAACTTAGGGTGCTACGACGCAGTAAGCGAATATTCTAAAATAGACGAAATAGCCTCGGACTTAGGAGAGTCAGCAAAAGTAATTATTCTAGACTTCGCTGGTAATCAAAAAACGATTACGACATTACAAAGCTATTTTGAAAAGAATCAGTCAAGTACGCTTTTGATTGGCGCAACCGATATCGAAGGTAGAAAGAATAAAGACCTCAACAAGCGCGCTCAAGGCGAGATATTCTTTGCGCCATCAGAGGTACAATATTTACAAAAATATTGGGGGAAAGACGAGTTTTATAACAAGTACCGCCTTGCCTGGGAGATGTTTTTAGAAAGAATTGCTAGTGTTATGGTCATAAAACAATTTGAGGGCATGAGGGCGATTGAAAGTGAATATAAAAAAATGGCACTTGGTATTGTAAAGCCCAACGAAATGATCATTTTAAAACCCGCCGGCGACTGATTTTAAAATTATTCGCTCAGCCATTTATTTAATGACCACTTATTTCAATAACCATCAATTTAATAAGCATCTATTTAATAAGCATCTATTTAATAACCATCTATTTAACAAGAAGTATATAAAGATTTATTCATAATTGTCGATACAAGATTGACCTTTGTAGTTGCGTTGTGGCTCATTTAGTTCGAGTAGTGATTATACCAGTGGTTCAGCTGAACCTATTCAGCTTGCCATCTTAAACAATGCATTTAGTGTCTCATTGAGCAACAAGAGAACTATTGTCGTGGACAGAATTGACCAATCCTTGGCTGAGCAAATTCGCTTAGACAAGTACGAATTAGATTATCGAAAGCGTTTATTAAAATTCGAACGAGTAGACGCTTTAGTACTCGCTAGCGTTAAGCCATATATCAAGCCTAAGGTTAATCGCATGGTGGAAGAGTTTTATGCTCACCAGCGCGAATTCAGAGAAATCACCGAGTTAATTGGCGACAGAGAAACAATGCGTCGCTTACAGCTCGCTATGCATGATTACATTTTAGAATTGTTTGATGGGCATTACGACGAGGTCTATGTCAACCGGAGGCTTCGCATAGGAAAAGTCCACAAACGCATTGGAGTACCACCAAAGTTATATTTAGCGTCTATGCGCGAGCTCGAAACGATCATTAAACAGACAATCTGTGAAATTGATGACTCTGACCTCCCTGAAAAAACAAAGAAAAAAGCGCTCGGAGCAATAGAAAAACTCATTACTTTTGATACGCAATTTGTGCTCGATACTTATATAGAAAGTTTAGTGAACGAGGTCGAAATCGCCAAATCTGAGATGGTCGATTACGCCAATTCTCTCGAGCAAGTGGTCGCTGAGCGAACCAGTGAACTTAAACAGCTCTCGATAGAAGACAGTTTAACCGGATTATACAATCAGCGGTATTTTCAAAGCGCTTTACGAAAAGAGCTATCAAGAGCAGAACGTGATTGTACCCCTCTTACACTCGGCTATCTTGATATAGATAATTTCAAACAAATTAACGACCAGCATGGACATCAAAAGGGCGACCGCTTGCTCGAGGGACTCGGCCAAATAATAAAAGAAACTCTGCGCATATCTGATATTGGTTGTCGGTACGGCGGAGATGAGTTTTGTATTATTTGCCCAAACACAAATCGTGAAGGCGCAGAAAATATATTGAAAAGAATCCTTGAAAAATTTCATTCACAAGGACACGAGAAATACCTTGATTTAAGTATCGGCATTTCAACTACTGGCCCCTCAAACTTTGAAACAAGCGATGCTTTAATTAGATTAGCCGACACCGCTATGTATATGTCTAAGGAGCAAGCGAAAAAGGGCAAAGGCAACAAGATTATTTACTATGATGAAGAACAAAAAAAGAGCCACCTAAAATTAGCAAAATAACTCATTGGAGAACATGGTGTGTACGAAATCATATATCGCAGTCTCGCGAGCCCAGGCTTGCAAGAAGAAGACTTAGTAAAAATATTAGCGAACTCCCGATATAATAACAAACAACACGCTATCTCAGGTGTGCTACTTTATTTTAACAACAGTTTCTTACAAATCCTTGAAGGAGAGCGGAACGATTTGGAGTTACTTTATTCGAAGATTGAGATTGATAGGCGCCACAATCACTCCAAAATCATCTCTGCAGGAGCGATTAATGAGAGGATGTTTGGCGATTGGTCAATGAGTTTTAAGAGCTTAAGCGAAGACGAATTAAGTCTTTTACCCGGCTACACTGACCTTCCAGCGGGTGCTATTAACTCTACTCCACTTGCAAACAGTTTTGAGAAAAACCCGGAGCAGCTACAAGTATTTAAAAAAGAATTACGCGATTTGCTCTAATTCTAGGTTCACTACTTAGTGTACAAACCAGCAGTTTGTGTCTACCGATTGGGCTTGCGAACTTAAAATAAAAACACCAGCATAAGGCGCTGGTGTTTTGGATGTAACAATCGTTTAAGTATTACAGATCTTTCATATCTTTGACACTTACTTCACCTAAACCTACTGTCATAACTTCATCCTTTATGGCAGAGGCGTCCCCAATGATGATCCAAGTGAGCTTACTGGGCTCAAGTACTTGTTCAGCTGCGGATTTTAAATCATCAGTAGTCAATGCTTTATATTTTGCAGGCAAAGACGCTGGGTAATTCAAGGCTCGATTAAAACGGCTACTTGACAACATCGAACTCAATACAGCTCCCGACGTCTCGAAACGGCCTGGCAAAGAACGTACTCTATCCAAGACCACTCTGGATAACTCATCAGCTGTGGGTGGCTTCTCGCCCTTATAGGCGTTTAGTTCTTTGACAAGTTCTTTTAAAGAATCGCCTGTTTTGTCAGTCTGTACTGGCGCATAAACCATAAATGGGCGCTGTGCCTTAGCCTCTTGCAAGAAAGTGTAAGCTCCATAAGCCCAACCTTTATCCTCTCGCAAATTCATGTTGACCCTAGCAGTAAATGCTCCGCCTAATGTCTCGTTCATTGCATCAATAGCAATGTTATTGTCTACACTGGTCGGTGGCGCTAAATGCGCTGCAAGAATCAATGATTGTGCCGATCCCGGACGGTCGATAATAATAACACGTCCTTTTTCCGGTAAGGGCACATCCGTAAAGACCTTATTTTGTCTTTCACCTTTCACTTTCCATTTACCGAATTCCTTTTCTAGCAATGGCTTAATTTCTTTCATTGTTGTATCGCCAACAATGAATATCGAAGCGTTATCAGGACGCATCCACATATCTTTGAATTTGACCATATCATCACGCGTAATACTCGAAACAGCTTGTCTATTTCCAGTACCGGTAAATGGTATCCCGTACGCGTGATCGTCGCCGTAAATAATCGGTGGTAGGAATGTCAGACCAATTGACACAGGTTGAGCCATTTGCTGCGCAATATCACTTAGAATCAAAGCCCGCTGACGCTCTATTTCATCTGAATCAAAACTTGGACGCAACAACACGTCCCCTAGAATTGAAAGCGAATCCTTCATGTTTTCTTTTAACATCGACATGCGAACTGTCGTGGTATCTAAGTTAGAGCCTGCACCAAGGTTTGCACCTAGCTTTTCGAGTTCTGCAGACAACTCTAGCGCATCAAACTTGCCAGCGCCCTCGTCGAGCATGCGCGTGGTAAAATTAGCCAAACCTAATTTATTACCTTTGTCAGCGGCATAACCCGCATCAAACTGCACCGCAACATTCACAACAGGAATAGTCGAACGCTGTGCCAGATTTACTGTAATACCATTTGATAGCTGTACCGTCTCAATTTCTGGAAACGCCAGCTGTGTTTCACTATTTACAGGCGGTAAACCAATGCTTCTATCTAAGATAGATTCATTTGTTGAATACTCAGGAAATGGCTCGACGGTAATTTGATGCCAGCCATTATTTAGCCATGTACGAGCTGCCGATAATACCGACTTAGCACTAGCTTTTTCTAAGCGGGCTAACTCAGTCATAAAGTAGTTAGGATCTCCCGCAAGTAATTCCCCTTGAGCAAGCGTTTGTGCTTTGCCTCCAAAGCCACCAACTTCCTCAAGTCCTCGGATGATTCTTGCTTTGGTCTTTGTTGAGACTAATTCAACCTCTTTACGGCTCGGGCCTTTTTTCAGAAAATCCGCCATTATTTTATCGACTTCGCGCTCAACTTGGCCGACGTCTTTGCCGTTCGCCACATCGACTACCACACCGAAAATAGAGGCCATTTGAAGTTCTAAATTAAATACTGAGGCGCTTGTTGCTAGTTGCTTATCGTATACCAGTTCTTTGTATAATCTTGAATTTTTGCCGTCACCAAGCACATTCGCTGCGATGAACAAATCAGTAGAGATAGAACTGGTATCCTCAGGTGCCAACCAAACTCGATAAATACGGCTTTGAGGCACTTTGTCTTGCATAACTTCTCTTGAATTCTCATTACGCTTAGGCACCCAAGACTGCCATTTAGTTAACGCAGGACCAGACTCTATGTCACCAAAATACTTTTCTACCATGGGGCGTGCTTCTGCAGCATTAATATCGCCCGAAAGCACCAGGATTGCATTAGCAGCACCATAATATTGTTTAAACCAGCTCTCAACATCTTCTAATGACGCCGCGTTTAAATCTTCCATGGAGCCAATTGGCAAATGAGAGTATGGGTGCTCATCGGGAAACATATTGTTAATGATGCGGTCGAATACTTTGCCATATGGCTGGTCTTCACCTTGTCGCTTTTCATTTTGAACGACGCCTCTTTGCTCATCCAACTTTTCTTGCGTAATAGCGCCTAACAAATGGCCCATCCGGTCGGATTCCATCCACAAAATACGATCGAGTGCGGGTGTAGGTACGGTTTGAAAATAATTAGTTCGGTCGAAACTAGTAGTCCCATTTAAGCCCGTTGCACCCACTTCTTGCAGAGGCTTAAACCATTCGTCATCATAGTTTTCTGTGCCGTTAAACATTAGGTGTTCAAACAAATGCGCGAAGCCTGTTTTACCATTAGGCTCATCTTTTGAACCGACTTTATACCATACTGCGACAGCGACTACAGGCGCTTTACGATCTTCATGTACTACCACCGTAAGTCCATTGTCTAACTGAAATTTTTCGTAAGGTATATCAATTTCTTGAGCTTGTATTCCTGACGCAAATAATAGACTGAGCAAAAAGGCAGAGAGTCCTATTTGCACCTTAGATATTGTGTTCTTCATATATTCCTCAGATTTTAGTTATCTAATTAATTCGGCATAGAAACCAGAAATCAGCCAACCATCAATAAAGCTAAAAATAATGTAAATGGCAAATTACCCTAATCCTTTAGTATTGGATAATTCGTTTGTTTCCACACTATTTAATATGTAAAGAATTGTTTCTCGATCAATAAGCTCGGTCTAGTCGTCCAGAAGAATAAATAACTTGTCGGCTATATCAACGTTGTTTTGATTGCCCTTAAACCACCCTGCTCCAGCTCCGAAAGCAAAAACGTCGACAACAAGCCCAGTGTGGCCTGATGTTGTCCAGCCAGTGTTTGTTCTTTTATCGAGTATACTTTTCAAAACCGCTTCAACTCTGCGAATGGTGCTTGTGTCAGCCTCTTCAGAGGGCTTGCTTTGATCATTGTTAAGTGCAGAAAGATCTGGTTGTTTCAGTAACATTGAAGTTTCGTCTTCATTTAACTCAAAACCAAATTTATCATTTACATATGGTACTGGATCTGCACCGGCAAGTAGTGCTTTTGCAATGCTCGCAGGAGATTGTTGCAAGGACCGAATCCATTCGGGACTCCATCGGTAATCACCGTTTGCACCGATTGTTAAGCCTCCAGTACTATGATCAGCAGTAAGCACCACCAATGTATCGGGATGCTCTTTGGTATATTCGTATAGATATTCCATTGTCTTTGCCAAATCGTGCATTTCAGCCATTGCAGATGCGACATCATTAGAATGTCCGGCCCAATCAACTTGACTAGCCTCCAATAGTAGAAAGTAACCTGATTCATTCTCTAAGTAAGGCACAATCGCTTTTGTTAAGGTTGCCAGGCGAGTTGGATCTGTGTCGTCTAAAGCCCATGGCAGACCATTATCGTCAAATAAACCCAATACTGGCTTGTTAGGACTGATAGTTGAGAGTTCACTATACTTATCTATGTATTGGTATCCGTGTGATTCAAATTCCTCAACTAAGTTTCGGTCTTCTCTGATAAAGTGTCCCCAGCCCGCACCAAGCATGATATCAGCAAGATGCTTTCCGTTAATTCGGTCGTCAAAATAGCTGTCTGCAATTTGTGCGTAGTTACGTCTGGCTTCGTTTGCTACCATATAAGCTGCTGGTGTGGCATGTACAATATGTGACGTTACTGCTAAACCTGTTTTCATGCCCTTTTTACGCGCTTTGTGGAGCACTGTTTCGACAGGGTTTTTATTAATGTCCATACCAATGGCGCCATTGTATGTTTTGACACCGGCTGCTAACGCAGTAGCACTAGCCGCAGAATCCGTCACTAGACCAGAAACTTCGTGAGGATAAGTGCGTGCTGTTCCCACCAATATTTGATCAAAAATCGTTTCCTCTTTAGCTTCAGTTTCTGGCAAATCAGCGAAATATCGATACGCCGAGACATAGGCGGGACCCATGCCATCTGCAATGACCATGATCACATTTTTAGGTTTTTCTACGTTGTCACTGTCAGGCAGGGTAAATTCGACCTCTCGCTCTGCGGTGCGCTCTGCACCGCGCTCCCACTCATTGGCAATATCGGCACCGTCTGTTTTTATCACAACGCATGCGCTTATAAAAAAAGTAAAGGAAGAAATAATGATAAATTGAAGCTTGTTTATGGTGTTTTGTTGTTTCATGCTTTTCCCGAATTTGAACGAGTTTTAATAAATACAGCGTACATTTTTATAAATTTCATGTTTTAAATATGTCTCAAGAATTATACCGATAAGAATTTGCATCGGACTTATATTTTAGCCTATTTCCATCAAGCTTAAATTTTTTCTATCACTTTCATATACCTAAGCAACATAGCTCAATATTAATGACCAAAAAATCGAAGATAATTGACCTTATTAATGCCAAGCTTCATTCACTAGGAAAATGGTCGTAATACTATTTATAGTCTTTATTTATCTTTTCCCCTCGCTTAGGATGCAAGGGTAATCAGCGAGCCAGCAATATTTTAGCGCTCTCTGTTAGACGAAGACAAAGATTTTTAAGTTGAGGAAACCATAATGTCACAGTATCAACAACAAATTGAAAAATTTGAACAGTTAAAGAACAGCCAAGGCAGCGCATGGAATGCTATCAGTCCAGAATATGCAGCACGCATGGAATTGCAAAACCGCTTTAAAACCGGATTAGATATCGCCAAATATACTGCAGCAATTATGCGCAAAGACATGGCTGACTATGACGCTGATACCGCGCAGTATACTCAATCATTAGGTTGCTGGCACGGATTTGTTGGTCAACAAAAAATGTTGGCTGTTAAAAAGCATCAAGGTACCGTTAATAAGAGCTACCTTTACCTCTCAGGTTGGATGGTTGCTGCGCTTCGTTCAGAATTCGGCCCGTTACCAGACCAATCAATGCACGAAAAAACTTCTGTTGCTTCGTTAATTGAAGAACTATATACCTTCTTACGTCAAGCCGACGCACGTGAATTAGGCGACTTGTTTCACAAGCTTGACGCTGCAAAAGAAAATGGCGGCGACGTAGCGGCCATTCAGTCAGAAATAGACAACTTCGAATCACACATTGTTCCAATCATAGCTGATATCGATGCTGGTTTTGGTAACGAAGAAGCAACTTATCTTCTTGCTAAGAAGATGATCGAAGCAGGCGCATGTTGTATCCAGATTGAAAACCAAGTATCTGATGCCAAGCAATGTGGACACCAAGACGGTAAAGTTACCGTTCCACACGAAGATTTCCTAGCTAAAATCAACGCTGTACGTTACGCATTCCTTGAGCTTGGCGTAGACGACGGTGTTATCGTTGCGAGAACTGATTCTTTAGGTGCAGGTCTTACTCAAAAAATCCCAGTATCTCAAAGCGAAGGTGACCTAGCAGAACAATACAATGCTTTCCTAGAAACTACACCTGTAGAGTCTGTTGATGAACTTAAAAACGGTGATACCGTTATGAAATTGGACGGAAGCCTTGTTAAGCCAGTGCGTCTTCCTAATGGTTTATACAAGTTTAAAGAAAACACTGGTATCGACCGTGTAGTTCTTGACTGTATTACATCGCTTCAAAACGGCGCAGACCTTTTGTGGATTGAAACAGAAAAACCACATGTTGGCCAAATCGCTGAAATGGTTAATGCTGTTAAAGAAGTTGTGCCAGACGCTAAGCTTGTCTACAACAACTCTCCATCATTTAACTGGACCCTTAACTTCCGTCAGCAAGTGTTTGATAAGTGGGTTGAAGAAGGTAAAGACGTGTCTTCTTATGAGCGCGATGGTCTTATGGCTTCTAAGTACGATGACTCTGAATTAGCAGCAGAAGCTGATGAAAAAGTACGTACATTCCAAGCTGACGCATCAAGAGAAGCAGGTATATTCCATCACTTGATAACGCTTCCGACTTACCACACCACTGCCTTGTCTACTGACAATTTATCTAAAGGATACTTTGGTGAAGAAGGTATGCTTGCATACGTGAAAGGTGTCCAGCGTCAAGAAATCCGTCAAGGTCTAGCATGTGTTAAACACCAAGCAATGGCTGGTTCTGACCTAGGTGACACTCATAAAGAGTACTTCTCTGGCGACCAGGCACTTAAAGCATCTGGTGAAGACAACACCATGAATCAATTTGATGTTGTAGCCTAATTTTATACATTATTTGTATATAAAAGACTCTTGTTCAGCGCCCCTCGGGGCGTTTTTTTTTGTTCAGATTTTCCAAGATACTAATTTTAAAGGCTTTAACGACAACTCTCTTAATCACTCTTGTTATTCATAATACTAATGGATAATCTGTATTTTATTGTAAAATTTTATATAATGGTTCTTTAATTTTGTGCGGTTTGTGTAAGGATGTGATCATTGAATATTGCTAAAGTCGACTTAAACTTGCTGGTATATTTAGATGTATTGTTACGCGAAGGAAGCGTAACCAAAGCAGCCAATCAATTGAGCATTACTCAGCCCGCGATGAGTAATGGACTTAAACGTCTAAGGGATCTATTTAAAGACCCTCTACTAGTACGCACAAGTGATGGAATGACGCCGACCAAACGAGCTGTAGAATTACAACCTGTAATACGCGATGTGTTAAGCCGTCTAGAATCTAGTATCCAGCCAGAAGTCGAGTTTGAGCCAAGGACAAGTGAACGCACGTTCAGAATTATGACCAGTGATTATGCAGAATCGACCTTACTTTTAGGCTTGATCAGTAAACTGGCAGAGTTAGCACCAAACATTACTCTCGATTTAATCACGCCAAGTGACGTAACATTTCATGATGTCGAACAGGGAAAAGTCGATATGGCAATTAACCGATTTGATGAATTGCCACTTTCGTTTCATCAAAAAGTAATATGGTATGATAATTTTTCATGTGTGATTAGAAGTGATCATCCACGAGCCGACGACTTTGATTTAGAACAGTACGTCAAAGGTCAACATATATGGGTCAGCAAAACAGGCTTTGGTGTTGGTGTTGGTATTGATCCTACTGAAGTACAAAAGCTTGGTTGGGTCGATGCTGAATTAACAAAAATCGGAAAACAACGTGATATTCGAGTCTTTACGCGCCATTATCATGCAGCCTTACAATTCGCAAAAACGCAGAATCTTATTGCAACACTGCCAACTAAAGCGGCAAAAATATTTAAAGATGATCCTGCGATAAAAGTAGTTGATCCTCCTTTTGATATTCCTCCAATTGCATTAAAAATGGCCTGGAGCGCGTTACTTCATCACGACGCAGGACATATATGGCTGAGAAGACTCATCGGCGACGTTGCCAATGAAATGAATGAGCAATAAACACAGCGTGCGTTAACTATTCATAATATTGTTATTACACGTTTTGGACATCTAAAACAGTGATGGAGATTCAAGCACGATGTTTTATGTCAAAGGATACACGCTCATGTAATGGTGAATCTCTATTGCAATCAATCATTCACATAAAAAATGGCAAGCATATTTATCATAAACTGCACAACTGGTGTGCAGTTGCTTACACTCGAACCAAATTACGTTAGATCGCGTTGCAAACATACCTAAATCTTTATGCATGTTTGCAGATCCGCAACTAAGATAGGAAAACAACATGACATCATATGTAAAGAAAGGTCAGCTCCAAATAGCCCAAGTACTTTACGATTTTATTATCAATAAAGCGCTTCCTGGCACTCAAGTTGACGAAACTGAATTTTGGCAAGGATTTGAAAACGTTCTAACAAAATATTCTCCAGTGAATCAAGAGTTGCTTGAAAAACGCACTGAATTACAAACTGCCATCGATGAGTTTCACCTTTCTACACCAGACGCTAGCTTTGAAGAGTATAAAGCCTTCCTAACTAACATTGGTTATCTGCTTCCTGCCCCAAGCAATGTATCGATAACCACAAAAAATGTAGATGAAGAAATTGCTCATATTGCTGGAGCGCAGCTTGTTGTGCCTATCAATAACGCTCGTTATGCCCTAAATGCAGTCAATGCCAGATGGGGAAGTCTCTATGATGCGCTGTATGGTACGGATGTGATTGATGAGCAAGATGGCAAAGAAAAACAAGCAAGTTATAACCCTGCGCGTGGTCAGGCCGTTATTCAAAAAGCGCGAGAAATTTTAGATACCGTCGCTCCACTAAATCAAGGCAGTCACAAACAAAGCGTTGCATACAATATTGAGCAAGGAAAACTTATCGTTGAATTGGCTGACAGCACTCGCGCTGAATTAGCTAACCCTAGTCAGTTTATTGGTTATCAAGGCTCTTTGTCTGAGCCGACAACCTTGTTGATCAAACACAATCATTTGCATGTTGAAATTCAGATAGACGCAGATCATGTAATTGGAAAAGCTGATCCTGCAAACATCAAGGACTTATTGGTTGAATCAGCCATTACGACCATTATGGATTGCGAAGACTCGGTAGCTGCAGTCGATGCCGAAGATAAAACGCTTGTTTACGAAAACTGGTTAGGCTTGATGCAAGGTGACCTTAGCATCGACATGAGTAAAAATGGCGAGTCAGTTACACGTAGTATGAACAAAGACAGAATTTATACCTCGACTACTGCCGCTAGTATTACGTTATCTGGTCGAAGCTTAATGTTTGTTCGAAACGTAGGTCATTTGATGACGAACGATGCGATCTTGTTCAATGATGAACCTGTATTTGAAGGTATTATGGATGGTGTTATCACAAGTTTGATTGCTAAACATGACTTGTTAAAAAACAGCCCATTTGAAAACAGCAAAACGGGCAGTGTTTATATTGTAAAACCAAAGATGCACGGACCGGAAGAAGTGGCGTACACAAATTCACTGTTTAGTAGCATTGAAGAAGTGCTTGGATTAGATAAAAACACTCTCAAAGTTGGAATTATGGACGAAGAACGCCGAACCAGCTTAAATCTTGCTGCTTGTATCGATGCAGCGAAAGAACGCGTTGTATTTATCAATACCGGCTTTTTGGATAGAACTGGCGACGAAATACATACTTCAATGTTAAAAGGCGCATTTGCAGCTAAAGCTGAACTAAAAGCCCGCCCATGGATACAGGCTTATGAGAAAGCCAATGTGGTTACAGGCTTGCAGGCTGGTCTATCTGGTAAGGCACAGATAGGTAAAGGTATGTGGCCTATCCCGGATCAAATGGCAGCGATGATGGAAGCCAAAATTGGCCATCCGAAAGCTGGCGCAAATACGGCCTGGGTGCCCTCTCCGACAGCCGCTACCTTACATGCTATTCACTACCATCAAGTCGACGTATTTGACGTTCAAAAAACTCTATCAAGCGAAGTATTTGATGGCACTGATACCATTCTAGATGTGCCCTTGCTTGGTGACTCTCCTTTATCAAAAGATGAGATACAACGCGATTTAGATAATAACGTGCAAGGCATACTAGGATATGTTGTGCGCTGGGTTCATCAGGGCATCGGCTGCTCCAAAGTACCTGACATTAACGATGTTGGTTTAATGGAAGACCGTGCAACCTTGCGCATAAGTAGCCAGCACATCGCTAACTGGCTTGAACACGGTTTAGTTAATGCTGAGCAAATCAAAGAATCAATGGAAAGAATGGCAAAACTGGTTGATTCACAAAATGCGAATGACCCTGAGTATATTCCCATGACTCCGGATACCGCATCTTCGATTGGATTCCAAGCAGCTAGTGATCTTATATTCTTGGGTAAAGTTCAGCCAAGTGGATATACCGAGCCTTTGTTGCATCAGCGTCGCAAAGAAATGAAGGCATCTTTAGCTTCATAAACGCTAAAACTCTGGCGTTTTTACTAATATGTCTAGCTTTAAGCTTGACGAGTATAGGTATCAGAGTTAGAGTCATAATGTTTTAAAGCCATAAGGTTTATTAAATGAAATTTGCATCACAAAATTCGCTTAAATTAATGATGACTTATCTCCTGCTCGCGCTGTTAGGGAACTATTTGCACGGGTAGCTTTTGGCTATATTTTCATAAACCCGTGCACAGCACGGGTTTTTTTATGTTTATAATACGCTGACTTAGTCAGGCATAGCTTCTTTAGGCATAGCATCTTTAGGCATAGCATCTTTCGGTATAGCTTCTTTAGGTGCAGCTTGCTTGGGTATAGCTTCGTTAGGTTTATTCATAACATAGTTTCATGACATAGCTTCAAAACATAGCGTCACAATAGAGGACCAAACAATGAACAATCAAGTTACCATTTTCGATACCAGCCTTCGCGACGGCGAACAAGCATTACCTGCAAGTCTAAGTGTACGAGAAAAGCTGCAGATTGCTCTCATGTTAGAACGTCTTGGCGTAGATGTAATAGAAGCTGGTTTTCCTGTGTCTTCTCCTGGCGATTTTGATTCTGTGAGGTTGATCGCGAAAGAAATCAAAAACGCGCGTGTTTGCGGACTTTCTCGAGCCTTAGAAAAGGATATTGATGCGTGTGGTCAATCAATGTCAGTAGCCGAAGCTTTCCGTATTCATACTTTCATTGCGACTTCTGATATTCATGTCGATACAAAACTTCGCAAATCACAAGACGAAGTGGTTGAAATGGCAGTAAAAGCCATTAAACACGCCAAACGCTATACAGATGATGTCGAGTTTTCATGTGAGGATGCCGGTCGTACACATATTGATTATCTATGTCGCATGGTGGAAGCGGCGATTAAAGCTGGCGCAAGTACTGTCAATATTCCCGATACCGTGGGTTACACTATACCGTCTGAGTTTGGTTCAATTATCTCTAACTTGTTTAATCGTGTACCGAACATTGACCAAGCCATTATATCCGTTCATTGCCATAACGACCTTGGCTTAGCCGCTGCAAATTCCTTGGCAGCCGTTGAACACGGCGCACGTCAAATTGAGTGCACGGTAAATGGGATCGGTGAGAGAGCCGGAAACTGCTCTCTAGAAGAAATCGTTATGACACTAAAAACTCGCTATCAAAAGCTTGGTCTAGACACGAACATCAATACTCAAGAAATCCACAAAGCATCTAAGTTAGTCAGTCAGCTATGTAATATGCCAGTGCAGGCTAACAAAGCAATTGTCGGTGCAAACGCGTTTAGTCACTCCTCAGGCATACATCAAGACGGCGTATTAAAAGGTCAGAACACCTATGAAATAATGACTCCAGAATCTGTTGGCATTAATAAAAACGTATTAAACCTTACCTCTCGCTCAGGGCGACACGTTATTAAACATCGCTTACAGGAATTAGGATATGGCCCTAGTGAGTATGACCTCGACAACATCTATAGTTCTTTTTTGAAATTAGCTGATAAAAAAGGCCAAGTCTTCGATTATGATCTTGAAGCCTTGCTGTTTTTTGATCAACAAAAACATGAACAAGCCTATTACAAGCTAAAATATTTGCACGCTACCTCTGGCCACAAAATAATCCCCTCTGCCACGGTAACCGTGCAAGCAGGCGAGAGTGAAATAACACAAGCTGCAACAGGAAATGGCCCCGTTGATGCTGCTTTTAATGCAATAATCAAAGCCATCGACGGACATGAACTTGACATCGTAGATTTTAAACTCGATTCAAAAGGCGAAGGCGCGGATGCCTTGGCTCAGGTCAGTGTCATAGTGGAATACAATGGTCGTAGATTTAATGGAATTGGCTTAGCAACTGATATAGTAGAAGCAGGCGTAAAAGCGCTTATCTTCGTGTTAAACAACACCTATCTAGCCGACCAAATCGATCAACAGAAACAAGAAAAAATAGCAGGAGTATAAATGAACACTTTTTCTATTGCCGTACTAGCAGGTGACGGCATTGGCCCAGAAGTAATGGAGCAAGCTCTTCGTGTTCTCGACGCAGTAAGTGAAAAACATAACTTTACGCTAAAACGCAGCGAATACGCTGTCGGTGGCTATGCCATTGACCTTATTGGAGAAGCCTTACCTGATGATACTCTGAAGGGATGTGAACAGGCTGATGCCATTTTATTTGGTTCAATCGGCGGGCCTAAATGGGATTCATTACCTCTTGAAAAAAGACCTGAGCGCGCCGCCTTGTTGACCCTTAGAAGTCATTTCGATTTATTCAGTAATCTTCGACCAGCGAGAATATACCCAAGTCTAGCTCACCTATCTCCTCTTAGAGAAGACATCGCGAGTAATAATGTCGATGTATTGGTGGTGCGAGAGTTGACCTCCGGTATTTACTTTGGAACGCCAAAAGGCACTGAAGGTGAAGGCGAAGCATATAATGCTTTCGATACAATGAGGTATTCAAAAGCAGAAATACGACGTATCGCGGTATCTGCTTTTGAGGCAGCGACAAAGCGCAGTAATAAAGTTACTTCAATTGACAAAGCAAACGTATTGATGACCAGTAGGCTGTGGCGAGAAGTAGTCGAAGAAGTTGCTGCAGATTACCCTGGCGTTAGCCTTGAGCACATGTACATCGATAACGCCACCATGCAACTAGTCGCAAATCCCGGGCAGTTTGACGTCATGCTATGTAGCAACTTGTTCGGCGATATATTGTCTGATGAATGTGCAATGATTACAGGTTCAATGGGATTATTGCCATCGGCAAGTATTAATCAAGACGGCTTTGGTATGTATGAACCTGCTGGCGGTTCTGCGCCAGACATCGCTGGAAAGGGAATCGCAAACCCAGTTGCTCAAATCCTTTCTGCTTCAATGATGCTACGTTATAGCTTAAACTTGGAAGCTGCTGCGGATGACATAGACGCTGCGGTTGTAAAAACGCTGAGCGACGGCATTCTCACTGGTGAATTACTATCTGCAAGTGAACGTCATAATGCCAAATCAACTAAAGAAGTTGGTGACTACATCATTAGCCAACTATAAGGAAAAAAAATGTCAAAAACCTTATATGAAAAAATTCTTAGCGACCATATCGTCGACGAACTTGGTGACGACCTGTTGCTATATATCGACCGTCATCTGATCCACGAAGTTACTACACCGCAGGCCTTTGCTGGTTTGGCAGAAAAAGGACGAAAAGTTCGTCGCCCTGACCTAACGTTCGGCACTATGGATCACAGTATTTCGACTCAATCGCTTGCCTTAGATGCGTGCGGTCCACAAAACGAATTGCAGCTTAATACGCTGGCGTCGAATTGTGCTCAATATGGCATAAAACTATATCCTGTAGGACACAAGAATCAGGGTATTGTGCATGTCATTGGTCCACAACTAGGATTGATACAACCAGGAATGACTGTGGTATGTGGTGATTCACATACCGCCACGCATGGCGCATTTGGAGCGCTTGCTTTCGGTATCGGCACGTCGCAAGTTGAGCATGTATTAGCCACTCAGACTTTAAAGCAATCACAAGCTAAAGCGATGAAAGTAGAAGTCAAGGGTAAGCTCGGTTTAGGTGTTACAGCGAAAGACATTATCCTTGCAATAATCGGTAAAATTGGACATGCCGGCGCCACTGGGCATGTGATTGAGTATTGCGGAAACGCGATAACAGATTTGTCTATGGAAGCACGAATGACTATCTGTAACATGAGTATCGAGGCAGGCGCAAAAGCTGGACTTATTGCTCCCGATGAGAAAACCGTCGAATATATAAAAGATAAAGAATTTGCACCAAAAGGAGAACAATGGGAGCAAGCCTTAGCCTATTGGAATACGCTCTTTTCAGATGACGATGCGAAATTCGACACCGTCGTAGAATTAAAAGCGGAAGACATCGAACCACAGGTAACTTGGGGCACCAACCCTGGCCAGGTAGTGGGCATTAACTCTGCCGTGCCAAGGCCTGAGCAATTTTCTGACGCTGTCGTTAAAGATTCTGCTCGAAAAGCGCTAGCCTATATGGATTTAAAAGCAGGCCAAGCTCTGACTGATGTGGAAGTGAGTCACGTTTTTATCGGTTCTTGCACAAATAGCAGAATAGAAGACTTGAGAGCTGCAGCAAAAGTGGCTTCGCTAGGAAAGGTAAAATCAGGTGTCACAGCAATCGTTGTACCTGGTTCTGTAGAGGTAAAAGAGCAAGCCGAGCAGGAGAGTTTGCACGACATATTTTTGAGTGCAGGATTTGAATGGCGTTTACCAGGTTGTTCTATGTGCTTAGGTATGAATGACGATGTGCTTAAACCTGGTGACAGATGCGCCTCTACCAGTAATAGAAACTTTGAAGGTAGACAAGGTCGTGGTGCAAGAACTCATCTGGTATCACCTGAAATGGCTGCCGCTGCAGCGATAATGGGCAAGTTTACAGACGTTCGGAATCTAGGAGAGCAAGCGTGACAGAGATTAGCATTATTACAGGTACTGCAACGCCCCTAGACGAGGCAAATGTGGATACAGATCAAATAATTCCTAAACAGTTTTTAACTGGAGTAACACGGACAGGTTTTGGCATAAATCTTTTTCATGATTGGCGTTACTTAGCAGGATCCGAGAAAAAGGAAGATCCAAATTTTGTGCTAAATAATCAGATCTACAAAGGGTCTAATATCCTTCTAACACGCCAAAACTTTGGTTGTGGTTCTAGCCGCGAACATGCGCCTTGGGCTCTCGTCGACTATGGCTTTGATGCAATAATTGCAACCAGCTTTGCTGATATTTTTTACGGAAATAGTATTAACAATCAACTGCTGGTAGTCACATTAGCAGACGAAGAGATAGATTTGTTGTTTGCAAAGGTTAATGCCAATCCTAAAGCCATTATCACAATCGATTTACCCGAACAGAAAGTAAGTTGTGAAGAGTTGCAGTTTCATTTCGACATTGCGCCTCACCACAAGCTGTCATTGCTTAAAGGGCTTGATGCTATTGGACTCACTTTGGAGCTAGATGAAAAAATAAAAACTTTCGAGTCAAATAGACGAAATTGGATTTAAAAAAGTGCCCTCCTTGCCGATAACTGCATTACATAAATAGATTATAAAAAAAGTGGGCTGAACACTTGCAATCAGCCCCTACATCCTGAGCCTTATGAATATTAAAGTTGCTATTTCCGATTTAAAAGTAGGTATGTATATTAATGCGATAAGTCGCTCAAAGCGTCGCTTGGTCGTAAAAAAACAAGGCCTAATAAAATCAGAAAAAACGATTAACAGCCTGGCTGAGCATGGAATTCTTGAGTTAGAAATCGATCTTTCAAAGAGTAAAAAGGATATCGCAGAGGCTTACCAAAAAACATCCAATACAAACAAACCTACAAAACGAGATGCGCAAGAAAAAACAAACGAACAAGCAACATCAGTGCATGATAAGAGCAAAGAAGACCTTAAGTCTACGTCAAGTAAAGACAGAGTTTCGATAAAAGATATTGAGCCTGAATCACCAAAAAAGGCAATATCGGAAAAACAGCATACGCAAGACTTAGTCAAAGCCAATTCACTTTATAATTCAGCTAAAAATACACACAATAAATTCATCAAAACATTACGTAGCGGCGGCCAACCAGACTTTGATAGTTTGCAAACTTTGTCTCAAGAAATTATTGATTCTGTATTTGAAAATAAAGACGCACTATCCTGTTTAATTATGCTTAAAGAAAGCAATGATTATCTTGTTGAGCATGCCCTCAACTGTTCTATCCTTTTAGCAATGTTTGCCCATAATAAAGGCATGAGTCAGGCTGAAACAGAAGACTTGACGCTCGCTGGAATGCTTATGGATTGTGGTATGTGTGCTCTGCCGAGTGACTTATTGGAAAAGAAACAGAATTACACTGAATCAGACAGAAGCTTAATGCGCACTCACGTCGATATTGGACTTGAAATTGCGGAAAGGTTTGGAGATTTTCCCCCCATAGTTCTGGACGTAATTGAAAACCATCACGAGAGATTCAATGGTAAAGGTTATCCTCATATGAAAAGTGGTGACCAAATTAGCATATACGCGCAAATGGCTGCCATTGTTGATTGCTATGATGCGATGTTGACTGCCAAGCCCTATAAATCAGCTAAAACTGCACAAGCTTCAATTGAAGAGCTTCAGGAGTCGGGAATGCATGAGGAAAAGTTAGTTAATGAACTAATTGACACCATTGGCCTTCATCCGCCAGGAGCCCTGGTAAAATTGCAAAGTGGAAAACTAGCCATGGTTTTACAGAGTAATCATGAGAATCCAATGCGTCCTGTGGTCCTATCTTTTTATAGCATTAGGAACAAACACCATACCGAAGTAAAACGGATAAACCTCAAACGGTTCACAACTGATAAAATCGTCGCCAGCGTCACGCCTGAAGAATTTGATATATCTTTGCCAAAGTTTTTTAAAACAGCGCTTTTGGATTAGCTTACTTCTAAGAGTCCTGGCTTCTACCTTACCAATCAGACAGCGCATTCATCGTGAAGCGTTCTCCCTGATATTCAAGTATCACCAGCTCAGATGCAATCTCAATTATCTGTAAATCTTGACTGATAAAATCTCCTTCACCCAATCGTTGACTGTTGACTCTCACCCATCTGTCGCTGGCATTTGAAGCGTACATATGAGCACTAAAACTCATCGCCGGTAGTTGAGTTAAAATGGCAGGTGATAATTGATCGATCCTCGGCAAAGCGCCTAAATCAGTAACTTTCAAGACCGGTTCCCTGTCTGCTTGAGTCATACTATCGACCATTTCTACAGCCTCTTGAATACGCCTCATTAATTCAGGATCCGCATTGTCTATTGCGTTTGAACTCATGTTCTGATTATAGTTTGAAACCAAGTCATCACTGCTTTGGGCATTTTCAGTGTAATCCCTATCAATTGATTCAGATGCTTGGTATCCAAGTACGGTTTGCCCAGATTCTAATGCCAACCCGTTTATTGTACTTGTGGATTCCGACGTTTTTTCTGCTGAGCTCACAACTTGTTCACTTGATGGGCTTAGAGATTCTTCCGCGGTGTTGGAAAGCTCACCGTTAGATGGATCTGTTACTTGCTGATTGATCACAGAAGATACTGTTTCCTGTGTTCCGGCTCCATCATCGCTCTCTGAAATCTTTAAATCGGGGCTGGAATCGGGGCTGGAATCTGGCCTTCGCTCAAGTGTAGTATCACTTATCGACGAGGGCGATGAATCACTCGCAAGAGGGCCTTTACTTGTCCGAGGTTTTTCACTCGTTTTAAAACTAGCTAGGTCTTGTCCGGTATTTGAGAAGCTCTTTACCAGCGATGGTGTCATGGTGAGCGAAAAACCAAGCAATAGACCCACCACTACCACGCTAGTAAGTCTTATGAAGGGTGTTACGTATAAAGCAAATTTAGATGGCATGTCTTCTGCTGCGGGCAGAAATAAGGCTCGATGAAACTGCTGCGAGAGATTACGCTCCGCCGTTTCATTCTTTTTATTTACTTGCATTAGACGCTGCGTAGGTGTTAATGGTAACGCGTCCGCCGCAGTCTCAGGGGCGTTAGGTGCTAAATTCTCTTCAATCTCTAAGGTCTGAGAAGCGTCGATTATAACTTCCTCAACACCCATTTCTTTCAGTCCCTTTATCATTTCAAAAGAGCGAACCAGCCCTATTTTTCGAATTTTCACTGGTCCAGACTGCTTCGTTACTTCTGCTACCAACATACCTGGCTTTAGATCTTCAACCTTTAATTTATTAAGCATAGAGCGCTCCCACACCTAGCCCAACTAGCAGAGATAGTACAAAACCGATGACATAAATTGGCTTCCACTTCTCTTTTTGACGCTGCGACACAATGTCTTTTCCCAGCACCTGATAACTTGCGGCAACCATAAGTTGATGGTCTATGAAGGGTCTTTGCAGAGAGAAGCCTAAACTCATTGCCCTATCACAGAGCAGGTTAATCACACGAGGTATACCGCCCGTGATTGTATACAACTCATTTAAAGACGGTGCAGTAAAGGTACTCGACGCGCTGCCCGCAACGCTTAAGCGATGCTCAACATATTCCCGCACTTCGTTTTTATTCAAAGGCAATAAATGGTATCTAGCAGTGACTCGTTGAGCTAATTGTCGCAACTCATTACGACGTAAAAGTTGTTGTAACTCTGGCTGCCCAATCAACACAACCTTGAGCAATTTTTCTCGGTTTGTTTCTAAGTTAGTCAACAAGCGAAGCTGCTCCAATACCTCAGCTAATAGATGCTGAGCTTCATCGACAATCAATACTGTGTTTTTGCCATTTTTATGATTGTTTGCCAATTTATTGAGTATCAAATCAGTATAGTTCTTTAAAGATACTTGTTCGTCGTCATAGGCAATGCCAAGTTCATCACAAACGGTCGCCATGAGTTCGAGTGCAGAAAGTGTAGGGTTAAGAATAACGGCAATTTGTGTGTCATCGCCAAGATCTTGCATCAACTTGCGAGAAACCGTTGTCTTTCCTGTGCCTACTTCGCCGGTAAGCATCACAAAACCGCCAAACTCTTTTAAGCCAAAAGTTAACTGAGCGAGTGCCTGTTTATGACGAACACTCATATATAAATAGTCAGGGTTTGGCGCTATCGAAAAGGGGTTGTCGGTTAATCCGTAATAATTGAGATACACTATTTTTTATTCTTGTTAGCTACTTGGGAAAACGCTATCACTTTGCGTTTAATAAATAAAGCGAGAGCACGGATATTTAATCGACAAATAATCGTTAGGGTTGTGTTTTGTAATCATGTAAACTTGCCATGCATATAAATAGTAGCATATGCAATTTTTAATAACGCCAATATAAAGAAAAGGTTTGTGTGCATTGTTAAGTTTTCATGATTTACAATTAGAAGATGAATTGCTAGGCGCTCTCAATGATATGGGGTTTTCGAAACCCACCAGCATACAAGAGCTTGTTATTCCCGAGGCGATGGAAGGTCGTGATATTCTTGCAAGCGCACCAACGGGCACGGGTAAAACCGCTGCTTTTTTACTACCCATCTGTCAGTTTTTGTTGGACTATCCAAACAGTCGTAAAAATTCAATTCGAAGCCTTATACTCGTGCCAACTAGAGAGCTTGCCATACAAGTTGGCGAGCAAGCTTCTGCCATTATTGCAAATACAGAATTAAGTGCTGGTGTCATTACAGGTGGTATAAATTATGGAACAGACAGAGCCGTATTGGCCGAAAAAGTCGATATTTTAATCGCGACCCCAGGACGATTATTAGAACACATTCAAAATGAAGTCCTTGACTGCCGTGATATTGAATCCCTAGTGCTTGATGAGGCAGACAGAATGTTAGATATGGGCTTTGGCCCTATCGTGAATCAAATTGCGAGCGAAGCCAAATGGCGAAAGCAAACGATGTTATTTTCGGCAACCATAAAAAGCCGAGGCGTCAGTATATTTGCGCAAGATGTACTTAAAGATCCCGCAATCGTAAGTGCCGTGCCCTCGAGAAAAGAAAAAGCGAAAACCATTCAGTGGTATCACTTATGCGATGATTTAATTCACAAAAATGCACTTCTTGAATACCATTTATCAAACAGTATTGATTCTTGTATTGTGTTCGTGAAAACACGAGAAAGATTGCATTTACTCAAGGATTACCTCTTTAGCAAAGGTTTTTCAGTGTCTTACTT
>CBFHTO010000020.1:0-8831 GCA_965658765.1 Glaciecola sp. | reverse complement strand
GAAATGCCTCAAGACAAACGCAATGCTGCCTTACAAAGTTTTAAAGATGGAAACACTAAGATCCTCATTGCAACCGATGTGGCCGCGCGCGGCATCGACATTCCAGACGTCTCTCATGTCATCAACTACGATATGCCACGAGGAAGTGATGTCTATGTGCATAGAATAGGTCGAACTGGTCGCGCAGGCGCAAAAGGTACAGCCATTTCTCTAATAGAAGCACATGATTACGTGTGGGTTGGAAAAGTTGCACGATACACAAGCGAAGCATTCAAACCTCGTATCATAGACGGCTTGAAACCAAAAAACAAAGCGCCAACTCTTTACAAGAAGAAATCGTCTAAAAAGAAAGGTGTGAGTAAAAAGTCCGCACAGAAAAAAAACACAAAGAAGAAAGCGACTAAAAAGAAAACCAAGTAGCCATGTGAATAACGCTTGCAAGGCTAGTATTTAGTTAAAACTAGTGAGGAGACGATTGCTATGACAAAAAAAATCATTCTTGCCTCTGGTAACAAGGGCAAACTCAAAGAGTTTTCCGAACTTTTTGCTCGCTACGATACAGAGATCATCCCTCAATCAGAGTTTTTTGTATCTGATGTCGAAGAAACCGGACAAACGTTCGTTGAAAACGCAATTTTAAAAGCACGCCATGCTTCTCAAATAAGTGGCTTACCCGCGATAGCAGACGACAGTGGTCTTGTTGTGAGTGCTCTAGGTGGTGCCCCAGGGATTTATTCTGCCAGATACGCAAATGAGCATGGGAACGATAAAGCCAACTGTGAGTTACTTTTGGAAAACATGCAAGAACACGAAAATAAGAAAGCAAAATTTTTGTGTGTGCTTGTATATATGCAACAAGCAAATGACCCATCGCCAATCATTTGCCAAGGGGAATGGGAAGGTTGCATTGCACAGGAAATGCATGGTGACGGTGGCTTTGGCTACGACCCCTTATTTTATGTTCCCGAATACGAAGTAACCGCAGCTCAGTTAGAAAAAGAGATCAAGAACAAAATCAGCCATCGAGCAAAAGCGCTGACCCAATTAATGAAACATTTAAAACCTTGAAACTAGTATCATCCAGATGACTGTCGATATCCCTCTTTCCTTATATATTCATATCCCTTGGTGTATCAAAAAGTGCCCTTACTGCGATTTTAATTCTCATCAAGTAAAATCAGAGATCCCTGAACGAGAATACGTCGCTCATCTTTTAAATGACTTAGAAGAAGAACTCGCCAACATTAAAAAATTCAGTTCATCTGAGCGAGAACTCATGAGTATATTTATTGGTGGAGGTACCCCGAGTTTGTTTAGCCCAGAGGCCATTTCGATTTTATTACAGGGAGTCGAAAAGCGTATCGCTTTTTCTCCAAATATCGAAATCACAATGGAGGCAAACCCAGGTACAGTTGACCTAGCTCATTTCTCTTCGTATCCCGATTCAGGAGTAAATCGAATATCAATGGGGATACAAAGCTTTCAATCAAAGCATTTACAGGCACTAGGACGCATTCATAATGCCCAGCAATCTCATGCCGCGATCGACTTTGCGACACAAATGCGATTGCGTTCATTTAACACCGATATCATGCATGGATTGCCCGAGCAATCTATCGACAACGCACTAGACGATTTACATCAGGCCATTTTGCATGCTCCCCCACATCTTTCATGGTATCAACTGACAATTGAACCTAACACGCTATTTTACAGCAAGCCGCCAACCCTCCCTATCGATGATGTACTTTGGGATATACAAATCAAAGGCCAAGCCTTGTTGGAAGAAAAGGGATATAAACAATATGAGATATCCGCGTACAGCAAGGAGGGACATCAGTGTGAGCACAACCTGAATTATTGGCGTTACGGCGATTATATTGGGATCGGATGTGGCTCTCATGGGAAGTTAACCCATCCCAAAACGGGTAAAATCGAACGCAGGGTTAAAATTAAACATCCCAAAGGCTATATGAATTTAACTCAGACCTATTTACATAAATCTACCTTTGTAAGTGAAGACGATTTTAGTTTTGAATTTTTCATGAATCGCTTTCGCTTATTAGAGCCAATCAGAAAAGAAAGTTACGAGACTCATACCTTAAGAAAAATGTCTGCAAAAGATGCAGAAACCTTAGACAAAGTGATTCAACTTGGCTTATTGAAAGACCAAGGTGCTTCATGGCAAGTAAGCGATAATGGGCGGCGCTACTTAAACAGCTTACTTGAATATTTTGTTTAGGATGTGCAGTAGTGAACATTACTCCCATAATGCTCACTACGCTATTTGAAAGACAATTAATCACTTGTGTTTTTTTTCCGAACCAAACGAATAAATAACCCTCTAGAGGTGAGCTTTGTACTGCTATTGCCATTAGCAAATGAAATTACCCAAGCTTTGTCTTGTTCCTTTATCGATGGGCTCGAAGTCCAAAAGTCGTCTGGTGAAGTGTTTGGAAACATGGTTAAGTTTATGGATGGTCTGACGCACGCACGTTCAACTATCATCAATAATTCTTTTATGTTGGGGAGCCGCCATCCACGCGAATCATTGTAATCGGAACTTTGAACATGGTTCAGAGCGTCTTGCCAACTAAAAGGCGTCGGCTCTCCCAAGCACTCGGCTCCATCCCACGTTTGTCCCTCAGTACAACGCTTAAAAATGAGGTTACTAGGAAGGTGTAAGATCTCACCATTAGGTCGAATCTCATACTCTGCGTCGTTTGTTGTGTTAGGAATGCCCGCAGGACATTGCCTACCTGCCTCTTGAGCAAACGCTAGTGTGCAAGGCAAAAGAATCAAAATGATAAAAAGGACGTTCGGAAGTCGCTTAAGCGAGTGTTTGAGCAACATACTGGTGTTTAAGTTTCTATTGTTATCTGTCATCTTCCTGCCCTAACTAAAATAACTCTTTGCGCACTTGATTTTGGTAAAAAACCGTCATTTGCACTTAAAAAGTCAATCGCCCAAGCATTCTTCGCAGTATCATTATTAACGCCATCAGCGCTTGTTTGGCGTGTCCAGAACCATAGCGTTTGGTCATCGCTGTTTCCCCAGTTTTTGAAAAACTGAGTATCTGCCATCGGACCATTTTCGACTCCGTAGTGAACAATAGAGTTAAGCTCTTCTACACTTGGTAGACGCCAATCAAATGCACCGCATAATCCCGTTTGGTTTACTTCTAAAATATACTGACTAGTATTACAGGCCGATGTCAGGTTACAAGTATCATTACCGGTGTTTAAATCGCCATCTTCATTGCCGTTTTCGTCCGTAAAATACCATGTAAAAGCTTGGTCGACTGAGTGAATGTCGGCGTCGTCTTGTGCCTTCAAAGCTTGCCAAACTAGTCCGGTTACGTTATCACGAATACATTCTAATCCGTTGCTTAAATTACCATTTTCGCTGTCAATTGCGTCTCCGTTAGAATCTAAGGCAGTAAAATCAAAGCCGCTATCACCGTCGCCAACCCTTTGGATCGCTCCTGATATAACTTGACGGTCACCTCCAAGCGCAGCGTCTTGGCCTGGAAACTCCTGAGAGTAATCACTTTGAATACCATCTGCTGATGCAAATGCAGTGATACCTGTGTCGTTAATATATCTCAAGGTGGGTGTTAACAAACCGTGCGACACCTGAGCATTTGCTTCATTATTAAAACTATCTCTAAGATCAATTCGTAATTCAGCCTGTGCATTTTGTTCCGAGAAAGGCAATGTAATCGTTGTGATAAGTTGCTCTGTATTTTCGATGTTAGCTCCGGTCAAACTTGACCATTGAACAGAAAACGGCGCTGCATTTTGGGAAAGACTTTCTGGCTCAGCCTTTATTAGTAGCATTTCTCCAGAAAAAGCATCACGCGGAGTAATAATGGTCACATTGGGTTTGGTTTCGCTCTCTGCTAAAAGAGTAAGTGTGATTTCTGAAGTGTCACTCGCATCTTCTTGGTCAAACACGCTCAAACGTATCACTGCAGTTTGTGTAGTATTCAGTAAAGGGGAAGTTACTTGGAGCACAGAAAGGTCTGTTTGTACTCCTGCGAGAAGTGACGGACCGGATATCTGTTGCCAATGATAGCGGCTAATCTCTGCCTCTTGAACGTTTTGAGGATCGCTGTCAGAGCTCGAACTTGCATCAAGCTGTATAGAAGCTGTAACAGGAAATTCTAGAGCGTTATAACCTTCTATCTGATTAGCACTAATTACCGCAGACGGACTTTCATTGATTGGCAAAACCCTGAGCATAAATTGATCGCTACCTTGATTGCCGTTTTCATCTGTTGCTATCAAAGTAACAGAAAATACCGTTTCGCTTGTCACTACGGGCGCAGTGAGTTGAGCAGTAGGTACACTAGTATCATCGTGCACAATGGCAACTCCATTGGCTTGCCATCGGTATACTAGAACGCCTTTACCACCACTGCTACCGCCTGTTAGCTCTGCAACTTCACCCTCATCAAGTGAAAGATCGGTGCCTGCATTTACTAATATGGGATCAATTTTCGGAGCCGTTAATTCGTCGCTTCCAGACCCTCCGCACGCCGTCAAAAAAACGAGAGAGAGAAGCAGTAGGCTGAAGAGTAGTCGCTTATTCATGCATGCTGTTTGTCATTAAATTATCATTAACAAGCTCTCAGCAAATCTTGTACCACATTGTATTGCGAATTTATCGTGCTTTGTGTTCGCTCATTTCATTCTGGGATACTTGAAGAGACATCAATTGCTTTTTCGATGACGCCGCATCGGTCATGTCATAGATCATCATGCATATATTTTCCACTGCGCCAGTTGCAGAAACTAAGGGTGAAAATATGACATTTTGATACATATAGGGTGCATTGCTGGTGATGGGACGATAGTTTCTAAACTTAAATAGATACGGACGTTGTTCCCATGTAATAAAAGCTCGTGTTTTAAGTTCAAACACGGGGCGAGTTTTATATTTTAACCAATTCGGATCGATCTCTGGAAAGAACTCGCATATTTCTTTATTTTTTACCTGGGTCGGCAGTAAACCGGAGTGAGCTTCCATAAAACCATTCCAAACTTTTATCTTGAATTCCCGATCAAGAGTAACAATACCGACATCTACGCTCTGAATCATATCCATCATCCAATGAAACTCTAACAATTCATCGAGCTCTTGTTTGTGATTTTGACGATTCATCTCATTCCTCCATCAAATGCGCTAACTTAGCGTTCATCATGTCCATCGAATCCTCGGTAAATAGCAACACCAAATCACATCTAACATCATAACCTTCAAGCCCGTAGCTGATTTCTATAGCAAGTGTTTGACGCCAACTGCTTTTGTTGGAGCGAATTAATTCATGAATACTTTGATGCTGCCCAAGCACAACTGGATGACCCTGCCTAAACTGCATGTCTAATTGAGAGGCTATGGAGCTTAGACAAGTACCTATTAGCAAACTCGCTAAATCCATTAGCATTTCAAGTTGCCGCTCGTCGTCTACCTCACCTTCTATTTTCAAAATTTTTGACACGTCATCAAAACTTGAATCACTTAAAATAAATAGAGCCTCACCGCTGATCCCGTCACCTAAAAAACCTTGGCAAACGCCAGATGTACGTTCAGTCTGATCTAAATCAGCCAACACCATGTGAAGCTCTGAGACTTCGATTAAATTAACATTAGGAATAGGTAATTTTACGAATACATCCATTATTCTCGCAAGATGGTCACCCGCCTGCCCCATGGCTACATTGACTACTTCTTGATAACAATCACGCACTATCTCATCTAGATCTACTAGACTTTCTGTTGTCTCTTCTGATTGGATGAGGCGGTGTTTGGCTAAGACCAGTTTCAGTTGTTCAGCATCTACCGGCTTCTGAATAAAGTCGAGCGCACCTAGTGCCATTACTCTTGCTTTCGCCTCAGGTTGTATATCCCCTGAAATAACGATCACCTTGCAATTCATGCGGTGTTTCTGAATTTGTTCTAACACTCCGTAGCCATCAAGTACAGGCATATTTAAGTCAAGCAAGAGCACATCACCTTTACCCTCAAGGATTGCTTCTAAACCATGTTGGCCATGCTTTGCAAAGTGTATTGATGCATCCATGTCTTGCGGTAAGCATTTTGCAACTTGCTTTCTGGCGACTAGCGAATCATCACATATTAGTATCGAGAGCATAAACGGTGTTTCTCAAATATCAGGTGGTTAAAGCGACCAGTTAAAAGAGATTATTCGGCCTCTATTCGTTGCTACTACCTTATGGTATCGGGCCTAAACGCATAAGCTTTAACCAATCAAAGGCAAATTAAATGAGGACGTGGTATTTTTACTATAAATGCTTTAAATGAAAAAACACAAAAACCAATCGCATACTTTTTAAGCGAACAATAACGGAAGGATAATAGCCGTCGAAAGCCCATTAACACAAAGTCCTAGAGTAGCAAATGCGGTGCATTGCTCTGATATTGATACGGCTTTTGATGTGCCGACGGCATGGGCTACCGTTCCTAACGCTATTCCTTGAGCTGCGTGATTATGAACTTTTAAAACCTTAAACAAACTTGGACCAATTAAGGCACCGACAATCCCCGTGCTTATAACAATGACCGCGGCAAGCGCAGCAATGCCGCCGATGGCATTTGCCGTATCCATAGCAAGTGGAGTGGTAATTGACTTCACCAACATTGTCATTTTTAAATCAAATGGGCCATCTAATGCATACAAGCTTAACCAAGACAAGAAGGGCGCCAATACTCCACCAATGATCACTGGCAAAATGACTCGCCAACTCATTGACACAAGAAGCTTGAATTGCAGAAACAAGGGGACGGCAAGCGCGACTGTTGCCGGCCCTAACAAAAAGCTTAAAATTGTAGTGTACGACTGATAATCGGCAAGCGCCGTATCAAAAATCGTCATCGCAATTATAATAAGAGTGCTACTTACAATTAAGGGATGTATGAGCGGGCTTTGTTTAGCCAGTTTATATAAAAATAGGCTAAATGAGTAAATAGTAAGAGTCATTAGCAACCAAAGACCCATGATTAGATAATTATCCATCGCTACTTAGGTCTCGTTCTTTGAATTTAATTTACTTTGCTCAGGATTAAGCTTTTTCAGAAGAGCATTTGCGACCACCCCTGTCACTCCCAAGCTGAAAATGGTACTGATGACGACTGCCATCAACATGGCTAAAGGGTATTGCGCAATTAGAGTTTTGTAATTGACTATCGCGACAATCGCTGGCAAAAAAAATAACGACATGTGGCGTAAAAGCACACCTGAAGAATCAGCGATGACCACCGGCACACGTCTTAAGGCCATCAGTAAGGTGAATAAAAGAACGATCCCTATTAATGCAGGAGGGAAAGCAATTGCTACAAAGCCGCCAATGGCGACAGACAACAGATAGATAGCGCTGAGCACAATTACACCCAGCAGTATATGTAGGCCCTTCCTAGAAGGTGCTTTCTTGGTGAACTGTAATAAAGTACGGCGTATCTTTTTTAGAATAATCAACCTTATACTCTTTATTATTTAAGGTCTGTATAAATAACAAACTCTTATAGTCTCCAAAGTTTTCGGGCGAGGCAATATCAACTTTTGAGACATCCATGCGCTTGGCTTCAAGCTTATTCTGTGGAACCTTCCCGTCATAAATTTCTATTCCGTTGTGGAGAACCAATAATACTGGATCCTGTCTACTATTTACCACCAATAAGTCGACTTTACGAAGCTTATGTATGATTGTGTTTCGACCACTCAACAAATAAGATTCTTCTTTCATATCCCCTGCAAATCCTTAAGGCTAAAACCGAGGTTTTGTGTACAACGCTCAAGCGCAGACAACTCGGTTGATTGAAATTTAGCAAAATAATACCACTAATTCACTTATATGACGGCAATCTCTCGCTAAACTTTAGCGTAAGCAATTACTTATGAAAAGTAAAACTAAAAAAACACTAAATCGGGGTGACATCAATAAAAAAACTCTTTATACTTCGCACCGCTTCAATACATGGCCCGTTAGCTCAGTTGGTTAGAGCACCCGACTCATAATCGGTAGGTCCCCTGTTCAAGTCAGGGACGGGCCACCATTTCCCCTTAGTTTTCATAGCCTTATAATTTCATGACCCTCCGATTATGCATTTAGGCCCAACGATTTCGTATGTGAGTTCAGCCAGACTACTTCGCTCTGCGAGGGAGTGGACGAGAGCACTAGGCGGCTTCAATTGTGTTTGAAAAACATCCTCCCAACGACCCATTGCTTTTTCACCTTTAATGTAATAACGTGATTTAACTAGGAAGTGTTATCCGAACATTAAAAGGAAGTTTTGTGAACAAAGTTGCTAGATATCAATCAGTTGTCAACTCACTTGTCAATCTTGTCTGCTGTATCATGACTCCGCTCTGCTCTCACCCTCATTAAGACGTAAAAGGAATATTACCCATGCCCCACTGGTTATCAAATCGTCGGTTACTGTGTTTTTTACTGTGCTTTGGTTTACTCTCGACGATGTTTACCGCTCAAGCCTCACTTGAGGGGCAATGGAAAATGGTGTCTGCGGGTTCCAATCATTCCTTAGCCATCAAGTCGGATGGCACACTATGGGCTTGGGGCGATAATGAGGGTCGCCAACTGGGCGATGGCACCACCATCAATAGAGATGCGCCTGTTCAAATTGGCAACGACAAAAATTGGCAGTCTGTTGTAGCAGGGCGATATCACTCTCTCGCTATTAAAACCGACGGCACACTATGGGCTTGGGGGTTTAATGGTAGTGGTCAACTCGGCGAACGTGGTTCGGATTTCAGATATTCTCCCTTCCAAATTGGTAATGATAAAAACTGG
>CBFHTO010000019.1:0-61325 GCA_965658765.1 Glaciecola sp. | reverse complement strand
TCATTTGCATTTGCCTATCCTTAACTCTCAATAGAGTAATTTATGATAGGCAGTTACACAAAATTAGTTACAGTCTCCTTAATGAGATGTCACTGCGACATGATTGATAAAATCCAACTCCATTTGCAAGCACAAAAACACCGAATAAAAACAAAACTAATTCAATGATTATTCCATTATGCAATTGCGATATTCCTTTATCGTTAAATTAAACCAATATATTTATTAGCGTCTAATTTTAAAATAGGCGTATAGCAAGATATTACGAGTTAGCGCCCAAAGTCAACGCTGGATACAAATAAACATGCCATACGTATTATCATTTAAGTAGTATATCAATGCTTTCCGAAATTTTTAAGGCGTCATCTACTTCTATTCCAAGAGCGAACCATTCTATCTGACTTAGAGCGACCAAAGAGCTATTGTTCCATTTAAACCCTCGAGCTAAGTTCTATAGCCCAACTTCTCCGATAAACCGTTCCCAATGCCTATGCTGCTTTGTCAATTCTGAGGCCATCTCATGGTCTTGTGCTGCATTTTCAAAATGATTATTCATCATTGAACTTTGATGTTTCATAATTGATGAAAGGTCAGCAGTTATAGACAAAAACGGACGGTTATTCACTTCGATTTATGATTATTTGGCTCTATTCGCGTTAATTGTTGGTCTCGCCAAACTAACTATCTCTGCCGCCAAGGACAAAAAGCGACCTTACTGAGTTAAGGTCGCCACTCGTCGCACATTAATAAAAACTTCCAAGCTGGTAATATATTGATAGTGCCTTCTTCAATCTTCAACTCTTCGGAATGAGAACGCGTGACTATATAGCCAAAGTTAATATCGAGTTCTTTCATTGCTGCTCTTAAGCCTCTAATCTCTCTTTCTCTTGTGGATTCTTCGTCTATTCGCTCAGTGACTTGAATGAGTTTTTTTTCGCGAGAACTGGGTAGAATTGATACGAAGTCGCACTCATAATTATTACTGCTCTTGAAGTGAAACACCTGTTCTGTAACTCGGCGCAAAGCTAGAAAGATGATATTTTCGAGTCGGTTGCCGATGTTGGCAAGAATTCGAGTGCTGGTGGAGGTCACTAGCGCGGCGTCTATGCAATACATCTTTGGATCAGCACTAACGGATTTGGATAGCGAAGCATCGAACTTTCGCACAGAGAAGAAGAAGAAGGCATCAACAAGGTGTTCTATATAATCTCCGACATCGGGTCGTGTAAGGCGATGTCCTTGACTTCTAAGGGTGTTGAAAAGTTTATTGCCACTGTACGAACTTCCTATATTGTCGATAAACCAACGAGCCAGAAACTTAAGCGCGACGGGGTGTTTAACCTTATGGCGCTCAATAACGTCTCTCGATAACGCAGTGTTGAAGTAATCCTGGTGGATGGCTATTCGCTCTCTTGGTGTTATTGTCGCAACAGCAGGGAAGCCACCAGCCTCCCAATAATCTTCAAACCCTTTAGTCAGAATGAGGCGACTTTTCTCTGAGATTCTAGTTGGAACTTCGTGTCCAATGTGCGTCATGAATTCTTTGAATGAAAAAGGGAAAAGTTCGTGTGTCAGTTGGCGTCCACGCATCTGGGTGGCGACTT
Organism: Glaciecola sp.; assembly: GCA_965658765.1. Classification (GTDB taxonomy): domain Bacteria; phylum Pseudomonadota; class Gammaproteobacteria; order Enterobacterales; family Alteromonadaceae; genus Glaciecola. The sequence continues at coordinate 59,721 of CBFHTO010000019.1, read as the reverse complement.
CCTTAGATAATAGCTTTGCCGATGATCCTGTAATGCACACTGTGCATCGCTCCATTCGCATAATGCGATCAACAAAAGGCTCCCAGTTGGATAACTCTTGAATTTCGTCGAAGAAGCAGTAGACATCTTCAGTGCCTTTTTTATCGGGGTACAGTGAATAATACGCTTCGATGATTACTCTAGGTTCCGTGATATTGAGTCCTTTCAGGCGGTCATCGAAAAAGTTCAGGAGAAGAATGTTTTCGCGCTTAACACCGTTATCTAGAAGTTCTGCAATGCGTTGGTATACCAAGGTAGACTTACCTGAGCGGCGAACACCTATAATAACGGTAGCTGCGTTCGGGACGGAGGATACCTCAAGATCCCTTTCGCTCCCCTTATCTAAGTTAATCTCCTGATAATCAAGAATTACCTCTTTAAGCTTTTCGATCATAGACCATTTCTCTTTCGTATTTAAACTCGTGTCTCTTCGTTGTTAGTCGAACAGGTGTGCGAAATTCAATATAGAATACGATATCTTCATGTTAAAAACAACACAGTTAGAATGGTATCTGTATTAATAAAAATATACATGAGCACTTAACTATGCAGAAATTAATACAGTTAAGAGTTGGACTAGGTGTAACAACATTGAAGGTGTTGAGAGTAGTCGGAGTCGGTTGCGCCATTAATCATCATCTTCCAACTGATAGGTTAAAGAGCCGAAAACGTAATTCTCTCGCTTCTCAACAATGTGTATTTCCACAATTTTAGCGAGACCAACAATTAACGCAAATAGAGCCATTTATTTATATTATAGCGTTGCGTTGACCAATTGAACTCACATCCCAATTCCAGACATTCGAGTGGAGATCCTGACGGTTGAATTTGTGCCATTTGCGGGTAGTTAAACTCTCGCGGTTGAACGTTCACTTCTTACGTAGTGCAGACATTCGAACATCTAACATGCCGAGTAATCCAGACAGTAAATAACATATCTTTCAGCGAAGATACAATCACCAACGCTGGAAATGGAGTAAGCGACATTTGTACTTAAATCTGCTAGTCTCACGACCAGTTAATGTGTAAAAAATATATATAGGAACGCTGGTGAAGTTATTTGTTTATCTTTGCGTAATGTCGACGTTATTAATGTCGAATGAAGTAATTGCGTTGACGAAAGATGTGTATTTTCACGCCTATCGGGAGATACTAAAAGACGCACCAACAAATAAACAAGAATTAGCAGTGCTTTTACAGAAGTCGCCAGTGTTATCTGACTCTAGCCCAGTCGCTTCAGTTTATGTTGCACTGCTCGACTCGCTGGTTGACCATCCCACTGGTTTTGAAACATTTTTAACTGTGCCTCACGAGGAAGCAACACAGGTCAAATTGACCCATCCAACATTGTTCTACAAGTATCAAATACTTGAAGCTTATAATTTAGGTATTAATGGCGATTGGAATGCAGCATACCGTAAGATAGAAAACATCATAACCAATTCTGTTGATATCGATGATGAACTTTATTTTGACGCAGTTGCCGCAAAGTCCAGCTTTCTTGGACGCATGGGATTATTTCGCGCATCACTAAATGAAATATCAGGAATTCTCGGCCAACTACCGTCGTTAAAAAATAAACACGTTTTTGGTGATGGCGCTATTCAAAACGCTGAGCTTCTAATAGGTCTAAATATGTCTTATTTAGGTGAATATGAAAAAGCAATAGACCTTTGCTCTAAGGCTCAAAGCTTCTTTAAAGAACGCCCGATGGGAAGTCCCCATCGTTACTACCAAATATCAATGGATTGTCAACGCAGAAGTTTAGAGGGAGTAGGTAAGTCCAAGCAGTCACAAAAGATTCTCGATGAATATATTTCATATGCTGAGGAAATAAGTGACTGGGAGACGTATATTTATGGACTTACTTTAAAAATTAAAAATTATCTTAATAACGAACGTGAGGCAGACGCAATAACTCTTGTTAAGAGAACTCAAGAGTTCGTGGCAACGTTGCCAAAATCATATGACAAAGCCACATATGATGTTGCTCGTTTCAGAGTGGCGGTGTTAACAGAGGAATTTGAACTTGCTGAGCAACTGTCAATTGAACTTAGTGAACGTTTTAAAAACATTGGTGATAGCGATTTGTTGCAAGCAGAATTCAATGCAATACAAGGTGACTTATTCGAAGCAACAGGCGAGATGGAGCAAGCTTTAGCCTCGTTACGAGAAAGCAAAAACTACTACCAGTCTCTTTACTATCAGACCGATAACCGAAAAGAAATGTTTAGCGACTACTACGAGAGTGCATTAGCAGAGAGAAAATTACAGTTGATGTTAAAAGAGTATGAATTAGCTGAACTCAAATTATCGAACAGTAACCGGCTAAATACCTTATATTTGTCAGGGCTTATATTGTTAACATTAGCCCTGACACTTATCAGCTATCTTTTCACTAATCAAAGAAAACTTAAAAAAGAGCAGGAAAAACTTGCATCAATAGATTTCCTTACTGGTATCCGCAATAGGCGAAGCACATTGGATGCAATAGACGTTGAGCTGGATAAAGCTAAGAGATATCAACAACCTTTGTCCATAGCATTGATTGATCTGGACTATTTCAAAACCATAAATGACGAATATGGTCATGATTATGGTGATGAGTTATTACAAAAGTTTACTGATTACTTGGAAAGCTTTATGAGAAAAACTGACGTGTTCGGAAGATATGGCGGAGAAGAGTTCGTAATTTGCTTTCCGATGACTTCAGCTTCTGGGGCCAAACTAATTTTGGATAACATCCTCAATGGCTATAATAAGCTTCATATCGGTACTGATTTAAAACCCCAAACGTTTTCTGCGGGTGTTACTAACTATACCAATGGGGAGACGACATCATCGTTAATTCGTCAATGTGATGAGGCCTTGTATAGAGCTAAGCGCGATGGTCGCGGAAGAATTTACATCAATTGTGGCTAGCTGTAGATTAATAAATACAATATATTTTAAAGCGGACCTTGGTTAATGCGGCCAAAATACTCCGCTTTAGACCAATTAATTTTGAATGGTTTTATCAAAATCACACGCAAATATCGAACTAAACTACCAGACCACCGACCTATCAATAAGCTCTTTCAACAACTTCAAATCAATTTCGTTAACATCAGAATAAGTACCCAGCGTAATCTCATCATCCTGAGCATGGCCAACAATTCGTTTGATCAAATGCTTCTGCTCACCTTTCTTCACACAAGTTGATATGAATGTATGCCGCAAAGAATGGAAAACAATCGATTTCTTTTCTTTTTCTTCTTTTTCATAATCGATACCTATGTTTTTAAGCACAGTACGATTAAACCAGCGACTAATTGGGTCACCCCAGCCCGCTTTACCCGCTTTCTTCTTCCCTTTACGGATTTGAGGGAACAACAAAGTCTTTCTCTGACACCGCAGTTTATGAATATAATCTAATAAACCCAGATCTAAGAGAGCCTGAGCAATCGGCACTAAACGTCGAGAATCCATATTTTTCACATCACTCGATGTTAAATCAAAGCACCACACGTTATCTACTTGCTTTACGCTAGCTAATATAATCTCAGAAATCTCGTTAAGCCTCATCCCCGTGTAAACAGCAATTGGCACAAACCATTTAGCATCTTGTCGAAAAGCACGCGCTTCAGAACCGTGTTGTGGCGTATATGCAAGCACCCTTTTTATCTCACTTTCAGTGAAGGGCCTGCGCTTAATTGAATCCATCTCGTTTTTATCAATAGAAACGCCTGCAAATGGGTTTTTATCTATTCCATCCACATTCTTCTCAAGATATGAGAAAAAGGTGCTGTAATTAGAAAGATAGCCATTGATCGTTTTAGGATTCAGAAACTTATCGCTACAGCCTTTCTTAGCATTAGATTTCCGTGTCAACAGTGCTGTTTTGATATGTTGCACATGCTGTTTATTAATAGTTCTGCAGTCAGTGTCACCAGGAACAGATTCAAAAAAGACACTAAACTTAGACTTGTAGCCCTCTATTGTATCTTCATCAATTGTTCTAATTTTTTCCTGTAAAAATAGTGAAAGTTGGTTGTCAATGCTATAAAAGTTAACAGCATGCTCCTTGCTATTTGCCTGCTGCTCATCAAATCGCACTTTTACACGATTGTGCTCTGCCATCGCTACTGTAAAGTTTTGAAGCTCTTCACTGCTGCATGACTGAGTGGTACCGGCTGCCTCAAATCTATAATCTGCAAGTTGTGTTTTTAATTCGTCTAATTGTGTTGTGAGCGCGTTGATCATATGTCGATAGTCTAGATATTTACCTTCAGGGTCGATACTAAGGTATACTTGACCGTCAGAGACTGTTTTAAGAATCGTTGCTTGCTCATTAGCTGACGCGATTTTGTCCGGACATGTCTGCAGAGCTTCCATATGCTCTTCTGAGAGTGGTGTCTGCAATTCGTCATTTTGACCAAAGCCGTTCTCCAGCATCAGTTTTCCAACTTTTAAAAGCTCAGAAAATCTCTGTCTGAGCAAAACCTTAAATTGTGCCTTGGAGTTTATTGCTGACTGAAGTGTTGAGTCATGCGGGTTATGCGTGTCACTTAGAGGCAACGCATATTTAACTGAATTGTTTGAAAAGCCTTCCATGCTTATCTCCTTTATTAAATTCCGTTTAATGTAGAACGCTAGCCATCGTGCATCGTCATAACGATGAGTGCGCAACGACGCTACGAAATAGTCGTCATCGTTAATATAGCTGATGTTTTTGAAAAAATTCATTCTGAAGCGAATAAAATAATTTTGAGAATCTTTGAAGCGATATAAATGTGTAGGAGAAAAATTTTTCATGTCTAAACTGCCATTTTGTGACAGAGTAGCGTGACAGAGTTTAAAAAACTCTAAAACTGCGTCGCTGTAGCCCTTATTCCATAAGGGCTACAACATTATCTGGCGGAGAGAGAGGGATTCGAACCCTCGAAGGGCTATAAACCCTTACACACTTTCCAGGCGTGCGCCTTCAGCCACTCAGCCATCTCTCCAAAACTTTTTTATTTGCGCATCACTGACTTAATTACTGCGTTAGCAACATGCTTGAGTGCGGCGCGTATGTTAGGCAAAAGCCTTATTGCTTGCAAGCGCTTTTATGAAAAAACAATAAATAGCGCGTTTTTCTTAGGCGTTGCCTTTGACCTTCATTTTTAATTCCGCAGCAAAATCTAACATACGATTAAGCGGTATCATGGCTCGCTCTGCAAGCTTCTCATCTACAAAAACCTCTTTACCGATTGGTTCTAAAAGAGCGTTTTTAAGAGCCTCTAAGCCATTCATAGCCATCCAAGGACAATGCGCACAGCTCTTACAGGTAGCGCCGTCACCTGCAGTTGGGGCTTCAATAAGCGTCTTATTTGGCGCAAGCTGTTGCATTTTATAAAAAATGCCTTTATCGGTTGCCACAATGAAGCTTTCATTTGGCATTTCAGTCGCCGCTTTTATCAATTGTGAAGTTGAACCGACCGCATCAGCCATTTCAACTACTTTAGCAGGGGACTCAGGGTGAACGAGTACCGCTGCTTCAGGATGCAAATGTTTTGCCTTCAATAGTGCCTGCGCTGAGAATTCGTCATGCACAATACATTCACCGTTCCACATCAACATATCAGCACCGGTTTGCTTTTGAATATAAGCGCCAAGATGTCGGTCGGGTCCCCAAATGATTTTTTTGCCCTCATTGTCTAGGTGCTCAACAATTTCTAGTGCAATACTAGACGTAACTACCCAATCTGCTCTGGCTTTGACGGCAGCCGATGTATTGGCATATACCACCACGATTCGCTCGGGGTGTTGATCGCAAAAGTCACTAAATTCTTTCTCAGGGCAGCCTAAATCTAAAGAACATGTCGCCTCAAGCGTAGGCATCACAACATTCTTTTCGGGGCTCAAAATTTTAGCAGTTTCGCCCATGAACTTCACACCTGCTACTACCAGATTTTTAGCATCATGGTCGCGACCGAATCTAGCCATTTCGAGTGAATCAGAAACACAGCCACCTGTTTCTTCGGCTAAAGCTTGAATAACTGGGTCAGTATAATAGTGAGCGACTAACACGGCTTCTTTATTGACCAGCAACTGTTTGATTTCTTTTATCAGTTGCGCCTGCCTGAACTCAGTTAATTTTGCAGGCTTTTTGGGAAAAGGATAATCGATAGGTGCAACTCTATTCGCTATGGTCATATCTGGCTTATAAATATTGAATGATTGATTATTGCTATTATACGAGATTGCTGTCAAAAGTTCACAAAATACTCGTCGGCGAGTCTCAGTAATTAGTAGAAGATGTTTTGGAGATGGTGGGTCGTGCTGGATTCGAACCAGCGACCAATTGATTAAAAGTCAACTGCTCTACCAGCTGAGCTAACGACCCTTTCCTTTGCTGCGCACTATCATCCGCAACGGGCGCATATAATACTCAAATACGAACGAGGTGCAACCTATAAATGTATTTTTTAGTATTTATTTATGCAATTGAATGTAAACTAAACAAAATAAATAACAACTGACTACTAATTAGCCAGTTGTTGTGATGCAAGCCTTGCAGATGTGCTACTGGGGTACTCTGATACCACCTGATTAAAAAACTGATTTGCTGCGCTTAAATTGCCAATCGATTTTTCAATCAATCCCATTTTCAGAATTGAGTCAGCGCGTTTAGGCGAATTCTCAAATTTGTTGACTACCTGCTCAAACTGCCCTCTTGCCTCAACGTATTGCTGTTGATTATACAAAAGTTGCCCGAGCCAATAGTGTGCGTTTGCACTTAACTCAGATGATGGATACTGTTCCAAAAAGCGTTTGAAAGCCGGTATCGCACTATCATAGTCTTTATCTTTTAAAATGAGATCAACCGCTTGCTGATAACTGGCCTGTTCATTACCACTGCCTAAAACGGCAGTATTTTGTACGTCACCAGGTTGATCTTGCCCTCCTGCAGTCGCAGGATTTGCTTGTATGCTGGCTAGGCGGTTTTCTATTTCGAGAAACAACTCCCGCTGTCTTTCTAGCAACTTTTGAAGCTGATGTGTATGCAGCTCAATCGAGCCTCGCATAGTATCAATGTCGTTTTGCAAATCATTTAGTTGCATCTGCATTCGTTGTTGAGACTCAGTACGCGAATCAACAATCCGTTCAATGATTGCCAGACGTTGTTCAATGCCACTGCTCAAGGCGACTGAGTCTATCGCTTGTACAGAGCTTTCAACATCAGTCTGATTTACATCAACGACAGGCGCTTGTGCATTTACTTGAATAGGAAATACAAGACTTGCAAATGTGACAATCGACAGCGCAAGGGCTGTCGACTTCATATCAGATCGGTAATAAGGCATAGTTTAGTTATATACCAATACACCACGACGATTTTGTGCCATCGCGTACTCAGACGTTCCCATCACTGCTGGCTTTTCTTCACCGTAGGATACGACAGATATCTGTGAGCTACGAACGCCCGCGTTACGAAGGTATTGTTCAATTGACTTAGCACGGCGCTCACCTAGTGCAATGTTGTACTCTGGTGTACCACGACTATCGCAATGCCCTTCGATGACAATGCGTTGATCAGAATTTTTGATAAGGAAATCAGCATGCTTATCTAATACTGGCATAAAGTCAGACTTGACCGTAGAGCGGTCGAAGTCGAAGTATACTGTCTGCTGGCTTAGAAGTGAGTCTTTTTCTTGTGCTGCCATTTGCTCAGCACGACGCATTTGTTCCGCTTTGGCAGCTTCTGCGCGTGCTTTTTCTGCTTGTACACGTGCTTGCTCTTGCTCTCTTTGCTCAGCAGCAGTTTGGTTGGCATCAGCACTTGCGTCTTCTTGCGTCGGTGCACTTGAACAAGCCATTAGGGCCACTGCTGGTAGCGCGATCAAAAGAGTTCTTAATTTATTGTTAGTAAGCATGTTTAATCCTTATTGTGTAAAGCATTTATAATTTTATAATAAAAACGGCGACCAACTGGGCGATTTTACTTGCCCGTCTGTTGCTGGTAGTAGCGCCTTAAAACGACCATCTAAAGACACCAATGATAACACCTGTTTACCTTCGTGGAGAGTACTGTAAATAATCATACTTCCATTTGGCGCAACACTTGGTGACTCGTCTAAAAATGTTTTGGTTAACACTAGCATATCGCCACTTGCTTTATGCTGACGGGCTATATGATAATCGCCTTGCGTTCTATTTACGACAATTAAATGTTCGTTATCTGGAGTAATTGATGCTCCAAGATTCATTTCACCGTCGAATGTTAACCTACGTGAACGCTTACTCTCTAAATTTACTTGATAAATCTGTGGTTTTCCACCCCGTTCAGACGTAAATATTATGCTTTTACCGTCAGGAGTCCATGTAGGTTCAGTATCAATCGACCTATTTCGGGTAATTCGTTCAAGTTTTTTGCTTGCTAAATCCATTACATAAATTTCTGGATTGCCATCTTTTGACAATACCATTGCCAATTTTCGGCCATCTGGCGAAAAGGTCGGAGCTCCATTTATGCCTGGATAGTTGGTAATTCTCGTACGTTGTGTGGTGTAAATATCTTGAATAAAGATTTGTGGTCGTTTTTCTTCAAAACTCACGTAGGCGAGTTTATTGCCATCAGGTGACCACGATGGTGACATAAGTGGCTCTGGTGAAGATAAGAGTCGAGTCTCATTTGCACCGTCGTAATCAGATATAACAAGTTGATAAGGTAATGGGTTTGTGTCGCGATCACGCACTACTATGTAAGCGATACGAGTCAGAAATGCGCCTTTTTCACCAATCAGGCTCTCATAAACAATGTCGGAAATGATGTGAGCATATTGCCTAAAGTCTGCGCCAGAAATCACTTTTTCACGACTTGTTATTATATGGTCGTAACTAAGCACCAATTTACCATCGACTAAGGATTTGCTTTCACCACCCGTTATTTGAGCGCGTAAGATGTCAATCAGAGCAAAGCTTACTTTGTATTGATCAACACCTACTGGTTCAATATTACCAACTAAAACAGTATCAATTCCTTGCTGCGCCCAATCGGAATAGTCAACTTCTTCATCGGTGCTTGGAAATTGTGGCATGCTAGATAAAGCAATTGGGCTGAATTTACCACTGCGCTGAAGATTGTTTGTGATCACACTTGAAATATCTTCGGGCAAAATTTCTGATCCCGTCCAATTAAAAGGCACCACTGCTATTGGCCGAGCGTTATCCATGCCCTCTGTGATAACAATGTCGAGCGACTGCGCCATTACTTTTATTGACATCAAGTAAAGCGTGCCAAGGCATATCAACATAAGTGTGAAAATAGGACGCAACAAAGTGTGTATCATTATAAATCAGGCCTCACGATTATATTTAAGTTTTTCATTTGTGCAAAAACGGCGGGGTCTTCCGACACCGGTAAAGTTTCTGCTTTTAATACGGCAGTTTGTGACGCTCTACAAAGCGCACTGTCGCCCTCGACTACATTAACCGCTAAGACAAGACCGGTTGAACTTAGTTTCACATTAAGTGTACAAGCTTTGCCTTTAAAACTCTGGTCTATGGTTAAATTTCTTCTGATCTTTTGCATGATTAATGCTTGATACTTTTGAATTTCTGTCATAACTCTTCTTTGTTGAGCTTTTGACATATCCGCTTGTTCTTGAGCAAGTTGATCAGCCAACTCTTGTTGCAATTGCTGCTGCATCGCTTCTTGTTGCTCGCGCTTTTTTTGAATTTCGATTTCTTTCTGCCGCTCGCGTTCTAGTGCGTCTAGCCGTTGTTGTTCTTGTTTAGCAGCCTCTTCTTGTTTTTTCCGTTTTGCATCTTCGGCTCTGCGTTTACGATCTCGTTCCGCCTGCTCTCGCGCTTTCTTTTTACGTAGCTCTTCTTGCCGACGTTGCCTTGCCTGAGCCTCAGCTTGAGCCTTCTCACGTTTTTGTTGCTCGATAACATTACTGTCAATAAATGTTGCTTGCACGATCTCAGGTTGATTTTGTTGAACCGAAACACTGGGTTGAGCTGCAAAAGTCAGAGGCTTATCAGAAAAATTAAAGCTCACCAAAAGTGCTATTAAGATCAGCGAGTGCAAAGAAACCGATTTAAAAGCAGCCGTTCGATTACTATTTTTGCGACCCGAAGTATTAGCCTGGTCAGCCCGATGCGATGTTCGCCTGGCTTTCAATTTGGATGACTTATTTTGTTCGTTATCTGACGGCATGTCGGCTAAGTTTCATTTGGATCTGTCATTAAGCCAACAGATGGCACACCGGCACGCTGCAACAACACCATTAAATTTACCACTTTTTCGTATGGCACTTTGCCATCACCATTTACCACAACTGGTGTCGTCGGTGATACCGACAAGCGGGTCTTAACCACATCGGCGATGGCTTGCGCGCTCATCGCGGCCGAGGGGTTATCGCCTACATTTAAATAGTACAATCCTTGCGCGTCTACCGACACAATCATCATCGATTCTTGCTCGCTTTCGATGGTTTGCGCTTCTGCTTTTGGTAGGTCGACTTTGACTCCTTGTGTAACAAGTGGGGCGGTGGCCATAAATATCACGAGCAACACAAGCATCACGTCAATATATGGCACAACGTTTATTTCAGATACAGGTCGACGGCGTCTTCTTATAAACATGCGCTTATGCTCGGTTCGCTAGGCTTTGGCGATGTAAGATAGAAGAAAATTCCTCCATAAAATTACCGTAGGTATTTTCTATTTTTTCAACTTTGGTGCTAAACCGGTTGTATGCAATCACTGCAGGAATCGCGGCAAACAAGCCTATAGCCGTCGCAATCAAAGCTTCTGCAATTCCAGGTGCAACCATTTGAAGCGTCGCTTGTTTTACTTGGCCAAGTGCGATGAAAGCCGTCATGATCCCCCAAACTGTTCCTAACAAACCAATATAGGGAGAGATAGAGCCAACGGTGGCTAAAAACGGCAAACGTTGTTCTAAGTCATCTACTTCTCGAGACATCGCAACTCTCATCGCTCTGTAAGTGCCATCTGTGATTGACTCGGGTACCGCATTAGACGCTTTTCTCAAGCGCACATACTCTTTAAAGCCAGAGCAAAATATTAATGAGCAACCAGATAAGGAATCACGGCCTGCGAGTTCTGAATACAAACCATTTAAGTCGGCTCCCGACCAAAAAGCTTCTTCAAACTCTTCGACCTCTTTACTTGCGCGTTTTAAGGCCGCATTTCGTTGGAAGATATAGGTCCAACTAATAACAGACATCGTAAGTAGCAATAGCATTATGAACTGAACAACAAAACTTGCCTGCAGAAATAGATGTAAAACGGACATTTCAGAATTCACTGCGCATTTCCCTAAGTAATTCGTTTGGAATCGCCACTGGTGTGGCTGTTATTGTATTAACACACGCTACCCGCACTTTCGCACTGACGAGTGCATTTCGCGTATCTAGTATATCGTTTTTGTTCAAAAAGCGTGGACTTTTTGTGCCACTCTTCACCTCAAAATTTATCTCAGATTCTTCACGTTCGTGAGCGTCTACACCAATAGTCTGATAGTAATCATCGGCCAAAAAAATATGCTGAATCATAGTCAAGCTTGCTCTTTTCAACTCACTCAATTCACAGCAAACTACTAGCTCATCATCAAGCTTTGCACTTTTACGAAACTGAATCTCCATGTCTCTGACGACAAAACCAATAGATTGTTCCAACAAGCTTTGTTGATGAGCACCCAAGCCTCGTACCCATTCAGTTCTGCATCGTTCGAAGAACTTCAAATAGTTAGCGTGATAGACAATGCCACCCGCATCTGTATCTTCATAATAAACGCGCACTTTTATATCAAATTTTTTCATACCATCACTTGTTAAAAATCGTGCAAACCGATTAACATTATCTTAATAACTTTTTTATCATAAAACCAAAAACTCGTTACAAACCCCAAAAATAATGAAGCATAGAGAACTTTCATCTTTTGAATTTACAAATATTGCCTTTTTTATAACCTATTAGTTTTTTTAATGCTAATGTGAAAATTTACTCAGTTGCCTCGACATAAAAAAATCGTAAAATGCGCAGCATACAAACACAGGGCATACCTCGTGTGTTCATGGACTCCCTTCCGTTTATGATTGTATTTGCCCGCATTATTTGATGCGGGCTTTTTTTTATTATGATTTAACATCAAAACCAAGATGCAAGTAGGCACTATCTGTAGCAATTCTTCCCCGAGGCGTTCTTTGTAAATAACCTTGTTGAATTAAGAACGGTTCTATCACATCCTCGATGGTTTCTTTCTCTTCACCTATGGCTGCAGCGACATTTTCGAGGCCTACTGGACCACCATTAAACTTTTCAATGATGGCCATAAGTAACTTGCGGTCCATTAAATCAAAGCCAAGTTTATCTACGTCGAGCATATTCAGCGCAGCCGCCGCAATCTCGGGAGTAACGTTTCCATCGGCTTTGACTTGCGCATAATCTCTTACTCGACGCAGTAAGCGATTAGCAATACGTGGTGTCCCGCGAGAGCGTTTTGCGATTTCAAGTGCGCCTGCCTCTTGCATTTCCATATTCAAATGATGCGAACTGCGCATGATAATATTACTAAGATCGTCTACTTTATAAAATTCTAATCTTTGTGTGATGCCAAAGCGGTCTCTCAACGGCGAGGTTAAAGAACCAGCACGCGTGGTAGCGCCAATTAAGGTAAACGGGGGTAATTCAAGCTTAATGGAACGAGCCGCCGGCCCTTCGCCAATCATAATATCGAGCTGATAATCTTCCATTGCTGGATACAAAACTTCTTCAACCACTGGACTTAATCGATGAATTTCATCAATAAACAATACATCATTTTCTTCAAGGTTAGTCAGAAGCGCAGCAAGATCTCCAGCCTTCTCGAGTACAGGTCCAGACGTTGTGGTGATATTCACATTCATCTCATTTGCGACTATGTTCGCCAAGGTTGTTTTACCAAGTCCCGGCGGACCAAAAATCAGTAGATGATCAAGCGCATCTTCACGGACTCTTGCCGCTTCGATGAAGATTTCCATTTGTTCGCAAACTTGCTGTTGTCCTGCATAATCGGCAAGCATTTTAGGGCGAATGGCTCGGTCTACTGCTGCATCATCCCTTTGCTCTTGAGGTCGCAGAATGCTGTCGGCTTCAATCATATTACTGCCTTTAAAATTGGTGAATGCATGGTATAGATAACCATTTTATTAAGAGTATATTGTAAGTTTTTAAACAAACCCATTATATTTCACAACATAGACTTTAATGCTTCGCGAATTAACTGTTCACTGCTTAGGTCTTCAGTGTTCAGTTTCGATACTGCTTTTTCTGCCTGAGCTTTTTTGTAACCTAAGGCGAGTAAAGCACTGATCGCTTCGTCTTTGGCAGACGCGACCGGTACAATTGGACTGTCGGTTCCAGAGGCAATAGCTTGGCTTACTGGCATATCCATGCTTGGCATGGTTTCAAGCTCACTTAATTTATCTTTCAATTCCACAACCAAACGTTCGGCCGTTTTTTTGCCAACGCCAGGCATTTTAACCAATGCAGTTATGTCTTCTTGCATAACGGCTAGCACAAATTGCTGAGCTGACATACCCGACAAAATCGTACAGGCGAGTTTTGGACCTACCCCATTTGCCTTAATTAATATTCTGAATAAATTGCGCTCTATCCTATCAATAAAACCAAATAATAAATGGGCGTCTTCTCGCACGACAAAGTGGATAAAAAGAATGGCTTTTTCGTTTACTTCTGGTAACTGATAAAAACTGGTCATCGGCAATTGTATTTCATAACCTAAACCATTCACATCTAAGACAATGTTCGGCGGTGTTTTCTCGACGATGATCCCTTGTAAATGCGCAATCATATTTTATTTTTCAACCTAGTTTTTATTCTGTGAATTTCAATGCCTATGACATAAATACGATGTCTTAGGCACGATTTTTATTGTAGGCGACGGCGAACAGACTTTCGAGCCCCGCCTTTCATTCTGATCAAACTTTGCTCCGTATGAATGTGGCACAATGCTACTGCCAAGGCGTCTGCTGCATCTGCCTGAGGCGTTTTCGCAAGTTTTAACAAATGAGTCACCATATGTTGCACTTGCACCTTGTCGGCACTGCCCTTCCCGACAACTGATTGTTTTATGCGCCGCGCCGAATATTCAAACACGGGTAACTCTTTACACGTTGCCGCAACAATCGCCGCGCCTCGTGCTTGACCAAGCTTAAGCGCTGAGTCTGCGTTTTTCGCTAAAAACACTTGTTCTATTGCAAAGGATGTAGGTTGAAACTGCGTAATAATTTCGGTGATCCCCGCAAATACATTCTGTAAACGCTGAGCAAGCTCGTCATGTACGACTTTTATACAGCCGCTTCCTAGGTATTCGACTTTATTATTCTTTACAGCAATCACTCCGTACCCAGTCATACGTGAACCTGGGTCAATACCTAATATTATCTGCATACATAACTCTGCGATTTGAAGGAGCTTGTTAAACTATGAAAAATTAAATGTATGTCCGCATAGAAGAACTTAAAAGAGCATTCACCAATCAGAAAGGTCATCGCTGATAAGCTGTGTTTATAAAGCTGACATAAATCCCTTATTGTAGGATTAACAAGGCGCATTGGGCACAAACTCTTGGATCGCTAATTTATTCGTTTTAGACCACACTTTTTGTATGGCGCTCATCTTATTTAGCCATAAGTACTGTAGATGCTCTGTCAGGATAATCTGTGACGATTTTTGTACTTGAGCACAAAACACATATTCAAAATTATGTGTTACGTCTGGCGCATATCGATAGCGCCAATCCTCACGTATTTTATACTGATTTGTCAGTCTGCAATCGAGCAGGCAATGCGAGCGCTGCGTTAGGTCAATTGATGTTTCTTCGTAGACTTCTCTTAACGCCGTTTGACAAGGTACCTCATCATGCTCCATCGAGCCAGTAACCGACTGCCAAAAGTTGGGGTCGTCGTCTCGCTGAAGCACTAAGACTTCGCTATGCTCATTATAGAGCACAACTAACACCGATTCAGGGCGTTTGTACAAGTGGCTTTTAATCCTTTTCTGTCTCGTTTTGTCCTGCTTCGCTTGCAATAGACAATTCTTTAAGTTGCTCTGGATTTGCCATACCTGGCGCACCTGTAAGAGGGCATGCCGCTGTCGTCGTTTTAGGGAATGCCATAACGTCACGAATTGACTCCGCTCCCACCATCAACATTACGAGTCTGTCTAAACCAAAGGCTAAACCAGCATGAGGAGGCGTTCCAAATTTAAGCGCTTCTAACAAAAAGCCAAATTTCTCTTGTGCCTCTTTTTCTTCTATTCCTAACAACTCGAAAACGGCAGACTGCAATTCCATATCATGAATACGCACTGAACCGCCGCCCAATTCAACACCGTTTAATACCATATCATAGGCATTTGAGAGCGCCTTTGTTGGATCCTTTTTGAGTGCGTCAACATCAAGGTTACTTGGCGCTGTGAAAGGATGATGCAAAGCATATAGACGCCCATCAGCCTCTTCAAACATTGGGAAATCAACCACCCACAAAGGTTTCCACTCGCCTTCTAATAGTTCAAAGTCTTCACCAAGTTTCAATCGCAATGCGCCAAGTGCTTCGGTTACCGTATTGTAATCTGCTGCACCAAACAAAAGTATGTCGCCGCTTTGCGCTTCAGTTTTTTCTAAAATGGCGTTGATGGCCTGCTCATCTAAAAACTTAAGGATAGGGCTTTGAAGGCCTTCTGTACCCTTTGATAAATCATTTACTTTTATCCAGGCTAAACCTTTCGCGCCATAAACACCTACAAATTGGGTGTATTGATCAATTTGCTTTCTCGACAAACTTGCCCCGCCTGGGACTTTAATCGCCGCTACTCGCCCATTTGGATCGTTTGCTGGACCACTAAACACTTTAAAATCGATGTGTTTCACGTCCTCAGCAAGATCACATAATTCAAGAGGGTTTCTTAAATCAGGTTTATCAGAACCAAAACGCGTCATGGCTTCCGCGTAGCTCATATGTGGAAACTCACCCAAATCCACATTTAACAACTTTTGAAACAAATCTCTAATTAGGCGCTCGGTGATATTCATTACGCCGTCCGCGTCCAAAAACGAAGTCTCTATATCGATTTGTGTAAATTCTGGTTGTCTGTCGGCACGTAAATCTTCGTCTCTAAAACACTTTACGATTTGATAATACTTATCCATGCCACTCATCATCAGTAATTGCTTGAATAACTGTGGAGATTGAGGCAATGCAAAAAACTCACCTTTATGGGTGCGGCTTGGCACTAGGTAATCACGAGCACCTTCCGGCGTGGCTTTGGTCAAAATAGGCGTTTCGATATCTAAAAAATCATTATCCTCTAGGAAGCGACGCACAGCAGCTGTGACTTTGGAACGAAATACTAAGCGTTCAGTCATTACTGGTCTGCGTAAATCTAGATATCGGTATTTTAAACGCTGCTCTTCGCTATTCTCTTGATTCCAATCCAATGGCAAGGCTGGCGCTTTGTTGATGATTTGCACGTTTTTCGCGAGTACCTCAATTGCTCCTGTTGTCATGTCTTTGTTCACTTGCGAATCGGGACGAGCTCGCACTATTCCAGATACCTCTATGCAAAACTCTGCTCGCAGTGAACTAGCCGCCGCAAACGCAGACTCGGTATCTGGATCAACTACTACTTGGACAATGCCTTCGCGGTCACGCATATCGATAAATACCACTCCACCCAAATCTCGACGTTTATTGACCCATCCTTTGAGTGTGATTTCTTGACCTAAAAATTGAGTATCGATTTTACCGCAATAGTCTGTGCGCATTAATTGACCCTTTATCTCTATATATTTTATTATGTTGTCTATTCTGTTATTTGTGCTTATTAACCTGCGGCATAGCTTAGATACTATGTTCGCAATAACATTGTATGCCTAAATTATAAGTGCCTTTCAACTAAGTACGCGCTCTATTTCGGCAGCGCGTTTCATCTTAATGTCGCACTTGTATTGTTAGCGCGCATTATAGACCAAAGCGAGATTAAGCAAAACGGTAGATGCGAAAAAGCTTTGAGCTATTTCTCATAAGTGATTGGGGCGTATTGCAGTAATAGCAAGTAGTAATAGCCCTGAAAAATAGAGTGCTTAAAAATATATTAAGTGCTCGACGTCTACTCTTATACCAAAGGCTTCTCCCTCACAATGGTTGTGATGGCTGGGCGCCAGACAAAGGACTAACTCGCCGCTTTGCTCCAAAAGCAGCGTATAGCGAATGTAAGCCCCTCGAAAATGGCGGGTTTGGATAATAGCTTTGAAAGGGCTGGTATCATCATGCTGAATATCGTCTGGCCTCAGCAATATATTAACGGTACTGCCCTGCTCTAGATTGGTACCATGCTTACTTTCTAATTGATGTTCCTTCTCGAGTAAAAATCGACCGAGAACTGTGTTTACATAGATACGTGGTAAATGATTGTCTGCGCTTGATTGTTGTTCAGTCTGAACACTTTGATGCTTGTTTTTAATACTCGTAGTTTTTGATTGGTCTTCGCATTCGTCAGACTGCTCAATAAGATCTTGTTCAATTTCAACCTTGCCAGCTATAAATGCACCCTCTCCGACAAATTTGGCCACAAAAAAACTTTTTGGACGGTGATATAAGTCATAAGCGCTAGAGTACTGTTGAAGTTTGCCTTCAGCGAGTACGGCAATTCTATCGGCAAAAGCGAAGGCTTCGGTTTGATCATGTGTCACTAATAAAGCGGTAAGACCTTGTTGTTTAATGATCCCTCGTATATCTTGCGCGACCTGCTCACGCAAAGAAGGATCGAGACTGGAAAATGCCTCATCCATCAATAAAAGCTCAGGCTCTGGTGCCAATGCACGGGCAATGGCTACGCGCTGTTGTTGTCCTCCAGATAATTCAGACGGATAAGACTTGGCAAGGCCTAATATCCCAGTAAGTTTCATGTACTTTTCAACACGCATCATGCGCTCTTGTTGTGTCAATTCATGAACACCAAACGCGACATTTTCTTGTACCGTCATATGTGGAAAAAGCGCAAAGTCTTGAAAAATCAGCCCTACAGAACGCTTATTTGGTGCAACATTCAGGTGCTTGTTCTGAACACAATCACCATTGATACTTATACTGCCAATATCGGTGTGTAGAAAGCCTGCTACGGCTCTTAATAGTGATGTCTTACCGCATCCTGATGGGCCTAATATACAGGCTATTTCACCTCTTTTAATGTCCAGATCAATGCCTTCAAGAATGACCTTTTCATCGTATGCAACAGATAAATTTTCTATTTGTAACAAATCGCTTGGGCAAGTGTTGTTCAATTTTTATTTGTCTCTAGTGTTCTTGTTAATATTATTACGGGTAAAATACCAGCTAAGACAATACTAATTGCGGGTAACGCTGCATCAATTAATCGCTCATCAGATGCCAATTCATACGCTTTTACCGCTAAGGTATTGACATTAAACGGTCGCAAAATCAAAGTCGCTGGAAGCTCTTTTAATACATCTACAAACACCAATAAAGACGCGGTGATCAAGCTGCTCGATAACAACGGCACATGCACCTTAGTTAAAATTCTAGACGACCTTGCGCCTAAGCTTTCAGAGACCTCATCGAGGTTAGATTTGATTCGATCAATGCCCGTTTCGGTATTGTGTAATGCTACACTCAAATAACGTACAGTATATGCAAATATTAAAATGGTAAATCCACCAGAAATTACCAGACCTGGTTGAAAATCGAAGGTAAAGCTAAGCAATTCATTGAGCTTTATGTCTAAAAACCCAGCAAGCTGAACGACCCCGACCGCGATGACCACACCCGGTATTGCGTAACCTAAACTCATAAATTGACTCGCGTAGGCAATCAGTTTTGATTGATGACGCCTCTTACAATAAACGACAACGAGCGCACAACTAACAATGAATAAAGCGCTTAGGATGGCTAGTTGCAAAGAAGTAAAAAATAAATCCCTATACTCTGATACGTCCTTAAAGTCATAGTGTAGCCATACCCAAAAAAATAACTGAGATGCAGGCACAACGAATGCAAAAATGGGTGGTAATACGCAAATCAGAAACATGCCAAATGACGCTTTACCTTCAAGCTTAATCGCTTGAACATTAGACTGATGGCGACTCTGAAAACGGCTTTGATCAGCTCGGCTATATTTTTCTAAGCAAAGTAATACGAATACGAATAGGCACAATAAACTTGCTAGTTGGCTGGCTGCCAAAGGATTACCCATGCCAAACCAGGTACGGTAAATACCGGTAGTAAAAGTCGAAACACCAAAATACGCAACGGTTCCATAATCGGCCAAGGCTTCCATCATTGCGAGCGCCATCCCAATTAATATGGCGGGCTTTGCCAAAGGTAGTGCGACCGTTTTGATGTGTTGCCATCTATTGACCCCTGCGAGCTGGGATACTAACAAAAACTGAGGCGATTGCTCTTTAAATGCCGTTCGTGCTAGTAGATAAACATAGGGATAAAGTACAAGGATCATCATCAAGATTGCGCCACCCAAGTTACGGATATCAGGCAGCACTTGCACATTTGCATCTATGCCAAAATAAGCACGGATGGCGTTTTGAAATGGCCCTGAGAAATCTAATAAGCCCGTATAGGTATAAGCAATGATGTACGCTGGCATTGCGAGTGGTAGCAAAATCAAACTGTTTAGCAAAGGCTTGCCGATAAAACGATAATGCACCATACACCAAGCAAGATAGGTACCGATGAATCCTGTGCCGATCCCAACCCCAAATACAAGTAGCAGACTATTCACGACATAGTCTGACAATACAGTCGACGCCAAATGTCGCCACAACTCCCAATCGAACTGAAACAAACTTGAAAACACAAGAAAAAGCGGGACTGAAAACAGACCCGCTATTAACCATGTTGTTAGTTTCAGAGGATTTAGCATGGAATTACCAGAACACGATCATTTACTTCCAACCAGCTCTGTCCATCAGCATTAGGGGTTTCGCGTTATTTTGACCAACTTTTTCTAGCGAAACTTCTTGAGCTTTAAAGCCACCAAACTTTGCCAATGCTTCACTTAAGGGAATTTGGTCTAATACAGGGTATTCATGATTTGCTTCAGCGTACCATTGCTGGGCTTCAGCTTGCAGCATGTAGGCGAGCAGTTGCTTAGCTTGCTCAACATTTTTACTGTATTTTGACATCGCCGCACCTGAGACGTTGATGTGTACGCCATCAGAATCCTGATCATGCCAGATAACACCGACTTGTTCAGCGATGGCACGAGTAGCAGGGTCTTTACTCGTCAACATGCCGCCAAGATAATAGGTATTCGCAATTGCAATTTTGCATTCTCCAGCAACCATGGCCTTAATCTGATCCCTGTCGCCTCCTTTAGGAGAACGAGCGAAATTGTTTACCAAACCCTTGGCCCACTCTAATGTTGCTTGTTCGCCTTTAATTTCTATCATGGCAGAAAGCATCGACTGATTATAAATATTGCTCGATGAGCGTATGCATATTTCCCCTTTAAACCTCGATTGCGTTAGGTCATCAATGCTCTTAATACTTTGGGGTTCGATCGTACCAAGCTTGTACATAATTGGACGAGCTCGTTTCGTCAAAGCAATCCAATGCGCGTCACTGTCTTGTAATTGCGGATGTGTGTTACTTAACAGTTCAGCGTTCAAGGCTTGTGTTAAGCCCATTTCCTTAGCACGTACAAGACGACCCGCGTCCGCTAACAGAATGAGATCGGCAGGTGTAAATTGCCCCTCAGACTTTACCCTAGCAAGTAGAGCATCAGCCTTACCGGTAACTAGATTTACTTCGACCCCACTTTGTTCTGTAAAACGCTCTAACAATGGTTTTATTAATGCCTCTTGGCGTGAAGAATAGACATTCACCTCGGTTGCAAAACTTTGGCTGAGCACCATCATAAGTGGAAAGAGTGCAAGCAATTTTTTGATAAAAACCTCCTCATTTACGGATAGCAAAAACGTATTGTGTTTCGTTATTCGATGGCTTTTTGCATCTAGATCATTCAGAACAAGACGAATACACAAAAGCTAGTTGATAATAAGTCTCAATTTCATTAAGGATATCATAAGCGTTCTTTTGTTTGGTAGATATATTTAATGCAAATTGTGCGGGGAATATACACAGAAATTACAAAATACCGCGAATTTTAGTCATGTAGATTGATTACTTGTAAAATATGGTGCAATGTTTGCTTAATACTTGTTAAGTAATAACTAAATGTTTTTAGTTGGTGTTGCATTATCGACTGAGTTCTTAAGAACAAAGTTTACTATGTCATACTTGCTAATAAAAATTTTGCGAGGATTCTATTGACTTGTAAAAGGAATCTTTTATTGCGACTACATTTCGATATAAACTTAAACGATGAATAAGCTATTAGGATGTTAAGCAAACAATGAATGACAATAAACTTGTATATTCAACAGACTTAGGACGCATTGAGCAAGACGACAAAAAAAGTGACACGCCCCCAAAATCAGACGGGATCGTGAGACTAAAGCGAATTACCAAGGGAAAGAAAGGTAAAGGCGTTAGCTCTATTGAAGGGCTGGAACTAGGTCTGCCAGAGTTAAAAAGCCTATGCAGCGAGTTGAAAAAACAATGTGGCTGTGGCGGGAGTGTAAAGGGCTTTACTATCGAGATACAAGGCGATGTCAGGGACAAGCTCAAAACATTGTTAGAGAAGAAAGGCATGAAGGTTAAAATAGCAGGCGGGTGAAATACATTGAAGACTCGCTTTGCGACGGAAATTAAAAAATCAGTCGGGCGCGCATGGAATCAATTCACGCTTGCCGAGCAACAACATTAAGAGAATGTAAATGCAGCAATTATCTATATCCGATTTGCAAATATTACTTGTTGAGCCATCAGATACTCAGGCAAAAATTATAAGCGGTTTATTGACTGAGGAAGCTGTTCACGGTGTCGATATCGTCAAAAATGTGGCGCAAGCGAGAGCCGCTATCGATAAACATAACGTGGACCTAGTTGTAAGCTCAATGTACTTAGAGGACGGTAGTGGTTTAGACATTCTGACTTACTTAAAAGAAGGTAGCGAAACTGCATCAACGCCATTTATGTTGGTTTCAAGTGAAACGAGCTTAGAACGACTTGAAGGGTTTAAACAGTCAGGGGTGGCAGCTATTCTTCCAAAGCCGTTTGAACCGATACATTTGCACAGAGGCCTTAACGCAAGCGTGCAACTTTTAAACACCGATGAATTAGACCTAAGCCTATTTGATATAGAGCAGTTACGCGTTTTACTGGTCGATGACAGCAAACTTGCGAGAAAACATATACGCCGTGTTTTGATGAATATGGGTATTGAAAAAATCACCGAAGCTGAAAATGGAGCGCATGCGCTTACCTTCTTAAAAGAAGAGGAATTCGATATCGTGGTAACGGATTATAATATGCCTGAAATGGATGGCAGGGAACTATCAGAATACATTCGCTTCAACCCTGCATCAGCTCATATTCCAATAATTATGGTCACGTCTGAGTCTTCCGATAGCATTCATATGAACAATATTCAGCAAACGGGTGTTAATGCTCTATGCGATAAGCCATTCGAGCCAGCAGAAGTAAAAGAGATCTTAGCTGCATTATTAAATTAGTAAAGTTTATGTCTGACTTATGAACACGCCCATAGTAAAGATAAAAGTGGCGTTTTAATACGAATTAAGCATTGACAGAACTTCTGCGTTTTTCTACCTTTCAAGCGCGTGTTGCCGCACCGCGATTGTGATATCATGCCAAAAGATCTGCGAGGGTTCGCAGGCTTTCACCCTAATTAAGATGAACACCCTTTTACTATCAGGATATACAAGTGTCTAAAGAAGCCCTAGATGCCTTGCGCGAGCAAATCACCGCTACCGACAGCGAACTTCTCAAACTTATAGCGAAGCGACAAAAATTAACGGCTCAGGTAGCTGAGACTAAAGTAAAACATCAGATTTCTGTGCGTGATAAGGCCCGAGAAGAACAACTCTTACTTCGTTTAATCAAACAGGGGCGCGAACAAGGGCTAGATCCGCACTTTGTGACCAAACTTTTTCAAGTGATCATTGAAGACAGTGTGCTTCAACAACAGTCTATGCTTTATGAGTGGGCTAATCCTGACTCCAGATTACCTCTGAATCGCGTGGCATTTTTGGGCGAAAAAGGCTCTTATAGTTATTTAGCGACTCAGAAATATTTTTCTAGACGACCTGGAGAATTGGTTGAAATTGGGTGTAAGAGCTTTGCTCAAATTATAGAGAAAGTCGAAAGTCATGAGGCTGACTACGCTGTATTACCAATCGAAAATACTAGTTCGGGCAGCATTAATGAGGTCTATGACCAACTGCAACATACTCGCCTTAATATAGTTGGAGAGTTGACCCATCCGATTCAGCATGCATTACTGGTACATGACAGCGTTGATACTGCACAGATTAAAACGATTTACGCACACCCACAGGTGTTTGCACAATGCAGTCATTTTTTAGCCGAGTTTGGAAATGTAGAAGTAAAAACATGCGACAGTACTTCTGACGCTATGATGAAGGTTAGCCAGCAAGCAAGCCCACATTCAGCCGCCATAGGCAGCGCAGAAAGTGGCAGTTTTTATGGTTTAAAATCGGTAAAGTCGAACTTGGCAAATCAAAAAGAAAATCATTCTCGTTTTATTGTTGTGGCCAGCCAAAGTATTAAAGTGCCTCTGCAAGTACCAGCTAAAACCACCATGATCATGTCGACAGTCCAATCTCCAGGTGCACTTTGCGATGCCTTATTGGTGTTTAAGGAGAATAATATAAATCTCACCAAGCTTGAATCTAGGCCAATCAATGGTAATCCTTGGGAAGAAATGTTTTATGTTGATGTAGTCGGCAATATTGAAGATGGGCCGATGCAAGTTGCGATTGATACACTTAGAGGCATGACACGTTACTTTAAGGTCTTAGGTTGCTACCCAGTTGAAGAGGTTTCACCTACTCGCATTGCCGCAGTTCAGGCATTGTCTGACGCTTAACTGAGTAAGAAATGGGCTTGCCAAAAAAGGGAGCATCTAGCTCCCTTTAATTTGTGTGTATCCTGCCCATACTTTTCAATTTATAAATCAATTGAGGCTATATGTTACTAGGGCCTGTTCATCTCTGCTGTATAATTTTGCCGCCGTTTTTGCGATATTTAGACTTCGCTGTTCTGCAAATCTTGTTCTTCCGTTTTGGCTAAATCAAGAATTGTGACGTTATTATTAATGTGAGAATTCAGCTTTTTGGCCACATCATAATTACCTTGCTGTAGAGCAAACTCAGCAATTGACATACCATTACAAGTAAAATTGTTAGCAACAAACGCGTATTTTTTACTCAACATGCGACTCGGAAAAGCTGCGTTTACTTTGCTATTTAATCTTTGTGTACTCTGAGTTGCCGCAACATGGCACAATTGAGTTTCGAGACTATCGTCTGTCAGTACGTAACTTTTTTTCACTTCTAAAGCGTTGGCAACGTTTGCGACAGTTAAGCTTGCGATGACGATTAAAGATGGCGTAAGTAACTTTTTCATAATGAACTCCAGGCTATTTTGATAAGGGTCTTGTACCTATCAACAAAAAGCGCGAACACATTAGTACAAAAAATCTAAATGATGCTTCTCGTCATTTGGTACGCCTTAATCATCGCAAAGAAACATTAACAGTGTGTGTAATTTGAAAGGCCGAATGTAATGCTTTGTATTTTCACCAGAGACTGGATTTATAAATAATTCCATTATAAACAATAGTTTAAAAAATTAGTGTGCTCAAAACTGAGCACAAACTTTTACATCTGTTCATGCTTTGAAACATGTAAGGCTTATTTAGCAGCAAATTTTTTGTCTATTACTTTCGAAGTAAACGGCCATCGTCCGCTTTAAGTAACATTTGCTTGCTGTCTTTTAAGCATTCAGTGGCATATTCGCCAAACCAAGCCTCAACCTCTTTAAACTTGTCGATGAACCCCTTTTTATTATTATCTTTAAGTAATTTTATTGCCTCGCCAAAGCGATGATGAAAACGCTCGAGTAAACGTACATTATCAAGATCGTTAAATATGATGTCGGCATACAAAGCTGGAGCTTGCGCGAATAAGCGCCCCACCATTGCAAGTTCAAGTCGATAAATGGGCGAACTGAAAGCAATTAATTCTTTTAGATCTGGGCTTTCCTGAGTGAGATGTTGCCCATAAACAAAAGTATTGAAGTGGCGCATGACCTGAATAAATGCCATTGCCTTATCGTGCTGCGCAGCATGTGCTTCATGCACCTGTGCGCCCCAGACTTGCATCTGCTTAATCATCCATTGGTAAGCCTCTGACATTCGCCCATGACACACAACAACGACTTGTTTGATCATGCCGGGTGCATCAGGACCAAACATTGGATGAAGACCGACCACCGGTCCATCATGTGCTTGTAACATGGCGTCTAAAGGCGCTTTTTTTACACTGGTAACATCAGCAAGTATACAATTAGGAGAAAGCTTAGGAAGGGCTTTAATGACTTCTACAGTCAGATTAATAGGAACGGAAATAATAACAAGATCGGCGTCGGTTAAAATTTCTTCGCGTTCATTCCACTGTGCTTTGTCTAAAATCGACACTTGGTAATCACTATTTTTAAACAGAGTAACAAAAACACTACCTAAAGCACCTTCACCACCAACCACAACGACTTTGTTAACAGACTGATTTGTTTTGGCATAGTTAGCATGCTGAGAATAGTACGAATCTCTCATCATTCGACGTAAAACATCCTCTACCAAATCGCCAGAGACCCCTTGTGCTTCAGCTTGTTCTCTGCGTGTTGAGATCATCGCTGACTCTCGTTCGGGAACGTATATTGGCAAGGAATGAGCCCGTTTAACATCACCAATCTTTGTAGTTAGCGCCTGTCTTGCCGCTAAAATATCTACAAGTTTTGAATCAAGCTGGTCAATTTCATTTCGGTAGTGATTCAGTTGCCGATCGATTTCGTCTTTTTTCATAAATCCATTCTCAAAAACAAAAAAATCGGTACGCATACCAGTACCGATTTTAATTCTGCTGTGACCAAATGTGCTAAAACTTAAGCAACGTCAAGCTTCTTCTGACGCAACGGTAACACCGTGATTAGCTTCTCACGTGTTGCTTGTATCAGTTTGTTGGTTTCATCCCAGCTTATACAACCGTCGGTAATAGATACACCGTAATCAAGTTCATCTACCGATTTACCAGAAGATGGTTGATTACCCGCATTTAAATGACTCTCAAGCATAATACCGATAATTGATTGATTACCTTCCAATATTTGATTCACTACATTTTGAGCGACAAGCGGTTGACGACGATAGTCCTTTGCAGAATTCGCGTGGCTACAATCAACAACTAAAGATGAAATTATGCCGGCACTTTCGAGCGATTGTTCGCAATCTGATACGCAAACAGAATCATAGTTTGGCTGCTTACCACCACGCAAAATGATGTGTCCATCAGGGTTACCAGCAGTATTAATTATGCTGACTTGGCCCTCTAAATTAATGCCCATAAAACTGTGACCAGATGCCGCAGATTGAAGCGCGTTTATAGCAATGCTCAAACTACCATCGGTACCGTTCTTAAATCCGACGGGCATAGACAAGCCACTTGCCATCTCTCTGTGTGTTTGTGACTCTGATGTACGCGCACCAATCGCTGCCCATGCAAAGAACTCAGACAAATATTGTGGACTGATTGGGTCTAAAGCCTCTGTCGCTACGGGTAATTCTAACTCTGCCAGAAAGTTAAGTAGCTCTCGCGCTTTTCTCAAACCTGTATCGATATCGAAAGTATCGTTAATATGAGGGTCGTTTATGAGACCTTTCCAACCGGTTGTGGTTCGTGGCTTTTCAAAGTAGACACGCATTACGATGAACAAGGTATCTTTGCACATTTCGTGAAGTTCTTTTAAGCGCAAAGCATATTCTTTTGCTGCTTTAACATCATGAATTGAACACGGTCCACATACGACTAATAAACGATGGTCACGACGGTGTATGATGTCAGAGATGATGTTTCTTGAAGATTGAACAAACTCGATCGCTTTATCGCTGACGGGCATTTCTTCTGCCAACTTCTTTGGGGTAATAAGTACTTCATCAGAAGTTACATTCAGGTTACTAACTCTATCTTTTTGCATTGTGTGATTGTCTTAAATTGTATTTAATGTCGGCAGTGTCGCAAATTCCGCAACACCATAAAGATACAGGTAATGACAAAGTTTTATGTGCGCGATGATAAAAAAACGCATTAAACTTTGTCTTTTACCCTTACGAGAAACCTATATTATTTTAATTTTTGGGCAATAAACTTAGCGAGCTAAGCCTATTGTTTCTGTCATCGTAGCGGATCTCAAATAACGAGATAAATGATGTATCTCAGTTCACGGACTTTTTAACAAACTTGTACCATTTGAGCAAGCTTTAATCGATATATTACCCAGTGTGCGCGTTCAAGTGTGGAAATGATTTGCTTAAAACAGCTGAATTAAACATAAACGTTTAAGCTTTGCTTGATTTTTGTACTATTGAACAGGCCCGACTTCCTTTATATCTTATACATAAACACAATATTTCTGTGTACTTGCCGTGACACAGTAAATTCGTTGCGTTAGTCTAAACTGACTCTTATGTCTTAACAAAACAAGAATAATTAGGCGTTATGACTTCAAACATCACTCACTCCGACGTTTCTACTCACCAAGCAGAAGCAGACGCACGCAACGACAATATTCTAATCTACCTTAATGGTGACATTGTTCATCGTGACGAAGCCAAGGTATCCGTTTACGACAGTGGTTTTATGTTAGGAGATGGTATTTGGGAAGGCCTGCGGTTATACGATGGGAAATGGGCGTTTTTGAACGAACACATGGATCGTTTGTTTGAAGCCTCTAAAACCATTGATGTAGATATCGGTATGACTAAAGAGGAAATAATTAAAGCACTTGAAGCCACTCGCAAAGCCAATGATATGTACACTGATGTTCACGCTCGTTTGATGCTAACGCGCGGCACTAAAAGTAAGCCATTTCAACATCCCTCTTTGTCTAAGCAAGGTCCGACTCTGGTCATCATTTGTGAGCATTCTAAAGCGTCTATTCCCCGTCCAATCAAATTAGCCACAGTACCTCATATGCGTGGTTTACCTATGACCCAAGATCCAAAGCTTAACAGTCACTCAAAACTAAACTGTATTTTAGCGTGTATTGCCGCTGAAAAAGCCGGCGCTGACGAGGCATTAATGCTAGACGTGAACGGATTTGTAAATACCACCAACGCGTGTAACTTTTTCATCGTTCGAAAAGGAGAAGTGTGGACCTCAACAGGTGACTACTGCATGAACGGCATCACCCGCCAAAAAGTAATCGACGTTTGCAGAGCTGACGGAATCAAAGTTTATGAGCGTAACTATTCTCTAGTCGAGACCTATGGCGCAGACGAGGCCTTTTTAACGGGCACTTTTGGAGCGCAAACACCAGTATCTGAAATAGATGGTCGCAAAATTGGTGAGCAGTATGAAAACGCCACTGGGCCCATTACAAAACGGATCAGAGAACTTTATTTTCAACAGATCAAGTTAGATGCAAACACACAATAGTCCTCAGTTAGTAATAAATAAATTAGTGATGAAAAGTTAGTAAGGAACCCGTAATGAAAATTGCTATGTGGTCAGGCCCAAGAAACCTCTCAACTGCAATGATGTATGCATTTTCAGCCAGAAGCGACTGCACAGTTGTGGACGAACCTTTTTATGCGGCATACCTAAAAGCATCTGGACAAATTCATCCTATGCAAGAGCAGATCTTAGCCTCGCAACCAAATAATGCTGATGATGTCATTGCGCAATGCTGCGGTCCAAATCCAAGCAATACTCCATTGTTTTATCAAAAACACATGACCCACCATATGCTACCAGAATTTGATTTAAGCTGGATTGAAAATGTATGCAATGTATTCTTAATCCGACATCCCGCGAGGGTCATCGCCAGCTATCACAAAAAGCGTGAATTCCCGACATTGGAGGATCTAGGTATCCCACAACAAATCGAGCTGTTTGAGCGAGTGAGTAATTTGTCAGAAAAATGCCCACTCGTTATCGACAGTGACGATATCCTTGCTGATCCAGAACACATGCTTGTTAAGATATGCAGTGCCATCGGAATTCCTTTTGAACAACAAATGCTAAATTGGCAGGCCGGCGGAAACAAAAGTGACGGAGTCTGGGCGCCACATTGGTATTCATCAGTGTGGAAAAGCAGCGGATTAGAAAAATCTGAGCCCAAACCCTTGCCCGAACTTAACAATAAGGGCTTACAAGTGTTGGAAATGGCACTACCAACTTATAAGAAGTTGAGCAAGTTTAAGCTTTAAGTTACCAATACTTTAGCGCTCAATATATGATGGCACTTTTTAAGCATTACTTTTAAGCCTTCCTTTTAATCCTTAAGAATAAGGGCATTTATTAAGGCTCTGCTAAAAAAAACCGATGCTATTAGTAGCACCGGTTTATTCTTGTGTAATTACCAAGTATGTATTTAATTATGCAGCTGGATAAATATAACTAGACTGTATTCCTAAAGGTAGCCCTACCCACCAATACAAGAGCAGGAATGCGGTCCATGCGATAATTATGCACACGCTATAAGGGATCATCAAAGACAGTAGAGTGCCAATGCCTGTGTCTTTCACATACCGTTGACAATACAAAACAACGAGTGGGAAATACGGCAACAAGGGAGTAATAATATTACTCGAAGAGTCACCTACTCTATAAGCAATTTGAGTGAGGTCGGGTGAAATACCTAGTTGCATGAGCATAGGCACGAAAATAGGCCCTAATAATGCCCACTTTGCAGAACTAGAACCTATGAACAAATTCACAAATGCAGTCAAAAAGATAATGCCAACAACGGTAATAGCAGAGGGTAGCGCGAGGGATTTAAGTACTTGAGCGCCCTCAATCGCAAGCAATGCACCTAAGTTTGATTTACCAAAAGCATCAATAAATAAGGCGCAGAAAAAAGCCAATACAATGTAATAACTCATGCCTTCCATTGCTTTGGTCATGCTAGCAATCATGTCTTTAGTATTTTTATAAACGCCTGACATATAACCAAACACAACGCCTGGTAATAGAAATAACAAGAATATTATCGGCACAATGGACTGCATAACGGGCGCATTAAACGAGGTTAACTCACCGTCTGCATCTCGCATCGGAGAGGTTTCAGGATATAAGATCGCAATCAATGCAATAATACCCAATAACATTACCGCACTTGAAACCCTAAGTGCTTTTGTTTGCACTGCATTTAATTTTTCAAACTTTGGAATGGCATCCGGATCGCCATCAATTTTTACCTTTTGAAGCCTTGGCTCAATTACTTTGTCGGTAAGATACCAAGCAATGCCAATTACCAATAATGAGGAACACGAGTTAAAGAACCAGTTGTTAAGTGGATTTATTAAGATAACTGGGTCAATGATCCTAGCCGCTTCTTCTGTAAAGCTTTGCAACAAAGGGTCTATCGCTGAGGGAACAAAGTTAGCGCTAAATCCACCGCTTACACCAGCAAAAGCCGCTGCGATCCCTGCCAATGGATGGCGACCCATCGCATAAAAAATCACCCCTGCTAGAGGAATAACTAACACATAACCTGCATCAGTAGCGGTATGACTAACAATAGCCACGAGCACAACCATAGGCGTCAATAATTTTTGGGGTGTGCTGTCTAACATGCGCTTTAATCCTGCGCTAATGAAACCAGAGTGCTCTGCAACACCTACACCCAACATCGCAACTAGCACCACACCAAGTGGTGCAAAACCAGTAAAAATGGTGACCATACGAGACATAAAACTTGCCAGGGAATCGCCAGTAAGCATATTGTTAACGACGATGGCTTCGCCCGTTCTAGGATCTATCGCGTCCCAAGAAAACTGCGATAATAGTGCGGACAAGCCCCATACAATTACCAAACAGAGAAAAAAGATGATCGCCGGATCTGGCAGTTTATTGCCAGCCACTTCTACTTTATCGAGGGCTCGGGTGACCCAAGTAGACTTTGTTTGTTCCATGTTAGCGCTCCATTATTATTATTTTAAAAGTAACAAGCATTAGTACTTATCTATCAGATTTGCGTTATGGCTTATATTTGTGACACGAGGAGCCATCAGCAAACCTTCGACCTTCGACCTTCGTCTTATATTGTTTTGATTATGCTGTTTATCCAAAAGTTTGCAATATTTAAAAACAAAAAACCCGCATCAAATGATGCGGGTTTTTGAATGTTAACAGTAACGATAAATTTAAATTAGTTAAGTTTTTCTTTGATACGTGCAGATTTACCTGAACGCTCACGTAGATAGTACAATTTAGCTCTACGTACCGCACCGCGACGTTTCACTTCAATTGAATCTATTGCTGGGCTATGAGTTTGGAACACACGCTCTACACCCTCTCCACTTGAGATTTTACGAACAGTAAAAGCAGAGTGTAAACCACGGTTACGTTTCGCAATGACCACACCTTCGTATGCCTGCAAACGCTCTTTGTCGCCTTCTTTAACCTTTACGCGCACAATTACTGTGTCACCAGGACCAAATTCTGGTAAATCAGATTTGAGCTGTGCTTGCTCAATTTTCTTGATGATATCTTGATTGACTTTAGCCATCGAATCCTCACTTCCTAGAGTTAACTGTCATCCGCCGCAACAAGCTTACTAAGTAATACTTGTTGCTCCTCAGTCAGAGCTAGGTGTTCTAGTAAATCAGGGCGTCTTTGCAAAGTTCTTTTTAGAGATTCTTGCAATCGCCACTGCCTAATTTTTTCATGATCGCCACTTATCAACACTTTCGGTACTTTTAAGCCATTAAACGACTCTGGGCGTGTGTAATGAGGGCAGTCTAACAAACCATCGGTAAAAGAATCTTCTACCGCGGACTGCTTGTGTCCTAATACACTAGGTATTAGGCGAGAAACTGCATCCATCAACACCATCGCGGGAAGTTCTCCGCCGCTTAATACATAGTCTCCGATTGACCACTCTTGGTCGATCATAGATTGTATAATGCGTTCGTCGATACCTTCGTAACGCCCTGCAACGAGGACTAAATCAGTATACTGACTAAGCTTCGTTACACCTTTAAAGTCTAGCTTACGACCTTGTGGTGATAAGTACACAACCTGTACTTGTTCACTCGATGCTTTCTTTGCATCGGCAATTGCGTCTGAAAGTGGCTGTACCATCATTAACATGCCAGGCCCGCCTCCGTATGGTCTATCGTCGACCGTCCGGTGCTTGTCGTGCGTGTAATCCCGAGGGTTGTATAAAGCGACTTCAATGATGCCAGCTTTTACAGCTCGTCCAATGACCCCTTGTGACAAGAAGCTATCAAACATATCAGGAAACAAAGTCACAATACTAAATCGCTGCTTAGTGCTCATAGTTTTGCTCGTTATAGCAGCACTTTAAAATGCTGGATCCCAATCCACGGTAATGAGGTTTGCCTCTTTGTCTACCTTCAGCACGACAGAGTCGTGTAAAAAAGGCAACAACCTTTCTTTTTGACCAAACGCATCGTTGATTTTAGCTTTGACTAACATTACGTCATTCGCACCAGTTTCAAACAACTCTTTGACTGTACCCATGTGATAACCATTAGTGTTAACCACCTGCATACCGACTAAGTCTTTCCAGTAATAGTCATTGTCTAACTCTGGAAGCTGGGTCGAATCAATGTATATCTCTACATTTTTAATCAATTCAGCGTCGTCTCGGTCATCGACCTCTACCAGTTTTGCAACAAGGTGTTTGGCTTGATGACGCCATTGGTCAACTTTAATTTCTTTCACGCTACCGTCAGCTTGTTTTAAAAACCAAGGGGCGTAATTAAAAATATTGTCGTTTTCTTGAGTATAGCTGTTGATTCTGACCCAACCTTTCACACCATGAGGCGCTCCGATTTTGCCAACAACGAGCAAGTTAGACGCTAAACTCACTTAACTTTCCTCAAAAATCACAAAAACCGCTTATGCAGCAGCTTTTGCGTCTTTTACCAAGCGTGATACACGATCAGACAAACCAGCGCCTTGACCAACCCAGTATTCAACACGCTCTAGATCTAAACGAAGTTTCTCCGCTTGACCTTGTGCTGTAGGATTGAAAAAGCCAAGGTTCTCAATGAACTTGCCATTTCGTGCACGACGGCTGTCAGCAACAACCACTTGATAAAAAGGGCGCTTTTTCGCACCACCACGCTGTAAACGAATAGTAACCATATATGCCTCAAACTCGTTGTAGCGTTACCGTTAACATACCCTTCCCCCGCTACGTGGGAAAAAGAGTGCGCGAATTATACGTATTGCACTCTCAAAAGCAAGTATAAGTCGCCAATTACTAAGGAATAATGAGTGTTTTAATGTGAATTTGTAGACTTGTGCTTTTGAGTAGCCTTCGAACGAGGAATAAAGACTACGCCATCTGGATTTTTACCTGTCGGATAGCGAGCTAGGATCTCCTGATTCATAATATCGATTGCAATCACTTCATGCGAAAGATTAAGAGAAAGAAAGACTATGTCATAGCTAGGATGCAAGGTAATACCCTGAGGTCCCGAACCCTCTGGTAACTCATATCTATTTATCAACGATTTTTTACGCGCGTCTATCAACGTTAAGGTGTGTTGTCTGAAATCAGGCACCAAGGCAATGTCTTCATTATGATTGAATAAAACCCGGTAAGGAAAAATAAAGCCATCAAAGTTCGCAACTACTTGCTCTTTTTCGACATCTAAAACTTCTACAATGCCGTTTTGATTTGCGCCGTACCATAGTTCATTTCTTTTGCGGGAGTACTTTATTGCTTCTGGCATGTCTTGTACCGCAATATTCTTCACCAACGATGCACTATCCACCTTTATCTTACTGATCGTATTTGAGCGAATATTGGTCACATACAAATACTCCCCAAGCGCATCGAAGCTAAGCATATGTGACGTCTTTTGAGACGTTGGAATCGCTTCGATAATGTCTCCGTGAATAATGTCCACTAGCAGCACATGTTCACTTTGCCCCGACGTGACCGCTACTATGTGATTCGAACCAGGCAAGAATTGGATACCATGCGGTCCTTTATATTGTTCAAGAGAAATGGTTTTATCGATGGTAAAAGTATTTACCTCAAACACCGTCAAACTATTACCACCAACAAAGTCTGTACTAACTAGTTTTTTGTAGTCATTTGACATCACCAATTCGTGAGGGCCCTTTCCGGTAGATAGTGTCTTAATGATTTCACCAGATAGAGTATCGGTTATGCTTATGGCATTTTCAGTCTTGTTAGTCGCAACAATATAACCATCAATTTTATCGCTTTTCAGGCCCTTGGAAACAGCAAAAAATGTCAGGCAAAGTAACAGCAGTGTTACACCACAACGCAGGCTGAACCTCAAAGGATTTGTGAAAAACGACTTAATGCTTACTGGCTTTTTGATCACGGAAAATATCATTGCTATCACCATTACTTGTCAGGCATTTCTCTGGGAACTTGCCTGGAATAACTGAAAAATGATGATAAATTTTTTCCATATCATCATGCATGTCGTCGGTCGTATGAATTTCGGGGCCGATTTTTACGCAATTTTCTTTAAAATCAAATGCAATTAATAGCACTGGCACCTGTGCTCGTCTAGCGATGCCAAGAAATCCAGTTTTCCATGGAAAGATTGGCGAGCGCGTACCCTCAGGCGCAAGGGCCAGTATCATTTTTTTATGGCTTGAAAACTCTTGTGAGATAGCGTCAACGACTCCGCTTCTATCTTTGCGATTAACGGGGATTCCACCGAGGTAAAAAAGAAAATGTTTAAACACTGGGACAAACAACGTGTGTTTACCAAGAAACCTTACTTTAATACGGAGTGCAAACAGCACCGCGACCCCCAAGACAAAGTCCCAGTTTGAAGTATGAGGCGCAACCGCCACCACCATTTTAGAGCGATTCGGCAATTCACCAGAAATGGACCACCCGCTGAGTTTAAGAACTAACTTCCCTAAACCATAGGTGAATGCGTTCCCTCCATACGGAAGCGCAGAGCTACTTCTTGCGTCCAAATCCGCCCATGCCTCCCATTCCTCCAGGCGGCATACCTCCGCCCATACCACCAGGAGGCATCATACCGCCCATAGACCGCATCATCTTCTTCATATTTCCACCGCCCATCTTCTTCATCATCTTTTGCATCTGAGTGAACTGCTTCAATAATCGATTGACGTCTTGTATTTGCGTACCTGAACCCATAGCAATTCTTCGTTTTCTTGACCCTTTAATTACATCAGGTCTCTGTCGCTCAGATGGTGTCATCGAATTGATTATGGCTTCCATCTGATTAAACTGCTTGTCGTTGGCTTGGTCTTTGATCTTTGCGCTCATATTTCCCATACCTGGGAGTTTATCCATCAGAGACATCATGCCTCCCATGTTGCGCATTTGTTCAAGTTGCTCTTTGAAGTCTTGTAGGTCGAAGCCTTGCCCTTTTTGAATTTTTTTAGCAACGCGTTCTGCTTTTGCTTTATCAACTTTACGTTCAACATCTTCGATCAAGCTGAGCACGTCACCCATACCGAGTATTCGTGAGGCAATACGTTGGGGATGGAAGGGTTCTAAAGCATCGAGCTTTTCACCCATGCCTAAAAATTTAATCGGTTTACCCGTGATATGTTTTACCGATAGAGCCGCTCCACCTCTGGCATCACCATCGGCTTTCGTCAAAATCACACCGGTCAAAGGAAGTGCCTCGTTAAAGGCTTTAGCTGTGTTTGCCGCATCTTGGCCTGTCATGGCGTCGACGACAAACAAAGTTTCAATCGGATTTACCGCCGCGTGTAATGCTTTGATTTCATCCATCATCTTTTCGTCAACCGCAAGGCGCCCTGCGGTGTCCACAAGAAGCACATCGAAGAACTTCATCTTCGCGTGGTCAATTGCAGCATTAACAATGTCTACAGGCTTTTGCATAATGCTTGACGGATAACATTCTACGCCAACTTCCTCTGCAAGCGTCTGCAATTGCTTTATCGCAGCGGGTCGATAAACATCGGCACTCACTACCAAAACTTTTTTCTTTTCGCGCTCAACTAAATACTTTGAGAGCTTACCGACACTGGTCGTTTTACCAGCACCTTGAAGGCCCGCCATCATTATGACTGCCGGCGGTGTTGTCGCAAGATTTAACTGTTCGGAGCCATCGCCCATCGATTGTTCTAATTCGCTTTGAACAATTTTAATGAACATTTGACCAGGCTGAAGACTTTTCGAGACTTCTGTCCCTAGAGCACGTTCTTTTACTTTACCAATAAAGTCTTTGACAACTGGCAAGGCAACATCGGCCTCAAGCAAGGCCATACGGACCTCACGCAAAGTCTCTTTAATATTATCTTCGGTTAAGCGACCTTTGCCGCTAATGTTCTTAAGTGTTTGACCTAAGCGATCGGTAAGATTCTGAAACATAAAACAACAATTTTGTATTTTCTAATTTGCTAAAGAGTATACAATAAACTAACGTATTCGTAATCACCGCATCGCTTTATTTATTATAGGATTTTGCTAAGCACATTGTTTGCCGTTTAAGGTGCCTATATGTCATTCTTTTTATAGAAGAATGCCGTAACGAGCTAATGAGACTCCAATGTTTTTATGAAGTGGAATGATAAGCCTTTTGAATTAAGTATTATCTCTGTTGAATCTTATGATTACGCTACGTTTTCATAAGCAATAATTTGGAATATGGACTGAACACACTCTGTAAATAAATGACCTTGAATAAATATGAAAGATAACATGAACGACACACATATCCAGAGAGACGCATGAGCATAATTACCATAGTATTTGTTGTCGCGTTTTGCGCTTACCTTGCGGCTGGCGGTTTGTATTCTCAGCAATTTTTCAAGCAGAGTAACAAATGGCAGAAACTTTCATTACCATTGCTTATTATTGCACTGGTTTGTCACCTTGGCTTGCTTCACCTAAGCGCTAGAGGGCATACAGGTGAACAGCTGAGCTTATCTTTTGTTGCTGCAATGCTGGCTTGGTTAGTTACACTTACAATGTTGATTGCTCATCGATACATCAAAAATCTGCTGTTTTTACCAATAGTATGTTTTTTATCTAGTCTGTTTATATCGTTGGAATATGCGCTTCCGGCCACCACTGGCATATCAGTCGAAATGAGCAGTGGCATGATTGCGCATATCCTTTTATCGCTCATCGCATACGGCATTCTAAGTATTTCAATGCTCTATGCTTGTCAATTGGCCTATATCAATCATCAACTTAAACATAAAAGCAGGCTTATGTTGATGGGTAAATTACCACCTTTAATGTCGGTCGAGACCATTCTTTATCAATTAATGAACCTCGGAACAGGTATGTTGGGCATTTCGCTGGTCAGTGGTTTTGTGTTTTTACCTAGCATGTTTAGCGATGGCTATGCCCACAAAACCTTATTGTCAATTATCGCGCTTGCAATCTACTTCACATGCTTGGTGCTGCACAAATTTATTGGACTAAAAGCTCGTGTCACGATAATTTTCAATTTAGTAGGCTTAGGCGTTCTCACATTAGCTTATTTTGGTTCACGACTTGTACGCGAGTGGATCCTGACTTAGCTATGCATAAATTGATTCACGGGAATATATAATTGGACGCTATATCAACTTCAACGCTGTTACTTGTTTTACTCGTTCTGATTGTTTTGTCTGCTTATTTTTCTAGCTCAGAAACGGGCTTAATGAGCATCAATAGATATCGCTTAAAGCATCTAGCAAATGAGGGTAAAGCAGGAGCGAAACGTGTAGAGCAACTCCTAGAACGTCCTGATAGATTAATCGGTCTCATACTGATAGGGAATAATCTGGTCAATATTGCAGCAACAACAATCGCGACAATCGTTTGCATCAGGCTTTATGGCGACTATGGCCCTCTAATTGCCACGATCGCACTGACCCTTATCATTCTTGTGTTTGCCGAGGTAACCCCTAAAACATACGCGGCGCTTTACCCAGAGCGCATAGCTTTTCCTAGCTCATTTATATTGGTGCCGCTTTTATACCTATTCACTCCGGCCGTTAAATTCATAAACTTCATTACCAACGGCGTACTTATTTTATTGAGAATTAACCCTGTAGGCGGTATCGAAAATTCGTTGAGCCGCGAAGAACTCCGAACAGTTGTGCATGAAGCGGGAAGCATGATCCCTCAAAAACACCAAGAAATGCTAGTAAGTATTTTAGATTTAGAAAAAGTCACTGCAGAAGACATCATGGTGCCAAGAAGTGATATTCATGCAATCGACGTAAACGATGACTGGAAGATAATCCAAAAGCAATTGACCCACTCACAACATACTCGAGTGCTCTTATTCAGAGATACAATCGACGACGCTGTTGGTTTTATGCATGTTAGAGATGCTTTAAGGTTACTATCTAAGGACCAATTTTCGAAAGCTACAATGCTACGAGCGGTAAGAGAAATTTTTTACACGCCAGATTCGACTCCATTACATTCGCTTATGTATAAGATGCAAGCTGAAAAAGAACGAATCGGTCTTGTAGTAGATGAGTACGGTGATATTCAGGGTTTATTTACCCTAGAAGATATATTAGAAGAAATCATTGGTGATTTCACGACATCGATGGTACCCGATTACAGCAAAGAAGCGATAAAGCAACAAGATGGCAGCTTTTTGGTTGACGGAAGTGCCAACATACGTGAGTTAAACAAAGAGTTGAATTGGGATTTCCCAATCGATGGGCCTAAAACGCTTAACGGATTAATTCTTGAATATTTAGAGGATTTACCAGACAGCAATTGTAGCCTACGACTTGCTGGATACCCTTTGGAAATTATTGACATATCAGACAATATGATTAAAACAGTTCGCATCATGCCAGAGTTTTACAAGGCTCAGGAGTCAAAAGTAGCTGATTAACAAATAGCTGCATTTAAAAAATGGAATACGTGCCAAAGCAAAAATGTTGTCGACGACATTATTTTGCTTTTTGTTTGCGGTTTGCAAGCGCCTTTTCTTTTACTAACTCAACCTTCTCGTGCAACGACGACAATTGT
This sequence comes from Glaciecola sp., assembly GCA_965658765.1. Classification (GTDB taxonomy): domain Bacteria; phylum Pseudomonadota; class Gammaproteobacteria; order Enterobacterales; family Alteromonadaceae; genus Glaciecola. The sequence continues at coordinate 20,467 of CBFHTO010000019.1, read as the reverse complement.
TCCATAAGTGTTTCCATCTCTTCATCTTGAGCAAGATTAGCTGACGCCATATGCTGGCGCAAAGCTAGTTTTAAAGTAGTGGGAAGAGATAATTTCTGCATATTATTTACACGTTCACGTCACTTTCGCTCGAACTATAGGCCAGCTGAGTGCCCATTCCTTTCTCTAAGTTGTAGTCGATAATGAGTGTATCGGCAGGAGAAAATATTTTTGCATTAAATCCTGCACAAACTCTGTCCGATAACAAACTAACTAATGGCATATGTGTCACCACCAACATTACATTGGGCCGATTTCTATCAGTCGCAAAGCCATGAATAATGTCGGCACTTTCATGTGCATTGCCAGACGGCGTTATCGAGTCCAGTGTCACTTGTCGCTCGACTTTTACGCCTTTAGCCACAGCCCGAAATGACTGCTGAGTTCTCAAATATGGACTTATCAGAGCCAAATCGATGTGCAAATCTTCATTGCAATCTGCGGGATTGAGACTACTGACAAGCTCTGATTGCATAGAGCCGTCTGCAGTCACCTGCCCTAGGAATTCACGCAAATAAACACCTACTCCTTCACATTGTTTGATTCCGGTAGACGTAAGAGAGCGAGAAGAATCAGGCTCCCTATACCCTTCAGCCTGACCATGTCGCATAATAATTAATATCATATTTATTTTATCAACCTAAGAACCTTGAAAGCTTGCGTTAAACGTCTATTCTTTTTTAATAGATCCAGTTAGTATAATTAACGACGTCTGGTATCTTAACTTTAACTGCCATCGACATTAATAGCACTAACATTTTATACTATTCGAGGATTTCGCTCTGAACGCAATGACGGACAGTTGCCATGTAGAGTCAGTAATTTCCGTACCAAACGGCGTGAAGTTCAAGCTTGTGCGGGTGAATACTGACGTCCAGCCAAGCATCTCAATTTCAGTCAACAGAGGCTATTTTCATGCCCAGGCCTACCCACAAGGCCTAGCTCATTTATTAGAACATTTAATGTTCGAGCCACACGATAGGTATAATGGGGAAGACTATTTAGATCAGTTAATGTTTGAACATGCTGGTGAAGCGAACGGGTGGACACAAAACGCTTTTACAAACTTTCATCTTATTTGCAATATTAAGGGTTTCTTTGAGGCAGTCAACATACTGCTTGAACAAATATCTGCGCCTTGTTTTAGTCTTCAGCAAATTAAAAAAGAAATGCTCGCAATTGAAGCAGAATTTCAATCCAAAAAAAATGAGCCTCCAAGAAGGCTTCAATCGGTACATAAAGCGATTTGTAATCCAGATCATCCCTTCTCAGAATTCACTGTGGGTAACGAGTCAATATTTTCTCGATACAAACTCAAAGAAATTCAAGAAAACTTACGAGCTTTGCACAAAGAACAGTTTAGAGCTCAGAATATTAGTATATGCATTGCTATTCCAACTGCATCTCGCCTCATTCCGGAGTCAACAATACAAGCGAATATACAAATGCTTGCTGACAAAGTTGACAAGTACTTTGCGAGACGTCCGATTAAAGAGCATTTAGCATTACCAGAGCCTTTTGATGAAAAATATCAAGGTGTCATTATCGACGTAAAAGGTACAGTCGGCTCGGATATCATCCTTGTCAGTTTTATCATTTCTAGGTTGCCCGAATCTTGCAGAGTTTTATGCTTATCAACACTCTGTCATTTATTAGAAAGTAAACATGCTCAAGGTTTGTTTCAAAATCTAAAAAATATGTCTGCGATAGAGTCCATTAACACTGCATTCAAACCTTTTGATCAAAAGCGAGATGAGTTTATCGTCAGTTGCCGTGGAGGGTGTGACTCATCAACAGCTTCTCCATCATCAAATTCACTAGACTCACAACCGCGTTTAATCGGCTCAATCGTAGACCATATTATGGCTATACTAAGCTCATACTTGCAATATTTAAAAAACAGCACAGTGGAGTCATGGCGTATAAAAGAAAGATGTCGTCATATCACACAACACGAAGAAGCTCTCTCAGCTTCGTCATTTTCGTTACAAGATTGTATTGTATTAGCCCAAGAAAACCATTCAAACGATGATGCGAGGAAAGTGAATTCAAGCATCTACAGTGAAGAGCTATCATTTGCTCAAATGCCTAAGTTACTTGATGAGCTCTTATCAGGTAATGTCAGAGTATTCAATATCAGTGCGTTTGATGAACAGAATGGTTTTCTGACTTATGATGATAACGAAACAATACAAAGCGGCTCAACTTCTCATTACGATGTGGAATATAAGGTCCGAGCGTTTGAGTTACCGGAGTTAAAGGAACCGATTAGATTTGGTAAACCACGGCAAAATCCATTTTTATTTGACGAGCCTCGCATAATTGCTTCTCAAATACCTCACGAACAACTGATTACGTCTGACACGATTAACGCTTCGTTAAAGTTTTACCAATATATGCGACATAAGCAAGCAACTGGCGAATGTTACGTATCGATCACTGACCCGTTAATGTATGGCACTACCAAGAAAATAATCGCTCGCAGGGTTTGGTTGTATTGCATTAATCAGTTTTTAGATAGCCGCTTTTACGACGTCGACGATGCGAATATGGGTTACCGAATTTATCAACATAATCATGGTGTAACTGTTCACACATTCGGCGAAAGTGAACGGCAGGTTTATCTACTTTTAGAGATAATAAACAGTATCAAAACCTTTAAGCCAACGCGCCATTTGATAAAGAGAGGTTTCGATATAGTAAAAAGCAGGATGCAACAATCGAGGCCCAAAAGTCCTCTAAATCGTTTGTTTACCATGGTAAATGAACTATATCTTGAAGACTTTAAATATCAAAGCGCCATCAAAACTGAAATGTCGTCCACAGATATTGATGATTTAATTGAACTGCAAAATAGTTATTTTTCGTTTAACTTTTTGGAGTGCTTGATTGTTGGTAATTGGCGAATCGCCTCTGTAGAGCGTTGTTTCACTATTCTTAGCTCTCGCTTTAATACAAACCCCCTGCTTCAAAAACCTGGAATCGAGAGGTTAGCATTAAATGCTGCGACTCAAAGGCATTTACAAGATAAAACCTTAGATAGCTGTGCACTTATTTGGCATATCATTCCTATCACGAGTTTGCATGAACGTTCATTGGCAAAATACGATAAGAAAATCATTTTGCAAATTTCGGCCCGAAGCCTAAAATTAGAAAAAATCATCTCAGCCATAATGTTCAGGCTATTACGGCAGCAAAATAGCATGGCCTACGAGCTAGGCGCTGGCTATAAACCGAGTGGTCATTACCCAGGGATTGCTATCTATATATCGAGTAGCAGTCACTCGCTTGAGGAAATTAAAAATGGGATTATAAACGTTCGTGACGAGGCAATAGCGTTCATTCAATCATCAGAATTTGAACTGACAGAGCTTATAAACGACGTTATTAATCAAGTCACGCCGCACCACAGTCAACTATCTCATACAGCCAAGCGTATCTGGCAACATTTCGATGATGATGACCCAATTTCCGCTTATCAAGAGCTTATAGAAGCGCTGGGGGATATAAGAAGTCCTGAGTTAATAAAAGTACTTGAGGATATGACTGGAAAACAAGTTGGACAGGCTATTTTTACAATCTCTGATTCGCCAAGCCCTTAGCGTCTTTGTACATCATTATTTTTGGTCGCGCTACACATCTTTTTTTCCGTACCATCAGTGAATTCTTGATTTGATAAGCTTTTTTCGTACTTATCATGCAATAAATACTCGTCGATAACCGTCTGTTCGTGTTCGCTAAATGGCGAAAGGTAATTGTCACGATTCACATTAATACTGGCACTCGTTATAGGTTTGAAGCGCTCATTTATACGCTTCACTTGGTCAATAAATTGTTGTGGTGTGATTTGTTCATAAGTGAATACATTAGCCTGGTTAGGGAGCGTTAAGAGACTTGGATCTAGTTCGACCATGCGGTCTGCATGCTTGAATATGGCTTGCGACTTTGTAAAGTTTGGATCGGTACTACGTAAAATAGCCGCATCCATCACAGCTCTACTTCGTGTTTTACCCTCTAAGCTCTGCCAAGATAAACCACAAATCGAAAGCCTTATTTCTGTTGTTTGCCCCGCAACGCGCCTTTGACGAAACGCTGGACTGCGTCCTATTTTTATTTCCTCTAAGAGATTTAAAGCATCTTGAATGCTCAATTTTTCGTAACAAACAAGGCCAAGTTCGCTCTCAAAACTGAGTTTTAAAGTCGCTTCCAAAAAAAACATTTTTCCCGTATCTTCCCACAAATGCGCCAGTTCACTTTCTTGATAGGCTTTTGCTAATGTCTTTGATGTGTCTATCTGGCTCAGCTGTGTTTTGAAAATTCGCTGCAACATACTTTTCATAGCTTTAGAGTCCTAATGTATTGTGAGAACGCACATAAATGTTCCATCATTTAATAAACCAGAGATAAGTTAGCATGATAATTAGCTGGACCGTATTAACTAATACTGTTAAGCGATGATACCGAGTAAAGTCTTCTGAACGCCCTTCATCCGTCGCTTTATTGGCTCTTGGCATGAGTATCTGCCTGGAAATCACAAAACCAATAAATACGATTATCGAAGTGAGAAACAACAATACTGCTGTAATTGTGTTAGCAACTTGGTCGGCTAGGCTGTCTACAAAAACAAACGAGCCATCTATCACAACTAACAAAAGAGATAAGAACGCAAAGTACAAATAGTAATACGGGAAAAACGAGCGAATAAAAGGTCTGGCTTGCTCACTTTTAAGTTTTATAAAGACTAAAGGAGCAAATAAAATCTGAAAGGAGAGCATGCCACCCACAATCATTGAGGTGACGACTATCTGCACATAATCCAACATAGTAAGCTCCAAAAGATAATAGGTATTTTATACGTCTTCTTGTTTGGTATGGATTAAGCAACGGTATTTCGATGTAGACAGATGTACATACATTTCAAATAAAAAGTGGCAGTAGAATATGCTGCCACTAGATAAGGAAGGATTTTAGATTAACTAGGATCTGTTACTAAGCTGCGGCAACTTGCACCTGATTTCTACCACCGCTTTTTGCTTTGTATAGAGCTTTATCTGCCCGCTCTATAATTGAAGATAAGCCTTCGTTCATTTTACGATAAGCCACACCGAATGACGCAGTAATAGGAGGAATTTTCTCTCCTGTCTTCTTATTTGTAAATGGCACAGCCTCTAATTTTTTACGTACTTTTTCTGCAATATCTAAAGCCTCGTTTTGTTTTAAACTTGGGCAAATAATCGCAAATTCTTCCCCGCCAAAGCGAATCGCTTCGGAATCTTTTGGACACTCTTTTTTCAAGAGTCCGCCAACGTATTTTAGGATTTGATCGCCTAATAAATGACCATGGGTATCATTAAACAATTTAAACTTATCAATATCCATAATCACAAGAGATAAGTCGTCTCGATCGCGATCTTCAACAAATTCATTAAAAATAGTGTCTAAAACACGGCGATTACACAAACCTGTAAGCGGGTCTGTATTCGCTTCAAATCTTGACTTTTGAAGCTCAACCTTAAGCTGTTCTATTTTCGCTTGAGCTTTCGAAAGCTCACTCTGAAAAGCATCATTTACATCGCAAATTGCTGTCGCGTTGGCACTTAAGTTATCTAATAGAGGACTCAACTCCTCATCTAGTTGGCGTTCGTCGAGGGCTTTGATATCTCCTCGCAAGGCGGCAGAATATTGATTAGACTGCTCTGCGGTGTCTGATATTGAATCGCTTAAATTGGAAACGAGCGAGTTCATCGCTTTTTGATGTTGCGCTTGCTGAGCAACGTTATCAGAATCACTTGTTCCAATATGTTCCATAAACAAGGATTCACTCACTTGTGTAGGACATGTATTGTATCTTTCTAGAACTTCTTCAAGTCTCTGATTTAATGCTGGATATGCATTAGAAAAATAACTGTACCACAGTGTGTAATTAAGAGGGTTGGGCGTAATTTTATACTTAACCATTGCAGGAATGGCCTGCCGCAAATATTGTACTGCTTGATCAGAATCATCAAAGAACTTCATTTTTAACCTTCTATAGTTTAAGCGTATCTGACAAAACTGCTTGTCCCTAATACGTCTTAATTTTAATAACTTTTGTTGTTTTTATATATCGCACTATGGTTTCGGCAAATAATTATAAACTTTTAGCTTTTATTTAACTTCTTGTTGCTTAAGCCCTTAACTTAATTTTTTACTAAAATTAAGCTTGGAACACACTGTTTTAAATAAAATTTGTTTAGTTAGTTTTAACTAACTTTAAAACTTAATCAATTAAATATTACGAATAAAGACTATAAATAAACATTAGTAGAAGAAACTTGTATGAATGCGCCGAATTGATAACTTAAGAATAAACCGTAATTAGCATGAAATTGGTATATTTAAAAATACTTATAAGAGTTTTTAATGCTAGGTTTCGTGTTTGATAATGTCGCGTTGAGAAATAGAATTTAAACGAGTCGACTAGACAAAACACCTTGCTGACAAAATAACTATATAGAAAGGCTTGGATGAAGAAACGCGAGCTATTTTGCTCGCGTTCTTTGTCTTTAAAAGAAAGGCTATAGGCTAAGGTTCGAATAGCTTCTGGTCCAAAAACCTTTCTGCACGGCGCTGTATAATTTACTTATTCTAAGCCAATTTTGAAAGAACGATGACACGCATTACAGGTTGCCATAACTTGAACAGAATTTTTCAAGATAAGTTTTGAATCGTTAGTATTATTTTCAGCTAGCACTCTCCAACGCTCATTTAGACGGTCTTCCATTTCTTGAAAATGCTTTGGCATTTTTTCATACCAACCTTCTGGGTAGTTTTCAGTAGTAAACGCAACCAAATTTCTAACTAAGTTATCCGCATTTTCTGGTGAATCTAAAATTAAAGATTGCTGAACAGAAGTAAGTGTTTCTAACATCCTTCTCATTCTTTCAATCATAAACGCTCGCTCAGCTTCGGTAACTTTTACGACCGTTCTCCCATCTGTTACTTCGTCCATATTTTTATTGATGTGTTTATCTTTTGCTTGCATTGAAAAGCAGGTAAATAATAGGGTTAAAATAATAAGGTATTTCATGTGTAGTTCCTTTGTAGTGTTCGCCAAACTAATTAGCACGGGATGCATGCTTCATAATTACTGCTCATGCTAAAAGTGGCGCTTAACAATGCCACGTAATCAACTCATCAATTACTGCTTTTAATGTACTGGTATTTAAAAATAAGGGTGAATGTTGTGCATCTAAACCACTATTCACCAGTCATATCGCCAGTGAGTGCATTATATAAAGATGCATAAAACAAAACCTTGATATAGATTAATTTTTTAAGCGACTTAACACAAAACAATTAAGCTCACTCCATACAAAAGTCTTACTCTAACTAAAGGTTTCGTTGAATAAGATGGGCTGAAATAACAATAGCGTGAGCTAATTTAACAATCTAGTAATATTTTGTTTAATTTTTGGACACATATTGCTAATCTTTTTAGACAGGTTCACATAAATTACAATCAAGTTGCTAACATGCAGATTAAAACAATATCGATTGCCCAATCATCCACTATCGGAAAAGCAGATACGCCAACTGGCATTCTAAAAGTTGAAACTACTGACGAAATAGAGCTGGGAAATCTCGGGCTAGAAGGTGATTTTCAAGCCGACAAACGTGTTCATGGCGGCTTTGAAAAAGCCGTTTACCAATATCCGTTCGAGAACTACCAAAGCTTGTCAGATGCGCTTCCACACTTAGCAGAAAAATTCTCTAGCCCTTGTATTGGAGAGAACTTTTCATCTTTAGGCATGACGGATGACAAGGTTTTCATCGGCGACATATACCGCATAGGCACTGCGCTGGTTCAAGTCAGTCAACCTAGAATGCCCTGTTGGAAATTAAATCACCATATTGGCAACGCTCATATGCAGGCCTTACTGATTGCTCTCAACAGAAGCGGTTGGTATTACAGGGTCCTTGAGACAGGGAAAGTACAAGCCGGTAATCAAGTTACCTTGGAAGAACGCATTCAAAGCGAATATAGTGTCGAAAGGATTTGGATGCTTTGGAACGAATTCCGCGAACGCAAGCTAATTGAAGCACCAAAAGTTGATATAAAAGGCCTCTCAGAAGAATGGACTTTTGATTGGGGTTAAATTTTTCGCTTTTGATGGATCACAATAAATATACCTCCGAGAATCGTGACAGAAGCAATTATTACTCTCAAACTTATTGATTCATCCAAAAATAAATAGCCTAGCACAGCTGCAATTACCGGAACACTGAGTTGAAGGGTTGCCGCATTAGTTGAGCTTATTGAAGGTAAGACCGAATACCAGATGGCATAGCCTAACCCTGAGGCAATGGCTCCAGAAAGCGCAGCATATACAAGACCCGCCTTATCAAACTGAAGCTCTCCTGAAAAAACGAAAACAAGAAGTAATGCAAGCGGCACAGTGTACAGAAAATTGCCTGAGGTAAGCCCCAAAGCCGACTTACTGCCTTTACCCATGATGGTATATGCTCCCCATGCAACGCCAGCCATTATCATTAAACATGCGCTAAACAAAGGTGGACTAGTTAAACCTGGAAACAAAAGTGCAACTAAGCCGAAAAAGGCGAGCAGAAAACCAATGCCTTGTCGCATAGATAGCTTTTCGTTATGCAATAGTCCCCATGCAATCATCGAAATTTGAACTGAACCAAATAACAACAACGCGCCTGTTGCCGTACTCATATTAATGTACGCAAATGAAAAGCCAGCCGCATAAATAAACAGCGCTAATGCACCTTTAATACTGCCGGACCTGAGCGGCTTCAAGCCTTTTGTTGTGGCTAAAATAAATAGTACAAATGCGCCGCTGATAAGGCGAATTGCGGTAAATGAGCTAGCGTCAATATTGGTATCAGAAAGTGCTGCACGACACAGCCAAGAATTTGCAGCGAACGCGATTAAAGCTGCGCAGATAAAAATCACCTTCGATAAACTCATTCATGCTCCATAAAAGTATCTAAATAATTGCTACGCTGAGACGCATGTTTATCTTCGGCACCATAAATGTAATATCGTCCGTTATGACGTCCGACTCCCATTGCATAGCACTCACCGTTCAAACGAGGTAGCCAAAACATCGCATTAGTCGCAATATTTCTAATTTTATTTGATTGTTCAGTAGTCATCAGCAACAGCCAATTGACCTCGTCTACTACTAAAAAGTGCTTAGTGTTCATTTTTGTCAGGGCTGCTTTAAACAAACCCGGTAATGCTGGCACATTTTTCAAACTGAGTTGAGGTTTAAATGTAGCTGCGAAAATAGAAGCTTTCTCAATGGCGAGGGGCTTTGTTTTTTTATTAGCTTCTTGTTTGCGGATATTCAATCGCGAAGCGTGTTCAACATCTTCTTGTTCGCTTCCAATAAAACGCTTCGTAATATCCTTATCAGCTGAGATAGTGTTTAAGATTTCTAGAGGACTTATTTTATAGCGATTCAGATAAAAATGTAGTTCTTGGGCCACCGGAAGAGATAAATTCTGCTTTAAATAATCATTCATACAACTCTTCACTACCAGACTCTGTTGCTTTAATGGCAGTTCAAATACAGACCGTTTTAGTTCTAATTTTGAAAGTTGCTCAACCACACTTCGAGTGACTTCTTCTGGACGGTAACTGACGATCCTAAACGCAAATAATCCATCTTCGTTAATATCCTCTTCAATAATTACATGTTCTGATCCTACTAACATATCCATCAGCGAATCAGCGAGTCCGCATAAGGCCGTAAGGTAGGCAGCATGAATTCTCCAGGTAATCACGAAAAGGCTATCCCTTTGCTTAGTCGATGATTCATCAATTGAATTATCGTAGCGTTTAGCCCCTAACTTAGTCTTTACCTTTGTCCTTAACTTAAGGTGTTCCAGATTTGAGTTACTATGTTTAGAGCTATCTTCAACGCACTTGTCATGGCTGTTATTAGCATCATGAGGATGTTGAGTAAGTTGAGCAAGTGCATTTTTTTGGTCAATAAACCGCTGCAATTGAGAAGGTAAATCAAGACTCAGTTCTTCTGGGCCAGTCAAGTAAAGGGTGATATTTTCAGGCCGGTAGATGGCTTGCTTATATATCGATACATCATTCAAAGAATTAGAACTTATAGTATCTGTATAGCCGCCATAGTGGTAAACAGAATCTTTCGAGGTGTCGCTGCGCTTTGTATAAGCCTGCATATAATATTCGTGATTACGCTCATACATCTTTAATTCTTGATAGATGACACCGTCACGTTCAAGTATTAACTCAGATTCAACATAGTCAGTTTGCAATAAACCTGCATACAAATAATCAATGAGCTTTACAAACAAGCGCTTACAGGGTGATTCAATAAAATAAAATGTAAAACCATTATGAGTCGATGCGTTTAAGCTCGCGGGCAATAAAGTATTGATTACGAAGAGTTCATGAGAACTTTCGTAAGCTTTGCTTCCCCTAAACACCATATGTTCCGACAAGTGGCTAAGACCACTATGGTCAAACGCTGGCGTTCTTAGCGCAAAAACAGCTGTATAAGCAGGAGTATTGACCACCTTTGATATTATTTTCATAAGGGATCAAAACCTACGAGGCATTACTCGTTCAACTCTTTCACCGCAATTTTATCTTTTGACAACACGCGATATTTTAGAGTGCTACTTGGCTTGTGACCTGCTTTATTTATAGCACTTTCGATTAAATGATGATCTGTAGATTTATCGCATACAGGATCGGTTTTATACATGTCTCCCGTCAGCATAAAGGCTTGACAGCGACAACCACCAAAGTCTTTCTCTTTTTCATCGCAGTCGCGACATGGAGAAGGCATCCAATCGAAGCCTCTGAAATGATTAAAACTAAAGTCTTCATGCCAAATCTCTTGCAAGGACTTTTGCTTTACGTTCGGAAATTCCAAAGGCAGTATTTTCGCGCTGTGGCACGGTAGGCATGTGCCATCTGGCGTAACAGTCAAAAAGGTGCTGCCCCAACCATTCATACAGGCTTTAGGACGAGTCTCAAAATAATCAGGAGTAACAAAGATAAACTTAGGCCCTTTGCCATCTTGCTGATCGCGATATTGATTCACATATGCTTCAGCTGCAACAAGTTGCTCTTTGGTTGGTAACAAATGGTCTCGATTTTCGTATGCCCAGCCATAGTACTGAACTGTGGCTAACTCAACAAAATCTGCGTTTAACTCTGCGCTAAGCGTCATAACGTCAGCGATCTGATCTATATTTTGAGCCGTGATACAAAAGTTTAACACCATTGGATAATCGTACTGCTTCACTAGCTTAGCAACTTTCTGTTTCTGCTCAAAAGAGTGCCGCTTATTACCAATTAAATCGTTCGCTTCTGCGTTCGCGGCTTGAAAGCTCAGCTGTATATGGTCGAGTCCTGCCTCTTTTAATTTTGCAATACGCTTTTCGGTAAGACCAATGCCAGAGGTAATTAAGTTGGAATAAAACCCAAGATCTTTTGCATGTTTCACCATTACTTCCAAGTCTTTTCGAAGCAATGGTTCGCCACCCGAAAAACCAAGTTGGACCGCGCCCATATCTCTAGCTTCTGACAAAACACCCAACCATTTTTGCGTATCGATTTCTTGTTCTTTCCCTTCCATATTCATAGGGTTTGAACAATAGGGGCAATGCAGAGGACATTCGTAAGTTAACTCTGCGAGTAACCATAACGGCGGTCCTACATCAGGTGTAGAATCAGAACTTTGTTGCTCACTAGTCTTGTCATGCTCACGCGTCATATTTTATCCAATCTTTTTCCATTGCTTCAGCTAAAAACTCATGTACGTCTGCAGCAATCAATTCAGCAGCATCAGGGAATTTTAACTGAAGTGCTGCAATGATATCTTCGTCGCTTTTGCCACCGTCGACTAATGATAAAATCTCTGAGGCTGAATCACTGAGTTTCACCATCCCTTCAGGATAAAGCAACACGTGACACCCTTGCGCTTTTTCAAACTGGAATCGGTACATTGGGTTTAGCTTCGGTGTTCGACTCATAACATGCCTTTATGGCTAACGCTTTGATTTGCAATGCCGTCGTATGGTACGCGTTTATGTTCGTAAGCAAGGCAAATAGAATCAGCCACACACCATAATACGTCTAATTTAAATTGTAGTATATTTAAGGCTTTTTCCTGCTGCTCACGCGTCACAAAATGATCTAAGGTGATCGCTAGACCATGCTGAACATCTCTTCTTGCTTGGCTTAACCTCATCTGAAAATACTTGAATCCTTCAGGATCAATCCACTCATAGTGATCAGGCCAAGTATCTAGTCGGCTTTGATGAATTTTAGGTGCGAACATCTCAGTCAGCGAGGAGCATGCCGCTTCTTCCCAACTCGCGCGTCTCACAAAGTTCACATAAGCCCCGACTGCGAACTTCACGCCCGGCAATAAATGTCGCTCATCAAGCAATTCTTCACGACTCAGCCCTACTGCTTCGCCAAGTCTTAACCAGGCTTCGATTCCACCAAGACCATCTTCACCCTCTCGCCCGTCATGGTCAATAATCCGCTGTATCCATTTGCGTCGAGTGTGCATATCTGGACAGTTGGCTAGTACTGCTGCATCTTTTACAGGAATCGCAATTTGATAATACAAACGGTTGGCGACCCAGCCTTGAATTTCTTCTTTGCTGCACTCGCCATTGTTCATTCGTTGATGAAAAGGATGATTAATGTGGTAGTACTGTTCTTTCGCCCTTAAAGCTTGTTCAAATTCTTCTCGGCTAAGTGCTTGTTCGCTCATAATTACATGTCCATTATCTTGTTACTGAAACTACAGAGAAATTTCCATACCGTCATAGGCAAGTTCAATATCCTGTTTCTTTAAAGCTTTGTATGCGCTTGAATCTTCGTTTAAAACTGGATTCGTGTTATTGATATGGATCAGCACTTTACGGTCTATATTGTAGTCATTTAATAGAGCAATAGCGCCCTTCTCACCGTTTACAGGCATATGCCCCATTTGTGTTCCTAAGCGGTCACTGAAACCATTTGCAATCATCTCATCAACAAGCCACAGAGTTCCATCAAATAAGACACAGTCTGCCTCACTAAGCATCTGTTTTACTAAAGGACTGGCCTGCATACAACCTGGCGCATAGAACAAAACTTTATTTGTGGCCGTATCAGTAATTTTTAATCCAATGTTGTTTCCGGGAACGATATTGTCGCGATATTTTGAATAGGGTGGCGCATTGGATTCTAGGACTACGGGTTTGAAAACGAGTGAACCACTACCTTCTGGAGTAAATGCTGATTCATGTTCTGTATCAATGACTTCTCTTTGTAGCCCACCGTGCCAATGTTTCAGCATATTAAATAAAGGAAAGCCTGTCGTTAAATCCTCATACACGACATCTGTACAATGTACAGGCAGAGGCAAACCCTCTCTCAATGTCAATAAACCTGTAGTATGATCAATCTGGCTATCAGTCAAAATGATAGAACTTATGCTTGTTCCTCGCTTTACGCCGGTATCAGGCCATAGCTGGGGATGATGATTAATTTGGTGGCGTAAATCTGGAGACGCATTGATCAAAATCCAATCTTTGCCATTGCTACTTACTGCAATACTCGATTGAGTTCTTTCTTTTGCATTGATTTTTTGATGACGGATACCTGAACATATATCACAGTGACAGTTCCACTGAGGGACACCGCCACCCGCTCCGGCACCCAAAATAAGGATATGCATGAATAAAAAGCCTTTACTAAAAACACTACCGCTTTCGACAAAAAAGGCTGCCGAAGCAACCTTTCACATATTAACCTTGAACAGCGAACTATCTGTTGCTGATGTATAAAGTTACTTCAAAGCCTAATCTCATTTCTTGATATTCAGGTTTTTTCCACATAACTGCTAACTCCACTTGTTAATGTACGGTTAAAAGTATAATCATAATAGCACAACCAACATATGGTACTATAGTAGGAATTCCGACGGTACTTTTTACACGTCTAAAGCATTAGCTTGTTGTACCATAAAGTTTAAGAGCAAAGGCAAAGGGCGTCCTGTTGCCGTATTTTGTTTACCATACTTAAAGCTTGTACCCGCAATATCTAGATGCGCCCATCTGATCCCCTTCGCAAATTTAGACAAAAAACAGCCAGCGGTCACCATTCCAGGAGAGTTACTACCTGTGTTTTTCATATCGGCACAGCTTGAATTCAGAGTTTCCATATATTCAGGCCACAAAGGAAATGCCCCTGCTCTGTCATGACGTTTTTTACCGGAGTTGATTAGCTCATTCAACAAACCGTCATCATTTGACATTAATCCACTCGCTTGATGCCCTAAACTAACAATGGCAGCACCGGTTAAGGTCGCAAGATCTACAACATAAGATGGATTAAAGCATTTGGCATAGCTAATCGCGTCGCATAAGAGTAATCTTCCTTCTGCATCAGTGCTAATGACTTCAACGGTTTGCCCACTCATGGTCTCTATTACGTCACCAGGTCGATAAGCTCTTCCATCGACACAGTTTTCAGCCGTTGCCAAAATCACGATAAGATTAATATTAAGATCCATGCTTGCGACGGCGTGCATCAGCCCAAGTGCGGATGCCGCGCCAGCCATATCATAAATCATGGCCTCCATGCCGGCCGCGCTTTTTATTGAGATGCCACCGGTATCAAAGGTGACTCCTTTACCTATGACTACAATGGGCGCTATGTTCTCGTCAGCTCCTCGATATTGCATAACGGGCATGGTCGCTTCATAACTTGAAGCTCTATTCACTGCCAAATAGCTGTGCATATTCAAATCGAATAGCTCTTGTTCTTTAATGATCGTGGTCGTTATTTTTGCAAATTTTGTAGCTAAGTATTCGCATTGTTCAACTAAATAATCTGGGGTACATACATTGGCCGGCAAATTAGCTAAATTCTTTGTAGTAATGATGCCAATTTGCTCAGCCATCATTTGCGGTAGAAGCTCCCGAAGCACCTCTGACTTTTTAGCAACAAAGCTTAAAGCCTGTTTAACCCGAGGCTTAACTGTGGTTTTAAATTCGTTGAATTGATAATGAGTACGGACGAAAGAATCAAGTGTCGCGTCAAAGACTGCGTTCAACAATTTAGTCTCAAACCATGGAAAAAGTACACATAATTGAACGTTTTTGTACTTCATTAGATCGGAAAATAAACCACGATATAGTTTTCTCAACACCAAAACATTTAGGTCTTTCTTATTGCCTAGGCCCAGACATACGAACGTTTTTATTTTGTTTTCTATGCTTAGGTGAGTAATGACTTGATCGCCAGCTTTTCCTAAAAACCCCTCATGCGCTAAGACCGCCTTAAGACTCTCAAGAGATGAAGCATTGATGCTTATCATCTCCACGGCCTCGTCAATTGCTAGTTCATCCTCAAACACAGGTAAAATAAAACAGTCGAAATCAAGACTAGAACAGGCATCAGCCGGCTGAATCTTTATTGACTCATAAATGTCACTTTCGATTGGATTTAATGGCAATTTAGATATCCTAGGGGCCCTTTTTGACCTTACCGCCTTTTGGTTCGAAACTTCTCACTGCTAAAATAAAACATACCGCAGTGACACTAAGAACCACCATCAAGGCCTGTGAATCAAATTTTTGATAAAAACTGTATCTTAATAGTTCGACCCCGCTGGTAAATGGATTTAAAGTACAAATCCAGTACAAGACCTCACTCGCTTCACGCATTTTCCATAGTGGATAAAGTGCGCTAGATAAAAAGAACATGGGGAATATAACAAAGTTCATTACGCCAGCAAAATTCTCTAGCTGTTTGATGTTATTTGCTAACAATAAACCCAAAGAACCCAAGAACAAGGCAAGTAAAAATATCACTGGAAGAGCGTATAGATAACCAAGCCAATTAAGCTCTACGTCCACCATCAGAGCAAATAATAAAAATATGTATACTTGTATCGCCGAGATTAAGGTGTTGCCGATTAATTTACTACATAGCAAAAACTCTCTCGAAAACGGGCTCATAAGCAGCACTTTCATACTTCCCATTTCTCGATCATAAACCATTGATAGTGAGCCTTGCATACTATTAAACAACACAATCATAGCCGCTAGCCCAGGCACAATGTATTCTTCATATAAGATATACGACTCATAAGGTTCAATCATCGACAAGCCTAGCGCTGAGCGAAAGCCTGCAGCAAATACAAACAACCACAACAAAGGCCTTACCAGCGCGCTAAGTAAACGTGAACGTTGCTGCCAAAACTTCAGCATTTCTCGTTTCAACACGCCTAAAAAACACCGCCAATACATCTAATCAAACCTCTTTTTATGGCTTAGCTTATTGAACAAATTGGCGACAGTTTCGACTTCGTAAATTTTTAACAATGCAGCGCATTGATCGAAGCCTTTCACTTCTCCATCTATAAGTAACAAAAGCACATCATCTAATTCTACTTCCTCTAAAAGATGCGTAGCCCACAAAACAATCGATTGATGCTGCTTAATATAGGCGCGAACAAAATTCAAAATCAATTTTCTTGATGCTATGTCAAGTCCAACGGTGGGCTCATCAAAAAGTAGAAACGTTGGCTGGTGTAATAAGCTACGCGCAATTTCAACGCGACGTCGGTGCCCACCATTTAAATTTCGTACCTTTTCGTCAAGTCTATCTTGCAAGGCTAGTTGCTCTAGAACGTCGTCAATATTAGCCAGTGCGTCTTTTTCTGAGAGTCCATGAAGAGAGGCAAAGTAAGAAAAATTCTGTTTTACGGTGAGATCGAGGTCAAGAGTATTCTCTTGAAATACTACGCCTATTTTGCTCAATATGGATTGTCGATTTTTGTCCATTTTCTGCTGATTAAAGGTGATTTCGCCTGCATTAACCTTGCGCAAACCCGTTAATAACGAAAATAAAGTACTCTTGCCTGCACCGTTAGGACCAAGCAAAATATTTAAGCCTTCTTTTAGTTCAAACGACACCTCATTTAACGCGTTTTTTTTACCAAATTGATAACTGAGCTTATTGACCGAAATTTCCATTATTTATATTTTACCGCCACGTCCCATGGATACCGTCCGACTTTTATGGTTTTGATAACATCGTAGGAGTCAGTTTCAATTACTGACACATCTCCACTTACCCCATTTGTGGTTAATAACAACGATTGGTCTTCATTAAAACCTAGGTGCCAAACTCTGCGCCCGACTAGAATATAATCCTCAACTTCATAAGTATTAGTATTTACCACAGCCACTCTGTTAGCCGGCCCAAGTGCAACAAAGGCCTTTGATTGCTCCTTCATCAATAAAATACCAACGGGCTGGATCTTATCTCGAAACACACCCTTAATTTTAAATTCTATCTCTTTTATCTTTTCTTTCGCTTCGGTATCAAAAATAGAAACTGTCCCACCAATTTCCGAACTTACCCATAGTCGTTTATCATCTAAATCAAAATGTGCATCTCGAGGACGCGCAGCAACAAGGCTATTAGCGATATTTTCGTGAGTCTCGGTATCTATCCAGTGCACCATATTGGTAGTTTCTGACGTTACTACCAATGTTTTGCCATCGTGACTAACGGCAATACCCTCTGGCTCAACTCCAACATCGATTTGTGAAATCACAGCTTTAGTAGGAATATCGATTACAGTCAACAGCGCATCGTCTTCGTTAGCGGTGTAAATCGTTTTGCCGTTTGGATGCAATGCAATAGATTCCGGATCTTCACCAGAGGGTAAATCTCCAATTATTGACATGGTCTCAAGGTCTAAAATTTGAATTCGATCAGAATCGGATGCACAAATATAGGCTAACTTTTGATCGGCGCTTAGAATAAATCCCCGAGGACGATCGCCAATATCAACGGTATCAATTACCTCATATGAATTCATATCGATGACCGACAAGGTGTCGTCTTTTTCGTTAGTTATATAGGCAAGCGGCAAAGCGTTTGCCAGGCTGCCTAGGAATGTGCTAATCAGCACAACGCTTGAAGTGATGAATCGAAGTTTTTTCATGTTAGTTTCCTTGGCACCCAGTAACGCTTGCACCGAGCGTATCTAAGTCGTTCGATTGATGTAAAAAGCCTGGCAGAGGGGCACTAGTAACTAGAGCTCCCTCATGAGCCAAGATAAGAGGCTGGCGCATCTGTCTTGTAGATTTTACGAAAGAAAGTTTCCTTCCTTTATATGCTGCAATTGATGCATCATCAGATAACAGCTGTTTATACAAACGCTCTCCTGCCCTGTTTTTAAGGGATTGAACTGCTGTAGATACAGAAATCACAGCCACATACGCGTAGTAATCATATTGTGTCATGGAGCGATTAAAACGTTCTTTAAAGCGCCCCTGCAACTGACGTGCTCCCCATTGTTCATGAGTAGCATGCCATCCTAATGCTTGTAGGCCTGCATTACCTGAAATAGGCACCTGATAATAGGTATTAAATGGGAGCGAGTATGCAAATTGCTGAGCATGGTCAGCAACAAAAATCGCTTGATATTCATCGCTACTTCGTGTGAACACAGGGATCTCACTGAACGCAGCTCTGCGTAAGTCAAAACTAAATTGCCAAAGTTTATTTTCAACAATCTCTAAACGAAACTGTTTGGCAGTTTGTTCGAATGCTTGTGCAAATAGTTTGTCTTCTGAATTAGGTCCCACCAAAACCATAATATCTTCAATGCGTTTAGTTCTAAACCACTGACCGAGCGCATCTGACTTCATCTGATAAGTCGGAGCAACATGCAGTAAGGAGACATCGCAGTACTGACTTCTTACTGCATTGCTATGATTTCTTGCATTGATAATCAAAGCCTGAGTCTGTGAGGAAAGAATTGACTGCATGATATTTTCAAAAAACGGTGGGTCGCTATCTAAGATGACTGCATTTGACTCTTTGATCGTTGCAAGCTGGGTAGGACTCATTTGTGACTGCTCACTCAATAGAATGATGTTTAACTGCAATTTGTAACCCAAGAACTTTCCCGTCTTGTTGGCATCATCTAATGCACTTTGTGCACCATTTATGCCTTCATTTTCAGGCGCTGATAAATATGTAGGCACACCTGAAAATGACTCTCTCACATGTTTAACATAACTCACTCTAATCAGATTATTATCAGTTTTATTTGACGCGCTTGAAGTTAGCTCGACTGCAGCTTCTTGTATAGTTTGTGTTTTGCTTTGTGAATCGTCTTTGGCGTATGCTGTTTGCGCGCAAAGCACCATCGATACAATAATGAGCACTAACCGCCAAGAGCTTTGGTTAGAGCTTAGAAACGACTTAGATGAGCTTAAATTAAATGATAAGTTATTAAAATAAAGACCGAGAAAATTTTGCGTCATATGTATTGTGAAGAACCAAGGAAATTTTATGTTTGCAATATTACTAACGTTACTTCAGATTTACCTTAGATTACAATTTATTAAAGAAAAAACCTACTAAAGGAGGAAAACTTTCTGAATACAAAGCGTTCATACTCTAAAATCAGTTTTTCTTTTTTAATAAGAAGAGTTTAATCGTCTGACGAGAAATTATTATCGCATTTTACATAATGAGTAAAATGTAAATTTGATTGACTTGGATACAAGTCTTGTTTCTCTTATGATATTTCTTGTTAAAAACATAGTCATCGCAAAGCGGAGCAAGTGGGTAAATGAAAAATTATGTCTTTTGTATTTTGGTCTTAGTTGGCTTATGCCTCTCTAGCAATTCATGGAGTCGTTCATTGGACGACATTCAAGAGCAAGGTACTATTATTATTGCAGTATATTCAGATTACCCACCCTTTTCGTACTTAGATGAAGACGAACGACCGGTTGGAATCGACGTTGATATTGCCAAACAAATCGCAAAAAACTTAGAGGTAGAATTAGAATTTATATGGATGACGCCTGGCGAAACTAGCGATGACGACTTGCGAAATTACATATGGAAAGGACACATTATTCATAAATTCAAAGCTGATTTAATGATGAGGGCGCCCTACGACAGAAAATACAGTATGAAGCGCGATGATGTTGGCTTGTTAGTCCATGAGCTAGTGCATATGTTTGGGCCGTATCATTCTGAAAGCTGGCAAATTGTTCATAATGTTGAACGTTTACCGGATGTGCCAACAATGTCGATGTTTCAATATCATAAAATAGGCGTAGAAAACGACTCAATCCCTTACTTTTATCTCAACTCTGCCTTTGCTGGAGGGTTTAGAGAAAATACTAGGGACTTTATCACTAACGAAGATGCCATAAATGCTATGCAGAAAGGCGAGGTTGATGCAGTAATGGGATTGCGCTCACAAATTAGCAGTCTTCATGCTACTCTGCCTTCGGAAGAATACAAATTGGCTAGCAATGCATTTCCACTAATAGGCAAACAGAAATGGGATATTGGAATGGCAGTTCACAATGACTTCCGAGCACT
>CBFHTO010000018.1:0-62029 GCA_965658765.1 Glaciecola sp. | reverse complement strand
TTTAGTCAACGTCGGTTGGCATATCGCTGCAATTGGTATATTGGGTCTTATACTCATAGTGACTTACACTGATCTTTTAAATAAATATATGCTTTTATGCTGGCTCTCGCCGGGTTTAGGCTTTGGTCCTTTAATGGTGTTAGGGACGCTAATTTGCTTAGGCGGCAGTGTTTCTGTTGATGCGCTCACGCTCTCACTAATACCGCTGTTACTAGCAAATAACTTGCTTTTATTAAACCAGATCCCCGACGTAGAAGCAGATAAATCTGTGGGGCGCTCTCACCTAGCGATAAGGTTTGGGGTTGGCAATTCTCTTGCTATATACCTTGCAACGACAGCAGGACTAATGGGCTTAATCACATACTTGGCTTTGTTCACAACACATAGTCGATTAATGTTACTTGGCCTATTGCCTCTAATGGGTGGTTTTTTTATCTATAATTCGATTAAAAAGGCAAGGGCTAATAAATCTTTGCGAGACAATCAAACTGCTTTTTTAAATACCATTACTCCCCCACTCGGTATCAATGTTGCGATAACCCTGATTACGCCAACTATTTTATCGCTCGTGCTTATTTTCTAGAGCTATAATAAAATTAATTTCGATCCTCTGAATGTTAATGGCATATAAGAATTGATACAGCCTTACTATTCATATTCGACGCCTTTATTAGTGTTGTAGAAGCTTTACAGTGAATGCTATAAAGCATAATTGGTCTTGCGCCTCTACTCACTAAGCTGTTTGTCTGATACTCTTGTCAGCCAGTACGAATACCATACGATGCATATCACGCTATCATGCAAACCATTGCTTCTAACTCTTCATTACATATCAGAAAACTTTGTATTTCGGATGCTGGATTCATACTCACTTTACTCAACCAAGACTCGTGGATCCGATTTATTGGTAATAGAAATATTCACAATTTGGCTGCGGCGCGTGATTTTATTGAGCAAGGACCATGTAGGGACTACGCTAATTTAGGCTTCGGCATATATCTCGTAGAATCAAAGCATACCGGTTTGCCAATCGGCTTGGTAGGTTTTTTAAAGCGTTCTTACCTGCAATCCCCCGACATTGGGTTTGCGATTAGTGAGGAATATATGGAGCAGGGTTACGGTTTTTCTGCATCTTCTTTGTTGATGAAATATGGTTACGCAATAACGCAGTCAGAGGTGATTTATGCGACTGTGAAAAGTGAGAATAATGCATGCAAAAACCTGCTGTCAAAGTTAGGCTTTATTTATGTTAAACCATTGCTTATTGAATCAGAACTAGAAGAATTGGATTTGTACAAATACCAATATATATAACTTCATTGAAAGTACTCTTATCGCAGATACATGATAGTCAATCCTAAGCATTTGAGGGTAATGCTCTATTTTAAGCATTATTCAGAAATGCAGTCTCTCTTGCTTACCTCAGCTTCTCCAGCTTTATATATCAATGCAGGCTGCACTTCTTTCATGCTTTGGTCGATTCTACGGACCATGCCGAGCTCTACACTTGCTTTTGAATACATCAGATAGGAGTTTCCTCCTTCGTGTTTATTTAGGTTATAAATCTCTCGTAGGTCCATATAAACACATTTTTTTTTCATCACATAACCAAGAATTTCTTCACCAGTTACAAGCGCAGAAATCCGTTTGTTTTTGAGAAGCTTTAGGCCGTTTTCCACGTCAGCGACGTAAACAAGACGTTGTTGAAAATTTGGATCTTGAAGCAGTGCTTCATATTCGTCTGAATAAGATGCGCCTCGGCGCACTCCTATTTTTATTTCGTTGTGTTTTATTTCGCTAAGTGAGTTCAGTTGCATCCCTCTGAGCTGGTCAGACTCTTGAACATACAACAGACTTCTTCCGGTTTTAAAGACTTCATCAGAAAAATACGCATAGCTTTCGCGATCAGGCGTTGCGCCTGCAGCAAGAGCGAGATCGAGTTCACCCTTTTCAATTTTTAATAAAACACGTTTCCAAGGATATTCGTAGAACACGTAGGGTATATTTGCATGATCAAGTATTACTTTTACTCTTTCTACGTCTAGGCCACTAGCTTGGCCATTTTCATCCGTATAGTTCAGCGGGGGTAGATGCTCATATCCAATGCGCAGAACTTTCTGTGCATGCGAGTTACCTACAACAATAATAAGAAAAATAGAAAGTAAAAGATGCCTGATAAAGGACTCTCCAGTGTTTTTTAATAACCATCGGGTGTTTAATCCTTTAAACGACTTAAGACGGTAACACAACAACCGCATTTGCAAAAGGCTTTGAAGAGCCACATCGAATTGATGAATTTGTGTTTGCCTCGATTTTTCCGAATTAAATCGCAAATTAAACAACATTTTTATTTTTACTTGCGTGCTTTATATTTACTCCCAATAAATCTACTAAACGGACTACAGCTCATAATGATAAAAAAATCCATTTTCACTTTCAGTTTAATTTGTTTTTCGTTACTTGGTCATGCTAAGAGCGTGATTGAGTTCACAGAGAAGAGTGCGAAAAGCGATGCTACAAAGATTGTCTTTGTAAGTGACGCCGCAGTGCTTACAGGCAAGGCGAAGGAAATCGACGATTCAACTAATGGGCGGTTAACGAAGCTGTTAGCGATGAATCACTTCACCGGGGCTTTCGGACAAACACAGATGCTGCAAATGGTAGGCAGTCATCCGAGTGTCTTAGTGGTTGGAATCAATGACAGCAATGGCATAGACGAGGTCGAGCTACAAAACCTCGGCGGCATTATTGCCAGTTCACTTGAGTCAACTAAGAAAAGCATTAACGCGTCAATATACTCAAAAGCGATACCAAATAAATACGCGAGTGCATTTCTCGCATACGGTTATCATTTAAGAGATTATAGTTTTGATAAGTATAAAAGTGACAAAAATAAAGGGCAGTCTTCACTCGAGTTTGTGACAAGTGCAGCTCGTGATAACGAAGCAAAGTACAATAATGATTTAAGCTTTATCGCCAAGGGCGTGCATTATGCTCGAGACTTCGCTACTGAGCCCGGAAAAAATATGTATCCAGAGGCCTTTGCTCAGTCGATCAAACAAAAGTTTAAGGGTATAAAAAATGTCGACGTTGAAATTTTAGATTTAAAAGACATCGAGAAGCTAAATATGGGCGCATTAGCCGGCGTTGGCAAGGGCTCTGTCCATGAGCCACGTTTAGTGGTAATTGAATATGCTGGGCTTGATGATAAACAAGCTCCGATAGCATTAGCGGGTAAAGGGATCACATTTGACACAGGCGGTATAAGCCTTAAGAAGAACGATGGTATGTGGGCGATGAAATCGGATTTATCTGGGGCGGCTGCAGTGGCTGGTGCTATGTATGCGATTGCGTCCCGTCAGGAAAAAGCAAACGTAGTGGGGCTAATGGCCTTAGCGGAAAATATGCCGAGCGCTGTTGCCATTCGTCCTGGAGATGTCCTAGAGACGATGCAAGGAACCACTATTGAGATCATGAGCACTGATGCCGAGGGACGGTTGGTACTGTCCGACGCAGTCTATTACGCGCAAAGAGAATATGAGCCAAAACTTCTATTGAATATCGCCACATTAACCGGCTCCGCTGCAAGAGCGTTAAGTGATGAGTATGCTGCATTAATTACTCGAGATTTTAAATTCTCTGTTGAAGTAATGGACATTGGTGCGCGTTCTGGTGAACATGTATGGCCGTTGCCCCTTCACGCTAATCACTTTGAACAAATCAAATCACCCATAGCAGATATAAAAAACTCTGGGGCAGGCAGTCCTGGCGCAAGTATAGGTGCGGCTGTTATAGGCACCTTTGTTGACGAAGATTTGCCATGGATACATTTAGATATCGCTGGTGTGGACTGGTTACAAGAAGATATTGATATCGCTCCAAAAGGAAGCCAAGGTTGGGGTGTAAGGTTTATGGACACATTAGTACGGGAATATGGGACAAAATAAATTAGCATTTATTGTTAAATCTCATATCATTTCTGACGAAATATACTAAATAAAATTGGGGCTGGGCCAAAGAGGGGTGTTAAAGAATTGGTTAGTAGCGCTTCGCTTATCCAATTATTGGGGTTTCGTTACCACACTTTAGCACTCTGGTCATTTGTGTATTAGAGAAGGCTTACATAAACATTTTTAGTAGCGCATAGCCAACTAAAGTGCAAGGAACGGACAAAACGGTGCTGATTGCGATAATTTGAGCCGCCAACTCATGGTTTCCACCAATCTTCCGAACCATGACGTAACTTGCTGCAGCTGTCGGGCAGCTCGCCATCAAAAAGACCACGACTAAGGCCATTCCTTCTACCTCAAATAGGATGGCAAACGCGACCACTACAAATGGATATATAATGCACTTTACAACAATACTGAACGCTGATGCGCTTGCATTCGATTTGAACGTCGAGAATCGCAGTGCCGCGCCTGTGCAAAGCAAAGCCAATGGCAATGTGAGTTGCGAGAAATACGATAAGCTGTTTCCTAATATAGTGGGTAGCTTTATTTCATAATATGAAAATATTAAGCCTAATATAATAGATAAAATAATGGGATTTTGGGCAATATCGAGAATGATTTTTTTAATGCTGGTATTCGCATTATTGAATATATTCAAAACGCCTACAGACAGTAAATTATAAACGATAGTGAGACCGCCAAGATAAATAGAGCCGTAAGCTAAGCCAGTTTGTCCATATGCGTTAAAACAATATGCAAGCCCAATTATCCCCATATTTGAGCGAAAAGCGCCTTGGATCACAACGCCACGGTCTACGCGTTTGGGCACTAACACTGGACTGAGCACAAGCAATATAATAAATACGAGTAAGGTAGCACTGATCCCTATCGAGATAGTTTTGAAGTCACTTAACCCTGAAAGCTCGCTGTTACTTATCGTGATAAATAAAAGTGCAGGTAAAGCGAAATTAAATACTAGGTTGCTTGCAGTTTGCACGAAAAGCTCGTCAACTGACTTGTTTTTATATAGCCCATAACCAAAGGCAATTAATAAAATGACGGGACCGATGACATCGACTGCAAAGGACCAAAAATCTAATTGAAGCTGCATTAAAAGAGGCGCACAAGCAAGTAAAAGCCTAGTTTACGCTAAACTGGGCTTGTATTCATTAAGCAAATAATGTGAGAGAGCACGACAGTCAGGTCCACTGTCGTGCAAATTTCTAATGGCTTATTTTCTCAGTTCACGTCTGAGTATTTTGCCAACGGTCGATTTTGGTAGCTCATCTATGATGTGAACTTCTTTCGGGACCTTATAGTTCGTAAGGGTCTTTTTCGCATGCTCGGTGATTTCCTCAACCGTTATATCTCCAGATACTGTGACATAAGCGCATACTCGCTCTTGTGTTTTTTCATCCGGTTTACCAACTACTGCGGCCTCGAGTATTTTAGGATGTGCGCACAAGGTCTCTTCTACCTCATTCGGATATACGTTAAACCCCGATACGATAATTAAATCTTTTAATCGGTCGACAATTTTTACGCAGCCCTCAGGAGTGATAACGCCAACATCGCCGGTTTTGAAGTAGCCATCTTTAGTCATTACTTTTGCTGTTTCTTCGGGCTTGTTCCAATAACCTTTCATTACTTGTGGGCCTTTGGCGGCGATTTGGCCCTCTTCTCCCTTGGCAAGAGGCTTATCGTGCACATCTAATATTTGAATGTCAGTTTCGTCCATTGGATATCCGACCGTTCCCGCTACTTCTTTTCCTGGAAGGTTGAAGGATAATACAGGCGCGGTTTCGGATAAACCATATCCCTCTGTTACCGAGCATCCGGTAGTATTTTTCCATAGGTTTGCCGCAGAGCTTGTCAACGCAGTACCACCTGACATCGTTAGGTGAAGTTTTGAAAAGTTAAGCTGCTTAAACTCTGGATGAGAACACAAGCCGACAAATAAGGTATTAATTCCGGCAAAGGCAGTAAAGTCATGAGGTTTTATTGCGTTAACAAACGCATCCATATCTCGCGGATTTGGGATCAATAGAACCATTGCTCCTTTAGCAAAAAAGGTCATCATGCATACAGTAAAGGCGTAAATGTGATATAGCGGTAGTGGGCAAACAATCAATTCTTCACCGTCTTTAAAGTGACTGCCGAGTCTGTTGAGTGTTTGCAAGCTATTGGCCAATACATTCATATGAGATAATTCGGCACCCTTCGAAACACCTGTTGTGCCTCCTGTGTATTGCAATATACAAGTGTCCGTTAATTCAGTTTTTGGTCGAGCAGGGATGTCGCTAGAATTGGTTTCAGCAAATATTTTCGCGTAGCATGGATATTCTTCGTGGTCGACTGGCGCGTTGTCTAACAGTTGAGTTGGGGTAGTTAAAATGACATCCTTAATTTGTACCTCATCTTTTATCTCGTCGTACTTAGGTAAAAAGTCTGACAATATAACTAATGCTTTTGCTTGGGAGTCGTTGAATTGATGTTTCATTTCCGACGATGTATACAGAGGATTAGTATTAACTACAATCATTCCTGCACGAAGTGCGCCATACACCGCGATAGGGTGCTGAATTAAATTAGGCAACTGAATGGCAATTCTATCGCCAGGTTGCAGAGATGTCTTGTTTAGCAGGAAGTTTGCAAACTTACCCGATAGATTATTCATTTCCTCGAACGATTTTGTTTGTCCGATTGCGTTATAACAAGGTCTGTCCGCATATTTTAAAAATGTTGCCTCTATATAATCCGCAAGGCTATTAATATTCTCTGGAATCATTTACGTCTACTCCTCAAGCACGCTAGAAATTTAAGTTTAACTGGTGTTATGGTTTTACAGTGATATTTGTTTTAACACACTGTTTACAAATTAAGATCATTGGATTGTTACATGCTAGTGTCGTTAATCAAATTCATTCAATGAATAATGACTCATTAGTGCTCATGTTCACTCCCTCACATCCCGGTGAAACTTTAAAAGAGCTTTATCTTGAGCTTTAGAGTTAAATAATAAAAATACGGCCGAGAAATTGAGTATGACGAGAAGTGCAATAGGTGAAATAGTTAATGGTAGTCGTAGTGTTATTCCGAAGGTAGCTATAAAACTAGTAAAGCATTTGGTGGAACCGCAAAATCTTAGATAAACCAGCAAGCGAGCTATGACCTATGGAAGGCTCAGCAAGAGTGCAAAGCTGATGATGTTGAGAAAATTTATCATGCGGTACAAATTACCCAAGCAATTATTATAGTTACTCCTCCTAACTGTTTGTTGTTTTGACAAACACAAAGCTTCTTAAGTCGAAAATAATAATTCTTCAATTTGTGCATGGATTACGATGCTTTCGTCTTTCGCAATGTGATGAATAACATTGCGCCTAGGGCACCAGCAATCATTTGTAGAATGATGCCACTTGAGCTTCTTGCACTTGCCAAAAGCGTTACATCCAAAATTGGGTGCATTGCCATTAAACAGCTTAACATCCCAAGGGAGCCTGCTAATAAGAAAACGCTAGAAGGGACGTTACGTATTTTGCTAGATATTAAGGCGGCGACTGAAAAAGCAAGTAACAAAGTAAAGCATATGATTGGGAAGTAACTTGGTGCTAGACCTATCAAATCCATATACAGCATGTACAAACGATCGCTGATTGAAATACTAATACCTATTTCGCTTAATCCATTTAATACGGTTTGTGAGTGAAAAATGACAGCAGTCACAAATGTGAACACGCAGGCAAGTAAAAAATGGAAGCTTAAGATAATAAATTTCATTTTGTGGGATTCATTTGATTTCGTTTAGAGTTTCTACGAGAAAATGCAGACTAAGTTTTGTTTTCTTACACAAACTGACGCATAAAACATGCGACATAATTTTAGACATCCCTTACGTCTTGCAGTTCTTTAACACGCCTCTCTAAATCAAATACATGTTCGTCATGCTGAGCAAATTGGCGCAAGGCATCTGCAAGTTTATATAGGTACTCTGAATTTGGACCGCTTGGTCCGATGCTGTTGACGATCTGAGTCGCAATTACATGATTGTCATATTCTTGTCGGTAAACAGGTGCACTTGGGTCTCCGATGTAGGCAATCACTTCTTGTTTATTCCCACCCTCGACCAGCGAATTTAGCTTTTGTCTCAGATATCCATTTTGTTCACGATGGTCAAGGTCAAAAAGGACTTCAGGCTCAATAAGGTAAATAATGCCGAAACATGAGGCATGTTTTGAGGGATGGATAGTCAATACTCGCCCTGGCTTATCTGGAGTACCTCTGTGATCTTGGCTAGCCATCCAGAATCTTCTCTCCCAGCCGTCAACGAACGCGGTTCGCTTCTCTAAATAGGGAAAGTCTACTTTATGGATCAAAGAACCATAGCCAAAAATCCATACAGGAGCATCACCTAAATGCTCTGACATCTTCTTATTTTTTGTAATAGTCGAATATAAATCCATAATGCCCTAGTAAATTAATGAGCGATATCATCCTTACTCATTCGCAAAATCCGAATAACTTGAATATGTTTCACAGCGCTTTGTCCACCCTACAAGCCACCTTTCTTCAATCTCTCGTTGTGGTGAATTTTGTATACGTTCACTAAGCACCTTTATGCATGATTGGGTAAATGCATCGTGGAGCGTATATTTTTGAGTATCCATACCCTGTAGTACCTGTAAAAGTCCCCATCCTTTTCCCTCGTATCGTTCTTTTGGTGAAATCCCTTCTCCTTTAAAATTGACATAATCTACTAGCGAGTAAAGTCCTATTGGCGTCTTTTTAAGTCCTTCGAACCGTGCTTTTAACTCTTTTTGTGCTATTTCTGACGAAAGATTTGATAGCATAAGCGACAATGAACTCTCTTTTCGCTGCATTATGAAACGCAGTTGGTCTTCGAAAGAGCTTTGCATAAGCTGGTATAGAGACTGGAACTTAGGAGTGCTTTTTGCGCGCTCGAACATATCTTTTGTACTCCACGGGCAGTCTAGATCGTTTTGTAACCAAGCTGGAATAGAATGCCCTCTTGAACGTAAAAAGGTAATTAGCTCAGGAAATGTTTCGGTAAAGCGGCTATCAAGATCACGGGGAAACCAAATAAAATGACCAATACCCAGGGACAAAAAGCGTTCACCTTCGTTCCATGAAATTAAGTTTTCTGGCTTACCTCCTGTCTCATTTAGATAAATTTGGTGAGCAATACGGCTCATCTCATTATCGTCAATTTGCGATCGTATTTCATCGCTATGATTCGGGATATTTGCGAAACTATATGATTCAGTCAGTAAGCTTACCCATAAAAAACAAAACATAAAAATCCGCAGCAATTTTCGACTCCAAGCTCAAAATCATTTCAACTATCTGCACATTATAACGATTCAGCCCTTTGGTATATAGGTCTCTATAATTTCCTTTAAAAAACGATAAATGATTTCTTAATCGCTTTTGTTAATGTGGCTTATCTATTTTTTTCGTTACTGTATTTTTTATATTTGAGCTAATGTTTTGGTATAGATTAAATCCACAAGTAAGGTAAACATAATGAAATTATCAAAACCAAATGTAATTCAAAATTGGGTGCTGCTTAAAGAAAAGCAACAAACGAAAATATGTAACTTTGACAATAACTATTATGGAGATCAGCTTTGCTTCCATATTAGCTCAGTTAAAGGCAAACCCAAGTCGACGCGATGAGGTCTTGGCATGTTGTTGTAATGATGCATATACTCAACCTTCGTTTGCGCCCTGATTATCCGACGCAAACGAAGCATTTTAGTCTGTGAGTTTTCCTTCTTTTTTTTTATTAACCTTTCTTTATTATTGAGCTTAAACTCACTTTAAAAGGCCACAAAGAGTGTGCTTTTTTTAATGTTAGAGAGTAAAAATCATTGTCAATTCTATCAAAAGTTTTCCAAGGATAATGTCTTGCGTAATTTAACACCGTTATTTAAAGGCGCTAGTTTGCTCGTTGTTTCTCTATTGGCATTGAGTCCACGTATCTCGCTCGCAAATTTACAAAGTAGCGATGCTACAGCACCTCAAACTAAAGCGCTTAAAACTCAAGACGCTCAATCTCAAGACGCTAAAACCCAAACCATTAATGATAAATATCACAAGGGCAGTGAACTGGTCTTGCATGAGTTGATAAGTGAGCAGCCAAGGTCTTGGGCAATTGAGGTGACGTCGAATGATGAATTGTTCATAACTCATAGAAACGGGCATGTATCCGTATTCGATATCAAAGGTAAACAGAATAACAAGCTATACAGCTTCGATTTACCGCTCTCGGACTTATACAATAAAGGCCAAGGAGGTTTGCTTGATATTGCGTTTTCGCCTGACCATAAAAATGATGCTTGGCTGTATTTTTCATATTCATATGGGACCGATGACGCCAATGGCTTGAAAGTTATCAGAGTCAAGTTAGAGCAAGATAAAGTGATAGACCTTCAGAAAGTATTCACCCAGAGAAGTTTACGTGACACACCTGTACATTTTGGTGGAAGGATTGGATTTTTGGACGAATTCCACTTGCTGGTTACGTTAGGCGATGGATTTGATTACAGAGAGAATGCCCAATTAGAAGATTCAGAGCTTGGCAAAATTATTAAGGTGTCTTTAAAAGGTTTATCCTTTGATAATGTGAGTGGCAATAAAAACATAGCAGCGAGCAATGCGTCGAGTATATATAGTAGAGGGCACCGGAATCCACAAGGCTTGATAATATTGGAAGATGGTACCGTTATTGGGCATGAGCATGGTCCGGATGGTGGTGATGAAATTAATATCATAAAAGAAGGTGCAAATTATGGTTGGCCTGTTATAACCAATGGAAAAGACTACATTGGTGGAATGATTACGCCATTTAAAGAGTATGAAGGAATGGAAATGCCTGATTATGATTGGACTCCTTCTATCGCGCCCTCCGGTATGGTGCTTTATAAACATGATAAGTTTCCAAGTTTAAAGAACCGACTATTAGTGACGTCGCTCAAATATAAGCAGGTGCACACTGTCGAATACACGCCCTTACATCTTAGCAATGAAAAGGTATTGTTTACTGAAAATCAGCATCGATTGCGGGATATTGCGCAAAGTTCTGCAGGCGATATTTTCCTTCTCACCGATGGAGATGGTGCCAAAGTACTAAAGGTAGCTCAGTAGCATGCACATCCTGTTTTCTTAAGTGAAACAATCCCTCAAATCAATTAACAATTAACACTTTAGTATTGACTGTGTGTATTCATTATTCGAATTGAATTATCCTTGTGAATATCGGTTATACTCGTGAAATCGTTTCTTATCATTCATTTTTAGAGCACAAATGATATACTTTGCGCTTAAATTTCTAAACGCTTTCTTTGGCTATACTCTAGTCGACGAAGCAGCAACGAACAGAGGAATAAAACGTGTTAGAAAACTATCGTAAGCATGTTGAAGAACGTGCAGCAGAGGGCATACCTCCAAAGCCATTAAATCCTGAGCAAGTAGCTGGGCTAATTGAGTTATTGAAAAACCCTCCTGCGGGTGAAGAGGCGTTTCTTCTTGAACTAATTTCAGAGCGAGTTCCTCCTGGTGTAGACGAAGCAGCTTATGTAAAAGCCGGCTTTTTGAGTGCAATTGCGAAAGGCGAAGATACTTGTCAGCTAATCAGCAAAGAGGCAGCGGTTCAACTATTAGGCAATATGCATGGCGGTTATAACATCGCAACTATGGTAGAGCTTCTGGATGACGCAGATTTAGCAGAGCTTGCAACTGAAGAATTGAAGCACACACTCCTAATGTTCGACGCATTTCACGATGTTGAGGAAAAGCACAAAGCAGGAAATAAATACGCAAGCGAGATAATGCAGTCTTGGGCAGACGCCGAATGGTTTACTTCGCGTAGCGACCTTGCTGAAAAAATCACCGCAACTGTTTTTAAAGTAACTGGTGAAACTAATACGGACGATTTGTCTCCTGCGCCAGACGCATGGTCACGTCCAGACATCCCACTGCATGCGCGGGCAATGTATAAAATGACCCGAGATGGTCTAGAGCCAGAGAAGCACGGTGAAGTTGGTCCGCTTGCTCAAATTGAAGCAATCAAAGCACAAGGCAATCCGGTTGCTTTTGTTGGTGATGTGGTTGGAACAGGATCTTCAAGAAAATCTGCGACTAACTCTGTACTTTGGTTTTTCGGTGAAGACTTACCAGGCGTACCAAATAAACGTGGCGGTGGTATTTGTATCGGCTCTAAAGTAGCTCCAATTTTCTTCAACACAATGGAAGACGCTGGTGCTTTAGTTTTTGAAGCCGATGTTGAAAAAATGAATATGGGTGATGTTATCGACATTTATCCATTTGAAGGCGTGATCAAGAATTCAGAAAGCGGCGAAGTGTTAGCTGAATACAGCTACAAATCTAAAGTTTTGCTTGATGAAGTGCGTGCCGGTGGCCGTATAAATTTAATCATTGGTCGTGGTCTTACTCAAAAAGCGAGAGAATCACTTGGTTTAGAACCAAGCAGCCTGTTCCGTGTTCCAGAGATGCCTGCAAGCAGTACCGCTGGTTTCACATTAGCACAGAAAATGGTTGGTAAAGCGTGTGGCGTTGAGGGTATTCGTCCTGGCACATACTGTGAGCCGAAAATGACGACTGTAGGGTCGCAAGACACTACTGGCCCAATGACTCGAGATGAGCTTAAAGATCTTGCATGTCTTGGTTTTTCGGCTGACTTAACGATGCAATCGTTCTGTCATACTGCAGCTTACCCTAAGCCCGTTGATATCGATACTCAGCATACTTTACCTGATTTCATCATGAATCGTGGCGGCGTATCTTTACGTCCGGGCGATGGTATCATTCACTCATGGTTAAACCGCATGTTGCTGCCTGATACTGTGGGTACTGGTGGTGACTCGCATACACGTTTCCCTATGGGGATTTCTTTCCCAGCTGGCTCGGGTCTAGTGGCTTTCGCTGCCGCTACAGGTGTAATGCCTTTGGATATGCCTGAGTCTGTATTGGTGCGTTTTAAAGGCAAAATGAAGCCAGGTATTACTCTTCGTGACCTAGTTCACGCAATTCCTTTATACGGCATTAAACAAGGTTTATTAACAGTTGCTAAGAAAGGCAAAATCAACGCATTCTCAGGTCGTATTCTTGAGATAGAAGGCTTAGATGACTTGACAGTTGAGCAAGCGTTTGAGTTGTCCGATGCGTCTGCTGAGCGTTCAGCTGCTGGTTGTACAATCAAACTTTCAGAAGAGTCGGTTGCAGAATATCTTCGTTCTAACATCACTATGCTACGTTGGATGATAAACGAAGGCTACGGTGACCCTAGAACACTTGAAAGACGCGCTCAGAAAATGGAAGAGTGGTTGGCAAACCCATCTCTAATGGAAGCTGACTCAGATGCAGAATACGCAGAAGTTATTGAAATCGATTTGGCAGATATTAACGAGCCAATCCTATGTTGTCCAAACGACCCTGACGATGCAAAAACCTTATCTGAAGTAGCAGGAAATGATATTGATGAAGTATTCATCGGTTCATGTATGACTAATATTGGTCACTTTAGAGCGGCAGGTAAATTACTTGAGCAGTTCGGTGGTACATTGCCAACTAGGTTATGGGTATCTCCTCCTACTAAGATGGACAAAGCCCAGCTTATGGAAGAGGGTTACTACAATATCTACGGCAGAGCAGGTGTAAGAACCGAAATGCCAGGGTGTTCGTTGTGTATGGGTAACCAAGCTCGAGTATTAGCGGGTGCGACTGTGCTCTCTACTTCAACTCGTAACTTCCCTAATCGCCTTGGTGACGGCGCGAACGTATACTTATGTTCAGCTGAGATGGCGGCAGTCGGTGCGATTCTTGGTAAGATTCCTTCGAAGCAGGAATACATGGATTACGCAGACAAGATTGATTCAATGAGCTCTGAAGTATTTAGATACTTAAATTTCGATCAGTTAGAAGCTTTCACAAAAGCAGAGGCAGAAGCGAAGGCGAATATTATACCTTCCTTAAACGTTGCCTAAGTAAAGTAAGAAACAGAAGCCGGGTAACGATGTCGTTTCCCGGCTTTTTTTATAAATAATTCTGGCTATTTTCTTTGAATTCTTTAGATTGAACTCGAATTTTAGAGTGAATATATAAAGAAATAGGTGTGTAATGAAAACGATCCAACTATTCTGTATTTTTCTTATTTTAGGCGTATTAAGTGCAAAAACCTTCGCGTTATATGATGTTTCACAAGAAAAATCATCACATCTCGTTTCGCAAGACGACGATAAGATTGCCTTACGCATTGGAGATAAAGAGCTGAGGGTAGAATATGCCGATACGCAAAATGAGCGCGCTTTAGGTTTGATGTATCGTCGTTCTTTATGCGATGACTGTGGGATGTTATTCAAATTCGACCAAAGTAAAATTGGTAGTATTTGGATGAAGAACACCTTTATCCCTTTAGACTTAGCGTATATAAATAAAAGCGGTGAGATTATTAATATATTCCAACTTGTGCCACACGACCTTACTGCAATTCGGTCGACCGAGCCAGTATTGTATGCCTTAGAAATGAACAAGGGTTGGTTTGATAAAAATGGTCTTAAGCCGGGTGATGTTGTCACCGACCTACCGTAAATATACTACCTTCTTAATTATGCTGACATCATCTTAAGGACCTCATATGCAAAATTCGTTAAATGTCGCAAAGTTCGGCGGCACTAGCGTAGCTAACTACGCGACTATATGTAACTGTGCCGATATAGTAATCAATAACTCTTCTACCAAAGTAATGGTTGTTAGTGCAGCCTCGGGAGTAACAAATCATTTAGTTTTACTTGCTAACACGGCGCTTACTCAAGACCAAATAAGTGATGTCATCGAAAGTATTCGTAAGATCGAATTTGCAATCCTAAACGACTTAAAAAAGCCAAGTGAAGTTGAAGATAAACTATTTGCCTTACTTGATGAGTTAGAGGGCTACGCTCGACACGAAGCACTTAATTTTAGTGATGATTTAAAAGACGCACTACTTTCTATGGGAGAACGTATGTCATCCCTATTGTGTGCAGCGATATTGCGTGAAAAGGGCGCTTCGGCAATAAATTTTGATGTTCGAAAGGTAATGAGAACCGATTCGAGGTTTACCGAGGCCAGTCCAGATTTGGCAAGCATACGTCTTTTGACACAACAACTTTTGATGCCCGAACTAAGCAACTCTATTGTTGTGACACAAGGTTTTGTTGGCGCAGATGAGCAGGGCAGAACTACGACCTTAGGCCGGGGTGGTTCTGATTTTACTGCTGCGCTACTAGCAGAGGCTTTAGGCGCTCAGACTTGTGAGATTTGGACAGATGTGATTGGTGTTTACACTACTGATCCAAGAATAACCGACAAGGCACGTCCACTACCAGAACTAAGCTTTGAAGAAGCCGCTGAAATGGCGACTTTTGGTGCAAAGGTCTTGCATCCTGCGACAATGGAACCTGCCCTTAGACAAGATATACAAGTCTTTGTCGGCTCAAGCAGAGAACCGGAAAAGGGCGGTACGTGGATTAGAAGAGCATGTGAACATGAGCCAGCATTCCGAGCAATAACACGGCGCAAGGATCAAGTCCTAGTAACCGTAAAGACACCTAAAATGATGTATGCACAAGGTTTCTTGGAACGAGTATTTCACATCATTGCAAAGCATGATCTTAGTGTTGATTTAATCACTACCTCTGAAATATCTGTGTCGTTTACGCTCGATAACCCACCTAACTCAATCTCTGAAAAGATGAACAAAGAAACCTTAATAGAATTGAGCAATATATGTGAGGTGTCCGTAGAGCGAGACCTCGACGTAATAACGGTCGTTGGGAATAACATGCACAGTGAGGCAGGTGTATCGTCACGCATTTTTTCAGCGATTTGTGATTTTAACCTGAGAATGATTTGCTTCGGGGCCAACGTCCACAACCTATCAGTAGTCATGAGCAAGAACGATAGTGAAAACGCTGTTAAGGTTCTACATACTGCGTTATTTGAATAGTTATTTATAAAAAAGTGCTCAATTTCTGCGAATAAATACGCGTTGCATAAATTCGAGCACATTCTTAAATTATTGATTATTTAGGGTCTGTTGACCTTTACTGCAAAATCATACGACAAAGCTCAACAGACCCTTGTATATACTAGACTTTAAAACGCCCAATAGATTCTTGTAATTCTTCCGCAAGCCTTGCTACCTCAGCGCTAGAGTCAGAGGTTTGCTTTGCGCCAAGCGTTGTTTGTTCTGCGATCCCTACGATATTTTCTAATCTTTCTGAAATTTCAGCTGATACCGTGTATTGCTCTTTAGCAGCTTGTTCGATACGAGCGCTTACTTCGTATGCATTATGGACAGCATCAGTAATCAGGTTCAGCGCAGCACCGGCTTTTTCTGTTTTTTCTACACAAACAACCGTCTGCTCTTTACCTTGATTCATGACCGAAACAGCCTTCTCAGCACCTGCCTGTAAGACTTCAATCATTGAGTTTATTTCTTGCGTCGATTCTTGCGTGCGGCTTGCTAGTGTTCTTACTTCGTCGGCAACTACCGCAAAGCCTCTGCCTTGTTCACCCGCTCTAGCCGCTTCAATCGCTGCGTTCAAGGCTAATAAGTTTGTTTGATCCGCAACGCCTCTAATTACATCTAATATCCCTCCGATACTAGCGCTGTCTTGGTGTAATTGGTTAATAACATCCGCGGCTTCTTGCACATCTTTGGCAAGTACTTGGATGGTAGTTTTATTATCATTTGAGATGCTTTTGACGTTCTCAGCTTCAATTTCAGCATGTTTTATTTGTTTACGGGTATCCTCAGCATTTTCGGAAACCATTTCTGAAGTCGTGTGCAGCTCAGTCGTTGCGCTTGCAATTTGTGAAATCTGAGATTTTTGGTCTTCAATTGAATCAGTCGTTTGCCTTGTAACGTTTGAAGTCTGTCCGCTGGCAGCGGCTAGTTGGTCGGCTCGTTGATTGATTGTGTGAATAAGCTGCTTTAAATTATCAATTAAGAAGTTACAGTTTTTCGCTAATAAACCAAACTCATCTTGAGAAGACTCATCTAAACGATGCGTAAGGTCGCCAGAAGAAGCTATCTTCAACAACTCATTTACTCTAGAGAGTGGTTGCGTAATAGCCCTTACGCTTATATATGAAATGCCTGTAGCCACAATAAGTGAGAAGATAATTACAACAACGACGGTTGTAGTACTGCTTGATGTTTGTGATGCCACGCTGTTCTTAACTGACAGGGCTTTTGAGTCAGCTAACTTATTAAGTGATTCTAGTTTCGTCAGGGCAAGTGTAATGTTGTCTTCTGACGATTTAAGAAATTTCGAAGCATCGCTGGCTGCCTGCAATTGTAAAGACTTTTCGTTTAATAAGCCGCTAGCAGAGCTAATAAGTGTGTTTATTGTTTCCATTAACTCAGCAACTTCGTCGAGCATTCCAGAGTCGTCTTGACCATTCGCTGCTTGCATTATGTCTTCAGACTGACTTAATGCTCGCTGTAAGATAACCTCAACGTCCTTTTGACGAAGTTCGGCCCTAGAGGAAGTTTGAGTTTTTCTAAATTCAGTACTACTAGCTAACAACGATAGTAAAGTTGATTCAAACGATTCCGAGAGATTGGCAGCACTTTGTAAGCTACTTGATTGACTCACTTCGTCTAAGTCAGCGAAGTCTAATAAGAGTGAAGATGCATCGTCAACCGATTCTTCTAATTCAGCAATAATATCGTCAAGCGTGTTGTTTGATTCAATATATTTGAGGTGAGATGAAAACATATCGCGCGAATTGCCGCTGTACTCTTCATAAGTTACCTGCACTTTTTGGACCGCTGAGCTAAGTTCGTCATCGTTTTGTACAACATTTTTTAGTGTAGAGAACTCTTGGTTGAAAACCTGTTGAGCATTTTCATACTTCTCTTTGATGGATGTCACAGTCTCTTTTGACTGTGAAACGAAGCCTTCAAATGTGAGTCTTCCTAGATTCAAAAAAGATGCTTTGAGGTCCGAGCTTCCCGCCACAGTGGGTAAGGCAACAGTACTTAGCTCTTGTGATGCCGAACCAATTTTTTGAACACTGCTGATCGATGAAATGCCTAGTGCAATTAACAACAAGCTTATAACAACAAAGCCTCCAATCACACGCATCGCTACGGTAAGGTTCATTCTTACTCCAGTAATTTAGTTAGTATGTTTGAGGTATGTTAGGGTATCGACTAAAGTGTGAATACCTTTATTAACGAATTATGCGAATTGCCGTGTCGTTATTTTATCTTCAACACAATATAAAGACATGCAGTTTCCCCACACATACCCCGTGTCTAGGGCTATGACCTTCGCCTTAATGGGGAGTTTGTTTGGCACTTCACCATTTAGTGATGCCCAGTGTCCGAACAAAATCGTATCTCGTTTGGTAAGACAATCATTTTTGCACATGAACCAAGGCGTTAAATCTTTTGGTGCGTTATCCGGATGGCTTTTCATGTTGAATTCGAGTGAATTTTTGGGACCGATATAACGCATTCTAGAAAACGCGTTTACTATGAAACGATGCCTTTGAGCGCCCTTCAATGAATTAGACCACTGATCGGGCTGGTTGCCGTACATTTTTTTTAGCAAGGTTTTGTAATCTTTGCCAGCTAGTTCAGACTGAAATTCATTAGATAACTTCAAGGCTTTTGCTATTGACCACGAGGGGTAAATACCGGCATGTGATATAAGTGTGTGCTTGTCGATTGATAAGGCCAATGGCTTGGTTCTTAACCAATCAATATAAGTAGAAAAGCGTGAGCTATTTACCAATGGCTCAAGTTTGTCTTGTGTTTTGATTTTCGCTATCCCATGTGCACTTGCAATAAGGTGTAAGTCATGGTTGCCTAACACAGTGTCAAAACTATCGCCAAGGTCGTACAGAAATTCTAAGGTTTCTAAACTTTGTTCACCACGAGCGATTAAATCACCAACGGCCCAAAGTTTGTCTCGATTAGGATTAAAGCTAACTTTTTTCAGTAACTTTTTTAAACCCTTGTAGCAACCTTGAATATCACCGACAACATAGTTCATGGGGCACTAGTGCACGCTGTTTGGGACGCTTAGACTAAATAAGGGAATGGCTACTTTGAATTCACTGCCTATGGTGTCACGAAAAATGTAATAACCTTCCATCGTACCAACTTCGGTTTTTAGCATTGATGCACTGGTGTAGGTATAGGTCTTGTTCGGGCCAATAATAGGTTGCTCACCTACGACGCCTTCACCTTCAACTTCTGTTTTTTCACCGTTACCATTAGTAATTAACCAATAACGGCTAATTAATTCGACTTCGCTTTTTCCAGTATTTGTAATGTTCATGGTATAACTAAACACATGCACATTGTTTCTCGATTTGCCCTCTTGTACACCGAGGTATTCTGTTATTGTCTGTATATCAATTACTGAATTCATCTAGTTGTTTTTCAAATACCTTATCTGTTATTGCTGCAAATTGCTGTATGCTAAGTTGTTCCGCTCTGCTCTCTGCTAATATGCCAGTATCAACGAGTTCTTGCTCGCTTATTAATGTTTTTAAAGAATTTCTTATGGTCTTGCGACGTTGGTTGAAAGCCGTCGCGACTACTTTTTCGAGTAATGGCAACGATTTTACATCTACTAAGGGTTTATCTCGCGGGACTAAGCGAACCACGGCAGAGTCGACTTTTGGAGGTGGTTTGAAAGCACTTGGAGGTACCATTACCACAGGCGTTGCAGTGCAATAGTACTGTGCCATGATAGACAAGCGACCATAGTTCTTATCACCGTGTGTGGCACAAAGGCGATTCACCACTTCGAGCTGCAGCATGAAATGCATGTCTTTAATATATTCACAATATTTGAATAGGTGGAACATTAGTGGTGTGGAAATATTATAGGGTAAATTACCAAAGACTCTTAGCGATTGTTTTTCTGTTCCTAAGCTTGCAAAGTCGAATTTTAGCGCGTCATTTTCAATGACTTGTAATTTGTCTTGTATAAATGGATGAGAACGCAAGCGTTTTGCTAAATCTCTATCTAATTCAATCACACTAAGGTGATCGACCAGTTCGGCGACTGGTTCAGTTAACGCGCCCAAGCCAGGTCCTATCTCTACGAGATTTTCTCCATTTTTGGGTGATATAGCACTGACGATTTTGTCAATAATATAGTCATCGTGGAGAAAGTTCTGCCCAAAACGTTTGCGGGCAGTATGGCCTAAATGCGTTTTATTCACGGCTTTTTTTCACCAATTTAATGGCCTTGGTTAAGGCTCTTGCCATGCTCCCAGAATCAACTTCGCCACTGCCAGCAAGGTCTGTCGCCGTTCCGTGATCAACCGAAGTCCTAATGAATGGAAGTCCTAGAGTAATATTGACAGAGTTACCAAAACCTTTAAATTTTAATACAGGAAGACCTTGGTCGTGATACATTGCTAACACAGCATCCGCTTTTTCAAGATACTTGGGATGAAATATCGTATCTGCTGGTAATGGACCGAGTAAATCCATACCGGTTTCTCTAAGTTTATCTAGGGTCGGCGAAATCACAGTGATTTCTTCCTTTCCTAAGTGACCATTTTCTCCAGCGTGAGGATTTAAACCACAGACATAAATAGCCGGTTTTTCAATACCGAATTTAGACTGTAAATCGTTGTGCATAATGGTAATAACTTTTTCAATACGCTCTGGAGTAATAGCTTTGCTGACGTATGCTAGAGGTATATGAGTCGTTGCCAAACATACTCTTAGGCCGTCGGTCGCGAGCATCATTACTACGTCAGCGGTGTTTGATTGCTGGGCAAAATATTCAGTGTGACCGCTGAACGATACACCCGCATCATTAATAATGCCTTTATGAACAGGACCTGTAACCACAGCATCAAATTCACCTTGTATGTTTTCTTCGCAAGCTAAACGCAAGGTATCAACAACGTAGTGCCCATTTTCACTGTTTAATTCACCTGCCACTACATCGGCTTTACAAGGGATATGCCGAACGAGTAATTCACCAGGTTTTTGTAAATAGTCGCTATTATCCGAATATTCTAAAAATGTGATTTTTTCGTTTAACAATTTGGCCCGTTGGCGCAACATATCCAAGTCGGCGAATATGACTAATTGCGCTTCCCATTGATACTGGGCAAGCGCAATGACTAAGTCTGGACCGACACCGGCGGGTTCGCCCGGCGTCACAGCGAGTTTTATAAGCTTATTAGGCATTTTCATCCAATACATCGATGTAGGCTTGACCGCGCATTTCTCGTAACCAAGCGTCTGTTTCTTCTTGAAACTTTCGATTGTAAATCAACTGATATGCTCTATCTTCTTTACGCTTTTCTGTGGCATCGTCTACTCGTTTATCTAGCAGTTGAATCAAGTGCCAGCCATGCTGAGTTCTAACTGGTTCGCTATACTCATTTATGGACATAGATGCCAAGGTGTCTTTAAATTCTGGAACATAAATATTTGGATCTGCCCAGCCAAGCTCACCACCTTTTAGGGCAGAGCCAGGGTCTTCAGAATATTCTTTAGCTAGTTCTGCGAAGTCAGCCTCGCCATTTGCGAGCTGAGTTTTAAATTCACTTAGCATTGATTGTGCTTTACTATCGCTCAAGATAATCGACGGCTTTATTAAAATGTGTCGTGCCTTTACTTCTTCAACTTCGACGATCTCGACTCCTCGGGTGTCTGCGATTTTCAGAATATGAAAACCGGCACCACTGCGAATCGGACCAATTATTTGATCTTTGCGTTTGTCTGCAACAGCCTCTGCAAATAATGTAGGCATCGAGTTAATGTTCATCCACCCCATATCGCCACCCTCGAGGGCTTTTGCGCCAGAGGATGATGCAATAGCAATTTTTGCAAAATCAGAACCATTGTTGAGTAGTTCAAGTACTTTTTCGGCGCGTTCTCTAGACGCTGCAACTTCAGCTTCGCTTGCTCCGCTTGGCACACCGATAAGGATATGCCCTAGTTGGTATTCAGCTTGCTGTTCACCTTGCTCGTTCAATACTTTAATCAAGGTATCAACTTCTTGCTGAGTGATGTATATGCGTCTGCGAACGTTTGCTCGTCTAACTTCACCTGTAATTAGTTCTTTTCTGATTTGCTCACGATAAACTTCATATCCAATGCCTTGATTCCGCAGTTCGTTTCTGAACTGAGCCATATCGATCCCTTGGCGCTCTGCGATATTCTGGATTGTTTGATCCAATTGCGGGTCACTAATTTGAATTCCCATGCGCTCAGCCATTTGGCTTTGGAGGTTCTCTAGTATCAGGCGTTCAATTGCCTGGGTGCGAAGCGCACGCTCTGAAGGTAATGCTTGTCCGTTTGCTACAGCGTTCGCTTTAACACTCTCTACCAACTCATCAATTTCACTTTGGAGCACTACGCCTTGGTCGACAATGACTGCTACTTTGTCCAATAACTGTCGAGCGTTACTTACATCACTGTGTGACCACAATACAGCGCTCATAGCTAACATTAGCAATATCTTTTTCATACTTACTCTTATATTTTAAAAACTTAATTTAATACGAATGGTTGTCGGTATCCGAACAATCCTTGATTGAGCATCTCAGACGTCTTTTTAGAACTTCCCATCCCTTTAAACACAAATTGTAACGCAATACCGCTGTCAAATTCATCTAAATTGCGTAAACCATTATTATTGAAGCGAGTGGCTAAGTGGCGACGATAAGTTAAGCGCAAAGCCCAACAACACGACTCATACTCGAGACCAAAAAAGGTTTCGATACTACGAGAGCGTTCTGCGTCGCGGTAATAGCGACCAACCCAATGCCAATCTTTGTTAATTGGCCAACTGGCCGAAAAGCCAACTTGGTTAATTCTCTCGCTGGACAATTCTCTGATATAGCGATGGTTTAGTTGAACAAATTTATCTTCACTTAGTCGGTACTCAGTCGAAAAACTACTTCGTTCAACTCTACTTGATTGATTGCCGACTTGGATATCTGAGTGTAAAAACCAATTTTGGTTCACTCGCCAATCAATTTCACCTGCAATAGAGGAGCGGTTCCCTTCTTGCAAACTGTCGATTAGTTCAGCGTTTTCAACATAAAATATTTGTCCCACGCTAGCAATCAAAACCTCCTGGTTATCTTCATCGATCAATCGAGAGCTCGCGCCTAAGGTAAATTGGTTGTTGTCATTTATGCGATCGAGACCGGTAAATTCTCGGCCTCTAAAGAGATTAGTGAAGTTGGTTAACAGCGCAGTTGAATCGTATAGCCCAATATTAGACTGATCTTCAAAGCTCGTATATAAATATTGAGCTTTTGGCTCTAGGGTTAGCAGGTAATCGGAATTTAATAGGCGTTGTTCTTTTTCAAAAATCAAAGACCCAAATAATCTCCCTTGTCCTAAGGTGCGGCTAACACTCTCATCTAAAGGACTGTCTTGGTCTTTCAAATCTTGTCTGTATTGCGTGTGTAAAATGCTCACTTCGGCTAATAATTCGCCCCACGCTTTTTGATAAGGAATACTAAATGACGGTTCAACATGAAACCTCAGTGCATTAGGCTGCGTGATATCATCATTTTCGAAGTAGGCAAGTTCAGAGCGCACATCAAAATTGACAAATTCGTTCACTTTATTTGTGTAGCGCAACTTCGCTTCAGGTAACGCTCTATAATTGTCGACGACTAAACCGATAGTTGAAAAGTCTCGAATAAACATCGAAAAATCAAGCTGATCTGAGGCATAGGCAAGCCCAATTTGTCGATATAAATGGGTATCCGCCTGACTGTAATAATCAGAGCCTAAATCAATAATGTAATTATTGTCACTCAAATCACTGATATCTGCTGCAATTG
This sequence comes from Glaciecola sp., assembly GCA_965658765.1. GTDB lineage: Bacteria > Pseudomonadota > Gammaproteobacteria > Enterobacterales > Alteromonadaceae > Glaciecola. Next base: position 38,198 of record CBFHTO010000018.1, on the reverse strand, counting down.
ACCAGTTCTCGTTGAGTTTACCTCGGTGTGTATAGCGATAAAAATACCTTTTTTTATCTTCGCTTCTATCATTATCGCTCGGTAAATATTCTAGTTGCAATTCACCAGCGTGATTTTCAAACAAGTACCGATACTCTGTTTTTAACTGCAAGCCCCTATTGGTCATAAGGCGCGTAGAAAAAGTTGCGTCCATATTGGTGGCAATATTCCAATAAAATGGTTGTTCCCAATCGATCCCAGTGCTTGTTGAGCTGCCAAATTGTGGAAACAAAAAGCCAGATTGTCGCGCTGTCGTTATTGGGAAAGCAAAATATGGCAAATAAAAAACCGGAATGTCTGCGATGTAAAAACGAGTATTGTATGCTTCACCAAACGGTTTATCTTTTTCAATCGATATTTCTGAAGCTTTGATCTTCCAGTCTTCTGAGTTAGCAGGGCAAGTGGTAAAAGATACATCTTCTAAGGTTACGCCCCTTTCTTGCGAGATAGACAGTAAATCAGCCCCGCCTCTGCCATTGATGCCTTGTAATTGATAATCAGTTTGTTGCATTTGAAGTAATTTGAGCGTGCTGTTGAGTTCTACTGCTTCGCTATTTACTTGCAATAACCTGTCTGTGTATTGCACATTACCCTGAGCACTAATTTCCCGGCCATTGTTTAGAATATTTGCTCGGTTCGCTGTGATTATCGAAGATTCGTTTGTGATGGAGACTTCGCCAGTAAACACGGCAAGTTCGTTCTTCACGACTTGCGCGGTTCGCGAGGTTATGATGATTTGACCGTTTGCAATTTTAGGGGCTTCAAATTCAAAGCCAAGTGCAGGGCAGGCGCCTATTTCTTGAGCGTCTGATGGCACTGCCAACGAGCTTAGGACACTAAAGATAATAATTATTTGAAATAGATTAGAATGGCGCATTAATAAAGAGTTGGTCCGACAGGTGTACTTATATAATCAAAGAACAATATTCAAAGAACAGCATATTACGAAAATTATCGTTGATAAGTCTAAAGCTTATAGCGTGAAATACCAGAAAAAAGCCCTAAAATTATGCAAAAAACGCGATCAATATCATATTTTCATGGGAATGATGAACTGATAGCATGATATTGTGTAGTAAATGGTGTCAAAGCGTTTGATGTAGGTAGTGTAGATACCTCCATCAAACAGAGGAAACTCTGAGATTTTCATTATGGTAAACATTAATAAGTTATGACATTTTACGGCAAAGTTATCGGCCTGATTATCGGTTTAGCGATTCTGAAGTTGCCTGGCGCAATACTCGGTTTGATTGTAGGTCACATATTCGATTTGAATTACGCTCGTGATTTTCGCAAGAACGGAGGTTTCGCGCGATTTTTTTCATCGCACAGTGACTTGAAGCAACAGGCGATATTTTTTCATGCCCTGTTTTCTGCACTTGGGCATATTAGCAAAGCTGACGGTCAGGTTACTCAAGAAGAAATTCGTATTGCAAGTGCCTTGATGGACCAAATGGGACTTAAGGGAGATACTCGTAAAGAGGCTCAGCAAGCGTTCAGAGATGGTAAAGAGAGAGATTTTCCTTTGGACGATATGCTGAAGGATTTTAAGCAACACAGTCATGGTCGCCGCGATGTTATGCAAGTGTTCTTGGAAATTTTGATTTCTGCTGCATTCGCCGATGGAAAAGTCAGTAGCGCTGAGGTCACGGTTCTAGAAAAGGTCGCTATAGCTCTAGGATTCAGCCGTAAAGATTTACACTTTTTATTAAGTGCCTTTGAAGCAGAAAGACGCTTTAGGTCAGGCTCCAGAAACAGAACTAACAACAGCTCACATCAAGATCAGTACAGCCGTTCGAGCGCTAAGGATAATTTGTCAGATGCCTATCAAATTTTGGGTATCACACAAAATGTTGATGATAAAGCGGTTAAACGAGCATATAAGCGCCAAATGTCGATGCATCATCCAGACAAATTAATGGCAAAAGGCTTGCCAGAGCAAGCGCTGGAACTTGCAAAAAATAAAACTCAAGACATTCAAGCTGCTTACGAATTGATTAAAGAAAAACGAGGTTTTTGATCATTAAACTTCAATATTAAAGATTGAAGCGCTGCTCTTGTGAGTATGGAAAAACGTCTTCATATACTCCTTTGGCAATGTTTTCTTGCTTTTGTTTCCAGTAGTTTGCGTCAAGTAACTCAGGGTGCAGGCTATTGAATATTTTGCGCGTTCTAGGATTACAAAGTAAAAACGACGAAAATTCTTCAGGGAATATGTCGTTCGGTGAAACTGAATACCAAGGTTCACTTGCCATTTCATCCTCTGGGTAACGAGGGGGAGGAATTTTTCTGAAGTTGCATTCGCTCAAATAGCAAATTTCATCATAATCATAAAAAATAACACGCCCATGTCGAGTTACACCAAAGTTTTTAAATAACATATCTCCCGGAAAAATATTTGCCCCAGCAATCTGTTTAATAGCATCTCCATACTCTCTGATTGCATTTGTGCACTCTTCGTCACTTTCGTTTTTGTCTAGATATAGATTGAGCGGAACCATGCGTCTTTCTATATAAACATGTTTAAGAATAATAAAATCTTCTGTGTACTCAATTTGACTAGAAACTGTTGCTTGTAGTTCTTTTAACAGAGATTGACTAAAACGCTTCTTCGGAAAGGCAACGGACGAAAATTCAAGAGTATCGGCCATTCGACCTACGCGGTCATGCTGCTTTACTAGCTGATATTTTTCTTTAACTGTGGCTTTTGTCATATCTTTTTGTGGCGCAAACTTATCTTTTATCAGTTTGAATACAAATGGATAAGAGGGGAGAGTAAATACCGCCATCACCATGCCCTTGATCCCGGGTGCAACGATGAGTTCGTCGGTGGTTTGTGATAAATGTTCTAAAAAATCTCTATAAAAAAGTGTCTTCCCATGTTTTTGAAGCCCAATACAGGTGTACAACTCCGATGCGGTTTTTGACGGTAATATTGTTTTCAGAAAGTGAACAATGGTTCCTGGATATTGCGTGTTTACCATAAAGTATGCTCGAGCAAAACCAAAGATGACTGCGGCATCCTTTTTGTTCGCGATCAGACAATCGAGGTATGTCCCCTTATCCTCCTCGTTTAGGATCGGGAGGACAAGGGGGAAAACCTGACCATTATTAGTGACTCTCCCGATGCAATAAGCGGCTTTATTTCTGAAAAAAAGTGGCTTTAATATATCTACTTTCGCCCCGTCGTGCAGGTCACCAATTTGGCCAATTAAGGCATTTACCATTTGGTCTAACAGTGTATCGCTAATCGGAACTGGCCGTGTCAATGGCAGAGAGCGTAAAATGTCTTTAAAACATTGCTGAGGCGACTCTTTTAAAGAAAAGTTTAAATGTTCCTCGGCATGATACAAACGCTGGGGATCAATAGTGGTTTTTACAAAAATGTTGTGATTATTGTAATACCGGCGATCAAACATTGTGCAAAACAGTGAGTTGAAAAAGCTCTCAGCGAGTTCAGGCTGTGTATGCTTTTGAAGGAGTTCTATGTAAGCGTCTTTGACCCAATGCCAAATGTTGTCGTCCAAGGTTTTTAAGCCAAAGCGATTTTTAAGCAAAACGGCGGCGTCTTGCACCTTTTCATCGTAAGACTGAATTCTTAATGCTGAATTTTCTTGCACGCTTCTCCAATCACAATTTTCAAATCTTTTTCTTGCGCCTTCAGTGAAGTAGCTAAAAGTTTGATAATGACGATTAAAGCCCGACAAGATTGCGTGCGCAATTTCATGTGTCAGTGGTATCATAGTTAGGTAATTTGAAAACTAACGACGTACTATGGTGACAGCGCAAACGAAAACAAGCAAGAATCAAAAAGCGAAACTTTGGTCTGAAAATCAATCATTAATTGACGAGTTTGTGAATACACTGTGGATTGAAAAAGGTCTAAGTGAAAATACGGTTAGCGCTTATAAACGCGACCTCACTCACTTTGCGTTGTTTCTGCAAAAATACTGCCCCGATAGTTCCTTACTAGATGCAACGACAACGCATGTGCGAACCTATCTTGAAACGCGCAAAGAAAAACAGATAAGCCAACGATCCACAGCAAGAATGCTATCATCTACTCGGGCTTTTTATGTGTTTCTCATTAGTCAAAAATATAGAGATACTAACCCAATATCAGATATCCAAAACCCGAAGCTACCGCAGTATCTGCCGACTTCGTTGACTGAAAAACAAGTAAATGAGCTACTGGCTGCTCCTAGTGGCGATGATCCAATTTCTATGCGAGACCAGGCTATGTTGGAGGTTCTATACGCAACCGGCATTCGCGTTAGTGAACTCGTGAATTTGCAGATGAATGAACTGGGTCTATTACAAGGAGTGATAAGGGTAACGGGTAAAGGTGGCAAGGAACGCCTTGTCCCATTGGGTGAAACTGCGCTTGATTCTATTCAGAATTACTTGAAGTTTGCTCGGCCAGAGCTTTTAGTCAAGCCAACCAATACTGTATTCCCTAGTAAACGTGGGCAGACCATGACTAGGCAAACCTTTTGGCACCGAATTAAACTCTATTCAAAGCAGGTTGGGATAAAGGTGAAACTGTCGCCACATACGCTTAGGCACGCGTTCGCAACTCATCTTTTAAATCACGGCGCTGACTTGAGAGTCGTACAGATGTTATTAGGACATTCTGATTTATCTACCACGCAAATTTATACGCATATTGCTAAGCAGAGATTGAAAACCCTTATTGATGAACATCATCCTAGGGCTTAGTCAATTAACGCTTTGTATTTTGCCCTTAATCATTATTTCATACGTATCACTGCTTTATTCACGTTATAATCAAAAATAGTTAAAAAAATTGAAGTATTCTACGCAAATAATAGGTCTTCTAGTTTAAGCAGTTTAATTGGAAAACATTAATGAATTTAAAAAACAGATTTTTCACGCCCTTTAGCGTATTGCATATATCCAAAATCATTCTGGCGTCTGCCCTAATGTGCATCGCAGTGCTTTCTAATGCTCAGCAAAAACCATTGAATGAAGATGTTCTTGTCAAGACTTTGTCAGAAAAACTTAGCCTTACCATTACCGCTATAAGTGATTCTCCCGTGCCAGGCCTTAAGCAAATTACAACGGACCGAGGTCTGTTTTACGTCAGCGATGACGCAGAGTTTTTCTTGCAAGCTCGTGTCTATAATATTAAGGGCGCTATTATTGATGAAACCGAAATGGCGCTTCAAGGTATGCGTCTTGACGGGATTGGAAAATTTAAAGACTCTGCCATTGAGTTCAAGGCAGATGACGAAAAATACGTGATTAACGTTTTCACTGACGCAACTTGTGGTTATTGTAGAAAGTTACACAATGAGATGGACCAATTAAATGATTTTGGGATTACCGTGCGTTACTTAGCGTGGCCAAGAGCTGGTTTAAATTCGCAGGTTTACAAAGACACGGTATCGATTTGGTGTTCAGAAAATCAACAAGAAGCAATCACTGACGCAAAAGCAGGTGAGCAAGTGAGTAGTGCCTCTTGTGAGAATGAAGTTGCTGAGCACTACCGTTTTGGTCAACAAATAGGCGTGAATGGAACCCCTAACATCGTCATGCCGGATGGTAGCTTAATCCGTGGGTACAACCCAGCGCCAATGCTGGCTGAGGCCCTTAAAAGCATCAGTCCATAGCTTTTCCATAGTCTAGTTCATCCAATCATATTTCGACTGCTCTTATAACGAAGCGATGGGGTGTATTGGAATTAAGCGTAAAGAAGGGGTAGCAGGTAACTAGTGTCAGTGTATTTACCTGCTTATTGTCTATAATTGAAGTGTTCATTTCATCTATAACCGCGAGGTCCATTACTTCAAACCTTCGCGTGTTTGTTCGAGTATCAAGCAAAATGATATCACCTAGCTTTGCGTGCTGAAGTACCTCAAAGTGAGTGTCTCGGTGCCCTGCTATAACAATATTTCCGTCCTCATTTACCTTAGCGCTGGTGGATATTCTTGCTGGGCCAAAAGCCAAATTTCGAAGAGACGCGTGCTCCAATAAGTAGTGCTGTTCGTCACCTATAGTTAATTTAGCAATGACCTTTGTATCCGCCCATGGCCATGGACGAGCGTCTTGTATTGGGCGCTCAAAAGCGATGCCCATCAACACTTGTGCCGCCATCGCTTTGATTGGAATGTAAAATGCCTGCGCCAAATACATTGTAGATATAAGCAGTAAGCTTGAAGCTAGGGCTATTCGGGCTGCACGCGCCTTATTATTAGATAAAAATAGTACAAGAAGCTTAAAATACATGACTTTTTGACTTATTTTTTTAATCCTGTGCACTATGGCATTCATAGCTTTGAAGCAACTTGTTTTATTCGTTTACGGCTATCCGCTTCGCCGCGATAAAGGTAAATAAAAGCTGTGCCGGACATGATAAGTAAGCATATGCCATATGCCAGTTTTTCATAAAAATTAGTTGCTGTCTGAGGCAATGTCGCGTGCATTTTTTTTACACGGGCTGCTTGAGCAAACGAGGCTTCCTTATCACTTGAGTTATCTTTTGATTTGCTCGAGCTTGCCATTAAATAGTCGATGGCGACCAGACTGGTGTATGAACTTAGTAGCTTATATTGCATGGCAACATTGAGTGCTTGCTCATCTATTCTTGATGTACTTTTTTTGTCCAGTGATTTACCAAGGTTGAGGGTATACTTTTGGCGACGTAAGTGTTCGAGTTTTTGTCGAGCCCAGTGTTTTTCAATCGATGTCTCCTTTGCTAATTTAAAATCGTCGAGGTGTTGCACAAATTTTCTTGTCCTTAGCTGTTGACTTGCCGTAGGACTTAAAAACTCTCCTTCAACGGTGAATAAAAGTTTTGAATTTTTTGGTAAAGAGGAATTTGGAATTTTATAGCTGATGTGCAAAGGCTCATTGGCATAGAGATCAGGCATCGGCTTCGGAAAATATTCGATACTATCGGCAATAGATTCGGGGCTGACTTTCAAACGGATATTGGTCAGGGCGGGTGACTTTATCTTATTCAGTAAATTTTTCATCAGTGGCTTGATTTGAGACGTGTCGCCAATGAAAGTGTAGGAGCCTTTGCCGATCAGCGCAGCTTCTTTCATAAAAAAGCCATTCGGAGCACCTCCTATCCCGACAGTAAATAAACGAGAGTTGCCTAAACTGCGGGTGATTAACTTCATCAAAGCATACTCATTACTGATTGCGCCGTCAGTGACAAAAATAATTTGATGTAAGTGGGTTTCTTTTTGTGTGTCTTGAAACTCAAATACGTAATCCATGGCCTGATACATTTCAGTGCCGCCTTCAGCTTGAATATGTGCAAGCGCATTCATTGCGGTTTGTTTGTTTGACTCGTTAGCAGGCATATTTTGAGAGAAAACGGCAGAAGCATGATCATTAAACTTTATTAGATTGAAGTAGTCGTCATTGTTTAGATCATCAATTGCCATTGCGACTGCTTGTTTCGCATACTCAATTGAATCTCCGACCATTGAGCCTGAGTTATCCAATACCAAGGTTAAAATACGTTTACTTTTAATTGTATCTTGCTTCGGTGGCATTATATTGATGATACCGTATCTACTTTCTTCGCTTGAGCTTGAGATATGAGAAGCTTTAATCATATGGCTTGGCGACATTTGCCAGTGCAGTACAAAGTCTTTATTGCTTTCAAAAGATTTATCTAGGTCTATTTGATACACCGTGTCGTAAATATTACGTGTGTTAATTTTGTGGTGCTCACTTCGTACTGAGCTTAAGGGTAAGCCGGTGTTAATAGTCACGCTTAGGTCCATGTTACTAGGTGAATACTGCACTGTATCTTGAATCTTGTTGGTGTCGTCATCGACCGCTTGACTGAGTTTTGAATGATAACGGGGCGTTATGCTGAGAGGTAAGCGAAAACTATACGTGTTTTGCTCTTGTTTAATCAGTTGCTGATATTCAATTTCAATTTCTATAGTGTTGTAAGCAGGGATGTTGGCAAGAGAATTGACAAACATGTTCGGCCTTACTTGTTCAAGCAAGGCCGCTTTTTGACCCTTTAATTTGGCTTGATTGAACATGTTTATTGCTCTTTGTTTAGGTTGGATTTCTCCAATGATACTGCGGTCGCCATAACGCATAGTTAGGGCATCAACGTTTGCATTTTCAGGTAAGGGGAACAAAAAGCGTCCGCTGACTTCAAAAGGGGTTTGGTTTTTAAATACTTGCTTGAAGGTTGTTCTAGCAATGGGCCCTTGAATGTCTATTTTTGCTTTTGTTTTAATAAGTTGTGCTTCTATGTAGCCTCTAGAGGCTGATTGTTGGCTCAAGGGCATATCTTGGTCCACATCAGAGGCATTATGCTTTTGATTTTGCATAATGCGTTCGCCATCGAGTCCTTGAGCATCCCGTTTGTGATATATCCACTCTACTGGTGCTTCTAAATAAAGGTTTCCTCGTGTTGTTTGATAAATGTTATTTACGACCTTAATGGTGTTAGTCTGCGGTTGATTAGAAACTGACAGCTTTGAATTTCCCTGATTTATATGGATGGCAGGGACGAGTCCCTGACTTTGTAAATCGTTTGAGCTCGTTTTTGATTCGGAGGCGACCGGCTTCGAGTAAACGTGACTCAATACGAAAATAAGGACTGAGCAAGCAGTAAGAAAAAGCAGAATTCGTTGTAGTTTTGTAATGGTATTTGCCTGAACATTATTAAACGCCAGCGCCGTGATAAAACCGACGCTGGCTTGTGAGAACTAACTTAGTTGGAAGCAGTGAGTTGCTGTTTTCTTGGCAGTATCTGAATATTGACGTTTCTAGCAAAGAACAAATCTTCGTGTGAAACATGCGTGGTATTTAAGGTGTTTGCCTTGGAAATTACGGTACTATTTTTTGGCGTTGGCGTTGGCGTTGGCGTTGGCGTAGGTTTAGTTGCCCAAGCGTTTATTGGTTTTTGGTTTGCATTTTGACTATCTGCTCCGGCAAGGTCTCCCGTAACTTCTCCGGCACCTTTTGCTACAATTTGATCTTTCTTTGCACCAGCTTCAATCAAAAAGTGCTGTACTGACTCTGCGCGTTGCAATGATAGATTTTGATTGTATTGACTGTCACCTCTCTGATCTGCGTATCCTATAACTTTGGCGCTGATCTCAGGATTTTCTTTCATCAATTTTGCAAGTTTTGAAAGTTGTATGTGATAAAGAGATGCAATATCACTTGAAGAGGTCTTAAATTGAATATTAGCCTCAAAGCCATTTAATAGCTCAATTGCAGTGTTTTCTTCATCTTCTAATGACGCAAGTTGTATTAATTGCTGTCTTTCCAATTCTTCCAAGTTACGTTCAAACGCGAGTAGTTGTGAGTGTTGTGCTTCAATTTTACTATTTGCTTGCACTAGTTCGGTCTGAACACGTTCATATTGTTTGTCGCCATTCATATCGTCAGCGATAAATACACCAAATAAGCCTCCGACTACTGCGCCAACTGGACCGCCAATTAGTGCGCCTGTTACCGCCCCCGAACTTAAGCCAATTAATTCAACTTTCTGTTCTTTTTGTCTTTCTTCAATATCTTTGTTTTTCGAATGTGCGGCAAACGCATACTGACTTGCTGAGCTTAAGATAATAGAAAGAGTAGTAGCTAATATTAGTTTTTTCATTGTTTTCTCCAAAAGGGTTGTTTGTTTTGACGCTTACTAGTTAAGCGTAAAAAAAAGGCTTTTTTGGGGAGCAAAAATGGCAATGTGATGGTCAAATGTGGCAGAAATATGGAAATTGCCCAGTCAGGGTTTTTATCTTCAATGAAATAGTGAATACTCAAGCGACCTTTTAAAGTTAAGCGTTTTAGATGACCAAACAAATAGCATTAATTGAAGATGAACAAGACATCAGAGATAACTATGTATCAGCCTTAGTTCGCCAAGGTTACTCCGTCGCAGCCTATGCTGACCGGGCGCAAGCCGAATCTGCATTTGACTTAGCCTTACCAGATCTAGCCATTATTGATATTGGTTTAGGAGATGATATCGACGGAGGATTCGCCATTTGTCAAAAGCTTAGGGCGAAGTCGAGCAGCTTACCCATCATATTTTTCACCGCGCGAGACAATGATTTCGATACGATATGCGGTTTGCGAATGGGCGCAGACGATTATCTAACAAAAGATATCAGCTTGCCGCACTTATTGGCGCGTATTTCTGCCTTGTTTAGACGAACAGAATTATTAGCAACGCCTCAACAATCCAGTGATTTCTTATTAGCTGGCGAGCTTAAAATGGATACTAATAGGATGAGCGTAAACTGGAAAGGCTCGAGGGTTGACTTGACTGTGACAGAGTTTTGGATGCTTCATGCCATTGCGAGACGCGTTGGGCATGTTAAGTCCCGCCAGAATTTGATGGATGAATCAAAAATGGTCGTCGACGATACTACTATCACTTCTCACATAAAGCGAATACGTAAAAAATTTATGGCCATTGATCCAAGTTTTGACCACGTTGAGACCGTTTATGGAATGGGCTATCGATGGAAGCCGAGTGAATGAAGAAACTGCGCATAACTCTCAAAGCCAAGCTTTTGTTCTTCGCTTCGTTTTTGTTGATTTTGCCCTATTTAAGTTACCAATATGTTTGGCAACTGGAGACCTATTTGCGTATTGGACAAGAGCAAACCTTAGTTGGCACTGCTCGGGCAGTGGCAACCGTTTTGCACGAACGTCCTTCCTTATTTGATAAGCAGTCGGCTTTTTTAAGCAGTATAAGGCCAGGAAAAGATTTATACGCTCATCAAATTGATTACCCCATTCGGCTAGATGGTGACCTACAAGATTGGCAGGAATACACTGGTCGCTTGATTGACTATGGACCTGAAAATTTACTCGAGCAAACGATTGTTTACGAGCCACAAAGCTTGAGTTTTAAACATATGGTTGGACGTTATGATAAGTTTTTGTATGCCATGTTTAATGTGATCGATGACAATGTGGTGTATCGCCCTCAAAATTCACTCCGTATTGACCGAAATGACTTTGTGCAAATCGCTTTGATCAGCGCAAAAGGCGAATTCGAACGCTATGCCATCTCTCCCTATAAAGAGGGCTGGGTAAATGCATACCGGTTAAATGACGATCCAAATACAGTTCAAGCAGTTTCACTAGAGACACGCATACAAGGACAGTGGAGACAGCACGACGAGGGGTATTTCTTGGAGCTAAGATTTCCCCTAGGCATGATGTCAAGCAAAATAGCGTTTGCCATTTCAGATGTTGACGACCTCTCTACGCGCAAAGTTGAACTCGTTATGGGTACTGCTAACCCAAGTAAGTCGGAAGCTTTAGGTACAGTTTTAGTGCCATCTCCTGAAATTGAAAATATTGTCTCGGGTTTAAAGTATTCTGGAGCAAGAGTGTGGGTGGTTGATAAGCACATGCGTGTTTTAGCTCGTTCTGGCGATATACAAGATGCCGGTGGTATTGGTAGCACAGTCAATCAAAAAAAGTCGCAAAACGAACTTTGGCAATACCTTGAAGAGCGTATCTTGTTTCCCTTGTATTACAAAATATTGACCAAACCACCTAGAGACTTTATCGATGATTTAGCTGATGCGTTTTCTCTAAGAGGAAGCGATATTGCAAAAGCTCTAGACGGCAATCCAAGCACATTATGGCGATTAAGTTCTGATAACAAAGCCGTAATTTTGTCGGCCTCGCATCCGATTTATCTCGATGGGCAGGTTATGGGGGCAGTAGTCGTCGAGCAAACCACTCATGGCATAAGAAGTCTGCGAAACCAAGCCTTGGAAAAACAATTTCACTTTATTTTACTTGTGATTGTTGTTGCCAGTTTGGTCCTGCTTTTTTTCGCCTCAAGAATATCAAGCCGAATCACAAAATTAAGAGATGAGACTGAATCGGCGATTGACGCTAATGGTCGAATCGTTGGCCATGTCAAACCCAATCATGCTTCAGATGAAATTGGTGATTTGTCTCGCTCTTTTAGCCAAGTACTCGCCAAATTGTCACAATATAATGGTTATTTGGAGAACATGGCATCGCGTTTATCGCATGAATTGCGCACACCAGTCGCTGTGGTGAGTTCTTCACTCGATAATGTTGCTATGTGCACATCGGATGCAGATCGTGACGAATACATTCGGCGAGCGAAATCGGGCATTCAACGTCTAACCAAAACTTTAAATGACATGAGTGAAGCAACACGACTTGAGCAAACTATTGAGTACAATGAGCCTGAGCCTTTTGACCTAGTTTCATTACTCAAAAATTACGTTGAAGGTTACAACATGACCTATCCCTCAGCAAATTTGCTCATAGATATTTCACAAGATATTGCGCAGAGAGAAATTGAGATATGTGGCTCTCCTGATATGTTTGCACAAATGCTTGATAAAATAGTGGGCAATGCAAAGGAATTTAAAAAACAGGACTCCGACATCACTATGCGATTTTTTAAACGCTCAGGGAAATGGGTACTGAGCATCACTAACATTGGGCCTATTTTACCCAATGATATGAATAGTCAGCTTTTGAATTCGATGATTTCGATTCGAAAATCGACCAGTTCAGAGCAGTCTCATCTTGGTTTGGGTTTGTATATTGCCAATATTATTGCACGATATCATCGCGGAGATATTACCATTGAGAACCTCCCAGACCATTCCGGTGTTATTGTCTTGGTAGAATTCTCAAATCTACACTAGCCCAGCTGATTAAGTGCACGTTACAATATAGAAAAATAGCAATGAAACAGCGCTTGATAGTAACTAGACAAAGAACGAAACCCGCTTATTCTCATTTTATTGGTTTGTAATTAATATAATGAGACGGTTCAGCGACTGTACATCCAAAAAGTTTAAGACAGGAAAATCCAATTGCAAATTGTCAGGCGAAAAAGCTCTGTCCATGAGATTGAAAACAGCTCATACCCTCCCATTGTTAATCGAATCCTTCAAAATCGCGGGGTCCGAGATATTGGAGAAGTCAACACAAAGGCAAAATTTTTAGAGCATTACAAAAGCCTCAAAGACATTGATACAGCGGCCAATCTTTTAGCTAACGCTGTTATTAATCAGCAAAAGATTGTTATCGTCGGTGACTTTGATGCTGACGGTGCAACAAGTACCGCCTTATGTGTTCTCGCATTGAATGAGATGGGGCATCAGAACGTCGATTATATCGTGCCAAATCGCTTTGACTTTGGTTATGGTCTAACTGCGCCGGTGGTCGACCTCGCGCTAGAAAAGAACGCAGATTTAATCTTGACGGTTGATAATGGTATATCGAGTTTTGATGGTGTTCAGTACGCAAAAGAAAAAGGGCTTTTGGTGATAGTAAGTGATCACCATTTGGCCTCAGAACACATCCCTAATGCAGACGCGATTGTCAATCCTAATCAGCCCGGGTGTTGCTTTCCATCGAAAAACCTAGCTGGTGTAGGAGTTGCGTTTTACTTAATGTCTGCGCTCAAGAATGGACTTAACTCTCGGAACTATTATTCTGACCGAGGCCTCAGGGTGCCAAATATGGCTGAGTTTTTGGACATTGTGGCAATAGGTACGGTAGCAGATGTCGTTGCGCTTGATAAAAACAATAGAATATTGGTTCAACAAGGGATAATGAGAATTCGCAGTGGAGCAACAAGGCCGGGCGTATTAGCTTTATTTTCTATCGCGAATCGTTCGCATAAAAAGTGTTGTTCGTCGGACCTTGGTTTTGTGGTTGGTCCTCGCCTTAATGCGGCTGGTCGTTTAGAGGACATGTCTGCAGGCATAGAATGCTTAATTACCCAAAGCCCTGAAAAAGCGAAAGACTATGCATTTAAGCTTCATAATCTGAATCAATCTAGAAAAGAAATAGAGCAAACGATGAAGATAGATGCGCAACGTGCTCTAGATGCGATGTCCATTGACGATCAAAATTTACCTTCAGCCATTGTCGTTTATAACACCAGTTTTCACCAAGGTGTGGTTGGCATTGTTGCAGGTAAGCTAAAAGAACAATATTACCGCCCCACGATAGTGTTTGCCGACGAAGATTCTGAATATATTAAAGGCTCGGCACGTTCGATTGAGGGCAGTCATATCAGAGATGTATTGGCTAACATAGATGCCTTGCAACCCGGATTGATCAAAAAGTTTGGCGGTCATGCCATGGCAGCGGGCTTATCTCTTAAACGAGAAAATCTTGATCGTTTTGAGACTCTTTTTGTGAAAGCGGTCGAAGAGCAAAACAATCGCTCACTTGGGCTTAAAGTGATTCATTCTGATGGTGAGCTCGACGCTCATGATATCAGTTTAGAAAATGCCCATTCTATAAAATATAGCTTGCCTTGGGGACAGCACTTTGAGGCGCCAGTTTTCGATGGTTACTTTGATATAGTCAGTCAACGGATCGTCGGAGAAAAGCATTTAAAACTCGTATTGTCATTGTCGCATGAGAGTGAAAAGCCAAAAATGGTGAGTCAACGCTATTATATCGATGCAATTGCGTTCAATGTGGATACGACATTGTGGCCTGACGTTAGCGTTAAAAGAATTAAAGCGGCTTATCGATTGGATATTAACGAATTTAATAATGACGCTCAGGTACAGCTTATTATTGTTGATCTGTGTCCTTCATAAGCATGAACCAAAGCACTTACATAAATAAGTATCGTAAAATTGATGTGATCATTGGTGAAAGGCTCAGCATTAGATGAAAATGACCTTGTGTGCTTACGTTTTGCATAAGAAAGCCTACGGTGAAACGAGTTTAATTGTTGATTTTTTTTCATTCGAACAAGGTTTGATAAGTGGCATCGCAAAAGGCGCGCGTGGTAATACAAAAAGCGATCGAAAGTCCTTGTTACAAGCAATCCAAAAGCTAGATATTGATTTGGTCGGACGCTCAAGTCTTAAAACGATTTATCGTGTGGATGCGTTTGGGACAGGAGGCAGACTTATGCACAAAAGCTTGTATTGCTGTTTTTATATCAATGAGGTGCTTACACGCGCCTTACCACAGGCAGAACCCTACCCTCGTTTATTTGAGCAATATGAAAAGGCACTAAATGACTTTTCAATGGTCGATGCAAACGACTTAGTGAGTCTAGAGCCTATACTGCGCGAATTTGAACTTACTTTGTTGCATGAACTTGGTTATTTGCCCGATTTTTTTCATGATGCAAATAGTGGTGACCGTTTGCAAGCAGATGCTTTTTATATTTTTGTGCCAGACACCGGCTTTATTTCGAGCAGTCATTTTGACTCAGGTGCAATGCAAGGTAAATTAATTACAGAAATTGGTGAAGGTGCTTATCTAAAGCCGGAGCATAAATCTGCTAGGGCAGCATGCAAGTATATATGCAGGCAAGCGCTTGCAAATATCATTGGGACAAAGCCTCTAAAAAGTCGTGAATTGTTTACTTGATATTCAATGTAAACGAAAAACAGAATGATCAAACTCAGATTTATGGAGGTAGGCATTTAGCGCCAGTAAAAGTAAACACCAAGCTAATGTGTAGAAGACTTGTAAGATGAGGTAACGAAAAATATGCCTAAATATAAGAGTATTTAGCTAGTTTTTGAGGCAATATTAAAGAATAAAAACCGGAGTGGAAAAATGCAGTCAATTTTGTTGGGTGTGAATATTGATCATATCGCCACCTTGCGCAACGCGAGGGGTACAAGTTATCCAAACCCAGTGCATGCCGCTGATATAGCAGAGCGCGCGGGTGCAGATGGAATTACCGTGCATTTGAGAGAAGACAGACGGCACATTGTGGATAATGATGTATTTACATTAAAGCAAACGCTTCAAACGCGAATGAATTTAGAAATGGCAGTGACGGACGAAATGTTGGCGATTGCAGCAAAAATAAAACCAGAGTTTTGTTGTTTGGTGCCAGAGAAAAGAGCAGAACTGACGACAGAAGGGGGCTTAGATGTTGTCGCAGGATTTGACAAAATCAAATCCGCATGTCAAGCATTGGCCTCTCACGGTACTTTGGTTTCTTTGTTTATCGATGCTGATCAAGCTCAAATTGACGCGGCGCTTGCGACAGGTGCGCCCTACATTGAAATTCATACTGGTCAGTATGCGGACGCTGAGAGCGAAGAGCTTGCTGATATTGAATTAGACAAATTAAAGAAAGGCATAAGGTATGCGAGCGCACTCGGGCTTAAAGTGAATGCTGGGCATGGCTTGCATTATCACAACGTCCAAAAGATTGCAGCCATTCCAGAAATTATCGAGTTAAATATTGGCCATGCAATTATTGCAAGAGCAGCATTTGATGGTTTACACAAAGCTGTTGCGGATATGAAAGCCATTATGCAGCAAGCGCGATTAGAGTCTTCACTAGATTCTTTAAATCAACAATAGTTAGAATATCAAAGATGATATTTGGCATTGGTACAGACATTGTTGAAGTAAATAGGATGACAGAGCTCCTAGATAAAGAGAGTCCTTTGCCAAAGCGTGTTTTGACTTCGCAAGAAATGGAAGACTTTAAGGCTTCAAAAGACCCTGCTGCCTTTCTTGCTAAACGTTTTGCAAGCAAAGAAGCAATAGTAAAAGCGATGGGGACAGGTATTGGAAATGGTATTTCTTGGCGGCATTTTGAAGTATATCATGATGAACTCGGCAAACCTTTGGTAAGGTGTTATGAAGAAGCACTTCGATTCTTCGAAAAGCACGAGATTAGCAATTGCCATTTGAGCGTATCGGACGAAAGAGCTTATGCCATTGCGTACGTCTTATTAGAATGTCGCGAGACTTAGAAAGTATTGTATTCATCAAATACCTTAGATGCATAAAATTGTGCAGTAAGTGTTCGACAAGTTAGCAAAACAGTGATCATATTAGGATGATGTCATGGTTTCGATCAGAAGCGTTCACCAAACAGAGCGTCCCGAATTTCAAGATTGGTTAAATCAACTATCGCTTTCAACATCGACTAAAGAAAAGTTGCGTCGCGTTTCTGATGTCCCTGAAATTTTGCTAATGGGCCAAGAAATGGTCGAAATCCTGCAAGAACTGCACATGGATGACGAGACGCTTCAGGCTGCTTTAGTGTTCCCTTACTGTGAAATTCACCAACTTCAACATGACGACCTAGTCGACGCTTTTGGACCAGAGATAACTAATCTCGTTGAAAGTGTACGAAAGATGCAGGCTATTAATTCTTTGCAATCCAAACGCTCAAATTCTAGTTCAGAGCAAATAGAGAATCTACGGAATATGCTTCTGACAATGGTGGAAGACGTTAGAGCCATAGTTATAAAGATGGCGGAACGTATTTGCACTTTACATAAAATAAAAAAAGAAGATGAAGAAACACGTGTTTTGGTAGCAAAAGAATGCGCGACTATTTATGCCCCGCTTGCAAACCGTTTAGGTATTGGTCAGTTAAAGTGGGAGTTAGAAGACCTGTCATTTCGTTACTTGCATCCAGTTACCTACAAGAAAATAGCCCAAATGCTGAAGGAAAAACGCATCGATCGAGAGCAATATATTGCCAACTTTGTCGACGCATTGCAGGAGATGTTGAACAAAGAGCAAATAAAAGCTCAGGTCATTGGGCGACCGAAACACATTTATAGTATCTATAAAAAAATGCAAAAAAAGGGACTTACATTCGAGCAGCTTTTTGATATCCGTGCTTTGCGAATTATAGCCGAACGTTTGCAAGATTGTTACGCAGCGCTTGGAACAGTGCACGCAAATTTTAAGCATATTCCTAAGGAGTTTGATGATTACATCGCCACGCCAAAACAAAATGGTTATCAATCTATTCATACTGTAGTCATTGGGCCAGAAGGTAAGTCGATTGAGATCCAAATAAGAACAGACGAAATGCATCAAGATGCCGAGTGAGGGGTCGCTGCTCATTGGAAATACAAAGAGGGTGGAGCCGGAAAAAGTGCACTCGCAGATGAACGCGTTAATTGGCTGCGAAAGATCCTTCAGTGGCAAGAAGAAATGGCTGAATCAGGTGATCTTGTTGAAGAGTTCAGAAGCCAAGTGTTTGACGACAGAGTGTATGTGTTAACACCGAAGGGAGACGTATTTGATTTACCGCTTGGCGCCACCCCACTAGATTTCGCTTATTACATTCACACTAATGTGGGACACCGCTGCACTGGGGCAAAAGTAAATGGCAGAATTGTCCCCTTTACTTACAAGCTTCAAAACGGCGACCAAGTTTCAATTTTAACCTCAAAAAACGCGACCCCTAGTCGTGACTGGATGCACCCTGGTTTGGGCTATATCCATACTTCAAGAGCGCGCGCTACCATCCATTCTTTTTTTAAGAAGCAGGATAAAGAGAAAAATGTTGAGGCTGGCAAAGAGATATTAGAGAGAGAACTTGGCAAAGTGAACTTAAGTATTAAGGATACAACTCAGATACTTTCTAAGTTTAATATGAAAACTAGCGATGATTTGCATGGAGCAATTGGCGGTGGTGATATAAGAGTGATGTCGGTCGTTAACAGTATTCAGGCATTATTAAATCCGGCGCCAGAAGAACTAGAACTCGATACCAATAAAATCACAAGACCGAGACGAGCTTCATCCAAGACAGACAAAAATGCTGTGATAGCTGAAGGTGTTGGAAATTTAATGAGCCAGCTTGCTAACTGCTGTCGACCAGTACAAGGCGAACCAATCGTCGGTTATATCACTCAAGGTAAGGGCGTAAGCGTGCATAAAGAATCCTGCACGCAGTTAGCACATTTATTAACGCAGCATCCAGAGCGCGAGATTGAAGTTGAGTGGGCAGGCGACATAAAATCAAGTTTCGAGACCAGTCTGACCGTGTTTTCATCAGATCGAGCGGGGATACTGCGTGATATTACAACCGTATTGGCGAATGAAAAAGTCAGCTTGCTGGGCGTAAATAGTAAGAGCGATAAGTTAAGCGACCAAGCACAAATCTCAATCGTGATTGAGGTGGCCAATCAAACCGTGCTGAATAAGGTGATTGAGAAAATACGTCAAATTTCAGAAGTAAGTGATGTCGTTCGCATGATCCAATAAACGCTCCCCATTTGGGTTGGTGCTAAAGTATTGCGCTTCACGCAAAATTAATTTGAAATTATCACTTCGCTTTTTCGCGTAAATCTGTATAATTCGCGACCTGCCCAGTTACGCCCACCTTTGGGAAGGTGGAAGATCAACAGACTCGAAGGGGTCAATAGGTTGATATTAGTTAACTTTTTAATATTTTTTCGGGTGAAATTAATGAAAACTTTTGTTGCAAAACCAGAAAGCGTTGAACGCGACTGGTACGTGGTAGACGCCACAAACAAAACGTTAGGTCGTTTAGCGGCTGAAATCGCAACTCGCTTGCGTGGTAAGCATAAACCAGAATATACGCCTCACGTTGATACAGGTGATTATATTGTGGTCGTAAATGCTGAGAAGATTACTGTGACTGGTAACAAAGCGAAAGGCAAAATCTATTACAATCACTCTGGTTATCCAGGTGGATTGAAAGAAGCGACTTTTGAGAAGCTTATCGAAAAGAAACCAGAAATGGTTCTTGAGAGAGCTGTAAAAGGTATGCTACCGAAAGGCCCTTTGGGTCGTGCAATGTTCCGTAAAATGAAAGTATTCATTGGTCCAGAACATACACACCAAGCGCAACAGCCACAAACTTTGGATATTTAAGGAGCGATTATTATGGCAGATACTCAATATTACGGTACAGGTCGTCGTAAAAGCTCTACGGCTCGTGTTTTTTTACGTCCAGGTAGTGGTAACATCGTTGTGAACAAGCGTCCATTAGACGTGTTCTTCGGTCGTGAAACCGCTCAGATGATTGTTAAACAACCTCTAGAATTGGTCGAAATGACAGACAAGTTCGACCTGTATGTAACCGTTTCTGGCGGCGGCATCTCTGGTCAAGCTGGTGCGATTCGACACGGTATAACAAGAGCCTTGATGGAATATGACGAAGGTTTACGCCCGGCACTACGTAAGGCTGGCTTTGTAACACGTGATGCTCGAAGAGTTGAACGTAAGAAAGTGGGTCTACACAAAGCGCGTAAGCGTCCGCAATTTTCAAAACGTTAAGTCTTGTTACTTTGCAAAAATTCAAACCCAGCTTTTGCTGGGTTTTTTTATGCCCAAATTTTATCCTTATCAATTTTATACTTTTATGCCAGCACATGCTGATATTTCAGTTTTACGTGCTGTGGTGTTTTGATTAAAAATGAAAGCAGTGTGTTGCATAAATGTTAATTGCAAACTTACTGTAAATCCTCATATTTACTCAAGCTAAACTATATTTATGAAAACGACCAAGGTCGAATGGGATTTACAGCCATCAGTGTGCAAAATAGTTGACTTAAAACAAAGATAAACTTAGTTTTTTCGTAGTAAATCCTTGTGTTTAATAAGTGTTTTCTTTTACCATACGCGGTAAAATTTTTTGATGGTCTTTTCACCAGTCTATTGCGTCAAGCAACGTAGCATATTAGGTGATAAAAGACGTTCAAATATATACGTAAAGTAGGTTGAAAAGCCTTTTCCAACCCTTGGAGAATAGTTGATGAGCGAAGTATCAGTTGATGCTAACAATTCCGCGCAGCAATCACCATCAGACAGTAACAGGCGCAAGTTTTTGACTGTTGCTACGTCGGTTGTTGGTGCCGTTGGCGTTGCCGGAGCCGCAGTGCCTTTCATTGCATCTTGGCAGCCGAGTGCTAGAGCGAAAGCCGCCGGTGCCGACGTTGAAGTGGATATTAGCGGAATAAAAGTAGGCCAGTTGGTCAGAGTTATGTGGCGAAGCAAGCCAGTATGGATTGTGCGTCGAAGCCCTGAGTCACTAGCTAATCTTGTAAAACATGATGACCAATTGAAAGATCCTGCCTCTGATGCTGAGCAGCAACCTGCATATGCGAAAAACTCATATCGTTCTATTAAAGATGAGTATCTTGTTCTCGTTGGCATCTGCACGCATCTTGGCTGTTCTCCACAACACCTTACTGATGGTGCATTTGCTGAATACGCAGAGGGCATCTCTGAAGGTTTCTTCTGCCCATGCCATGGTTCTAAATTTGACATGGCTGGTCGCGTGTTCCAAAACGTACCAGCAGGATTGAACTTGGTTGTGCCGCCTCATATGTTTATTGATGACGGTACTATTCTAATTGGTTCTGATGAGGGGGTAGCGTAATGACTGGTCTTTTATCTTGGATTGAACAGCGGATCCCAATGATGCGTGTAGCAAATATGCACGCAATTCAATATCCCGCACCCAGAAATATGAACTTCTGGTACGTGTTTGGGTTTTTAGCGACAATCGTTTTAGTAAACCAAATTGTAACAGGCGTTTGGCTTACTATGAACTTTGAGCCTTCTGCTGAGCGCGCATTCGCGTCAGTAGAGTACATTATGCGTGAAGTTGATTACGGATGGCTGATTCGATACATGCACAGTACAGGCGCATCGGCGTTCTTCATAGTGGTATATCTACATATGTTCCGTGGGATGATTTACGGTTCATATCAAAAACCTAGAGAGCTTCTATGGGTATTTGGGATGTTAATTTATCTCGCGCTAATGGCTGAAGCCTTCATGGGTTATGTTCTACCTTGGGGACAAATGTCCTATTGGGGTGCTCAGGTTATAGTATCTTTATTCTCTGCGATTCCTGTAATAGGACCTGACTTGGTTGAGTGGATACAGGGTGACTACGTCATTTCTGGTGCAACTCTAAATAGATTCTTTGCATTGCATGTAATTGCACTGCCGCTTGTGATTGTTATTTTAGTTTTCCTTCATATTATCGCTTTGCACGAAGTTGGTTCTAATAACCCAGACGGCGTTAACGTTAAACATCCAAAAGGCAGCTTGTCTGAAGATGAGAAGACGAAGTTTGAAATTCATGAGTACTACACTAAGAAATACGACATTGCTGACGATGTTGTCCCTTTCTTCCCGCATATTGTTTTGAAAGACTTAGTAGCGTTTTCTATCTTCTTATTTGCTTTTTCTTACATACTGTTTTTTGCACCTGAAATGGGCGGCTATTTCTTAGAACATCCAAACTTTGAAATTGCGAATCCACTTAAGACACCTGCGCACATATTCCCTGTTTGGTATTTCACTCCTTTCTACGCGATATTGAAAGCGGTACCAGACAAACTTGGTGGTGTATTGTGTATGTTTGGTGCGATTGCATTCTTGTTCGCTCTGCCATGGTTTGATAGAAGTAACGTAAGGTCTTGGAGATACAGAAGCGGCCTACATAAAGTTAACTTAATTGTGTTCGCGATCGTATTTGTCTTCTTGGGGTATCTTGGTGGTACACCACAGGAACCATGGAAAATCACAGCTTCACAGATACTAACGGTTTTATATTTTGGTTTCTTCATACTGTTGTTTATCTATTCTAAAAATGAAACAACGAAACCAGTACCAACGAGGATCCCGAAATGAAAAAATGGATAGCACTACTGTTTTTTGTCCCTAGCATAGCGTTTGCTGCGGGACCGTCGGTACCTCTTGATGATGTGAATATCGATCTGACAGACAAGCCATCGTTGCAAAATGGTGCGAAAGTCTTCATGAACTACTGCCTTGGTTGTCACCAAATGCAGTATCAACGATATCAACGCACTTTTACTGACTTAGGGATACCTGATGAGTTGGGTGCGCAATATCTGCAGTTTACCGGTGAAAAGGTTTCTGACTATATTACGTCTCCTATGCCAAGTGAAGATGCTGCGACTTGGTTTGGTGCTCCACCACCAGATCTTACTTTGGTTGCGAGAGTGCGTGGGCCTGAGTGGTTGTATACTTATTTAAGAACATTTTATGTCGATGAAGATAAAACGTTTGGTGTCAACAACTTGGTTTTTCCGAACGTAGGTATGCCACACGTTTTAGAAAGTCTTCAAGGTACTCCTCGTAAGGTTTTTGAAGAAAAGCTGATTGATGGTGAGATGAAAGAGGTCTACGTTGGTATTCGTGCTGACAGCAATGGTCAACTATCGCCAGAAGAATACGACAATACTATAAGGGATTTAGTTAATTTCTTAGAGTACACAGGTGAGCCATCTCGTTTGGAGTCAAAATCAATTGGCAGAGGTGTGCTTATTTTCATCGTCATTTTCTTTGTATTTGCATACTTGCTGAAGAAAGATTACTGGCGCGACTTAAAGAAATAGTATACTATTTGCAACCAATTTTTAGGGGCACTACTGGCAGTAGCGCCCCTTTTTATGCTTACATCATCTAATAAAAGTTCTTTGCGTTTGTCTCAAAAAGACAACAGAAAGCAAGGAATGCGGAGGTTTTAATGGCTTTAGCCACAAATAAACGTTCTATAATGACTCTGTTTTCAGATAACATAGACATTTATTCGCACCAAGTGCGTATTGTTCTTGCCGAGAAAGGCGTTGGCGTAGAAATCATCTTCACTGATCCTACTCAATTGAACGAAGAGTTATTGGAACTGAATCCGTACGGAACAGTACCTACCTTAGTTGATCGAGAGTTAGTGTTGTATAAGTCTCAAATCATTATGGAGTATTTAGACGAACGCTTTCCGCATCCGCCTTTAATGCCTGTTTATCCAGTATCGAGAGGCAAAAGCCGGTTGATGATGCATAGGATAGAACAAGATTGGTATTCCTTGGCATCAAGAGTCTTTCGCAACGACAACGGTGCTGAACAAGCAAGACAAGAACTGAAAGAGGCGATTTTGTCGTTAGCTCCTGTTTTTGCTGAGACAGACTACTTTATGAGTGAAGAGTTTAGTTTGGTCGACTGCTACTTAGCTCCATTATTGTGGAGATTACCTGCACTCAACATTGAGTTAGATGGTCAGGGAAGCAGAGAAGTGATTACTTACATGAAGCGTATCTTTGAGCGGGGCTCATTTAAAGCGTCGTTGACTGACCAAGAGCGCGAAATCCACAATCCTTTGTAAAATCGATATTCTTAGAAATACCAGCCTAAAGGCTGGTTTTCTTATTTTTGTAGCACTCGATTTTTGGAGACTTAAATGAATAGCATGACACCAAATCAACCTTACCTTTTACGCGCGTTTTATGATTGGATCCTTGATAATGGTTTAACGCCTCATGTTGTTGTAGATACACGTTTCCCAGGGGTTCAGGTGCCGCAGCAATTTATTCAAGATAATCAAATCGTGTTGAACGTGTCTCCGTCGGCTTGCGTAAATTTTTCGCTCGACCTTGAATGGATTGATTTTCAGGCGCGTTTTTCTGGTCAAGCCATGAATGTGAGTTTTCCATGTACTTCAGTTGCAGCCATATACGCTAAGGAAAACGGCGCAGGTACTGTGTTTACTGTACCTGAGAACGAACTGGAAAGCTCTGATGAGTCACTCGCTGAGAGACCATTTGAAAGTGGCTTAAGCGAAGTAGAGGATGCGAGAGAAGAAAGCCAATCTAAGGCGACCACAGATGTGGATAATGGAAAAGACAAGAAAGAAAGCAAGAAAAAAGGCCCTCCTACTTTGCGTGTTATAAAATAACACTGCAAGCACACGTTGCGCCGATATTGTGTCGTAACTAAGTTATCCATTCGGTTATTTGCATTCTAAGGTTTGAAATATCAACTAATAAGTGAGTGAACTTACATCCGTTTTGTGCAAAAGTTGGTAGTTTAGTCTGAGCCTTTCGAAAAGTCTGATATCTATTAATCATTACAAAGCCCAAGAATATAGAAAGTCCATTCAAAGTAACGATTCGGTATTTAATGAGTTGTTTGATGTTGGTTGTAAGTCAGCCATAAGATAAATTAAGTAGATCGCGATTTACTTTAAACATGTTAGCTTTACGCTTTGTGCTCGATTACGGTTCGTCCTCTCCCAGTAGGCCAGAGAGCACTTTCATCTTATTGCTGACGCTTGACTTGTAGTCATTAGGTTCTCTTAAAAATAGCTTTTCAATATTTCAGTAATGTAAGACAAACATATCTTATTGTCAGGTTTGCTTGACTTATTATTGACTATTATGTAATGTTAGCCTTACATTGTGTCGAGATTTATTGACACTTTCAAAACTAACTAAGAGAACAAGGCAACCTCAGGAGTACTAAATATGAGTAATGTATCCGATAAAAAGGAAAAGAAGTTTCTAGTCAAATTTATGTTGCATATAGCGATGTTTTTAGTGGTTTTAGCGATATCAGTAGTAATGAATGAGACCAATAATTTGTCTATATACAGCACTGGATTCCTCGCAATGAGCCCTGTAATTCCTGTGATATTTTTATTGCGGCTGGTGGTAAATCATTATAGGTCATTAGATGAATACATCCAGAGAGTAATGGGTGAGAGTTTGCTTTGGGCTGTAGGTGTTGTTGGTTGTGCGGCAATGGCTTATGGCTTGCTCTCAGAAATGGTTGAGGTGCCGACTGTAAGCTCGGCCTTTATGTTGCCAGCAATAGCAGTCATCTTTGGTGTAGCATTGTCTATTAAACTATCGAGCGATACTCATGAAGAATAGGTTAAGGGTACTTCGTGCAGAAAATAGATGGTCTCAAGCAGATCTTGCTGAAAAGTTAGGAGTGTCACGTCAAGCCGTGAACGCTATAGAAACAGGGAAACATGATCCTTCTTTAACTCTTGCTTTTGCTCTTGCAGAGACCTTTGGACAAAGCATTGAAGAAATATTTTGTCCCAAAG
This sequence comes from Glaciecola sp., assembly GCA_965658765.1. Lineage (GTDB taxonomy): Bacteria > Pseudomonadota > Gammaproteobacteria > Enterobacterales > Alteromonadaceae > Glaciecola. The sequence goes on along the minus strand of CBFHTO010000018.1, from coordinate 12,544 downwards.
AAAAAAACAACTAAATAATATGTCCTTTCTTTGTGTTGTGGTCTAATACCAATTGCTAGACCACAGCAACTAAACATGTTTTAGAGCCTATCCAACACAATAGCGCACAATGCTAAGTTTTGTGTTGATGATGTCACCTCTCGGTTAACTGCAAGGTGTGTCAAAAACTGTGTCACCTCTTGTTCGCCAAGGTCTTTAGGATGACGCTTTTGATTAAACAAAATGAAACGCTTTATCCACAGTAGATAAGTCTTTTCAGTTTGTATTGCATAATGTTTTGTTCTCATGACATGTTGAATACTTTCTAAAAATGGTGAATTAACCATTACTGACTCCTTTTTGGTGGTGTAATTACTGATGATGCTCAGTAAACCGCATTCTACAAATGAGGTAATTGGCCTACAGGTCAGTATTTATTGCACTTAAGGCTAGATTCAAACTGGTTGTTACTATGCGTGCATAGTAAATACATAAAAGATTGTAGAAATTGTCATCGAAAAAATAGTAAGCTATTGAAATTAAACAAGTATGAGTGCTTTGAGAAATGAACTTATCTCGCAGTTACAATGCAGTCTTCATAATAAGTTGTTAGCTTCCCTTTAAATTTATCTTGCTGTTTTGTCTAAATAGGTATAATTTCTATACCTATGAAAAATTTTGAATATGATGAACAGAAAAGTATATCCAACTTATCAAAGCATGGTATCGATTTTGAGAATGCTCAAAAGCTATGGATGGACGATTATCACATTGAAGTGAGAGTGCAATTTGTTGAGGAACCGAGGTATATCGTTGTTGGTCTTATTGATGATAAATTTTGGACCGCTGTAATAACGTATCGTGGTGATTTGATACGCATTATTTCGGTGCGGCGCTCAAGAAAAGCAGAGGTAGCACTTTATGAAAGCTAGTGATTTCGATAAAAAGTTTGACGACAATCAAGAAGATATTATTGATGACTTAGATTTATCTACTATGCGTCGACCCAATCAACCACTTAAACGTGTAAATGTAGATTTTCCAAGTTGGATGGTCAAATCTCTAGACAGGGAGGCATCAAGAATTGGTGTTACTCGCCAATCAATCATAAAGGTTTGGTTAGCCGAGAGACTAGAGGCTGGGGAAGCTAACAAAAACATGAAGACGGACCATTTACAAGAGCGGTAAATGTCCGCTTATGTATGGTGTTAGCTTTCTAAGGCGTAGAAATTGAGTCCAACAGTTTTTAGGGAAGATGGTTATCGGTTCTTCTTTTCTCACGAGAAGAGTCTCGTATGCATGTGCATGTTTTATCAGGTGACGGCGAGGCAAAATATTGGTTAGAGCCAGAAATAGCATTAGCAAAATCTTTCGGTTATTCTAGTAAACAATTATCTCGAGTCGAGCAATTGATCAGGAGGCATCAAAATGAGCTCATCAGCGCTTGGCAACGACACGTTAAAGACTGAAGTTACAAACGTATCACCTTTTGGTATATGGCTTCTCACGTCGTCGAACAAAGAGTATTTCTTGTCATTCGAAGACTATCCATGGTTTAAATCTAAGCCAATTGAGCAGATTTTTAATATTGAAGAGTTTGCGCCAGGTCATTACCATTGGCCGGATTTGGATGTGGATTTAAGCGAACAGATACTTGAAAATCCAGATGAGTATCCTTTAAAGGCGAAAGCTAACAAGTGATTGAGCAGAAATGCCAAACTTATGTCATGTTGCTTGCAAACTCAATCAACACGCCATAATCAGGTCACTAGTTAACCAAGCGTTAGCTTTCTAGAGGAAATATATGCCTAAAAAGTCTTTACCAAGGCGAGCTCTGAAATATGCATTGATTTCATCATCTATTATCATGTTTTTGGTATTTTATCGCATATTAACCAATGGAGCTGTCGGAACTGCCAGTGAGATTGCGTTTAGGATTGTTGTATCTGCCGTAGCTTCATTTTTGGCAATGTGGGTAGTTTTTATGTTGTATCTATTTTTCAATCCAGATGCAGAAACTCCCCACGAGCGTCCCAAGTTTGGAGACAAGAGGGGTAAATGAATTTATTACAGATATAAAATGCAAATAGCCATTTATCCTTCAATCAGTTCCATTACCCTAATGACCCTTGCCACGCCATCTACGTTTCTAACCAAGTTAACTGCAGCACTTGCTTCTTGTTTGGTCAGTTTACCCATAATGAACACCTCAGAATCTTCCACTACTAGGTCTAACTTTAATAGGGGAACCGACTCATCTGCGGTCATAAGGGTTCTAATCTTTGTTGCCAGCCATATATCGTTTACAGTACTTGTGGTCGGTATGGGCTCACCCAACCTAATTTGGTTATGAACTTTAAGGACGTTTTGCACAGAAGCTGCGGCAGCCTCTGCTTTACTAATTAAGTCAGAAGTAAGTGCTTGACCCGTTAATAAAACCTGCCCATTGTATACATTTATGTTTATATCCGCTTGCTCTTCTATGAGTGGGATTGTATTTATAGCATTCCCAACGCGAGCGTTAGTTGTTTTATCGTCAATCTGTGCTCCAAGGGTTCTACGGTCGCTTGTTGAGGCTGCGGCAGTACCCGCAGCACCTACCGCCACCACAGAGACACAGGAAGAAAGTTGGCTTAGCGCTATTGTTAAAACAATTAACCTAAGAATCATTTATTAAGTATCCTCGCTAGAGATAGGGAATAAAGTGTTATCTATGCACTCGCACAGGTTGTGTATGACCAATAAATGGACTTCTTGTATTCTTGCGGTACGTGCGGATGGAACTCTTATTTCAACGTCGTTTTCGCCGATGAAGCCAGCCATTTCACCCCCATCTTTTCCGGTTAGGGCAACGATGGTCATATCTCTACTTAAAGCCGCTTGCATAGCATTTATGACATTGGCTGAGTTTCCGCTAGTTGAAATTGCGAGCAGTATATCGCCGGATTGACCTAATGCTTTTACTTGTTTAGAGAATATTTCATCGTATGAAAAGTCATTTGCAATAGACGTAATTGTAGAGCTGTCGGTTGTTAGAGCTATTGCTGGTAAAGACGGCCTGTTCCGCTCATAACGGTTAAGCAGCTCGGAAGAAAAGTGCTGTGCATCACCCGCTGAACCGCCGTTGCCGCAACTTAGCACTTTATTTCCTTGAATTAAGGCATTAATGATCATGTTTGCGGCTTTTTCAATCGATTCGGGAAGGGCTTCGGCGGCAGCAATTTTTGTTTGTATGCTCTCTGTAAAGTTCTTTTTAATATTTTCTAGCATTCAGTGAGGGCTCCTAAAACTCAGGTGCCAATATTTTTCACCCAAGTTGCTACATCATTGTCTATGGCAACTGCATCTATGCGCATTGCCGTGTTATGAAAGTTTAAATTATGTAGCTTTAAATAGCACATAATTGTCTTGATTATTTTTTGTTGTTTCGCTTTTGTTAGATATTCTATCGCAAACCCATGGCGTGCTGTTGTTCTATATTTGACTTCAACAAATACCCATTGGTTCTTATCTTTGAAAATTAAATCTATTTCACCCACCTTTGCCTTAAAGTTACTTTCAACAAAGCGCAGCCCATGTTTAATTAAATAGTCCTTCGCCAAAAGTTCAGCGTTTTCACCCTTGCATAAAGCATTGTTTTTATTACTCGTCATTGTACAACTCCATCCATGTGTTTGTGCTCCCATTCCTTTGGGGCGTACTTCGAGCTTGTTTCAGTTTTACTTGATAATTATTGGGCTATTGATTTGTTAACGAGCCTTTTCAAAAACTAGTCAGAAACCGTAATTGAAATAAGTTCTCTCGATAAGCGTTTATCTTCGGCTATCGACAAGGTACCTGATAATCCTTTGTAATAAGTGTGCTGAAATGCACTTAGTTGAGCGACGTTATCTGCTAAATTTAGAGAGTCATAACCGAAGGAAAATAGCCTGAGGTATTGAGTAGACGGTTGGTTGAACAATGCGTTTACTTCTTCTTTTAAGTTTGAGTTTGCATAATCGGGTGACACAAAAGGCATGTCGACAAATACTAGGTTTCTTAAGTCTCTCTGGCTATTTTTGCTCTGTTTATGATCAAAGCTATGTGAGCTGGCAAACACGGGTAGTTGTTTGTCAGAAAATAAGCTGATGCTTGATTCGATAATCGGATTAATCAACTCTAGTTCATCTGGCTGCGCAAACACCACAAATGCATCTATGTCGCGCCTGTTTCGTGTCACACTATAGATTTGGTCACTATCTAATCTGGATAATTGCTGGATTCTTCGTTGACTTTGCAGCGTGTCGAGAGACGAAGTAATCCCAATTTTCATACTCTTGTTGTCGGTGAACTTGACGATTGTTAAGGAATTAGAAGTTTGTTCATTCTCGTAATATGAGCTCCATGCTTTTTCAAAAGCGTTCGTCATTCTGAGACTGAGATTAGTGTCGTTTCGAATTAATACTGGGTTTAATACACCCCTTGAACGCATTAACTCAAACAATTGCCTTGCTTCTTCTTCCGGAGATAAAGAATAAAAAATACGGATAGTGTCTTGTTGTGTTTGAGTGTCATCAGAATAATTCAGAAATATTTGTTTTGATACCGGTAAGCTCAACCTACTTAATAATTCTATATGCGACTTTAATAGAGGCCCAATAATTGTATCAAAGCCATTAAGAGTCGATGCGTTAATGTCCTCGCTTAAGCTTGGAAGTGAACCAGTATCAAAAAATTGAAGCTCTATTTGTTTGTCTTGGAAACTTGCTTCGGCTGTTTGAAGCGACTTGTAATAAGAGGCTAGTATCCCATCTTTTATTGCCTGTCCTTGGTTGTTGAGCCGGCCACTAAGCGGTAACAATACTGCTATTTTCTGACTTTTATTTTGTGTCAAACGATTGTATTGCTGTACTGGGCTTGGAAGATTTTGACTAAGATATGAGTTTTGGTTATTCAATAGCCAATTGTCGAGCACGTCTTTTCGAGTGGCATCGTTTATTCCTTTGTCTTCAACAATATCTAACAGAGCTAAATAATCTAACAGAACCGGATATTGAGACGCGACCTGTCTCCGTTGAGATAAAGAGGAATTAGCGAGCCAATTCCATATTTTGTCTATGGTGTCTTGCTGCGAAGACCACTCTTTTGGGTTTGAACGGAAAAAAGAGAGTAGAGCTTGTGCATAGTTATTGGTAATAGACTGATACTTCGACAGTGTTAAAAAATACTGAGCTTGTCGTTCAATATCGAAGCGACCTATTTCGATACTAGAAAGCCATTGAGCTACCATGTCTATCTCAGCTTGACTTAATTCACTTTGTGGATCGTTTATAAAGCGCTGTAGCTCACAATCGGCTTTTAAGAGCTTTGATTGGCTAAGGATATTGGCTTGAACAAAAAAGGGTTCGGCCAACGCTAACATCGCATTCACTTGCAGACACTTTTTTTGTGAGTGGTACTGCCACGCAAGTGCGATAATTGCTTCATTTGTGCGTGCTTGCTTGGTTTGCGGATCAGTTATTTGTGCAAGGGAATGTTTGATTTGCTGAATTTCTGACTCAGGCTCAAGCACTTTTTCAGTATCTTCAACAGGCACTTGAACAGGAGTCTTTGCTACAGGGGCTTTTGGTGTGCCGCCGCAGGATAGAAGTAATAAACTAAATACCAATACAATAGTAAGTCTGAAATTCGTCACATATGTCCTTAGTAAACTTTTACGCTGTTAGTCTACTAAGCTTGCAAAAAATATCTAGGTTTATTCAATGAATCTGTCCTTTAGTTTGTAATATACTAGTAAGACATATCGTGTACTCCAGAACTGAGTCTTAATAAACACTTGGACCAATACCTTGACCAATACTTTGTATATCATTCCAACACCAATCGGAAACCTATCTGATATTTCTGAGCGAGCGATTAATATATTAAATCAGGTCGATTTAATCGCCGCTGAGGATACCAGACACTCAAAAACGCTAATGGTACATTTGGGGATAAGTACACCGCTAATAAGCCTGCATGAGCATAATGAAGCACAGCGTTCCCAGTTATTGATTTCTCGGATTAAGGCTGGTGAATCGATGGCTTTGATATCAGATGCAGGTACGCCCTTGATCAGTGACCCTGGATATACGCTTGTCTCGCAGTGCAGGGATGAGGGGGTTTCAGTTGTTCCTCTTCCCGGTCCATGCGCACTCACTACTGCACTTAGTGGCTCAGGCTTACCCACAGATAAATTTACTTTTTATGGTTTTTTACCGGTCAAGCAAAAGGCAAAAGAGTCACTGATTATGCAAGCAGCACAATCTTATACAACCGCTATTTTTTATGAGGCGCCTCGGCGCATATTATCTACAATTCAGAGTTGTAAACAGGTACTTCCTGCAGAGCATCAAATGGTTTTGGCAAAAGAGCTTACCAAGCGCTTCGAATGTTTTATTTCAGGTAACGTAGATACAGTTATTGACTGGTTAGAAGAAGACGCAACTCATCAAAAGGGAGAATTTGTATTGATGTTTAATTGTTTTAAACCCAGTGAACAAGAACTGTCCGAGCAAGCTAAGTCTTTGATGTTGACTCTTTGTAAAGACTTACCACCTAAAAAAGCAGCGCTAATCGTTAGCGAGCACTATGACTGCAATAAAAAAGCTCTTTATCAATATGCCTTGGAGCAAAAATAGGGTTTTACACGCTATCAAATAAGTCTTGTACTCGTTGTCTTAAGTCGTCTATTTGCGTAATGTCAGCAGGTGCAATAAAAATTGTATCGTCTCCTGCGATTGTGCCCAGTACTCCATCAGTGTGGCTAAGCGAGTCTAATAAACGTGCTATCAGTTGCGCAGCGCCTGGGCTAGTGCGGATAATGACCATTACATTATTATGCACGATATCGAGGACTAGTTGCTTTACCGGGCTTTTTGCCGTTGGCATGCCTAGCTCAGGTGGCAGACAATAAACCATATCTCCACGCGCATCTCGCGTTCTTACTGCACCAAACTTACTCAGCATTCTAGATACTTTTGATTGACTGATATTATCGAAACCAAGCATTTTTAGAGCGTTTACAATCTCTCCTTGGCTACCATAACTTTCTTTTTTGAGTATATCCCTAAATGCATTAATTAAACGGTCTTGTTTGTTAGTACTCATTTACGCTTGTTGCCTCTAAATCTAGTATCTACTGTGTATTTTCCTATAAGCATAGTTCATACGCAATTAATGTGCGTAGTTTTGTTAACTTTATGTTTATCCCTTTCGATACGACCTTAGGGTGATTGAGATTTCAGTGTAATTCGTATACTCTTCGCGCTCAAAATATCAATGTTGTTAACAGGAGATAACTATATGAAAGTTGCCGTTTTGGGAGCTGCAGGTGGAATTGGTCAGGCGCTGTCGTTATTGTTGAAAACACAATTACCAGCGGGTTCTGAATTATCATTATATGACGTTGCCCCAGTTGTACCAGGCGTCGCCGTTGATTTGAGCCACATTCCTACTGATGTTGCGGTAAAAGGTTTTGGTAAAGACGACCTAGGTACTGCGCTAACTGGTTGTGACATTGTACTTATTCCTGCTGGCGTGCCAAGAAAGCCTGGCATGGATCGTTCCGATTTATTTAACATTAACGCAGGTATCGTTAAAAATCTTATAGAAGCATGTGCAGACAACTGTCCAGAAGCTTGCATCGGTATTATCACAAATCCGGTTAACACAACTGTTGCCATCGCTGCTGAAACTCTGAAAGCAAAAGGTGTCTATAACAAAAACAAGTTATTCGGTGTCACTACTCTAGATGTTATTCGTTCTGAAACTTTCGTTGCTGAGTTAAAAGGCAAATCTACTTCAGAAGTGCACGTACCTGTAATTGGTGGTCACTCGGGTACCACTATTCTTCCTTTATTATCTCAGGTTGAAGGCCTTAGCTTTACTGATGAAGAAATTGCTAGTCTTACTCCGCGTATTCAAAATGCAGGTACAGAAGTGGTAGAGGCAAAAGCTGGAGGCGGTTCTGCAACATTATCTATGGGACAAGCTGCAGCACGATTCTGTTTATCGCTAGTCAAGGCAATGCAAGGCGAAGACGTAACTGAGTACACTTATGTACAGGTTGACGGTTCTGAAGATGCGGCATTCTTTGCTCACCCAGTAAAATTAGGCAAAGAGGGCGTTGTTGAAATTTTACCTTACGGCGAATTGAGTGCTTTCGAAGAAAAAGCTAAGCAAGATATGCTTGATGGCTTAAGAGGTGATATTCAATTAGGCGTTGATTTCGTCAACGGTTAATAAAAAGACCTATTACAGGAAGATGGATGCACAACGGGACCAAATAGGTCCCGTTTTTTCTTTAAACTTTTGAAAAGTTACTCTGAATATCAAATAAAGTGACTCATGGCTTGTTACTTGACTTTAGTGTTGTTATTCACGTCGCGACTTTCTGCAATTGTATCAAGCGAAAAGTCCTTCTTTGATTTTGCCAAACGATCGTAGAGTACAATGTTGGCTGTCACGCCTAGGTTTAAACTGGTCGATGTTGGGATATATACCACGTGATCAGCCTTATCAATGATCGATTGTGAAAGGCTTCCGTCTTCAGGCCCAAACACATAGTACGCACATTCTGGATGAATAAATTCCGGTAGCGGACATGCCCCCTCAGTTAATTCAACTGCGACTATCACTGCCGACTTTGGTGTACTTTCTATTAAGTCGTCGACCGATACAGTTGGGATCTTATCGCGCATCCGTTTTGTGTCTTCATGAAATGCTTTGGCAAAGGTGTATCGCGTGCCAGTGTACTGAATAAGGTTAACGCCAAAGCAGCCAGATGCGCGCAGAATCACCGCCACATTACTAGCTGACTTTGGGTTTAAAAGGCCAATGCTGACCATATGAAATCCTAGCCAGTATTCCTGATCCCGACTGCAATACCCGTAATAGCTACCATCATTGCGCGTTCTAGTACGGCCTTGTCTTCGTCGTCATAATCTGAGCTTTCTGCTTTTCTTATTCGATCTAACAATTCAATTTGTAAATAATGAAGCGGTTGCAAATACCCCGCTCTGATATGCATTGAATTTCGAGCATGAGGGTCGTCCTCCATCATATGCTCATGACCAGTGATTTGCAGAAGGCTTTGCATAGAGTCCTTTAGTTCGTTTCTTAATGAATCACCAAAGTGACGGAGTTCATCTGGCACTAGACGTTGATCGTAAGCCTCACTCACTTTCGGATCGGCTTTTTGAAACACCATATCAAGCATTGACAGACGAGATGCGAAAAAAGGCCATTGTTCGATCATTTCTTGGACTACACCTTGATGCTCGTCTTGATTTACCTCGTCAACCGCTTTCATTACACCTAGCCATGAGGGTAATACAAGTCTTGTTTGAGCCCACGCAAATATCCAAGGAATAGCACGCAAGCTTTCAATACCGCCTTTAGGGTTTCGTTTCGCAGGTCTACTGCCTAGTGGAAGTTTGCCTAACTCCTGTTCAGGCGTCGCTACTCGAAAATAAGGGACGAAATCAGGATCCTTTCGCACTACTCCACGATAGTTATCTCTTCCTTTATCTGCCATCTCACCGATGATCGCACGCCATTCTTGCTTTGGTTCTGGTGGGGGAGATAACACCGCTTCTAATACAGCTGATGCGTATAAAGATAAACTTCGCTTGGCCAGCTGTGGCATACCAAACTTGTAACGTATGGTCTCTCCTTGCTCAGTTACTCTAAAACCACCATCAAGTGAGCCAGGAGGCTGAGAATGAATTGCGGCTTTCGCTGGCAGACCACCCCGACCAATGGTACCGCCTCGACCATGGAATAAAGTCAGTTTAATTTTATGTTGCTCTGCTAAGCTTACAAGAGCTTCTTGTGCGCTATATTGAGCCCAGCCTGCAGCAAGAGAGCCTGCATCTTTGGCTGAGTCCGAGTAACCGATCATGACAAACTGTTGTCCATCTACATAGCCCCGATACCAATCGATGCTCAGTAGCTTCTGCATCACTTGCGGTGAATTATTCAAATCGTCTAATGTTTCAAACAGAGGCGCTACTGGCATTGGCCAATCGACGCCGGCTTCTTTTAATAACAATTGCACAGCGAGTACATCGGAGGGTTCACTTGCCATGCTGATAATGTAGATGCCAAAACCATCTCTGCCATTCTTAGCGATGACTCTGCAGGTATCTATTACTTCTTGTACTTCTTCAGAAGGCGTCCAATTATTAGGTAGGAGAGGGCGTCGGGACCCTAGCTCTCTTAACAAAAATGCTTGCTTATCGTCTTCGGTCCATTGATTGTAATCGCCCATGCCCAAGTATCGCGTTAGTTCGCTAAATACGTCAGCGTGGCGCTGAGAATCTTGTCGGACGTCAAGTTTTAATAAGTGCATACCAAAGCAATAAGACCGGCGAATCGTGTCTAATAGTGCACCGTTTGCGATGACACCCATACCACATTCAATTAGAGACTCGTAGCAATCTAATAACGGTTGTTGAATCTCAGCATTGTCTAATATCCATTCCGTAGGAGGTTTTCTGCCCTCTCTCGTAATTTCTAGTTTTTTGATTAAGGGGCGAAGTAGCGCTCGATAGGGTTCTCGAACATCACCCACCATTTCACGAAACTTGGTACTGCAATCATTCATCGACAACTCTATATAAAGTTGATTGAGATCCTGCAAGAAAAGTTTGGAAGCTCTACGACGCGCTCTTAGCAATACCTCTTGAGTCACTGTGGAGGTTACAAAAGGATTTCCGTCTCTATCACCGCCCATCCATGAACCAAACTGAACTGGTTTGGCATCTAGTGGCAATGGGCTTGAAAAATTGACTTGAAGATAGTCGTCTAGGTCGCGCAAAAAGTCAGGCACGGCCTCCCATAACGAGTTTTCAATTACCGAGTAGCCCCAGCGAGCCTCATCAACCGGTGTCGGTCTGACCGAACGAATTTCTTCGGTATGCCATGCTTGACTAATAAGATCCGCAATTCTTGATTTTACCCTTCTTAATTCCGTATCGCTTAGCTCACTTGAATGTAGCTTTTGTAGTTGGTTTGCGAGTTGTCGGTGTTTATGTATGTTCGTTCGGCGCGTTACCTCCGTTGGATGCGCTGTCAACACTAGATCAATGTTCATTGACTGAATACATTCTAGTACTTTTTCTTTGGAGACGTTCGCATTTGAGCCCAGAGCACTTAGTTGTTCCGCCAGAGATGACTCTTTATTTGCTGCGATATTAAATTCTTGTTCAGCTATGTTTGCTAAGTTGAGAAATTGTGCAAAGGCCCTAGCAATGGTTAATAAAGACTGATTGTCGAGGCTTTTTAGTGCCTCAGCCAGTTGCTGTGTACTAGTGAGGTCACCTTTTGAAGAATGGCGACCGTCATGTCTTATCTGTTCTATTTTCTCTAACCATTCTTCACCAAGTTCATCTTTGATGGTTTCGCCGAGAGTTGCGCCTAGATATTTTACAGTTTCTTTTAACTTTTCAACTAATTCTCGATTCATTGGCGTATTCTCTCCGTCTAGTGAGTGTTGTTGAGCATAGTGGGTTTAAGCGAAGCAGACTTTCTCATGACATAAGGAGCGCTAGCCTGCGATATTATGTTTGTTTTATACAATTATGCGTTTTGCTATTTGGAAGTTATCAAACTCTATTTTGATGAAATATCATTAACTTAAAAGACCTCTTGGCCTTATTTAATTAATTAAATTCATCAAGACTATACTTTGTATTATTCTAAGTTATCAAAGTGTCCGGGTTTTATCTACGTTATACGACGACATTTTAGCAATATCTTATGACCTTTACCCTTGCTTAGTTATGCAACTTCGTTTTAGGAAGCCAGCACTATTTGGACTATAAGTTTGGTAGGTAAGTGCACAAAACATTGGTTTCAAGCGGCTTATCGTAAGGGTATAGAATCAGCCAGTAACAAGGAAAATGAAGTACTATGTTTAAGGTAAAAGCGACTCAACATGTGTTAGCGGTGAATGATCTAGAAGCATCGGAGCAGTATTTTATTGAAAGATTAGGATTTAAGCTAAGGTTTAAAGTTGATGGCTGGACGTTTCTTAGCCTTCAAGATTTTCATGTAATGCTAGGCCATTGTTCAGATGAAGTACCAGCAAAAGAGACAAATAATCATTCATATTTTGCATATATTAACTGCGATGGAATTGATTCATTGTATGACGAATATAAAGATAATGGTGTCAAATTCACTCAATGTATCGCTGATAAACCTTGGGGACTCAGAGAATTTGGCGTAGTCACGCCTGAAGGGCACCGAATAATGTTTGGGCAAGACATTGAAGCATCTGATTCATAACAAAGACGAGCAGCATCATTCGCTACGCTCCTTGGGTGGCTTTGCCGTTGTGTCTTTTGTGCATGACTTCGATATTCTTGCAAAAAAACAACAAGTCAGCCGCTTTCGGTAGTATTGCGAAGGAAATAAATTAAGGTGAAAACAATGGATAAAGCACTAAAAACTATGGTAGATAATATGCCTGAAAAAACGGGCAAAAGTCTTGATGAATGGATAAACCTTTTAAAGAAAGAGTCTTTTGAGAAACATTCAT
>CBFHTO010000017.1:0-62505 GCA_965658765.1 Glaciecola sp. | reverse complement strand
ACCCTGTTGTAGTGGGAATATCCCTGCAGTAAACACGTGAAAAATAGAGGTACACAAATTTAAAAGGGAGAGTCTGTCTTTTTACGCAGTTGTGTAAATTCGATGCAAAGATCGCATAGCTAACGGAATGCGTAGTAGTTATTATTAGTCGCTCAAAAACAGTTTCACCAGCGTAGATGTGTGAGGTTAACGATTCTATTTCAAAGCCATTCAAAAGATAAAATTGCCCTTCGAATGTTGGATGCAGAGGTTTTGTATTACCCGCAATTTTTAAGCCAGTACAAAGCAGACAACTTACTCAAATACTTTATTGAGGCATTAAAATGGGAGCAGTCTATTATCCGCTTGTATGGAAGAGATGTTCGCATTCCACGATTACAAGCTTGGTATGGTGATAATGAAGCTAACTATCGATATTCTAATTTAGATATGCAACCCTTGCCTTGGGACGACAAATTACACACCTTAAAAATCAAATGTGAGGCACAAGCGAAGTGCCAATTCAACTCTGTGCTAGCTAATTACTACCGAAATGGACAAGATAGTATGGGTATGCACAGTGATGACGAACCAGAACTCGGGCCAGAACCTACAATAGCATCACTTAGTTTCGGACAAACACGTCGCTTTGTATTTCAGCATAAAGAGACAAAAGAAACTCAACGCATAGATTTGGAACATGGCTCATTACTAGTAATGTCTGGACCTACACAACGAAAATGGAAACACGGTATTAATAAGAGTAAGACGCACACTGGCCAGAGGATTAACCTTACATTCCGTCAGATACTGCAGAGCTAAAGCTTTTAATCAAAGATCTTAAACCAAATGCACTCTAAACCAAAGGTGCTCTAAGTCACAGGTACTCTAGGTTACAGGTACTCTAGGTCAAAGGTATTTTAAGACCTTACATGGCGAGCCTGCCGCAACGCAATTTGCTGGTATGTCCTTATTTACAGTACTCCCTGCGCCAATAGTTGATCCCGAACCTATTGTCACTCCTGGGAGTATCGATACATTACCTCCGATCCAAACATCGTCACCAATGGAGATAGGTTTGGCAAATTCAGTTTTTCGCCGTTCGATAGGATCTGTCGGATGAGCGGCAGTCGAAATTAAAACGTTTGGCGCAACCATCACATTATCTCCAATTACGACTTTACAGCAATCGAGAATAGTTAAGTGATGATTGGCATAAAATTTCTTGCCTAAGTAGATGTTATAGCCATAATCTACCCAAAAATCGGGTTCAATTAATGCCGAGCCATTTTTATTTATGAGCGAGCCTAAAATCCTTGAACGCGCTTTATGTTGTTCTGGTGGTAAATGGTTGTAGCGATGACATAGCTGTTTTGCGCGCATTCTATCGTCAGTAAGCTGTTTGTCGAAAGCGTCATAAGCTAGTCCCGCCAGCATTTTTTCTTTTTCGTTCATATTTACTTTGTTATTACCATAATTCCAAAGTTGTTTATTTCATCTCACCAAAGGGTTTGAAAAGTAGCGTAAAAAATATCGTATCCCAACCAATCGAAGGAGTACGAATTCATGTGCTCTCAACGAAACATAATTAGTTCCTTACCCCATATCACCAAATCGTTCAATATATCTAACCACGACAATTTCTCTCTTAAATAAAGGTTTGTGGTGGAACGTTGAAACGTTCTGATAACTTACGAATATGATTAAGATTCAATGGGCGTTTTTCATTTAATATTAGAGAAACGAGACTTTTTTTACCAATTTCGTTTTCAAAGTCAGTAGTGTTAAGTTTGTGCTGATCCATCAAAACAGATAAGGCCGCAACGCCTGAATTAAGCTGTTTTAATTTATCATTAAAGCCTTTAAATTCCTCGGCTGTATCCTCGTATTTTTCAATGCTCAAACATAATATGTCAATCAATGGTTCATGCTGTTCATAATCCTCAATAAGCTGTTCCATTAACTCTAAAGCTTGAGTATGTTCAAACTCGTTCTTAATCTTTAGAATAAAACTAGCTTCCGCTGTTATATGGCTTAAACCTTGTTCAATTCGCTGTAAGTTCATAACTCACCTCTTGCATATTTTCACATAACTTATCGTAATCTGGGTGGTTAACCACATGTTTAACAAACATTTTGCCCACTCTAAATTCAATGAATGCCATTAAGCGAATGTTCTTTCCTGATAAATCGATCACATACCATTTATTTTTGTATTTGAAGTTATCTAAACTACTAAAATACTTCTTTAATTCTTCTGGTTTTTTACATTCTACCTTTCTTAAAACATCATAAGCCTGCATGATTGCCTTAGAATATTTTGGATATTTACTAGAGGCATCTTCAAACGGTTTTTTTGAAATAACGTGCATCAAAATCAATATTAGGTTTACAATCTGCAAACTATAGTTTATTTAAAGCGGGTTTACAATATGCAAACTCGTATTATTCCATAAATTTAATACATCGAGGTCAAAGCTCACGTAGTGCCTGTATATTTTTCCGTATAATGATCAGTAATGTCATTCTCGTTATGCCTAGCTAGCGTAACAATGGTTTACTCTTAGCTTGTCTATTTGGGTGTTTAATATTAGTCTTAGGATTGTAGTTCATTGGCTTAAGCGACCAATTTATGGGGCAAAAATTAGATAAAGAAACATTTACGCCAAAAGAGCACGATATTTTTCGCCAGCGCTTACTGGAGCAACTAGAAGCGTTTAAGCGCATCATTGAGCGGCCTGACTTTTCTAGCGGACCAGCAAGCTTTGGTGCAGAGCTTGAATTATATTTGATTGATGAGTGTAATCGCCCATCAGCACAGGCACCTGAATTACTTAGGTTGATGAAGCATCCTCTACTCACAGAAGAGTTAAATAAATTCAATTTAGAAATTAACTTGTCGCCTGTCGCCGCCAAAGGCAGTCCTTTCACCGCTATGTCCAAAGAACTAGGCTTTATTCACACCCAGTTGCAATACAAAGCGTCAACCATCAATAATAAGATTGCGACAATAGGGATACTCCCTAGTTTAGATAGTACTCATTTGCATCGGGATTTTATTACTGATTTGCCTCGCTACAAAGCGCTAACGAAAGAATTGAGCTCATTGAAAGGAGAGCCGTTTTTAGTTGACATTAATGCCAAAGATTCTTTGAAAATGCGTTGTGACGAGGTGACTTTAGAGGGCGCAAATACTTCCTTTCAAGTGCATTTTAAAGTACCAGCGGCACGTTTCGCAAACTTATATAATGCTGCGCAACTTACCACGCCCTTAGTACTCGCGCTTAGTGGAAACTCCCCTACATTTCTTGGGCAGCGACTCTGGCAAGAAACGCGCATTGCCTTATTTAAACAGTCAATAGACAACCGAATTCCTGGTCTGACGAAATGGCGACAGCCCGCGAGGGTAACGTTAGGGCATGGTTGGATAAGAAAAAGTGCTTACGAAATATTTGCAGAAAATGTGTCTTTGTATCGCCCTTTGATGCCATATTTGTTTGATGATTCACAGCTATTTGGAGAATTGTGTTTACATCATGGGACTGTGTGGTCCTGGAACCGGGCCGTGTTTGAGCCGAGTAAGCACGCTCATTTACGTATTGAATATCGATACTTGCCTGCTGGCCCAACAACGATAGACATGATGGCCAATGCGGCTTTTGCTATTGGTCTCACTCAAGCGATTTCTCATCAAATTGATGATTTACTACCTAAAATTCCGTTTGAATACGCTGAATATAATTTTTACCGGGCAGCCAAAAACGGGCTTGAGGCCAATTTAGTGTGGCCTCAAAAAACACAACATGGTCTAAAAGAGCAGGGGGTATGTGAAATCATCGCTAAGTTGCTGCCCCTAGCGAAAGAAGGGCTTTTAGAGCTTGACATAAATAGCACTGAAGCTGACAACATGCTAAGTGTTATTGAAAAGCGTTTGTCAACGAGGCAAACAGGGTCACAATGGCAACTTCAAACATTAGAAAAGTACAAAGAAAAGTATGATAAAGATAAAGCCTTAGATTATATGTTGCGAGATTATCTGCGGCGCTCTGAGCAGGGTGAGCCGGTGGCATATTGGACGTAGAGCCATTCTAAACATAAAAGGATTAATGCCTTCGAATTCACTCTTAAAAAATATAAAGCAGTGAACGGAAAAGAGATGCAACACTGTTTTAGGAATATCGATAAATATGTCAATTTTCCTTACACCAAAAATTCCAGCCAATAGTTTGAGAGTCAAAATTTTTAGAGGGGATCCGTTAAAGCCCGTTCACATTAAATACTTTAGGAGCTTTAGATAATGAGTGGTATTAAACTAAATCAGGTACACGGAGTCTCGACTCAATTACTAGGTGATACTCCACTTGATTTTTTATGTAATCTTGGTGGGCCATCGGTACTTCATATCGCAGGGAAATCTTCGGCAAAATGCCGTGTGGTCGTGACTCTGCTGCACGGCAATGAGCCTTCTGGTTTAAAAGCAATTCATCATCTATTATCTAATGGTTTTGTACCTACCTATGATGCTAAAGTCATTGTGGCATCTGTGGTCGCATCATTAACGGAGCCTGTGTTTACTCACAGAATGTTGCCAAGCAAGCGCGACTTGAATCGCTGCTTCTCTAGCCAAGGAAAAGATCTCCAAAGCCAACTTGCACTGGCGATTCATCAACAGATAAAAGACTTTTCACCCGAAGCGGTAGTTGATATCCACAACACCTCTGGTAGTGGCCCATCTTTTGCGGTGACAATAGACAAATCAGCAGATCATAAAGCTCTGGCTTCACATTTTACTCATCGTCTAGTAAGCACAAATATACGTCTAGGCTCGATAATGGAGCAAGACTATGGTTGTCCAATTGTCACCATAGAGGCCGGTGGAGCTCAAGACAGTGCAGCCGACGTGACTGCAATGAATGGCATTGTCTCCTTTCTGAGTGCTAGCTCGGTGTTCACTCAACTGCAGAGTTTAGAGTTATTAGATACGCCACGTCGTTTTGAACTCGCTGAGTTGAGCAGTTTATGCTTTGACACGAAATCTAGGGAATCTGTTGACGTA
Organism: Glaciecola sp.; assembly: GCA_965658765.1. Lineage (GTDB taxonomy): Bacteria > Pseudomonadota > Gammaproteobacteria > Enterobacterales > Alteromonadaceae > Glaciecola. The sequence goes on along the minus strand of CBFHTO010000017.1, from coordinate 57,470 downwards.
ACTTTTCGACAGGATATTGAAAGTTACAACTTCAAAACGGTAGAAGCAGGTACGTTCTTAGCGTGGGTAAATAATTCGGAGATGCGTCATTTTAAGTTGGACCAATGTCAGGATTTACTGCACCTTTATTTTAAAATTGAACAGGGTAAGTTATATACAAAAGAGAGGCTTATTTTATTTATGATCACGACTCACGAGGGCATTGCTAAGAGTGATTGCTTGTTTTATTTCGCTAAGCCATCGACAGGTTTGTGATCGACGCATTTGGCTTTACAATATAACTTAACAAATAATCAATCATTAACAGAAAAAGGCGACAAATGTCTGAGTCAGTTAAACAATCAATTCAAAATAAACTAAGCGAAGCGTTCTCCCCTATTTTTCTCACGGTAGAAAACGAAAGTCACATGCACAATGTGCCCGCCCATTCTGAAACGCACTTTAAAGTGACGATCGTAAGTGAGAGCTTTGCAGGGAAACGTTTACTACAACGTCATAGAGCAGTAAACGAAGTGGTGGCAGAAGAGCTTGCTGGGCCAGTTCATGCTTTGGCACTGCATACTTACACGCGAGAAGATTGGGATAAAAAGCAGCAAACGGCACCACAGTCGCCAAGTTGTATGGGTGGGTCTGCCAAATAAGGAGTAGATATTACAAGACCGTTTAGATGCCAGTCTTTGGCACTTAAAACGTTTACACCATTAACGCTCGCCTAAGTGCTTGAACAAATGCTGCTCAAAAGAGTGTGCCACTGGCGACTGTTTTTTACCTTTTGGGGTGACTAAGTACCAGTTATTTGCCAATGGGAATTCTTTTACTGGCAAAATCACGAGGTTATCAGTCTCCATGTGATTTAGTGCATAAACACTTAATATCGAAATACCCAGTCCAGATTCCACAGACTCTTTAATCGCCTCGTTGCTAGCGATTGTTAGTGGGGATTTATGCGGATAACCGAACTCTGCTAAGAATTGCTCAATAGTAAATCGCGTCCCCGAACCTTGTTCGCGTAATAGCAAACGCTCGTCTTTCAAGTCGTTCCATGAAATGGATGAATGTTTTGCTTTTGAATATTCTTTATTGGCCACCACAACCAGAGGATTTTCTGTCAATAGTTGAGTCGTGATTTCAAGCTCTCTTGGCGGATGAGAGAAAACGTATAAATCGTCTTTGTTTTGTTTCAGTCGCTCAATAATTTCAGCTCGGTTACCAATTTGAAATTCAGGCTCGATGTCTGGATATTTATGACAAAAAGTGCCCAGCGCTTTAGGGATTAAATATTTAGCCGTTGTTACTACCCCTAGCTTCAAGGTCCCGAGTGACAGACCAGCTCTTGCGGCTAGACGCATTTCTAAGCGATCAATAGTCGCAAACAGTTCAGACGTTGCAGTTAATAATTCAGATCCCTCTGCAGTTAAATACATCTTTTTACCTATCGTTTCAAATAAAGGTAAGCCCAGTGCTTGCTGCAATCGCGACAGTTGTGTCGAAACCGTTGGTTGCGCTAAGTGCAGTGCATATGCTGCTTCAGTGACGCTTGACTTTTCAGCTACGGAGTGAAATATCTCCAATTGGCGAAATGTCGCTTGACGGGTGTGAAATCGTTTTTTCATTAAAAATATCTACATTTGTCGATGCATAACAACTATAAATTCTATTATCGTAGATGCAACTTATTCTTTATCTTTGCCATGTCAGCAGATAAAAATCTTTCAATTTATAAGGTAAAGGTAATCCAATGAATAATAAAAGCACCCCAATCACAGTGGCTTATGGAGACGGTATAGGTCCTTCAATTATGGAAGCCACGCTCCGGATTTTAGATGCAGCAGGCGCTTGTATATCACCAGAGCCAATTGAAATAGGGGAAAAAGTCTATTTGTCGGGTACAAAAAATGGAATACACCCAGAAGCATGGGATTCATTAAGACGCACCAAAGTGCTTTTAAAAGCGCCAATTTCAACGCCTCAAGGAGGCGGATTTAAAAGTTTGAACGTCAGTATGAGAAAAGCGCTCGGATTATACGCCAATGTTCGCCCTTGCATCGCGTACTCTCCATTTGTTAGCACAAAGTATCCGAATATGGACATTGTTATCATCCGCGAAAACGAAGAAGATTTGTATGCGGGTATCGAGCATCGTCAGACGGAAGAGGTTTACCAATGTTTAAAGCTAATCACAAGGCCGGGCTGTGAACGAATTGTGCGTTATGCGTTTGAATATGCTCGACAGCATGGTAGAAAAAAAGTGACTTGTTTTATAAAAGATAACATCATGAAACTCACCGACGGGCTTTTTCATCGAGTATTTAGAGAAGTGGGTCCCGAATATCCAGAAATTGAATATGACAGCATGATCGTCGATATCGGTGCGGCAAAGGTTGCTGACACACCTGAAGCATTTGATGTAATTGTTATGCCGAATTTGTACGGGGATATTGTCAGTGATGTTGCTGCTCAGATTGCAGGCTCGGTAGGAATGGCAGGTTCAGCGAATATTGGTGATCAATGTGCCATGTTTGAAGCAATCCACGGATCGGCGCCTGATATAGCAGAGCAAGGCATAGCAAACCCCTCTGGTTTACTACATGGTGCAATTCAAATGCTTGTTCATATTGGCCAAACTGAAATTGCTGAGAAAATCCATCGCGCATGGCTTTGTACTCTTGAAGAGGGTATTCACACCGCCGACATTTTTCATCCCAAAACCAGTAAAACTAGGGTTAGTACCGCAGGTTTTACAGAGGCTCTAATTTCTCGTTTAGGTCAATCACCGACACATTTGGCACAGCCGAACTATACTCACTCAAAACCGCTTATGCTGCCCAAACCCATTCGAAAGCCCGCATCTGATAAAACGCTTGTCGGTATTGATGTTTTCTTACAGTGGCAGAAAGGTCGTCCTGACGAGCTAGGTGAACAACTTTCTCAATTAAATGATTCTTCAGTGCGTTTAGAACTTATCACTAATAGAGGAGTGAAAGTGTGGCCAAATGGTTTTTCTGAGACATTTTGTGTCGATCATTGGCGGTGTCGATTTGTAACTAACGTTGCCACTATGAGTTTTAAGGATGTCTTAAAGTTACAATCAAAACTTCATGAATTGGGTTTTGACGTAGTAAAAACTGAAAACCTTTATCATTTTGATGGTGAGCCTGGCTTTGCTGCAGTGCATGGTTAATACAAAACTATTCTCTTATATTTAAATATGTGGCGCCCCTGTTTCACGTCGCTTTTGTAAAAAAAGCTCATTAACAATCTGTTAAAAGAATTTTTTTTTAACATCTGCTACACTCGCGCAAATTTTTGCAAGCGATAAGGTTAGCAATGTTTAATAATTTCAATGGTACTCAAGGCAATATTCGAAATGATGTGCTTTCGGGAATAACAGTTGCTCTGGCTTTAGTACCAGAGGCGGTGGCTTTTGCCTTTGTGGCAGGTGTTGAGCCAATGGTTGGTTTGTACGCTGCCTTTATGATGGGACTAATCACATCAGCGATTGGTGGGCGTCCAGGTATGATTTCAGGCGCCACGGGTGCGATGGCCGTTGTCATGGTGGCACTTGTTGCGATGCACGGAGTGCAATATCTGTTCGCTGCCGTGGTGTTGGCTGGCCTCATACAAATCTTGTTCGGTTTGTTTAAGCTAGGTAAGTTTATTCGTTTAGTGCCATATCCAGTAATGTTAGGCTTTGTAAACGGTTTGGCGATCGTTATTTTCCTAGCACAACTAGGCCAATTTAAAGTTCTAGACAGTGCAGGAGAATGGGAATGGATGAGTGGCACTGAGCTTTACTTAATGGTCGGTTTAATTGCACTAACTATGGCGATTATTTACCTTCTGCCAAAATTAACAAAAGCGGTCCCTGCATCACTGGTTGCAATTGTAACTGTTACGCTGCTTGTTACGTTTTTGGATTTAGATGCTCGTACAGTTATTGACTATGTAAAAGATATGCTGCCTGAAGCGCAGCGAGAAAGCGCTTCACTTGCCGGTGAGTTGCCCAGCTTTTCGATTCCGACAGTGCCTTTAAGTTTAGAGACGCTCTACATTATACTGCCAGTGAGTATCATCCTCGCTTTGGTAGGCCTTATTGAATCGTTATTGACTCTGACTTTGATAGACGAAATGACCGATACTCGTGGTAAGGGCAACAAAGAGTGTGTTGGCCAGGGCGTTGCGAATACTGTAAATGGCTTTTTTGGCGGGATGGGTGGTTGCGCCATGATTGGTCAGAGTATGATCAACATTAATTCAGGTGGCAGAGGAAGGCTATCTGGCATAACCGCCGCATTGGTTCTACTTGCGTTTATTTTGTTTGCAGCTCCATTGATAGAAATGATCCCTCTAGCGGCTTTGGTCGGCGTAATGTTCGTTGTGGTCATTGGTACCTTTGAATGGGCGAGCTTTAGAATTGTTCGAAGTGTGAATAAAGAAGACGCGTTTGTATTGTTCTTGGTTACGGCGATCACTGTTATTGCAGACCTTGCTATTGCAGTCGTCGTTGGTGTAATCGTGTCTGCCCTAGTATTCGCGTGGAAGCACGCGACACATATTATGGCTCGCGCTCATATGGATGACGATGGGTGGAAGGTCTACGAATTAGAAGGTCCACTATTCTTTGGTTCTGTGACTCATTTTAAAGAAATCTTTGACCCTCAAAATGATCCGAATGATGTGGTGATTGACTTTAATGACTCGCGCGTGTGGGATTCTTCAGGTATAGACGCATTAGATAATCTTGCCGATAAATATCAAGAGAATGGGAAGACTTTGCATATTCGTCATATTAGTCCGGAGTGCAGAGTACTGCTTCGCAAAGCGAATCGTTTTGTAGAAATAAACGTAAACGAAGACCCTCGATATAAGGTAGCGACAGATGAGCTTGGTTAGATAAATCTTATCTACTCTTCGAGATGAATAAGCTTTGATACTATTAGAGCGGATGCCGAGTAAACAGTAATATATACGCCTAGTCCTACACAAAAAAACCGAAGAGCCTGATGACTCTTCGGTTTTTATATAAATGAACTCTATTAATACCTATGCTTTGCGAGCAATCATTATTTAATCAGCGCGATATATAATAAGCCAAAGCCTTATAGAAAGATTTCTGAGCCATAATATTCTAAAAAACTGAATGTTCTGCTACTTCTGCTTACTTAACCAAACAATTAGGTTAACGATGTCATCACCAGTCATATCTCGTGTAAACGTTGCTTGAAACTTACCATTTACAATAAAGTTAGGTACACCGTTAACGTGCGCTCTAAAATCAGCAAGCGTTTTATTGTTTCGGTTTACTAAGCTATTAATACTAAAGCTAGCTGCCATTTTATCGAACTTTTCAGGCTCTACGCCATTCACAATAAATAAATTTCTTAGATCGTCTAAGTTTGCAACGATAGCGCGTTGGCGATGAATGTAGTTGAAGATTGCAGCGTTTAAGGTGTCTTCTTGCTTGAGTGCCCGCGCTATCATCATTGCTTTGGTTGCTGCATCTTGTGTATCTGGACCCGCAGAACCCATAAAGTTTACATGTACTTTATTAAAGCTAACGCCCTCGGGAAGTTGTTTTTTTATTTCAGCTACCAAAGGCTCTGCATTAAAACATGCAGGACACCAAAAGGAAAAGAACTCGGTCACAACAGGTTTGGCGGTAGCCGTTTCAGAAATTACCTTATAGTGCTTACCTTCTTGCCATAGTTCAACCTGAGCGCAGGCTTGTAACGACACCATTAGACTTAATCCTAATGCTACTAAAATTCTCTTCATTCTTTATTTTCCTAAAATCTTCAGTAAATATAATTTCATCATGATTATACGTATGAAAACGACAAACACAAAGCGCTAGCATTGATTAGGCGCTTATTTGCACGCCCTTTACGTTGATTGGTTGATCAACCCGACTCATTTTAAAGCAGGCGTTTTTACGAGCTCGATGCTTTAATTTATAGGTGTCGCGTGCTTCATTTCGTCTGTAGGACACTTAAATATGGCAGAAGTTCTATAGATTTGTCCCTCGCGAAGTCAATACCGTAACAAACAAGGATCGGTGAAGTTCGACTTTGAGGGCTCCAAGAGTAAGCTTCTTTTTCATGAGAGAGATTTATGAAGTACGATTGTTTGCCATTAGTAACGCTTAGTATCTCTTAGTAACAATAATCACTTCTGTAAATTGGAGATTTTTATTATAAACAAATACACTCTGACGGACGTAGTTATGGTTATTCTTCGATAAAAGTTTGGACACAGATGGAACTCGTATTTTTTGATTTAGATGGCACTTTATTAAATAAGGAGTCAAAGTTATCAAGTTTCACAAAAGAGACACTCGACTTACTGAGTGAGAGGGGCATCGCTCACACTGTTGCCACTGGCCGTACGATGCACTCTGCACAGCACATTCTCGGTGAGGAACACTTTTTTCTTCCTCACATATATAACAATGGCGTAACGCTGTGGGACCCAAAAGTGAGATCCATGCGACTTGAGAATTTGCTGAGCGATAAAGAAATACGTGTGATAGTGGAGTGCGCCAAAAGTGAGGGTTTGGCCCCCTTTGTGAATACAGTCGATATCGACACACACAAACACATTATTTTTCATGCTCCCGCTCGCCATCAGGTCGAAAAAGATTTAATACACAATTATTTCGCACGCACTGGCGCGCATTTACAGCCATTAGAAACCATGTCTTTGGCTTGTCATGTTACTAATATTAGTATGATCGGAGAATCATCGAAAGTGCTTGAATTATGGAAACAGCTCAATCGATATGATGGACTTGTTGCGTATACAGGTCCGGCTACAGAAGGTAAACAATTTCATTGGATGGACGTTCATCACCGCCTAGCGAATAAAGGTAGTGCAGTTGAAAAACTAAAGCAAGAATTAGGTGCCAGTAAAATAATCTGTTTTGGTGATTCAGATAACGATAAGAGCATGTTCGCATTAGCAGACGAATGTTACGCACCTAGCAATGCAAACCCTGAGATTAAAGAGCTCGCAAACGACGTCATCGGCCATCATCATGAGGATGGCGTGGCACGTTTTTTACGTGAGCGATTTTCACTCTAGACTATGTGCTAGTGATTATCGTGCTGCGAGCATTATTATAGCGTTTAGAACGCGCTAACTACCAAGTTGTCTGAAGGCTTAGCGTATATCGCAAAGATTGTCCGCTGTAACCAAAGACGTCCTCATATTTACTATTAAAAGCGTTGTCGACCCGAAATTTAACATTAGTGTTATCACTTACTTGCCAACGGTAGTTCACTGCTGTCAACCAATATGAAGACAACGCTACCGTTTGACTAGGTTCGGGGAACGGTGGGAAAAACCGGTCAAAGCGAGTACCAACATAATCAAATTGAAAATAGAGATGTTGCGAGTCATTTATCGGATAGTCTAACGTTATTGACCCTGTATGCTTCGGACGACGCAACTCAAGTGCTTCTTGTTCTTTGGCATTCAGATAGGTGTATTGAGCTCTCAGTTCAAGTTTGCTTAGGCTTGTATTTAACTCTATCTCTAGTCCGTTTCGAGTACTTTCGCCTTCACTATTTTGTGCTGTGAATAGACCACTATTTTCATCAAACACAAAGCCTTGAATTTCATCTTTTAGCGAGGATGAAAAGACATTTGTGCTCATGCTAAATCGTTCGAAGTTAGCCTTGATCCCCATTTCTTTGCTCTTTTGATGCTCAGGTTTTAAAGCTGCGTTGCCAATAAAGCTTTCAGGGAAAAATCCGAAGCGTTCGGTGAAAGTAGGATTTTTTATGGCTTTCCCCGTACTTAGGAACAAGCGCCAATGCTCATTAATTTGATAGTTTATCGTTACTTGATGGCTAGTAGCGTCTTTGAATTCACTGTTATTATCAAAGCGATAATTCGCATCTACACTAAACGAGGAAGATAACTGATAAAGGCTGCTCAAGACCAATGAACGACTGGATTGTTCTTGGTTCTGGTTAGGATCAGCAAAGCTAATTAGTCCTCGCTGCTCAAAAGATTCTTTGATCCCCTCCGCTCCAATGTTTAGGCTAAAAAAGTCAAACAGTGCAATGTTGTGATTCCAGAAAAGCCTTAGCTTTTCGCCCTTTGTCGAATTACTAAAAATATTATCTGCAAAATTCGATGTATCATTCTTAGTGAAATGGAGTTGAATAAATTGCGACCAAGCGGCAACCGCCTTCCCATTTGAAGTATTTTCATAGCCTTTTGTGGAATTATACTTTTGGTTGTTTTGGTAAGCGCCATAATAAGGGGAGTAGCGCCATTGCAAACCAAAAGTCTGCTGTTGCCCCTTTGAATGATTATTAGCGTCACGCAGTAATCCAGTATTGTAATCGTTGGCGTCGAAATCGTTTCGATAATTCATGAACCTTGCAGTAAGGCTTACTTTATTGTTTTGGTCCCTAATATAACTAAGCTTTCCAGCTACATTGTGGTTTTTGTAACCGTCCTTTTCATTGCCGTTTCGGCTGCTATTTTCACCATCGGTATCTATATATTGCGCGTTTAGCGAAAATTGAAGTGGTGATGTGCCACTCCCGATATTGTTGATTCGACCAGAGAACTGTCGTGTGTTTTGATTGCCGTACCCAATCGTGATATCAGCTGCTTTATGATTGTCATGAGTGATAATATTAATGATGCCAGACATAGCATTTGAACCAAGCAAAGCACTCTGCGGACCTTTTAAGACTTCAATGCGCACAACGTTACTCAATAAAATGTGCGACAAGTCCACTAGTCCTCCTTGTCCAATATCGTTAACTTCTATGCCGTCTATAAGAACCATAATATGGTTACTTTCACTGCCTCTAAATCGTAATTCGCTCAAACTGCCGTAAGCACCTGCTTGACTGATAGTTACGCCTGCCACGTTTCTCAAGAGTTCACTTAGGTTTGACGCGCCTGAATTTATAATGCTTTCGTTGTTGATGATCGTGCTTGCCCCTGTATGCTCATGGATAAACAGAGGGTGACGTTCTGCTGTTATCGATATTGTTTCTATCGAGTCTGTAAGTTTCGATAAACTCTCGTCTGAGGGTGTGTTATGGATAATGTCTGTGGCCAGCGAAAGAGGGGCGAACGCATAGCCTAAGACGCTCAAAAGAGCCTTAGTAAATAAAGTCATGAAATGTCCTAGTTCAGATACTCCACCCGAGCATCTAGCCATTAAAAAGGCATGAAGCCTTTACGTATCGGGGCCGGTATCCGGGCTCACAATTTACTTTACTGATCCTTCCCATTTGGAGTGCGCATTTAATAGGCACTACCAAACAGTGGTTGACGTAAAAGGCTTTGAGCTTTTTATGAAAGTAAAGCTGGAATAATCCATTGCTTACCGTTGCGGGGGCAGCTTAGGTATTTCACCTAATTCCCGTTTAACCTGAATCAATTGCTTAAGTGTTTATTTACTTAAAAAACAATTCAGGCACCACGACTGGGGGCACTATATATTTCTGCGTGAGATTTGCAATACGCTTTTAGACATATTCATCATGTAAAATAAGGTTAAGCTTAGCGATAGTGTCAAAACGAAATACTTATTACCTTGTGATACAACCATTTTATCCTTCTGTTTTTTGCTCGGTAATCGTTTTGCTAGCAAGCATCGGCGTATTGCAAGGTGTGGGGTATGAGTTGTTATCGCAAAGTTCAATAATCCAAGGCATGAATGTCTCAGTGTCTTTTTTACTAGGAATGTTGGTCAATTCAGACTCGTCATTCAGTGGTCCTATTACGACTCTATAAGTGCTATTTTCATCGTTTGAGGCTCGGCTTATTTGTGCATCGTAGTTTGAATATAAAGACTGTCGAAATTGAGCATATTCAAGCTCATTGAAGCTTCCTACCACTGCATAAATTTGCTTATTATCACTCATAAAGTCTCGGTGATTATTTTTTTCAAATCCTTGGGGAGTTAATTTATCAGGCCTCATTGCGCTTGTACTTTTTGTATTCACTTTGGCTAGTTTTTCAGGCGCTAATTGAGTATTAATACTGGCAGTGTCGGCAGACTGAACTAATAAGTGATCGACTGATCCACTATCAGTCTCGGAAAACAGAGCTGCCGTGTATGCTGGTTCGACCTCGTCGTTGATTTGAATATACTCTGACTTACGCTGCTCTGCGGTGGCTTGAATTGGTAGCAAAAAAGAGTCTTGAGCCACTGGCGGCACTGCGGCAATTAATGTGTCGACACTAAGATCTTTGGTTTTATCATATTCATTACAGATGTCTTTTCCTTGAATAATATTATGTGTTTTACAATCCATATTAGTTACCATAGAAAGTGCATTGTCAGAGACGGATTTGCCTGTAACGAGATAACTCAGTCCAGTAATAGCAACTGCTTCGGTAATTGCGCAACCAGTTGTGATACTGCATACAAAAAATAGAAAGAATATTTTCGCTTTATTATATGTCATAGGCATGCGCTCGATATTTACAAAAGTCTTATTGGATAACCCTGGTTTGCAAATAACGCGCCGAAATCTATTTTTCCAATTATCATTGAGCTTAATTGTTTTTTTTTCTTAATTAGCGCAGTGGCTTAGATTGGGCCTGTTGAAGATCAACAGACCCGAGTTAGGATATAAAACCTTATTATAAGTGACTGCTCTAAGGGCAAGTGCTTGCCAATGTTTTAAGCAAAGAGAGGATAAGTTGTGCCATGGCTACCTTCATTGAGGTCTATATTTATAAAAGTCCATGTTTATAGTTTCTATTTATTAAGGTCCTAGACGTCGAATAGGGGCTTGTTGCAGGCAAGAGTATTGCTCTTTTAGTGCGAGAATTTGATTCTCCCAGTACTTGTCTTCGCCAAACCATGGAAATGCTCGCGGAAAAGCAGGATCTAACCAGCGCTTTGACAACCACGCCATGTAATGCATCATTCTCATTGCGCGAAGTGGCTCGATCAAAGCGAGTTCTTTGTTATCAAATTCAAAAAACTCTTCGTATGCCTCAATCAATGTATCTAGTTGCAGTTTTTGTTGCATTTCATCGCCAGACAACATCATCCAAAGATCCTGAATTGCGGGGCCGCCTCTACAGTCGTCTAAATCAACAAACGTAGGGCCATCGCGCCACAGAATATTACCCGGATGACAGTCACCATGAAGGCGTATCTTCGTATTTTCATTATAATGTTTCTCAAACAACTCTTTTGACAAGTCTGCGACCATTTCCAATATAGTGAAAAATGATGCGTGCAAATGTTGAGGAACAAGTGTAGCGCTTCTTAAGTAATCGACAGGATCGCTTATGAAGTCCTGAACAGAAATTTCGCGACGATGTATAAAAGGCGTTTTACTGCTTACCGCGTGAATTCTGCCAATTAGTCTGCCCATCCACTCTAGCTGGTCTAAATTATCGACTTCGAATTGTCGGCCTCCAACAGAAGGAAACAGAGTAAAAAAGTAGTTATCAAAAGAGTGTAAGCTGGTGCCGTTTATGACCAATGGCGCGACCACAGGCAGTTCTTCCGCGAGTAATTCAAGTGCAAATTGATGTTCTTCCATTATTTGCTCTAGACACCAACGGCTTGGTCTATAAAATTTGACCACCAAGCGACCATGCGATTCGGTATTAAACTGATAGACTCTATTCTCATAGCTGTTCAAAGCTAAAAGCCCAGAGGTCACATAAACATCTAGGCTTTCAATAGCATTTAAAATGAGATCTGGTGAGAGACGCTCAAAATTAAAGTCAGACACCGGTAAATATAAAGGTACTAGGTTCTTCTACACTCACAACTTCACCTTCTTGTTTGATGGTAGTCACTTTGAAATAAATTTTCTGCGTGCCAACTTCTAGCTCGTATGGGTTGACCGCTACGCTAATAGGCAGCGTAAATACTCCGCCTCCCTCAACAGTCACTTCCGTATTACCGAAAATCTCTGGCTCAGTCAATCCTAAGACTTCAATGCTATAAGTTTCAGTGGTCTGGCTTTTATTTAATACTTTGAGCGTGTATACATTCTCGATTAATCCTTCATTGGTTTCTCTATCAAGAGAGTTTCGGTCACGAATTATGTCTACTTCTAAGGGCACACGTGAAACGATATCGTAAACCAATAAGCTCGACATGATCGCTAGAACAAATGCATAGCCAATGAGTTTTGGTCTAAATATTTTGGTTTTTCCGCCTTTGAGTTGATGTTCAGAGGTAAAGCTAATAAGGTTTTTGTTATACCCCATTTTCTCCATTACCCCGTTACAAGCATCCACGCATGCACCGCAGTTGATACATTCGTATTGCAAACCATTTCTTATATCGATACCCGTGGGGCACACTTGCACACAGAGGTTACAATCAACACATTCACCTAAGCCTTTTTCTTGAATTTGTTCTAAAGTTAGCTTACGAGAACGTGGTCCACGTTTTTCCCCGCGAGACGCATCATAAGCAACAGTAAAGGTATCTTTGTCAAACATTGCGGATTGAAAACGAGCATAAGGACACATATGGGTGCACATGATTTCTCGCATGTAACCTGCGTTGCCATAGGTACATGCAGTAAAGAAAATCACCCAAAATCCGGCCCAAAAATTAACATCAAATGTAAAGAATCCGACGAATAACTCATCAATGGGGACAAAGTATCCAACGAAAGTAAGCGCAGTTAACAGAGCAACAGCAATCCAAGCGGTGTGTTTAGCGGCCTTTCTTGTGAACTTATCAAGGTCCATGCCTCTTTGATCTAGCTTGATCCGCTTATTTCTATTGCCCTCTAGTTTTTCCTCGAACCAGATGAATATATACGTCCATGTGGTTTGCGGGCACATGAATCCGCACCAGACCCTTCCTGCAAAAGTGGTGATAAAGAACAATGCAAATGCAGATACAATGAGTAGATAAGCGAGAATTGTTAAATCTTGCGGCCAAAGTGTTAGTGCAAAAATATTAAATCGCTGTTCTGCTAAATCAAATAATATGGCTTGTTGGCCCTCGTAGGTTAACCATGGGGCAAGGGCAAAACCACCCAAAAATACAAATCCGAATATTCTACGAAGATTTTCGAACATGCCCTTCACTGCTCGCACATAGATTCTGTTTCGAGCAGAATAACTAGGCTTAGTGACCTCGCTGTTTGACTTATCGATTTTAATAGGCGTAACGTCTTTCACGCGTATCCGTTCGTTCATGCCAAGTCTCTTGTATATATTAAAAAGTTATTTATTAGAATCATGATACCAAAGGTGATATTTGAAAACTTATCTGAGATCAATAAAGCAACTAAACTTGATTTATTGATGCAAAGCATTTGCTAAGGGTGTCGCTGCAGATAATGAAGTATACATTTATGCGTACCCAATTTCATCGTTCCCTTATATACTGCCATAATCGATAGTCTTTATTTAACAGCAATACATAAGCACATGAGAAAAAAAATATTCATATTATTGCAAATAGCGCTAGTGATTATCTTTTTGAGATCGTCTTTTGCGCAGCATTTTTTTGGTGGCATCGCCGAAAATTTAGTGCAATGGTATGAAGACATTGTTGAGGTTCCAGAGCGGCGAAAAATCATGGCCTTGCGTGATACTTTCATGCGCAACAATATGTCATTGCAGCCGCATCAAGTAGATTACGTTTTTGATGTAACTGATACTAGTGAAGACATTAATCAATTTTACACTCTGTATTGTGAAAAAGATGACAAAAACCCCTACATGTATGGTGCTAACTTAAAAAAGTTTTGTACCGACATCCAAAACTCTGAACTTCTCGTTGATAAACAAATCCAAAACAAGTAAGCGAGGCGTGCACATTGCGTCATTGCGTATATTTGGTATCCAGTGAATCACTTTTTTTAACGCTTAGCAAACAAATCCTGATTAGTTTAGACTAAGGGATAAGAGCAATGACCCATTAGTACTAAAAAGCGACTAATGGTCTGAAGCAGTGAAACACTGAAAAATGGGAATAGCATGATATGAATGATTACAGTAAAAATTTGAAGACCACATCTTTTTTATCTACAAAAAAGGTGCTCTCAGTGTTTCTCCTAACCACTGTATTTTTAATAGGTTCACCGTTAGCGTATGCAAACTTAGGTAGCCACCAAGATAATAATAGCGATGAAAGTGCAATAATTGACAGCAAAAAAGCAGAGGTAGAATGGCTTGAGCCTAAAAAATATACCGATGTTCGTTCAGGAAATATGTCTCGCACAAAGTTTAGAAAGCATGTCATGAAAGAACTTGATGAACATCTACAAGAACTGGCAGAGGGACTGCCTGAAGGACAAAGCTTACGCATTAAGGTTACCGACCTCGACTTAGCCGGCAGAGTAGAGCCCGGACGATTTTCAGGCTTAGTTAATACTTTTGAAGAAATCCGAATACTTCGCGACATCGATATCCCACGAATAGATTTTAGCTATGAATTATTAGACGAGGCTGGTGTGGTAGTAAAAACCGAGGAAGTCGAATTAAAGGATATGAACTACCTACGTAATGTAAGAATAAGTCGACGCGACCAACCATACGCTTACGAAAAAAGGATGCTTAGCGAGTGGTTTGAGGACTTGATGAAAGCCGCTTAAGTTTGCCTAGGCGAAAAGGCTCAACTCATGAGTTGAGCCTTAAATCTAACAATCGGTGTATATTTCAACAAACATCCTTCCACAAAGCCTACCTCATGTCCTATTTCGTTGACGCTCAAGTTTTCTAAAACAATATTTAAGTACTAATAATTCCTTTATTGCGGACGGAAATTCAAAGTTAAATAAAAGCACGAATCCGTACATGAAGCTGTGCGTCACGATTCTATTATGGGAAATACTTATTACTGAATTACCTAGTTGCTGTACTAAATACACCTTGTGAACTATACTTTAGTTTAAATTTCGTATCTTTCTCTAGTTGTTCAATTTGTGTTCCTGAGGAGTATATATGGTTACTTACAAACAGTTGATACACTTTTCTTTTCATGCGATCGATAGGGATATTGGGCGCTGTAAGAACATTTTGTTTAATGATGAGGACTTTGTAGTTCGGTATCTTCAGGCGGACACAAATACATGGTTACCATTGAGTCGAAAAGTAGTTATCTCACCTATTTCGATAACAAGAGTTGCAGAGAGCGACGAACAAATTTATATCGGTATGAGTTCCGAAGCGCTCAAGAATAGCCCATCAATAGATGAGCATAAGCCTGTATCTAGGGAGTATGAGGCGCTTTTTTCGAAGTATTTTGGTTATGGTTATTATTGGGTTGGTCCGGGAACTTGGGGAGAATATGCTCACCCTACTGAATTGGTAGATAAAGAACTTAAGCATTTAAAATTTGCAGAGGAACTCACAGAACAACAAGAAGGTATGAGTAATCATCTGCGCGAATGTTCAGAGATAGAGAGCTATAAAATTCAAACCCTAGAAGGGCAGGTCGGCCATATTAGCGATTTCGTGTTTGATACAAGCAGTTGGGCTATGCCGCTACTTGTCGTTGATACGCATAATTGGTGGCCTGGTGGACGCAGCTTAGCCTTGCATGTTCGACATATCAAAGAAATCGACTGGGCAACTCATACCGTGCATGTAAACCTGAGCGAAAAAGAAATGAAAGAGCTTGATGATATTGATGTTTCCTCGTTGTGTGATTCTAAATATTGCCTGCGCTTATTGTCAAAATAAGCCTTAATTAGGCCTTATCTGTTTTGCTGAATAATTAAGCTTGTCTTCTTGTCTCTACCATTGTTTGAACGAGGTGCTTTGAGTGCCTTGTATTAATCATCGCAGATAGCTCTAATCATGCCTGTCTCAGGTTAAAATAAAGTGGACAGCTCTCTTATAAATTACTCTGTGTACGCTACTAATCTCTCTTTTTATCGTTAAGACTCCAAAAGCGTCTCAATAAGACTCTAAATTTCTCTAGACTATCGTCTTGAAGCGCTAGTGATTTCCTAATTTTAGATGTACTCTTTAATTTGAGCAGAAAATGTTAACAAGATATTAAAAGTTGAAACTTGTGACAAAACCGGCTCATATCGATACTCATGTAATATGCGTCTGAACGCAAAGAAAATCTATAACTAGGAGTAACAATGGAATCATTAAAGGTCCTCGATTATATGAATCGTCGCCCAGTAAAACTAACGGTTAATATGCCAGTTGCAACCGCCGTTGAGTTATTGCTCATTAGTAAGCAATCAGGTGGAGCAGTCGTCAATAAGCAAAACGAAGTTGTAGGCTTTCTTTCGGAGCAAGATTGTCTTAGTCGGATGATCACATCAAGTTATTATCGAGAACAAGTTTGCACAGTTGAAGATATTATGAGTAAGCCAGTGCTCAGCGTGAAAAGTTACGAATCAGTTTTAGAGCTTGCTCAAAAGCTTATCAACGACAAGCCAAGAGTTTACCCGGTTATTGACGACGATGGTACTCTGATTGGTTCTATCAGTAGAGCAGATGTTTTGTATGCTATTGACGTGCAGTTACACGACGGATATAAGAAATAGTTGTCTGATTAATTAGCAAAGCGCACAACAATTTATTCAAAGCGTCCGGCAACCTTATGCGCGTTCTTTTGAACGCGCTCCCATTATATTTTTATAGCAGCAATAGACTTCCTAATCCCAAAAATGCCACGAAGCCTACAATGTCTGTAACGGTCGTTAAAATGACCGAACCCGATAAGGCTGGATCAATTCTTAATCTAGATAAAATCACGGGCAACAAAACCCCAGTAATTGCGGCCATAATGATGTTCATCAATATAGCGATGGATATTACGACTCCTAAAAGACTACTTTCAAACCAAAAATAAGCGATTGTGCCGACAACAAATGCCCAGATAACTCCATTTAGAAGTCCAACTTTTAATTCTTTTTCAAGCAGTGCTTTTCTATTTGATTCGGTTACTTGCCCAAGGGCCAGACCTCTAACTATCAAGGTCAAGGTTTGGCTGCCTGCTATACCGCCCATGCTTGCGACAACCGGCATCAATACCGCTAAAGCGACAACCTCTTGAAGTGTCGCTTCAAATAAACCAATGAACCAACTTGCCAAAAACGCGGTTAAAAGGTTTATGCCTAACCATACTGCCCGTTTGCGGGCACTCAAGCGTACTGATGAAAATAGATCTTCGTTTTCATCCATACCTGCAGACGACATTACTTGCCTTTCGTAGTCCTCATTTACGAGTTCACAGGCAGTTACTATCTCCACTCTTCCCAACAGCTTGTTATTATTATCGGTAACGGGTAGCGATATAAAACCAGAATTTTGCAGCTGACGTGCAGCTTGAACAGCATCTTGATCATCCTGCACTACATCGATGAACTCGACTGCCAATTCGACCAAGGGTAAATGTTCAGCCGCAGTAAAAAGTGAGTTTAATTTTACTGCTCCGGAAAATTGTCCGGCCCTATTAGTTAAAAAAATACACTCGGTAGAATCAGGTAGATTACGGCGTAGCAACCTTAAGCCATCTCTTACTTTTGCATTAATGGGTAAAACTAAGACATCATGATTTAGCCAATGGCCTATTTGATTATCCTTGTATTGGGAGGCATCTTGGAAGAATTGGCGCTGTTGTTTGTCCAATGCTTGAACGGCAAGATCGAGTAAGGCAGGCGGCAGAGTATCTGATATTTCGAGCAATTGTTCTGCATCAACATCTTGAAAAATACTGGTAAATTCTTCGTCTGGGGTAGAGTCGATAAGCGTTGAACGGGGATCCCCACGCATTTCAACTAGAACTTCCAAACGCTTCTCATCCGGGATTTGCTGCCAACTAAATAGCCGTTGCTCAAGTGGAACAGATTCTAGGAGTAACGCGAGATCTTCGGGGTCGGTCGCAGCGATCGTCGAAGCTACCGAAGAATCTTCTGTAATATTCGGAGAGTCCACGATTTCCTGAATTAGGTCGGGCAACTGATCAGACATTTTCCATATACCTCATAATAAACGGTTTCTAGCGTTTTTGTACCAAGAGTAAGCAATTGTTTTGTATATGTTTCCTCTTGTTTTTACTGTACTAAAAGCAAACTTACTTATAACCACCGTCGCCAAATCATAAAACCGGCGATGAGCATTGCAATGGTCGCCATCATGAGAACAACCCACACAAATGCTTCTGAATTTTCAAGACCGGGCAAGCCACCTACATTCATGCCAAAAACACCAGTTAAGAAAGAAAGGGGTAAAAAGACGGCGGTTACCAGCGAAAGTACATACATCCTGAGACCATGTTGTTCCGCTACCTGATTTCTCATTTCTTCCTGCAGTAACATTGTTCTTTCTTTGGCTAAATCGATGTCCTCGACGTAGCGAGTGATACGGTCGGACTGCTCTCGAATGTAGAATATCTGTTCATCAGAAAATATTTTTTTCGCTCGATATATCGCTTCTAACGCATCTCTTTGTGGCGCTAAAAAGCGCTTAATAGACGCCAGTTGCTTACGTAATTTATTTAATTCCAACCGGTCTACTGAACCTGTATTTGTGGCAACATTACTTTCATAAACACTGACGTCATCTTCTAATGAATTAACAAATTCGCTGATTCTGTCGGCAATCCGTTCGACAAGATGACAAAGCAGCTCACTTACGTGAGTTGCCCCATCGTTTTGTTCCAACTTATTGTGAGCATCAAAAACAGACAGCAAACGCCTGTCCGTTTTCCGTGCGCTCACTAACATACTTTCTGTAAGCCATAAGCGAAGACTTACCATGTCATCAGGTTCTGCACCAGGATTTTTATTAATCCCTCTTAGGCACAAATATAATCCTTTTTCCGAAATAATGGCTTTAGGCCTGCTTTCGGGATCTAAAATACAATCTTTCACCCATTCTGGCAGGGAAAGACTAGCTAACAAAGCTTCAGAATCGGGCATATCACTTTGTAAGTGCAACCACCTTTGGCTAGATAAAACGTTTTGTGTAAGATAATCTTGTTCACTTATAGCTTGCTTGTGATCGCTAAAACCACCTTTGCCATCCAGTATGCGATCCCACAATATGCTTTTATAACTCATGGACTTAAACCTCAAACTACGACTATAAAAAATTTCAAATGTATGTCCCCATGAAGCTAAATGGGATTATTTGAAAGAAAGTGTATTTCTACATACCTTAATGGGCTGAGGGTTTACGCCGATTGAGGATTGTGAATTGTTAGCTTCCCGTCTACATGCACATCACGCTGAGGGAAGGCAATTACAATTTTTTCTGCTTCGAATAGCTCATCAATAGTAAAGCGAATATCACTTCGTATTCTTCTCAAGTCACGGTCTTTTGTTGCATTGACCCAAAAATAGACTTCAAACACGAGTGAGTTGTCGCCAAAATCTTCGAATATAACGATGGGTTCGGGGTCGCTCAGTACCCCCTGTTGTTGCTCGCAAGCAGCGTATATTAACTCGCGTACCTTTTTGGTTGGTGAACCATAGGCAACACCGACTTTTACCGTGGTACGGATCAAATTGTCAACGAGTGTCCAGTTAACCACTGTGTTCTCTAGTAGTTTGCTGTTTGGGATCATCATATGCACCCCGTCCACTCGTCGAATTCGTGTACTTCTTGTATTTATCGTCTCGACAGTGCCTTTTGCTACGGAATCGACCTCTAAGAAATCACCTATTCGAATCGGACGCTCCCACATTAATATCCAACCGCTGATAAAGTTATTGATGATGTTTTGTGCGCCAAATCCGACGCCTATCGCGAATGCGCCAGAAACAAATGCAAACGCGGTGAGAGGCACATTTATGAGTTCCAGTGTTGTAATAGTCACAACAATGACGGCCAAGACATACAAAAGTCTCGAAACTAGATGTACGACATCTGGCGAGACTTTATTTACGTGCATTCGTTTTACAACAAAGTGGATAGACCATCTAATGAGTAATATCGCAGTAACAATATAAAGAGGTACGATCAATACGTCGCCCAAAGTTATGTCCGTCTCATTGTAAGTGAACAAGATGTAAGACATATAAGTTTCGACGGTTGTCCAAAGTTCGTTCATAAATGTTGTACTCAGTTTTTGTTTTTTCTAACTAGGGTCTGACGTTTATATTAACCATAAGTATAACCCCTTTTCTCTTGAAGTATGTCTTAGATTCGATAGCTCGCTAATTGTTTTTCAATGCTTGCTAGATAGCCATCTTTTCTAAAAACAAGGGACTTTACATCCACCTGAGCTTGATTGGTACTGTAAGCTCTCTTATAGTGTCACACCTTGATTCTTTGTGGGTATAGAACCTATGCAACAGCTCTCTTTGCTTAAAGTAGACTATTTTAACGAAAAAGATATGTCGATCCTGATCAAGTTGTTACAAATGTATGCCAACGACCCAATGGGCGGCGGTGAAGCAATTGATGAGCAAACTATTCAGAAATTACCAAAAGCGATGCAGGCAAGAGATTACCTTCACTCATTTATCGTGTTTAGTGAAGATACGCCTATCGGGTTTGCAAACTGCATTGAAAGCTTTTCTACTTTTGCAGCGACCAGTATTTTGAATATCCATGACTTTGCTATTATTCCTTCGTTTCGCGGACAAGATATTAGTCTCTATCTTATGAATGGCATCGAGCAGTTTGCAAAAATGAAAGGATATTCAAAAATCACTCTAGAAGTTTTAGAGGGTAACAAATCTGCAGTTCGGGCATATGAAAAAGCTGGTTTTCATGGCTATCAACTTAGCCCTGAATATGGCAAAGCCATGTTTTGGCAGAAATACATCAGCTAACAAGCTGGCAAACTAGTTAAGTAAGTGGCAAAACGTTTGTCTTTTTTACAACAGAATATGCAAAACTGGTATCGATAGAGGCGATCGACCCGATGGGATGCAGTACGTTTCTGACAAAATCCTCATAGTCATGTAGGTCTTTGACGACGACTTTCAGTAAGTAATCAGAACGGCCAGTCATGACGAAGCATTCCAATACCTGTGCAGCTCTAGATATTTCCTTTTCAAAATGTGCAACAACCTCTGAAGAATGTTTTTCGAGCTGGACTCGAACGAACACCGTCACCGGTAATCCACACGCCTCATTATCTACTTCGATTGTATATGATCTGATGATGCCCTTTTGTTCGAGCGTTTTTACTCGCCGAAGGGTTGGAGATGGAGAGAGGTTAATTTTCTCCGATAAATCGTAGTTCGTAATATTACCGTTCACTTGTAAGTTTCGAATGATTTTTCGGTCGATACTGTCCATTAGGATGTTCTTGTTGGCATAATATTCTAATAATTATAAATTAAATAATATAAATTGAAAGTTAATTGCGTGTCGGATGTAATAAAATTGTGAGAAATAGCTTGGTACTTAAACACCTAATTTTAAAAGGTCAAAACCATGAAAAATACATCTCATTTTTTTAAAAAGCGGCACAGAGAATTTTCTACTGAAGCTATACACCATGCGTATGATCCTAGAGACAATCAAGGATCATTAAATCCGCCTATGCACTTGAGTTCGACCTTTACTTTTGAAGATGCGCAGCACGGGACTGAGTTGTTTGCAGGGGAGCGACAAGGTCACTTTTATTCAAGGGTATCTAACCCTACGATTGAAATACTGGAAAAACGTCTGGCCAAACTCGAGGGCGCAGAAGCAAGTGTGGCTGCGGCTTCAGGAATGGCGGCGATAACGGCGTGTTTTTGGACCTTGCTCAAAGCAGGTGATGAAGTCATTGTCGATAAAACACTATATGGGTGTACTCATGCTTTCCTTACCAAAGGGTTAGCCAAGTTTGACATACGCATTAAGCATGTTGATATGACCAACATTGCTGAAGTTGAGCAAGCTATTTCTAAGCGTACTCGAATCCTATATTTTGAAACGCCATCAAACCCCAACATGAGGTTGGTAGATATAAGATTACTAGCATCTATGGCGAAGCGCAATAATGCAATTTGCATAGTTGATAGTACTTACGCAACTCCATACATTACGAGGCCGATTGAACTGGGAGCTGATTTAGTGATTCATTCGGCAACCAAGTACTTAGGCGGTCACGGTGATCTGATTGCTGGGATGGTGGTTGGCAGTCAGGCCTTGATTAATGATATTAGATGTCTTGGCATCAAGGATATGACGGGGGCTTGTATGTCGCCATTTACCGCAATGTTGATCTTGCGGGGTTTAAAAACCTTAGAGCTAAGGATGCTTAGACATTCCGAAAATGCACAAAAAGTCGCGCACTTTCTTGAAAGCCATCACATGGTCGAAAAAGTCTACTATCCGGGCTTGGAAAGTTTCGAGCAAAGTAAACTTGCGCACCAACAGATGTCGCTGTTTGGCGGCATGATTGCCTTTGAGTTAAAAGGTGGAATGTATAGTGGAAGAGCTTTAATGGACAGTTTGTCGTTGGTGCAGTGTGCTGTATCACTCGGGGATGCAGAGAGTTTAATTCAGCATCCTGCAAGTATGACACATAGTACTTATCCTGAAGACGAGCGCCTTGCTCATGGTATTTCGGATAGCCTTGTTCGTTTGTCTGTCGGCCTAGAATCTGCTAACGACATCATACAGGATTTAGCAGAAGGATTAGATTGCATTGCTGAAGAGTCGCAAACGGAAGGTAAACGAGCCTAGGGCTCGTCTACCTAGTTTTCTGTAACGCTATTGATAATCAAACTCACCATTAGCTATATTCATTAAATCGTCGGCCGAACTTAGAATGACCTGTCGATGCACTTCTTTGCGAGGCAGCAACCTCTTCAAGAAAAACTCACATGTTTTTTGTTTACCTTGCGCTAATAGCTCATTGTCAGACTGTTTTGCAGTATTTTCCATGTCTAGCCATAACACGCCCAAGATAATATATGAGCTATAGTGCAAGTAATCACTTGATGCGCCTGCCACATCAACTGGGTTTACACCCATTAAGGCTTTTGAAGTCTCTTCCCATTCGCTTAATAAAGAAAGCGCGTGCTCTTTGCGATCTGTCTGAGTAATATTTGCTACGCGTTCTCTCAATGTACTCAGTGTTGCTTCTAACATTTTGCCGCCATCTCGAGTTAGCTTTCTACCAATCAGGTCGGCCGCCTGTATACCGTTGGTGCCCTCATACAACTGTGCGATGCGTGTATCACGGACTAATTGCTCCATGCCCCACTCTCTAACATAGCCATGACCTCCGTATACTTGGATGCCAATGTTTGTAACCTCTGTGGCGATATCAGTCATAAATCCCTTACAAATGGGCGTTAAAAAGGCAATTACCTGCTCGGCTTTGACTTTTCTCTCATCATTGCAGTATTTCTCGATATCCATTTGCTGGGCATACAATAAACTGAGAGCTCGTAGACCTTCTGTAAACGATTTTTGTATCATCAGCATTTTTCTGACGTCTGGTTGATGCATAATTGAATCAGCCTTAGCGTCAGTCTGTTGGGGTCCCTGTGGGGCTCTTGACTGCAGCCTTTCTCGCGCATATGCCAAGGCACCTTGGAAAGATGCTTCACACGTTCCAAGCCCTTGTAAGCCAACCTGGAAGCGTGCATCGTTCATCATTGTAAACATGCAGGCTAAACCTTTGTTTTCTTCGCCTACCAGCCAACCTTTTGCACCGTCATAATTCATAACACAGGTGGGGCTTGCTTTGATTCCCATTTTCTTTTCAATGCTACCGACGCTTAACGCGTTTGCTTCGCCTGGCTCGTTTTGTTCATTCAGCAAAAACTTAGGTACTAAAAATAAGCTAATACCTTTCACTCCTTTAGGGGCGTCAGGAAGCCGAGCTAATACCAAATGAATAATGTTACTTGTCCAGTCTTGGTCGCCTCCTGTTATGAATATTTTGTTGCCAGTAATAGAATACGAACCGTCGTTGTTTGGTACTGCTTTTGTGTTTAGTAGAGCCAGATCTGTACCTGCATGCGGCTCAGTGAGATTCATCGTACCTGTCCATTCTCCGCTGATGAGTTTGTACAGATATTTGTCCTTTAAATCTTGGCTAGCATGTTTATCTACTGCAAGTACTGCACTTTCAGTTAGCATAGTCGTGAGCCGCCAACTTAAGTTCGCCGAGTTGAGCATTTCGTGCACAGGCACCGCGGCAGAGTATGGTAAATCTTGACCATCGTAGTCGGGATTGCCAAGCATCGCATTCCAACCGTTTGCGACATAATCTTGGTAGGCATTGGCAAAGCCTTCGGGAGTGCTTACTTTACCGTCTTTAAGCTTGCAGCCTTGTTCGTCACCCTCACGATTAAGCGGTGCAATTGCTTCTTCGGCAAATTTTGCGCCTTGACTTATGATCTCTGAAACTAACTCATAATCAAGACCTTCAGCACCGATAGTTTGATAGTGTTTATCTATCTGTAACCAGTCTTTTAGTAAGAATTGAAAATCGTTTAATGGTGCGTTGTACTGAGGCATTTCTTAACTCCTAATATCTATATCCTATACTTTTACTCAATTCAGGCTAAATTGCTCATTTTAAGTATTTATAGTATTGCATAAGAACTAGTGAAAACTCGCAGTCGAGACTATACTTACTTGCTGGTATCGCTTTGTGTCGATAGCTGAAGATAGGCGCGTCGAACATGTGCTAAGTCGTTTACTTGGGCCCAATCATATTTATCAATTTTAAATGGGTCGATGAATTTTAGCGTCTGAATTTTCGCTGGTGCAGCATGCTGGTTTGAAGGTTCAACTAAATTGGTTTGTTTAAAAGGTTTAAATTCAGATTCTGTCCCATTAAAGCTTGCATCAGCGCGGCATTCAAATATTTGCATATTGTTGTCTGTGTTAGTGAGTAATCGGCCAACTTCTACGTTGAGACCAGTTTGCACAAATACGCTGGCGTGAAGAGCGCACTGTGCATTTTTGTCTGAAAGATTTTGGGTTTTTATTAGGTCATATTTATTGTCTTGAAGCTTTGCTACAAGCAAGCTTTGATTAACGCGAATTAGACACGCAGCAGGGCCTTTTTGCTCCGAAAGTTCACTTTTTATGATTCGGCAACTCGGTGATGTTTGGGGGTGCTCTGAACAAGCTATTTGAAGAGAGGCTGCGATCAATAAGAACCAAAATTTCAATCTATTAGGCATAATATACGTAATGACTGTTATAATATTTCGACAATACGCGTCGTTGTTTATTACTGCAAGCTTTAGATTTGAAAAAACGCGCTACATCCATATATAAGCCGAGTGAGCATGCAGCTTTCGGTATTAATTAGAGAGAGTTATGTCAAAAGTGTTTAAGTTTTCCCCTTTATTTGTTGGGGCATTGGTCTTAATTGGGTTTCTGGTGTATCTAAACCTTCCTCAAGAATTAGCTGAGGGAAGTGGGCGTGGTCCACAACAAACTCCTGTTGTCGTGCATGCTGCTACTGAGCAGGCATTTCCTATTGTCGTAGAAGCTCTAGGTACTGCGCGAGCCAATGAATCAGTTAATATCACGGCACAACAAGCTCAAACGGTGACCTCTGTTAAGTTTGAAGATGGCGCTTTAGTGACAAAAGGGCAGCTCTTATTAGAGTTAAATAGCCGAGCTGAAAAAGCGAGGCTTAACGAATTGGAAATCAACATAAAAGAAGCGCAAAGACAGCTAGAGCGAATTAAAGGCTTAGCGAAACAAAGTGCGGCCTCGGAGCAACTATTGGACGAGCAACAAGCGCGCGTCGAAGCGCTGCTTGCACAAAAAGAAGTGGCGCAAGCCAATCTGCAAGAATACATGGTACGTGCGCCATTTGCCGGTCGGCTTGGCGTACGTCAAGTGAGTGTTGGTAGTCTAGTTCGTCCTGGAGATACTATCGCAACACTCGATGACTTAAGTTTGATGAAAGTCGATTTTTCTATTGCTGAGAAGCATTTGTCTAGTGTGCAAACTGGGCAGCGAATATTCGCAAGTTCAGTCGCTTATCCAGGGGTAGAATTTGAAGGGCAAATTACCAACATTGATTCTAGGATAGACCCACAAACGCGCTCTATACAAGTACGTGCACAAATACCTAACGAGAATCTTAAACTTCGCCCTGGAATGTTGATGCAAATCAACTTGGAAAAACGAGTGCTAGATGCTTTAGTTGTGCCAGAAAGCGCATTAGTACCAGAAGGTGAGTCGCAGTTTGTATTCGTGGTCAACGGCGAAAGTAAGGCGATAAAAACGGTTGTCGGTGTTGGTGAGCGAAAACCGGGCTGGGTGCAAGTAACATCTGGCTTAAGGGCTGGTCAAAAAGTCATCACGCAGGGAACCTTGCGAGTGAGAGATGGTTCGTCCGTCAAGGTGCTTGAGCAAGCGGGGGCCGCTTAAATGTTGCTTTCAGATGTATCAGTGAAACGTCCTGTTTTTGCTAGTGTAGTTAATTTACTTTTACTAGTGTTCGGTATCGTTGCAATTACCTTTTTGTCACTTCGAGAATATCCTGATATTGATCCGCCAATTGTATCTGTAAATACCAACTATCCGGGTGCATCAGCCGAAATAATAGAAACGCGTATTACGCAATTGTTGGAAGACAGAATAAGCGGCATCGAGGGAATTAAAAATATCAGCTCATCTAGCAGAAATGGGCGTTCCAGTATCACAATTGAATTTAAGTTAAGTCGTGATATTGATGCGGCTTCAAATGACGTCAGAGAACGGATTTCCAGAGCACTAAATAACTTACCTGACCAAGCTTTTCCTCCTGAGGTGGCAAAATCAAACTCTGACGAAGACGTTGTTGTTTGGTACAACCTACGAAGTAGTAATTTAAATGTCATGGAGCTAACTGACTACGCTGACCGCTTTATAGTGGATAGATTGTCTATCGCCGATGGCGTCGCTCGAGTGCGCCTAGGTGGCGGTCGAACTTATGCGATGAAGGTATGGTTAGACAGAAACGCCATGTCAGCACGAGGCGTAACCGTCAGTGATATCGAACGCGTAATACGCTCCGAAAATGTTGAATTACCAGCTGGGCGAGTAGAGTCTACAGAGCGTGACTTTGACGTGCGCGTGGCGCGTTCATTTCTTTCACCGGATGACTTTGCCGACCTCACAGTAGCAGCAGGGGCAGATGGATACTTGGTGAAATTATCAGACGTTGCGCAGGTAGAGCTAGCTGCCGAAGACGACGAAACTGATTTTAGAGGCGATGGCGTCAATATGATTGGACTAGGAATTGTCAAGCAGTCAAAAGCGAACACGCTTGAAGTAGCAAAAGCGGCACACGATGCTATTGATCGAATAAGCAAAACCTTGCCAGATAATATTTTTATTGTGCCAAGCTACGACTCTTCTGTATTCATCGAAGAATCAATAAACGAAGTATACAACACCCTAGCGATTGCTATGATCATGGTTATTATCGTCATATATGTGTTTTTAGGTAATGTGAGAGCGACTCTTATACCCGCTTTAACGGTGCCGATATCTCTCGTAGCAGCATTTATAGTGATGTTTGCCCTTGGGTTTTCAATTAACCTTTTGACACTTCTTGCGCTTGTACTGGCGATAGGTCTAGTGGTGGATGATGCGATTGTTGTACTAGAAAATATCTACCGTCGTATTGAGATGGGCGAAGCGCCTATTCTAGCTGCTTACCGTGGTGCACGAGAAGTAGGGTTTGCTGTTATTGCTACAACGCTGGTATTGATTTCAGTGTTTGTTCCATTGGTGTTTCTTGAGGGGAACATTGGTCGTTTGTTTACGGAGTTTGCCATTGCAATAGCAGCTGCGGTGGCTTTTTCCAGTTTTACAGCCTTAACCTTATCTCCCATGATGGCATCGAAAATACTCAAAAAACGCGAAAGAAGCTCTGGCTTTGGAGTCATGGTCGACAAAGGATTCAAAGCACTTGAACAGAAATACTATAAAAGCTTGGGCGGTACCATGAAACAGCCCTTGTTGATGACAATTATGGTTTTGGCAAGCGTCGCAGTCATTGTGCAGCTTCAAGGTAAAATACCCGAAGAGTTTGTTCCTAGAGAAGACAGAGGCAATTTCTTTATTATTATGCAAGCTCAAGAGGGAGCAAGTTTCGAGAGTAATTCAAGGAACCTAGAAAAAATTGAAAGTATTTTAATGCCTTATCGCGAATCTGGAGAGGTGGATCGAGTACTAGTAAGAACGCCCGGTTTTGGTGGTTCTGCAGGGATAGCGATTGTTGGTATGGGTGACTGGGAGAAACGAGAGCGTTCAACCTTTGCGCTTATGCGTGAAATCAGTGGAACGCTATCTTCCATACCTGATGTTAGAGCGTTTGCGATTATGCGTTCTTCACTGGGGGGACGAGGTCTTGGCAGACCAGTTCAGTTCGTACTGCAGGGCAACACCTATGAAGAGCTTGTTGAATGGCGGGATATCGTTATCGAGAAAGCCTCAGAGAATCCAAAATTACTAAGAATTGACTCAGACTACAAAGAAACTTCTCCGCAACTATTGGTAAATATTAATCGAGACCGAGCAGCCGACTTAGGAGTGTCCATTTCGGAAATTGGCCGTACACTTGAAACCATGCTGGGTCAACGTCGAGTTTCTACCTATCTAGATAGAGGCCAAGAATACGACGTTATTCTAGAAGGGAATGAGGCTGATTATCGCAGTCCAAACAGTATTGATAACATTTATGTTCGCAGTGATCGCAGTGGGGCCCTAATACCGCTTGATAACCTTCTTACCGTCAGTGAGCAAGCGACTTCTAATACCTTAAACCGCTACAATCGTATGCGCGCTGTGACAATTAGTGCAAATTTGGCAGACGACTACACTATCGGCGAGGCTTTAAGCTTCCTAGAAAATATCGTTGCGACCGAATTACCGGCTGAAGTTTCTATCGACTATAAGGGAGAATCACAGCTTTACCAGGAATCAGGTTCATCATTCTTTTTCATATTCGCACTTGCACTTGCAGTCACTTACCTCGTTTTAGCAGCGCAATTTGAAAGTTGGATACATCCATTTGTAATAATGCTTACTGTACCTCTGGCCTTAGTGGGAGCCTATGTTGGTCTCTATCTTTCGGGCTTTAGTATCAATATCTACAGCCAGATTGGCTTGGTTATGTTGATAGGGTTGGCCGCTAAGAATGGTATTTTAATCGTAGAGTTCACGAATCAACTTAGAGATTCAGGAATGGCGTTTGAAGAGTCTATTAAAAAGGCATCTATGCTTCGGCTACGGCCGATTGTCATGACAGCATTCACTACTTTGTTTAGTGCATTACCATTGGTAATGGCTTCTGGACCGGGCGCAGAATCTCGTTCCGTCATCGGCATGGTAATATTCGCAGGGGTGTTGTTCAGCGTATTTATGACTTTATTCATTGTGCCAACGGCCTATGCCTACCTAGCTAGAAACACTGGCTCACCTCTTAAACGTACAAGAAAACTTGAAAAATTGAGCGAAGAAGTACCCTATGAAAAAGGCTCAGAAGCGACATGATCTTTTTCTATCCTCTATTTAATACCGTTTACTTCTAATGAGTACTCCTCGCGAGTACTCACTTTATTTAAAGTGATTAGTAGCAATGAATCCTGCATTTCGAGTCGCACTTTTCTTTGTTCTCACTCTTGTGGTGATTACCTATATTACTAACGACTTATTTGCACCCGACGTGAGCGGGGTGAAACGGACAGGAGAGCAAGAAATTTCCTATTTTGGCCCGATTGATCCCGACAGAGTAGAGCAATTTAAGTCGATGTATCGGCCAGGCGACCGGCTAAGAATTCAAAGTACAGGTGGCCATTTGCAAGCAGGCATGGACTTTGGAAACTTTATTACAACAAATCGTATTGATGTCGAAGTCGCAGATTACTGCATTTCATCCTGCGCTAACTACGTTTTTCTTGCAGGACAACGAAAAATATTAAATCAAACTTCACTCGTTATTTTCCATGGAGGTCCGAAGCAAGAGAACTTTTTGTATCAATTACAAATGGCCTTTTCTGAAGAGGCGAAAGCGGGTGATGTTTTTGGTGTTGAGGGATACGAAGCGGTGATTTCACTGCAAGAGGCCCGAAGGAGACCGGTTGGACTTTCCCGAACATCTCAGCCAACTATCTGCGATGATTCTGAACTTTCTAGAGCTAGCGATAAATGTGTTGAACTTACACCTGAGCAGCATCACGGATTTTTAACCGAACTTGAAGACCTTTTATACCAAAAAATCGACCCGATGATGGATAAAAATATCCCTTATTATGGACAGCGGGGTAGATACCAAGAAATTTATGAATCTTATCGTTTTGTAGGTTTTTACTACTCGCTGGAATCTTTAGATAAGCTTAATGTAAAAAATGTTATGCTCAAAAAAGGCACTTGGCTGCCAGAGAAAAATCCCTTAAATAGTAGAGTTTACAAAGTCGAGGTTTAAAAACCGAGGTTTAAAAACTAGAGCCACACTTTTTTATATGAGCTTATTTTGCATATTATTTTTTTGCAAATAGCTAAATAAAAAACCTCTGCGCTAAGTCGGTCAGCGCAAAGGGCGGCTTGTTATTCACAAGCCTAGTTACATAAAACTGAAAAGTTCAATTTATTGATTACTCAAACGCTTACCCATAGAAATTCCATACGCTGGGCTGCGCATTTTAAGGACGGGATCATCGCTGCCAGAAAAACCTTTAGAGACGACATTCGGGTCAAAGTTAGTTGCAGTGCAAGCTTCTCCGCCTACCGATTCAACGCGTATTTCTCCAAGCTTTACAGTTTCTCTTTCTTTGGGCCATTGTTGAGATGGATCTATCACTGAATCACCTTCTTCACCTATGCTTGCAACAAGCGAAAATGAAACACTTTGTTCACTGACTTCTTTGCGTAGAACGTCACCCAAGTAATTTTTATCTAATTCTTTGCGGTCTGCCTCACTTAAGACTTGTTCTTCTAAGCTTGGCACGAGTTGCCATCTAAACATCGTTCTATCACCCGCATCGTTATCATAGAAAAAACTATGAATGCCAAAGTAATTGCTTCTTGCATATGATGACGGTGCACCTTGTGTTCGAGAGAACGCCAGGGCAGGTTGAACACTGGGGTTTGCGGCAATGTATGCGCCCATTTTTTCTCTATCAGGTTTTCCGTTCTCGCCGGGCAATAATGTTTCTAAGAAACCGAAAAATGTTTCGGGATCTTTACCAGTAAATACAGGCGTGTTGTTTCCAGTAAAATTGTGTATCGAGCCGTCGTTCAGCTTGAGTTGTACACCAACCCCTCTCGTACCTGGTGATCTCTCATCGGCAAAGGGATTTGGACCGCCGAGTGAGAATCTAATATTGGCTTTTATTTTTCCTTCATTTAACAAGGGTGCATCAGAAAGTTGTGCTGCGTCAGCAGCGGGTAAAAAAGAACCTGTAGCGCATATGCCTTTTGCATGTGCTTTTCTCATGCCCGGGTGTTTACCGCCAAGTTTTTCGAATAGCTGAATAAAGTCTAATGCACTAACATTATCAGGCGCCATTTGGGCGTGCGTGGGAGAGGATAAAGCAAGAAGTGCCGTTGTTATTGCGGTCGCTAGTGTTGTCGATTTCATTATATTTCCTGTAACTGCGTTGTGCTTTTTTATATACATACAATACGTAAAATATAATTAAACGGTCACTTTCAAAATCGTTAGTTACTTAAAGTGTTCGTAATAAAAAGATAAATCATCAGAAAACATCACGACGTTTTTCCCAAAATCTACATTCTCCAATAAATATTGATTCGACTTTTTTGTAATGTGCGCACTATACTTTAATAATACCTTTACTTTTTCACCAGTAGCTTGCTAATGGATACTTCGTTTGGGTAGTTGCATCAACTGTTTCGACGCATATTAGCGTCAATAACGCTATATAACATTTCTACTTAACCAAAAGAAATGCCTTTAAATAGGTAGTGAACACCAAGATGAAGCAAGAAAACATCGAGCTTGATAAAATATCTACGGAAATTAGGCGTAATCGCCTAATGCAAATCTGTGGTATATGTTTTCTTGGCTTGCTTGTTGCTGCTTGGCTATCTCATGGCATAACTTTCAAGATCTTGTCTATGGGGTGTTTAAGCTTAATCGCCGCGTTTGGCTTTGCATTGAGGCACCAGCTTCTTGTAGCGTCGAGCATTTTGCTTGGTTCGATGTCACTTATGCTATTTGCTCTGGCTGCTACGGGTGCGGGGATGCACGATGCAGCAGTACTCGGCTATCCAGGCTTATTAATTTTTGCAGCAGTCGTAAGTAGGACAAGAATTTATCTTGTTTTACTCTTTTTTGTGGTGCTTCAATGCTGCGTACTTACTTGGCTGTCTCTAAATGGTGTAATAGAAACCAGAGTGTTGAAGCCTTCTTGGACTCAGTTTTATTACATTCTCATAATCTTTATTATTGTCGGAGCGAGTATTTATCTTTTGATTAATGAGATGAAAATGTTAATGCGCTCATCTGAAGAAAAAAGCGAAAAAATATCGCAAAGTCGCAGGCATATACAGCGTTTGGCCCGGTATGACGGACTGACAAATCTTCCCAACCGTTTTTATGGAGAACGATTGTTTAATCAAATACTCCAAGATTGCTCAGAAGAAAATCGTTCACTCGCTTTTTTATTTATAAATATCGACAATTTTAAACCCGTAAACGATGTATTAGGCCACAAGGCTGGTGACCAACTTTTATTACTGTTAAGTCAGCGATTAAATAGCATCTTGAATTCAGAGCAGAAGCTTATACGATTTGGTGGCGACGAATTCCTTATTTTAGCGCCGATTAGTAAAACAATGTGTGAGATAAAAGAGCTATGTGAAGACATAATCGCCGAGTGTGCTAATGAATTTGAAGTGTTAGAAACAGGTGTGCTTGTGTCAGCCTCAATTGGCCTTGCCCTCGCGCCAGAACACGGGAGTGACTTTAAGCAAATTTGTCGAAATGCAGACCTTGCGCTATTTACGGCGAAACGAAATGGCCGAAATAACTTTTTTATCTATGACGAAAGCCTGCAAAAGTTTAGTCAAGATAACTTTAAACTGCTACAAGCTCTGAGGATTGCTATCAACGAAGAACAATTCTCGCTGCACTACCAAGTGCTTGTCGGCTTACAAGAGCGAAATAGCAATACTGTAGAAGCATTACTGAGGTGGCAGCAAAAAGACGGAAGCTTTATTCCTCCAGATAAATTTATCCCCTTGTGTGAGAGTACAGGCCTTATAAATCGCTTAGGGAAATGGGTGATCCAGCAAGCATGTGAGTTTTGCGCTAAGCAAAGAAAGTTAGGTGATACAAATCTTACGGTAGCGGTTAATATTTCTATGGTTCAGTTTAGAAGCGGAAATTTGCAAGAAATCATTCAACAAGCTTTAGAAGATAATGATCTGCCATCTGACGCTTTGGAAATTGAAATAACAGAGTCTGTGCTTATGGAAGATTTGGAGGATACTACGGCTCAATTAAAAGAGTTAGATGCCTTAGGGATCTCAATTGCAATCGATGACTTTGGTACTGGATATTCGAATCTAGGATACTTAAAGACATTTAAAGCTTCAAAATTGAAAATTGATCGGTCGTTTATTCAAGAATTACGGCAAACGAGTGATGATTCGTTAATAAAAGCGATAGTTAATATGGCGAAAAGTTTGAATTTAGAAATGGTTGCAGAAGGTATTGAGGATAAAGCAACGATGAAAAAGCTAGTTGCTTTGGGAGTTGATATTGGTCAGGGGTATTATTGGTCAAAACCAGTAGAACAAGACGAGCTTCTTGATATAAGACATCGTGTAATAGAAGGTAAGTCATAGCACTTTAACGCGAATTTTTATGGGTGATTACATCGCAGTCCGTGAAATGATTTATATGCAAAGTGTCACTTCTTTTTTAACAAAAAACCCGCATTAATAGCGGGTTTATAAACGAACTTTGGCGGCTTAGCGTTTTGCTTACTCGTCCAAAAAGCTTTTTAATTGCTCTGAACGACTAGGGTGGCGTAATTTTCTCAAAGCTTTTGCTTCTATTTGGCGTATTCTCTCGCGAGTTACATCAAACTGTTTACCAACTTCTTCAAGAGTATGATCCGTATTCATATCGATCCCAAAACGCATTCGTAACACCTTGGCCTCTCGTGCCGTCAAGCCAGCTAACACTTCCTGAGTGGCGTCTTTCAAGCTGCCACCAGTCGCTGAGTCTAGCGGTTGCGTTATTGTTGTATCTTCAATGAAATCACCTAAATGCGAATCTTCGTCGTCGCCAATCGGAGTTTCCATCGATATTGGCTCTTTCGCGATTTTCAGCACTTTACGGATTTTGTCTTCCGGCATTATCATGCGTTCAGATAATTCCTCTGGCGTGGGCTCGCGACCCATCTCTTGTAGCATTTGGCGAGAAATTCGATTTAGTTTGTTAATTGTCTCAATCATATGAACAGGAATACGGATAGTTCGTGCCTGGTCAGCGATTGAACGCGTGATTGCTTGTCGGATCCACCATGTCGCATAAGTAGAGAACTTGTAGCCGCGTCTGTATTCGAATTTATCAACAGCCTTCATCAAACCAATGTTGCCTTCTTGGATCAGATCCAAAAACTGTAAACCTCTGTTGGTATACTTTTTGGCAATAGAAATAACCAAACGCAAGTTGGCTTCTACCATTTCTTTTTTAGCTCTACGAGCTTTGGCTTCACCTATCGACATCCTGCGATTGATGTCCTTGATATCAGGTATAATTAGACCAGTTTCTTGTTCCACCGCATTCATTTTGCTCACGCAGCGCTCGATTTCTTCTTGGTATTCCTGCAAAGCCGGAATATATGAAGCATCCGATTTAAGTAGTGTAAATAACCAATCCGTTGTTGTCTCGTTTCCAGCGAAAGCCTTGATAAAGTCTTTTTTAGGCATTTTTGCATTAACGACACAGAACTTCATTACCAAGCGCTCTTGAATACGAACTCTGTCCATCATATTGCGCATGTTTTTAACCATGCGGTCAAACTGTTTAGGAACAAGTCTGAATTCTTTAAATACATTACTTAGTTCTGCGATTTCTTTTTTCGCAGACTTATGCGATCTGCCTTTCGACTCGATTACGTCTCTTGCTTTGTTGTATTGATCGCGAAGCGCATGAAACTTTTCTCGCGCTAATTCGGGATCAACCGAATTGTCGTCTTCCTCGTCTTCATCATCATCGTCATCATCCTCTTCCTCGAGCTCTTCTTCAGACAACTCAGACCCAACGTGGGTGGCAGTAGGGGCCACATCTTCTTCGTTAGGATCAACAAAACCGATGATGATATCGCTTAGACGGATTTCTTCTGCTTCGTAAAGATCCCATTGGTCTAGCAAATAGGTGATTGCTTCTGGGTACTCTGCAACAGAGCATTGAACTTGATTAATGCCATCTTCAATGCGCTTGGCGATTTCTATTTCGCCTTCTCGGGTCAGTAGTTCTACTGTACCCATTTCACGCATATACATACGAACTGGATCAGTCGTTCTGCCTATTTCGCTCTCTACGGTTGCAAGTGCTTGAGCAGCAGCTTCAGCGGCGTCTTCGTCCGTTGTAGTCTCTTGCATTAACAATTCGTCAGAGTCGGGCGCTGACTCAAACACCTGAATGCCCATATCATTGATCATTCGAATGATATCTTCTATTTGGTCTGAATCGACAATGTCAGCAGGAAGATGATCATTAACTTCAGCAAAGGTCAAATAACCTTGCTCTTTGCCTTTGGCAATAAGGAGTTTAATTTGGGACTGCTTGCTTTGCACAATATACCTTACACGTTGGCAGTAAAAGTAGCAGTTGCTTTTTGCTAATTTTACCTGTTAACCTAGGTTCAACACGATATCAATCTTGTTAACCACCTTAAGCATGCAATATCTAAGCTGATAATGCGTGCTATAAAAACATCAAGGTTATTTGTAATAAGCCTTCAAGTTTTAGGTGGCGTTGTTTGATCGCGTCACACTTCTACGAATTCGATTTGATAGTTTATCACATTTAATGCCTATATTTCCATCTAATAGATGCAAACACCTTACAAATATTCATAAAGCTTAATCTTTTAATAATTTAATTTTTCAGTACCTTACTAGCATGAGTAATTCTGTGATTGTCAGATAATACCTTTGGGCATATCGGAAAACTTGAGCTAATACTTTAGCGGTATATTCATCTTGGGCATGTTATGCCTTTATCTCGGCAAGAAAAGTTAGCGTAATTCTTTTAGTTGCCAGTATGCCCCAAGATGAAAGTATCCTCATGGGGCATTTTTAATTTCCCATTTCCTGCAACAATACTTTAAGTTCTTGCTGCTCAAAGTCAGATAACTCAGAGAGCTCTTGTTTTGCCATCAGTTGATCTAGCCGAGCTTCTACTTGCCATTTTACTAAGGTGCTGAAACAGGCAATATATTCTGCCTTTAAATCGATATCGGCTTCTATCGGGGTCGACAGTAAAGCGCTGAGATGCTGAATATGCCGATGGTTTCTGAACGCTTCGAATAATTGTGCGGTACTGGCGTTTGGGTGAGAACTGCAGTAAGTGTGCAGTTCGTTTAACATAGGTAAGCCTGTTATGGCGTTTTCATTTAGTGCACTTGGATTAGCCATGGGGACTTCACTGGCAAGGTTAGGCGATTCCATCAACATTCTTATCATCATTCTAACGGGCGACAATTGAGTAGTGCCAGGCGGTCGATATTCTGAACGTTTAATTTTTCTGTTTTGACTCATTTGTTTGGCTTCTAGCGAGTAATCGTGACCATCACCTTCACCACAAATTTGTCTCAGTTTGGCTTGCATCAAGCCTTTTTGGTTTTCCCCCAAAATTTTATCAATCAAAGGGTTTGCTTGCGCTTTTAAAGCAGCTTTGCCCTCGATGGAGCTCACTGAATGGTTTTTTAATAACTTATCAAAGAAAAACTCCGATAGGGGTTTTGCCTCAATAAGATATTGTTCAAACGCCTCTTTTCCGACTTTTCTGACCATGGAGTCAGGGTCTTCTCCATCAGGTAAAAACAAAAATTTGATAACTTTACCATCTTGCAAATATCCAAGAGCGTTTTCTAATGCACGCCAAGCAGCGTCTCTTCCCGCCCTATCACCATCGTAACAGCAAACAATTTCAGAACTTGTTCTTAGCATGCTTTGAATATGGTCAGGGGTCGTTGCAGTGCCTAGGGCAGCAACAGCGTAATTAATGCCAAATTGAGAAAGTGCTACGACATCCATGTAGCCCTCAACAACCAATAATCGTTCGAGTTTCTGTTTTGTTTGTCGAACTTGGTACAGCCCATAAAGTTCATGGCTTTTATGAAATAGTTTGGTTTCTGGCGAATTGAGATACTTAGGCCCTGAATCGTCGATGATCCTACCGCCGAAG
This sequence comes from Glaciecola sp., assembly GCA_965658765.1. Taxonomy (GTDB): domain Bacteria; phylum Pseudomonadota; class Gammaproteobacteria; order Enterobacterales; family Alteromonadaceae; genus Glaciecola. The sequence continues at coordinate 20,218 of CBFHTO010000017.1, read as the reverse complement.
GCGACTACTCGACCTCGTTTATCACGAATAGGGAACATAATGCGATCTCGAAAGAAATCATATTGTTTCTTGTTGTCATTTTCGTTGATTAACTTTAAAGCAAGTAGTCTGCTTCTAGCCTGAGCACTTTGTCCAAATTGTTTAAGCACTGCATCCCATTCGCTTGGTGCGTATCCAATCCCCCAATTTTTAACAGTTTGTCCGCTTAGTCCTCGGTTTTTAAGATAAGTAATCACTTTTTCAGAGTTGCTATGCTGAGTTAATTGGCGCTCAAAAAAGCGAGAGACTTGCTCCATTAACTCATAATCGAGTTGTTTTTCTTGTTTGTTTTGTGTCGATTGAGCGCTTGAAGATTTTCCCTGCTCTCTGATTACTTCCATTCCCTGAAGCGCAGCAAGATCTTCGATCGCCTCGACAAAATCTAAACGGTCAAATTCCATTAAAAAACTGATCGCATTGCCTTTTGCTCCACAACCAAAGCAATAATAGAACTGCTTTTCTTGACTGACCGAAAAAGAGGGCGTTTTTTCATTGTGAAATGGACAACATGCCTGATAGTTCTTCCCCGCTTTTTTTAATTTCACCCGACTATCGATGACGTTTACGATGTCCGTTCTTGCGAGTAAGTCATCAATAAAATCAGGTGGAATTCTACCGGCCATGTGTAATTTACTTCTCTGTGTTAATGGGAACTAGTTAAAATTGCGCGAGCAAATCGAGCTATTTAAGCAAGTTTGGCTTTGATAAGCGCACTGACTTTGCCCATATCGGCTCTACCTTGAAGCTTACCGCGAATGCTTCCCATAACTTTACCCATGTCTTTCATGCTACTAGCCTCATTGGCTGCAATTGCCTCATCAATAATTTGTGCAACCTCTTCGTCGCTCAAGGCTTTAGGCAAAAAGGCTTGTAGTACTTCGATTTCTTTCTCTTCTGTTTCCGCTAGATCCTCTCTACCGCCTTTTTTAAATTGCGATATAGACTCTTGTCGCTGTTTTACCATTTTCGTTAAAATTTGTAAGACGTCAGTGTCAGAAAGTTCTATGCGCTCGTCTACTTCTCTTTGTTTCACAGCTGCTAATGCCATTCTTATGGTGCCAAGTTTAAGCTTTTCTTTGTTGCGCATTGCGTCTTTTTGAGCATCTTTTAGTGTAAGTAAAAGTGACATTATGTTTCCTTTTCTGTCTATTTCAATGAGTTGGATTTGGGAAGCTAGCTAGTATGTAGGGTTATTTTTTTAGCTACTCTCATCTTTTTATACGCGACCTTCACCGATAAATATCATAGCAGATGATGATATTAATTTGTTCATAAAAGCTCACGATCTAATGCAGTATATGGGTAACTGAAAGTGCGTGGCTGATGTAATTTTTTTGACAAAAAAACTTAAAGTCAAAGCGATGCTGATGGTTAGGCCAGTATAAAACGAAAAAGGGCGTCTAGATAGACGCCCTTTATTTGAAGCTTATTTGGTAAGAACCTAGTAGAGTTTTACTCTACGTGCGTTCTCTCTTGCCAATTTCTTCATGTGACGCTTTTTAGCTGCCGCCTTCTTGCGCTTACGCTCCCAAGTTGGCTTTTCGAAAAATTCGCGACGACGAACCTCAGAAAGAACGCCTGCTTTTTCACATGAACGTTTGAATCTTCTTAATGCGATATCAAACGGTTCGTTATCTCTTACTTTCACTATTGGCATGTTAGATCTTCACCTTTGAAATTGAATCTACCGAGCAAGCTGTTCACGCCTTTTTGCGCTAAAAATACGCTGCACGGGCTAAAAAATGGTGCGAAATAGTACTGTTTAAACGAAGCGATGTAAAGTTATAAATGCAAAATAGTGCAAAAATACTTCATTTTAATTTTCACCTGTATCGTCCAAGCCGTTTCGTACATTTATCGCAATGACTGAATGTGGAGAAACTTATCAAGCAAGTCATTTTCACTTTCAGAAAAATTTGGGTCGCGCTTAACGCAATCGATAGGGCAGCACTTTACGCATTGCGGTTCATCGTAATGCCCGACGCACTCAGTACATAAGTCTGGATCTATCTGATACACAGAGTCACCCATTGCAATCGCCACGTTAGGGCACTCTGGTTCACAGATATCACAGTTTGTGCATGAGTCTAAAATTTTGTAAGCCATAGTATATCTCACGACCTAATTTGATGTATTGATCTTAAGCACATAATTCAACTAAGCCTTTGCTGCTTTACTACTTTGAAATGCGCTTCTCGTATCTGTGCCTTCAACAAGGTTTCTAATTAAAATCGCATACTGTAACGATTCCTGACTTAAGACATCTTGGCTGTCTGCATTTGTGTTATCTGAGTCTCGATCACATTTGTCTTTGGTCAAAAAGTCTATCGTTTCACTTTTGATATGTTCAATTTCGCTATCTATATTCTGAATTTTTTGCGCCAACAATTGTGCGGGCACTGGAATGTAAACAATATGACCAGACCCTAGCGCTTCGGATATAAGCTGCAAATTTTTATCAAAAATATCGTTTAGTTCAAAGTGTACATTTCCATTCGGCGTCATCAGCTCAAGGCTGTCACCAACAATAAATTTATTTTTAACATCCACTTTAAGCAGAGTCTGTTCAGGCAGTTTATCGCATTTTTCGACTTGCATGATCTGACCAACGAGTTGTTGAGTGTTGCTGACAGAGTGCCCGTATTCGTAGTTTTGATAATCACTATGTTTATGTCGCTGCAAAAAACCGTCGGTATAGCCTCGATGGGCAAGGCCGTCCAGCGCGACGACAAGGCTTTTATCAAAACGTTCTCCGTTGACAGCGTTTTGAATGGCTTTGCTATATATTTGTGCGGTTCGTGCACAATAGAAAAACGACTTAGTTCGTCCTTCAATTTTTAGACTGTGTATGCCTATTTTCGTTAAACGCTCAACATGCTCTATTGCCCGTAAGTCTTTCGAGTTCATAATGTAAGTGCCATGCTCGTCTTCATATGCGGGCATCAATTCACCGGGTCTGCCTGGTTCTTCTAACAAGAAGATGTCGTCGGTAGTACTTCCTTCGCCTAAGGTTGGCATTGAGGTAATACTAGTACCTGAATCTTGAGATTGGAAAGGTGAGGTAGCAGGATGAATTTTTACTGCATCACCTGCATCATTCTCAACAGCGCTGTGCGTCTTATATTCCCAGCGACAGGCGTTGGTACAAGTGCCTTGGTTTGGGTCTCGTTTATTAATATACCCAGACAACAAACAACGACCTGAGTAGGCCATGCAAAGTGCACCGTGTACAAATACCTCAAGCTCAATGTCTGGGCATCTAAAACGAATTTCTTCTATTTCATCAAGTGATAATTCTCTAGATAATATGACGCGCTTTATCCCTTGCTGCTCCCAGAATTTGACGCTTGCCCAGTTAATTGCATTTGCCTGAACTGATAAATGTATATCAACATCAGGAAATGACTCGCGCATGAGCATGATTAAGCCAGGATCGGACATAATAAAAGCATCGGGCTGCATGTTGACTATCGGACTTACATCTTTAATGAAGGTTTTGAGTTTGGCGTTGTGAGGAGCGATGTTGTTTACGACGTAAAGCTTTTTGTTCAAATTGTGCGCTTCGTTAATCGCAGCATGTAGCTTATCTGTTGTAAATTCATTATTCCTTACTCGCAGAGAATAACGAGGTTGTCCGGCATAAACGGCATCTGCTCCATAAGCGAAAGCATATCGCATATTTTTAAGTGAACCGGCGGGGGAAAGTAATTCAGGTGTAATCATAGTGAAAAAATCAAATGAGCAGAGAACAACGCTCAATGATATCAATGTGGAATAATATGCACATTAATCTAGATCAAGCCAAGAACGTATTTATGTCCGTTCATCGTACATCCTTAAAGCCTAATTAAAGCACAAGCGCTGCCCATAGGGAGCTTCATGCTCTTTGTTACATGCTCTTGATGCAGAGTAACTGCACCTGCGACCATGTGTCGCGATCGTGAAGCTCATAGAATGAACAAAATTCATACAGCAAAGATCAACAGACCCAAGTATAATCTTATGTGTTTAAAAATTTCGGAGTCAACAGAACGAAATGATAGTAATGGGTATAGAAACTTCATGCGATGAAACGGGCATAGCAATTTATTGCAGTGAGCGAGGATTGGTCGCGCAGACACTTTATAGTCAAGTGAAATTGCATGCCGACTATGGCGGTGTAGTGCCTGAACTAGCATCAAGAGATCACGTTCGTAAAATCGTGCCATTAATTGAGGCAACCCTAGATAAATCTGGGCTGAGTACTTCTGACATAGATGGCATTGCCTATACTAGAGGACCCGGTTTAATCGGAGCCTTACTGGTTGGTTCATCCGTTGCACGCTCTCTTGCTTACGCATGGGGACTGCCTGCACTAGGGGTACATCACATGGAGGGTCATCTGCTCGCGCCAATGTTAGATACACCAGCGCCTGAATTTCCCTTTGTTGCACTTTTGGTATCAGGGGGGCATAGCATGCTGGTGAACGTAGCTGCGATAGGTCAATATACCATTTTGGGCGAATCCGTTGATGATGCGGCAGGTGAAGCTTTTGACAAAACCGCAAAATTACTTGATTTAGATTACCCCGGAGGCCCACTGTTGGCAAAACTGGCAGAAAAAGGCGAGCCTGGTCACTATGTTTTTCCTAGGCCGATGACAGATAGACCGGGTCTCGATATGAGCTTTAGCGGCCTTAAAACCTTTGTCGCAAATACCATCAAAAAAGAACCAAAAGATCACCAGACACGCGCGAACATTGCTTATGCCTTCCAAGAAGCAGTCGTTGACACTTTACTAATCAAATGTCGTCGTGCACTGAAACAAAGCGGTTTAAAACGTATTGTGATGGCAGGTGGTGTGGCAGCTAACAAACATTTACGCGAGGTATTTGCTCAGGCAAGTCACAAAGACAATTTTGAAGTATTTTATCCTAGTTTCGAATATTGCACCGACAATGGGGCCATGATTGCCTACGCAGGTTGTCAACGTATGCTAAATGGCCAAACCAGTGCCATTGACAGTAAAGTTTTACCAAGATGGTCACTAGAAGAGCTTCCTAGTATTGCTTAGGGTCTGTTCGGTAGAAGCGAGCCGTAAGAAATAAGCCTGACATAAGTAAGCCGGCCAAAGTTACTTCTTGGTCCGGCTGCGTACCTTATTTTCTTGTCTTGCTAGTAGTCTTGTGATGTTTTGCTTGTGTCTAAACAAAATCATGATGCACAGCAACGATACCGCCATGCTAAATTCAGGTTTAATGATGTAGGTGTAAATAGGTGTTAATGTCAGAGTAATTATTGCCGCTAGCGATGAGATCCTTGTTAAGCCAAAAACGATCAACCATGTGGACAGTAAAAGCGCACTCAACCACCAATCAATTGGAAGCATCGCCCCAAGTGCAGTTGCTACGGCTTTCCCGCCTTTAAAGTGAAAAAATAGCGGGAACATATGCCCTACGCAGGCAAAAATAGCGATAAGGCTTAATTGAAGAGGCGAAAAACCATACAAAAAACCTGCGTATACAGGAAGTAAGCCTTTTAACACATCAAATAAGAACACACACGCAGCGGCCGACTTACCTGCCACTCTCAAAACATTTGTCGCCCCTGGGTTTTTTGAGCCTTGGTCACGAATTTCCTCTTGAAAGAAAATCCTTGTGACAAGTATTGCACTCGATATCGAACCCAAAAAATAGGCGCCAAAAACAAATAAAACCAACGATGTTGCCATATACTTGCGCCACAAATTCGCGATACACTTAGTAAAAGGGTACTAAATGACTCTGATTAGTGCCAATGTTTAACTCAATATTATCTTGGAACTGCGCAATTATTTGCGCTGACATTCAATTGCAAAGCGCATTAAGCCTTTGCGAAATAGTTTGTTGAGTCCAAGTTGTCACTTTTACGGGAAGTAATGGACAAAGTTTTTATTCAAAATTTAGAGTTGTTTTCTTTAATTGGCGTTTACGACTTTGAACGGCATGAGAAACAACGAGTAGTAGTTGACCTCGTGATCGAAACCGATTTGGCGAAGCCTTGTGTGAGCGATAATGTAGAGCACACAATAGATTATGGGAAAGTAGCCGAGCGACTCGAAGACATCGCGTTAGCTAGCGAGTACAAACTTCTCGAGGCACTTGCTCACGAAATGATAAATTGTATTTTAAGTGAGTTCGGTGCAAGTGGCGTTACCTTAAAAATGCACAAGCCAGATATTTTAGATAATGCCTCAAGCGTGGGTATTGAAATGACTCGGCGTAATACAGAACAATGCGATGCGATTTAGAAGTTTGATAATAGGATTTACCTTGCCATCGATACGCGCGAGAAATAAGCGAGCATGCCATGAGTAAGCACAAAATCCTTATATCAGTCGGTTCAAATATCGATAAACAAGAAAATACACGAAAGGGTTTGGACGCGCTCAATCAATGCTTTGGTGAATTGAAAATATCTACAATTTACGAGAGTGAGTCAGTTGGTTTCAGCGGTAATAATTTCTTTAATTTAGTGGTGTTAGCTTACACTGACTTAGATATTGAAAACACCTGTTTGTGTTTAAAAAATATTGAAGATGACAATGGTCGTATTCGGGACAAAAAATTCGGTAACCGCACTCTAGATCTCGACTTGTTGACCTACGACAAAATTGTGTGTGAAAAACCGATAAAATTACCGCGACCTGAGATAGAGTATAACGCCTTTGTATTGAAACCAATGGCTGAATTAGTGCCCACGGAAATACACCCTACAACGAACAAAAGTTACCAAGCGTTGTGGAACGCTTATATGAATAAAAAACAGAAATTATGGCCCTCACAAATGACATGGCGTGCTGAGTAAACATGACAATATTTGAAATCATTATCCTAGCCATTATTCAGGGACTTACGGAATTTTTGCCGATTTCAAGCTCTGCGCATTTGATTCTACCCGCTGAGTTATTAGGCTGGAAGAGTCAAGGATTAGCATTTGATGTAGCGGTTCACGTCGGCAGTCTGCTGGCGGTAATTATTTACTTAAGAAACGATATTTTGCGCTTAGCCATCGCATGGTTTTCGTCAGGCTTTACTAAAACACAGACGCAGGATTCGAAACTTGCATGGTGGATTGTAATTGCCACCATCCCAGCGGGTGCATTCGGTTTTCTAATGAAAGACTGGATTGAGTTAAATGCGCGCACTGCTCTAGTCATTGCCATTACGACAATATTGTTTGGTTTATTGCTTTGGTATGCTGATGCTAAGGCCAAACAGACAGTCAGTATCGAAAAAATTGGCCTAAAACACACTGTTTGGATTGGATTAGCACAGGCCCTCGCAGTGATACCAGGAACATCTCGTTCTGGTATAACAATGACCGCTGGTTTGATGCTTGGGCTAACGAGGGAAAGCGCAGCAAGATTTTCGTTTTTACTTTCTATACCTATTATTTTAGCTGCTGGCATGTTCTCTGCGCTTGACCTAATAGTGGAATCTGAATATGTAGATTGGCAAGCGCTTATTTATGGAGCGTTATTTTCGTTTGTAGCCGCGTACCTTTGTATATTTTTATTTTTGAACTGGATTTCTAAAATAGGTATGTTGCCCTTTGTGATTTACCGGCTCATACTTGGCTTAGTGTTATTGATCTTTATTTTTTATTAAGCAAAACGCGAAATTAAAATTACTTTAATAAACAAAGAGCTATGGAGAAAAAAGGCATGGCAACTATTTTTACAAAAATTATTGAAAAGGAAATCCCAGCCGATATCTTGTACGAAGATGAAAAAGTTCTAGCGTTCAAGGATATCAGTCCACAGGCGCCTGTGCATTTTTTAGTGATACCGAAAAAACCCATAGCCACAACTAATGATATAACTGAAGACGACGATGCGCTTGTCGGTTATATGCATAGAATAGCCGCAAAGATAGCCGCTGAGATGGGTGTGGCAGATGAAGGTTTTAGGACAGTTATGAACTGCAATAAACACGGTGGTCAGACGGTATATCACATTCATTTGCACGTCTTGGCAGGAAAGCCATTGGGTTGGCCTCCGTACACCGAAAAATTAAAAATTGAATAATAAAAATACCAGATGCTAAGCAGTATTTGGCAGTGTTAATTTTACGATCGCAACGATATTATCGTTAACGTCACAAAAAGGCTTAAAAATCATGTCGACTCAAAACGCACTCTTGACCATTTTAGTTGAGAAAATAAACAACGATACCCTTGTATTACCGACTCTTCCTGCAATCGCTCTGAAAGTTCGCAAAGCAGCGGATGACCCTAACATTAACCTTCATTCCATGGCCGATGTGGTTGGCCAAGATCCATCGTTAAGTGCACGGATGGTTAAGATTTCAAACAGTGCTTACTTAGGGCGATCAGTGAAAGTAACCTCTACCACACAAGCGGTGACAAGAATTGGCTTAGCGCAAGTGAAGAACATCGCCACCGCTCTAGCGATGGAACAATTGTTTGTTTCTAAAAATGAAGTAGTTAAAGCTTATATGGCTCAGCGCTGGATAAAAACTGTTGACCTAGTTGGTAATGCTATGGCGGTTATGCTCAACTATAAAGCATCGACAAAGCAAAATAAATTCTCAGTCGATACCATGACACTCTCAGCATTAGTGGCAGATATAGGTGCCTTACCTGTTTTAACCGAGGCGGAGCGTCACGACAGTGTATTTGCTAACCCAGCATTTCTTGATGTTGCAATCGAAAAGTTATCTGGCCGGATCGGCAGCGTTATATTACGAGAATGGAGCTTTGACCAAACGTTTATAGATGTTGCTGAGCACTGGAGAAATCTTGATTATAGTCAAGAGAAGGTGACTTACTTAGACTTTGTGAGAGTAGGTGCTGCTTTAATGGATTCTATCGACGATCCAGAAAAAGTGCTAAGCGAAGCTCAAAGTAAAGGTGTTTTTGAAAACATTGAAGATTTGCAAAGTGAAGAGTTTCAGGATTTGAGAGATCATGCTAAGGCAATTTTTGCTTAAGATTTCACTAGGCGCCAAACAAGTCACCACAACATAAGCATCGGCTTTTGTGGCTCATTATAACATCCCAATCTGACGTAAGCAGCTTGGGATGTTTTTCTAATTATTGCTCGACCTCAAAGGTCTCTTTTAACTTATCAACAAACGCATTTATTTCACTTGCAAAAATAGCAAAGTCGGCATCAACTTTTGCTGCAATGTCACTCTTGTCAATATCGTCATTTTGTTCGGTAACGAGGTCAGTAAATTTTAATCTTTTTACAGACAAGTCCTCACATAAAATACATGTTAGTCTTTGATCAAAAGCAACTGAAAGCTTGTGCACGAGCTTACCATTTTGAATGTGGGCAAGTATTTCCTCAGCATCTAGGTCGTGTTTTTTACAGCGTATTATCGCGCCATCGTCTGCACTAGACTGTAATTCAGCTTCATCTAAAATTTCAAAATCATCTGGACAGTCCTTCATAAGCCAATCAGTAAGAGTATGTTGTTGCTGTGTCTTAACTAAGGGCACGACTGGCAAAGAGCCTAAGCACTTTCTTAAACAAGCTAAAAACACCTCAGCGTTTGTGTCGGAGCTCGCGTCTACAACTATGACTTGTTGGTCGAGAGACACATATGCATTCACATTAGAAAATTTACTGAAAGCTTGTGGCAACAAGCGATTTGTAATTTCTTCTTTCAGATCCTTTTGTGCCTTCTTGGGCATCGGGCTGCCTGTTTCACTCTCTATTTCTCCGACTTTTAAATTCAACTCATTGTTCACAACGCTAGCGGGCAATAGTTTCGTTTCACGTTTAAGTGAAAACAAAAAGTTTGTATTTGATTGCACAAAAAGAGACTCAGCTTTTGGAATCGGCGATACAAACCCCATACTTTGCTGCTCTTGCGAACTACATGACTTGAACCTCATAAGCTCTAAGTTCTTCTGTAAATTATCCAAATCAAACGAAAATTTATCCGTAAAACGGTATATTTTTAAATTTTTAAACCACATATTATCTTCACGTAAAATAAAGTGGCGAGAGGGTACCAATATGCTGGTCTTTTATCAAAGGCAAGCGAGATGAAATGAGTACTGTATTTGCTCTTATTTTAAGGAAAGCTTGACATATTTACGTAGTTGTTTCATAAAACTGTCACACATCACTCTAATAATACGGTCAAAATTTATGACGCGAGTGAAAAAAAAGATGTCACGAACGATTTTGTTGGTTGAGGACGAGGCCCCTATACGAGATATGCTCAGTTTTGTGCTGGAGCAAGCCGGTTTTACGGTTGAAGCGGCAGAAGACTATGATATTGGCCTAGCAAAAATAAAGGAGCCATTCCCCGATTTGATCCTACTCGATTGGATGCTCCCTGGTGGAAGTGGCGTTCAACTCGCTAAAAAGCTCAAGCAGCATGAATTTGCTAAAGACATTCCTGTCATCATGCTGACGGCAAGAGGCGAAGAGGACGATAAAATTAGAGGGCTCGAAGCGGGCGCAGATGACTATGTCACCAAGCCATTTTCGCCAAAAGAGTTGGTTGCACGGATAAAAGCGGTGATGAGGCGAGTTACTCCAACCTCTAAAGAAGAGCCGATAGAGTTCGATGGCCTTGTTCTCGAACCTGTATCTCATCGGGTGACGAGTATGGATGAAGCTATCGATATGGGACCAACAGAATTCAAATTGCTTCACTTTTTTATGACTCACGCCGAGAGGGTTTATAGTCGCGAACAATTACTTGATAACGTTTGGGGAACAAACGTTTACGTTGAGGATCGTACTGTTGACGTGCACATTCGTCGTTTACGTAAAGCTATTTCTAAGCACGGTCACGATCGTATGATTCAAACGGTCAGAGGTTCGGGTTATCGTTTTTCTACAAAAAGCTAAGTGGCACTGGGAATTTAAGAATAAAACATAATGTATTATCCGCAATCGTGGTCTAAAACACTTGCAAGGTTTGCCTTGTACTTTTGCGCCACGTTTGCGGTGGGTATTGCGCTGGACTCTTTAACAATTGTTCTGCTTTGTTCTCTTTCGATCCTGTTAATCGTTAATTATTTTCAACTTTATAAGCTCACCAAGTGGCTCTGGCAAAGTCGAACAATTAGCCCACCAACCGCACCAGGGATTTGGCATCACATTTATGAGGGAATCTATTATCTCCAACGTCGCAACAGGAATAAGCGTAAAAGTTTAGGCGAATTGGTCAAGCGCTTCAGAGAAGGTTCAGAGGCGCTCCCAGATGCCGTTGTCGTGATTGATAAAGATGCAAGAATAATGTGGTGCAACAAAAATGCGCGTATTGAGCTTGGACTTAGATGGCCCGACGATAATGGACGGCGCATCGATAATCTTATACGTCACCCTGGTTTCATAGACTTTTTGCATGACGGTGACTATCAGTATCCAATTGAAATTCCTGCACCGACCAACCCCAACAAGATGTTTGAATACCGGATTATGGAGTATGGTGAAGACCAATTACTTCTCATCATCCGAGACGTTTCTCGCGTTTCTCATTTAGAAGCGATGCGAAAAGACTTCGTTGCCAATGTGTCACATGAACTTAAAACGCCGCTGACGGTTATCAACGGTTATTTGGAGGTTTTAGAGGCAAGCACTCAAGACGGAGCACCTATTGTTGGGAAAGCCCTATCTGAAATGGAATCTCAAACAAAAAGGATGCAAGTATTGATTGAGGATCTGCTGATATTATCAAGGATCGAATCTTCGTCCGAACGAATCTTTGAGAATATCATTGATATGCCCGCTATGTTTCGTCAAATAGAGCTAGAAACTAAGTCTTTAAATAAAGAGAAACAGCATAAGATTGAGTTTAAAATCGACCCTAGGCTCAAAATTTATGGCGTCGAAACGGAAATGCGAAGCGCTTGCTCAAATCTAATTTTTAATGCCATTCATTACACGCCTAACCAGGGGAAAATAGAGGTTTTATGGAAGCAGCGACCAGACGGTGCTCTGTTTGCAGTAGAAGACAATGGTGAGGGTATTGAAGAAAAACATTTGAGAAGACTCACGGAACGGTTTTATCGAGTGGATAAAGCTCGCTCCCGCAAGACCGGTGGTTCAGGCTTGGGTTTATCGATAGTAAAACACGTTTTGCATCATCATAATTCAAACTTAGATATTTACAGTAAGGTAGGCAAAGGCAGTGAGTTTTCTTTTATGTTGCCACAAGAATTAATAGCAGACGAATTGGATGAATAGAAAGGTTTATCTTAAAACAAAAATAAAACAAATCTGGTTCGTTTTTTGTTCCTGCTTACTAGTCGTGCAAGCCACGACTGTTTTTTCGCAAGAACAAAAAGAAATAAATATAAGCTCAAAAACTCAAGTTACTCAGGAAAAAAATAAACAGCTTGATGCTGAGAATCGAATTGATATTTTCTCGGGCACAACAGAAAGTTATCATATTGCCAAGAATGACTACCGTTCGACGCCCGGCGTATATGGCACGATTACCTCTGTCGGTTCGGATACCCTAGCCAACTTAATGGCGATTTGGGCACAGCGTTTCAAAGAAATTTATCCACATGTTAAGTTTCAAATTCAGGCGTCTGGTTCCGCTACTGCAAGCCAAGCACTAACACAAGGTAGTGCGAGCATTGGACCAATGTCTCGGGCGATGACTGGCCAAGAAGTGAACGCCTTTAGAAAAGTAAATGGTTATTCACCGACGAGTCTTGTGGTAGCAATTGATGCGATCGCTATATTCGTGGAACGAAACAATCCATTGAACAAACTAACCTTACCTCAATTAGACGCTATTTTTTCGGTTACCCGTTTGTGTGGTCATAGAAGTGTCATCACTAAGTGGTCTCAGTTAGGGGTCAATAAATTTGGAGAACAACGAGATATACAGCTTTACGGCCGTAACTCTGCGTCAGGTACCTACGACTTGTTCAAACAGCGTGCGCTGTGTGACGGTGATTATTGGCGCACAATGAATGAGATGCCAAGTTCTGCTTCAGTGCTCCAATCAATTGCATCGAGTGTAGGTGCAATCGGTTATGCTGCGCTTGGGTATAACAATAACAATGTAAAAACTATCGCGCTGTCTGGCGATGGGGAAAATTACTACTCGCCGAGTCCCGAAAATCTAAGGCAGGACAAATACCCTTTCACACGTTACTTATATATCGTCGTTAACAAGGCTCCTAATGAGTTATTGTCTACCCTAGAGCTTACCTTTTTGCGATTTATTTTGTCTGAAGAGGGGCAGAGGATCGTAGAGGAAAATGGCTATTTTGCGGTATCTGATGACGTGATTAATAAGCAGCTGACCCGCTTATATAATGTCAAGAAATAGTGTAAATATATAAAAATCAAAAGCTTAAGTCTGTTCTGTGAAAGTTTTATGACACTTACGATCTGTAACAAATCTGTCACGAGTTTCAGTTAATCTTTTCGCCAATTTACACACTACCAAAATTGAGTTGGAGAGATTGGATGAAACTTAACGGATACTTTAAATTTTCTGCTATTGCGGCAGCTTTAGCCTTAGCTGCTTGTGGCGGTGATATCAATATTTCAGAAGGCGATATCATCGATAACAGCTCTGTCGTAAATAATAACGGCGGCGGTGGTGATACTCCTGTAACGCCCGATGACACCAAGCCAGGTGAAGCCGACAGTTTTCTGTCTGGTGAAGTCTCTACAGCCCTTGGCCAAACCGTTGAAGTTCGCACACTTTCCGGTCGACTCACTGATGCCGACGCAACAAATGGCGTGATTACCTTGACCAACGATACAGTATGGGCCTTAGAAGGGGCGGTATTTGTAGGTAATGATAAAGCTGATAGCGTAACACTTGAGATAGAAGAAGGTACTATCGTATTCGGCAGCCGTGGCGCTGATTATTTAGTGGTTAGCCGAGACTCTGAGTTAGTGGTAGACGGGTCAGCAAGTCGTCCAGTAATTATGACTTCGTTAAATGACGTAGTGGGCGATTCAGTTTCTGCTGGTCAGTGGGGTGGCTTAGTTATTTTAGGAAACGCACCTTCTACAAAATGTCCACAAGACGGTTCGACATGCTCACTTCAAGTCGAAGGCGTTGAAGACGGCGCAGTATTTGGTGGAACGGATGACGCTGACAGCTCTGGTCGCTTAAACTATTTAGTTGTTAAATATGCAGGATTCGAAGTTGCTCCAGACAACGAATTAAACGGTATTACCTTTGGTGGAGTTGGCTCAGGTACAGAAGTGGATTATGTGCAGGTACATGCAAATGCGGATGACGGCGTTGAGTTCTTCGGCGGTTCAGTTAACGCAAAACACTTAGTGTTGACCGGTATACAAGACGATTCAGTCGATTGGGATAATGGATATAATGGTAAGCTTCAATACGTTTACATAGAGCACGCTGCTGATAACTCTGATGCAAACCGAGGCATTGAAGGTGACGGTGATGGTGGTGACGGCACTGCTTTTTCTCAGCCAAAAATTGCTAACATCTCAATCATCGGTAACGATTTTGATGGTGAAGACGACTCAGAGGGTGTATTACTGCGCGACCAAACTGGCGCAAACATCGTAAACATGCTTATTACCGGCTCGTCTGGCATGGGTGAATGTTTAGAGATGGACACCGACAGTACTGTTCAAGGTAACCTTAGCAACGGTAATTTAACCATTTCAAACTCTTATATTTCTTGTAGTGAACCAGTCAAGTTTGAAGCTGGCAGTGTAGATTTAAACGATTGGTTTGTTAACCAACAAGACAATAACGTACTTCTTGCTTATGAAGACCGAGCTCAACTTGGCTTAAACCAAGATGGTACTTTGACCTCTGAAAGCGCCTTGTTAAGTGCAGGTAGCAACCCTTCTAACCTTGATTCATTCTTTGACCCTAACAGCTTTGTGGGTGCAGTAGGCGCTGATGACTGGCGTGACGGTTGGGCATTCGGTTTCGGTGGCGGTGCTATTGAAGTCGTTCAAAGTGCTTCTGGTTGCCCAGCTGGAACCACTACTATCCCAACTGTTGATGGTGGCACCAACACTTGTGAAGTGTCAGGTCGCATCACATCGGATTTACGTTTAACCGCAGGCAATCACTACGCACTTTCTGGCGCGGTGTTCGTTGGTGGCGATAACACTGACAGCGCAACCCTTACTGTTGACCCAGGTGTGGTTGTATATGGCGCTTCTGGTAACGATTACTTAGTCGTTAGTCGTGGCTCTTCAATAGAAGCAGATGGTACAGCTTCAAATCCAATCACCTTTACATCGCGTCAGCACGTTGCAAACGGCGTTGAAGCCGGCCTTGCGAATGGCACAGCTGGTCAATGGGGTGGAATGATTATTTTAGGTAATGGTTCTTCTACTAAATGCCCTGATAGCGGCGAATGCTCACTGCAAGTGGAAGGTGCACAGGAAGGCGCTGTATTTGGTGGCAACGATAATACAGAAAGCTCAGGTACATTGCGTTATGTTCGTGTCATGCACGGTGGGTTTGAGATTGCTCCAGACAATGAGTTGAACGGCATTACCTTTGGCGGTGTTGGTTCAGGTACAACTGTTGAGTATTTACAAGTTCATAAAAATGCTGACGACGGCGTTGAGTTCTTTGGTGGTGCGGTAAATGCTCGCTATGTAGTTTTAACTGGTATTCAAGACGATTCTGTTGATTGGGATAATGGCTACGCGGGTAAAATGCAATTTGTCTTAGTTAAGCACGCAGACGATAACTCTGATGCAAACCGTGGTATCGAAGGAGATGGCGACGGCGGTTCTGGTACTGCTTTCTCTAACCCAATGATTGCAAATATGACGGTTCTTGGTAATACCTTTGACGGTGAAGATGACTCTGAGGGCGTATTACTGCGTGACCAAACGAACGCTCAGTTGTATAACTTTGTGATTGCAGGGCCTACTGGCATGGGTGAGTGCTTTGAAGTTGATTTAACTGATGACGCCGACACAACCTTATTTGCAAATATGGATGGAACCAACACTCCTCAAATGGTGTTTGAAAGCTCTGTAATTGCGTGTGATGAAGCGGTTAAAAACAGTAGCAATAGTGCTTTTGATACCGAGGCTTGGTTCTTAGGTCAGACGGGCAATAGTTTAAATACAGGTGGCGTATCTGCTGTACTTGACGGAATATACACTATCGATGCAACTGCGCCTACGGATGTTTCAGCTGTCGACAGCTTCTTTATGGCAACTGACTTCATAGGTGCTGTAAAAGATGCAGACAATAACTGGACTGCTGATTGGACAGTCGGTTTAGAATAAACCGCACTGCTCCATTTTTAAAAGCGATGATAGGTACGCTGCGCAGTGAAAATATGCTCAGCGTACTGTCATGTTAAAAGGCTTAGGAATATCACAGGCCTTAGTAAAACAGCAGTTAACGAGGTTACACATGTATAAACCTGAAAAAGGGTTCCCTTTAACAAGCGTTGCGATAAGTGTATTAGCAGGTTTAGTCTTTGCTCCTATCGCACTAGCGCAGCAGTCAGAAGACGAAGCAATCGAAGAAGTCGTTACCACGGGCACTCGGTTGAAAGGTACCGCGACTGCGGTTATTGAAGAGCGTAAAAATCAAGCATTTGTTGCAGATATCCTCGGGGCCGAGCAAATATCTCGAACCGGTGATGGTGATGCGGCATCGGCCCTAAGAAGGGTAACTGGTCTTACATTGGTAGATGGAAAATTTATCTACGTTCGCGGATTGGGTGAGCGTTACTCGAGCACGGCTTTAAATGGTGCTGCGGTGCCAAGTCCGGATCCCACTCGGAACGTTATTCCACTTGATTTATTCCCTTCAGATATAATTGAAAGTTTATCGGTTCAAAAGTCATATTCCCCTTCAATGCCAGCGTCGTTTGGCGGTGGTAACGTAGATATACGCTTGAAGTCTATTCCAACTCAAGAAATATTTAATATGACAGTTGGGACTGGGTATAACACTGAGAACAGCAGCAACGGATTAAATTATGCTGGTGGCGGTGATGACTGGCGTGGTCAAGATGACGGTAGTAGAGCCGCGCCGACTGTTATCCAAGAGCGATGGGCAAATAAGCAGTTTCTAGATAGCTTGGATCAAGCGGTTGCAGTTGATTTGTTTTCACAAGTAAAACGTGACTACGATCCTATCGAGGAAAGCATTGGACCGGACGCTAGTCTCAATTTAACGTACGGAAATAGCTGGGACATTACAAATGAATGGCGTGTTGGCTTCTTAATTGCCACCGGTTACAGCAATGAAACTGAAGTATCTGAAGAATACGAGCTTCAGCAAGCAGACCGTGTACAAGACGACATCATCAATGTGCGTTTCTTTGATGACATTAGCTCAACAGAACGCACAGTTCAGTGGTCTAATTTAATGACTTTCGGTTTGGATTTTAATCGCAACCATCAGGTCGACTATAGCATCATTGCATTGAACGATACGCGTGATGAGATTCGCGAACAATTTGGTAATACAGAGAATTTAAGCCAAGGTGAAGGCTTGAGGATCAGAGACACGGTTGTCGAGTATGAAGAACGTCGATTGATGACCAATCAAATCAAAGGTAAGCATACGTTCCCTGAATATAACTTTCTAGGTTTTGACTGGAAATATTCAGTGGGCCGTTCATATCGAGATGCGCCGGGTAATTTTGAAGCACGTTTTATTATTGAAGACGAAAACGTAGACGGTATCTTTGATGCTCAAAATGAAATCAGTTTGACCAATGCTCCTACAGCCGGTCGATACTCGTTTCAAATTTTGCATGACCGTCTAGAGAATGGCGGTTACAACTTCAGTTTACCTGTCAGTATCAAAGACTGGGAAATGGAGTTTAAATACGGTGCCGATTTTATTTCAAAAAGTCGTACTGCTGAAAACCGTCGTTTTGACGTAAACACGCGAGCTTTCGCTAATTCATCTGATCTCGTTGGTAACAGTTTTGGCTCTATTATGAGCGATAGCGCGTTACAATCAGCTGAATTTAGCTCTAACGCTATTATTCGTGACACGACGATTGCAGGTGACGATTATGTTGCGGCTCAAAAGATCGACGCATATTACTTAGAAGGTGATTTCTTCTACCAAAATAAGTGGCGTTTCTCTGGAGGCGTGCGATGGGAAGACTTCAGGCAAGTGGTAGCACCGTTTGATCCTCGTACTAATCAATTTGATTTATCTGACGAGGCTGATCGCAGTCAGTTAGCGTTTAAAGAAGATGATTTTTATCCGGCTTTGGCGGTGACTTATATCAAAGACGAGAGCATGCAGTTTAGAGCAAGTATCGGGCAAACCGTTGTTCGTCCTGATTTGCGTGAAGTCAGCTCTGCGACCTTTATTGACCCACTCACCGATTTCCCAATCGCCGGTACACCGGGTATTAGAACCACGTCGATCACTAACTATGATTTGCGCTGGGAGTGGTACAGAGAGGCTGGCAATAACTTGTCAATTGGCTTGTTTTATAAAGACATGGATTCTCCCATTGAATCGGTTCAATCTCCGGCTCAGGATGGTCCTCCTTTGATCCGCATTGCCAATGCAGAATCAGGTGAAGTCTTTGGTATGGAGATTGAATTCTTGCAAGGCCTTGAAGTCTTTGGTGATGGGATTTGGGACAATATGTTTATGTCTGGAAACCTTACTGTTAGTGATTCAGAAATTGAGCTTAATAGACAAAACATCGTTGATCAAACCGGTGTGTCGGCAGCGATTACGAACACAACAAGACGATTAACGGGGCATTCTCAGTTTGTAGCGAATATCCAGTTGGGTTTTGATTCAGATAATGGCGAGCATTCTGCGTCATTGGTTTACAATGTATTTGGCGAAAGGATTTTGATCCCAGGTATCGATGGATTCGATGATAGTTTCGAGCAACCATTTCATTCTCTCGATACGGTGTATAAGTATTATCCAAACTTTAATACAACGGTGACGTTTAAAATCCAAAACATATTGGATGAAGAGAAACGTATAGAGTTTGAAGACACGCTTTTAAGATCTGAAACCCGCGGCCGTTCAATTAGTCTATCTATGAAATACGAATTTCTGTAAATAAAGAAGTTTGTAGCAGATAACTCTTAGAGAAACTGCATCTATAAGCTAGTGTAATAAGACGAATTTGCATGAGAAGATAATGTTTTAACAAGTAAAAAAGGAGCGTATAGCTCCTTTTTTGTTATATGAATTTATCAAGGCCATAAACTATTGAATGTGCCTTTTCACTCAATCACTTAGCTCAAAAGTTATGCGTTAACCTAAACGAAAGTGTGTTGTCGCTAGTGCTGTCAGTAAGGCCAAATAAGTATCGAGCGAATATTTTTGTTTTTCCAAATTTATAAAATACCGCTGGACCAATCTGATGCTTTTGTTGGTCGAAATCTGAGACGTCAGAAAACTCACCGAAAGAATCATAAAGCTCGAGACCAAGATCTAAGCGATCGTTTATTTTTTGATAATATGAAAAGCGGGTACCTAACTTAAGTGAGTGGCTTTGCTCAGGTCCAATATTTTGGCCTAAAATTAAAATCCCACGCACATACTGCGTTGAGCTTAGATTATATTGACTCGTCCAATGAACGGCTATGTCCTCCGCTGCACTTCCTTTTCGTGCCCTAAGGTCAAGCCTAATGCCGCTGGCAAAACGGTCGTCTGAACTTGATTCTTTGAACTTATTGAAGTTGTAAAGAAGTTCTACCTTGGTGTTATTGAAATCAAAGTTCGTTTTTCCAACAAAGCCTGCAACAAATCTTATTTTTAGTTCCTTGTTCAAAGATCGCTCATAGTGAAAGCGTTTTCCCCAATTATCTACTTTACCACTGTTTGTCGCCTCAATATAAGAGAGTCGCATATCAACCTGCTGATGCCCCACTTTTACAATCGGACCATGGACACCGCCATTATTGGCATGCGCATTAGAACTAATAAATAAGTACAAAACGCTGTAGCCGAAAAAGCAAAGAAGGTTTCGTATTGAATAAAATCGCTGAGCTAAATTAGGCTCACATATGTGTTGCATATCACCATTCCATTTTGCGTAAGTTGTATAACTAACGTTTGACTAATAATTAGCTTATAAGTATATCATTAAATACAAATAGAGTATTCTTGTCTTTAATTTAAGACATTATAGATTTTTTAACAGGTTTAAAATACTATTTGTAACGCGCTGATACAAAAAGATAAGCTGTTTATCAAAAATCAAAAATCAAAAATCAAAAATCAAAAAT
>CBFHTO010000016.1:0-62535 GCA_965658765.1 Glaciecola sp. | reverse complement strand
TTTTATTAGCACACCCTCAAATGCGGTCTCGAGAGGCTACTCGTGACATATTGTATGAGTGGCAGCCTTCACACGATTTGTGAATCTTTAGTCACCGGGTTTTTTAACTTTCGTACTTAATCTTTTACGCTTGTATTTGCAATTTTGCTTTTGCGCATATCACCACTGATCTACTCATGATTTGAATGGTAAAAAAATGTCATTTACAAATTTAAGACATATATGGAAACCGCAAAGTCAACAAGGCTATCGACTTCGAGTAAGGCAGAACTTAGAGCTAGCCATGCCGGTGAAACAGGCGCCGTTTGGATTTACCGTGGAATGCTTATTGGAAAAGGCTCAGCAAGCGCGGTTATGCTTGCTAAAAAAATATGATGGCTTGCAATATGACTCTTTCGCTCAAACAAAGAAAAGCCCTACAGCAGAATTATTTATATCTGACATGCGAGAAACTGCCAGACCTAGTTAGCGATGGGGAAGTTGCTTCGCCGGTGACTGAAAATCATTGTTTTCAGCGCATTGTGCTAGACAATGTTTGTGAAGGGCAGTGGACACAGTTTATAGCCTCTCCTGCTTACCTTGGTATGAACGATAGACAGCTAGTTCAAGCAGAGTCTATCTGCCTTGATGTTATTTCTGGCAAGTTAGACTTATTTGCTCTCAATCGCAATTCGCTGCTTTGGCGTAAAAAGAACAAATACAATCAACTAACACTATTTAACTAAACGGGGATGTATATGAATAAAAGAACCTCTCCTTGCGATGCAAAAAATATAAGTTTTGCTGAAGATATTGATGAAGTGGTACAAGACAAACGCGCTGGTTGGCGAGCAACCCCTGCCAAAGCAAGACGTCGTCAGAGGCGCTACAAGAAGTTAATCACCGCCGAGATTTTTAATGAAGTAAAGACAGACTATTATCGAGACTATTGAGTTATTAATTATTTGTAGTGTTGAAGATACTCAAGTCGATACCTTAGCTAGCAACATATATCGCTCATTACCTATAAAACTATTACCTGCAATTAAACGAAACGTTTATTTTGTTTTCTGTCAGGTTTTATCTATATCACTTTTACTATTATTATCTCTTATCGCAATATTAAAACTTCGCAACAATACATCTAATTTTATAACCCTAATGAGGAGTTTGGATTAATGTTTAAACAATTAGCCACTGCACTTTTGCTAAGTACAATGTCTTTAACGGCAGTTGCCAACGACCAAACTGAACGCATGGCAGAAGTAAGCGAAAAAATGAGTGCAATCATGTACCAGGTGATGATAAAAGAGGCCGCTGCAAATGGCGCGGATGTAACAGTCTTAAAAACAAAAGTCCCCGATACTAGTTGGAACCAAGAAATGCGTGATTCGGGTGCATGTGTCTTAGATAAATATGAACAAAAGATTGGTGCCGACGGAGTGGCAGACATGCTTAACCGCCTTGAACAGGCTGTTGCTGACTTAAGCGAAGCTTCCTCCATGGAATCACTTAGCGAAATGGGAAGTGTTCAACCAGAAGGTATATCAGACCAAGAAGCGATCGATATTAATTCAACGTGTGGCCTTACTGAGCAATTACAAGGAAACATGATGGCGAACGAATTTGTACAAGAAGTCATGAGACTAATGACACCGCAATAAAAGTTTGCTTAACTTAAACCATGTGTGCTTGATGACGGATATAGCGTCCCCACCTTAGTCGTTGTCTACCAAAAAGGATTGAAAACACATGCGAACAACTGATATGAATAATATTTGAAAGTTTCGATTAGTACCTTTTTAAATATGCTCTTTGATCCGCACCCACTTGTTATTTATTGTCGATATCATCGCCTTAGAAGTGACAGATGATACATTTGCATTTTTCAAAACAACTTCTGCGCTTGATAAGTTATCCATTAACCCCTCGACCATCGTGCTTATCTCTTTTGGTTTAATGTTTGCTTGTTTCGCCATAAGTGTTAAGCAACGCTTATCAGGTGCTATGCCATTGCCATTAAATGATGTCATGTGTTCACCAAATACAGAGGGAGAATAGATAACATCATAGAAAGGCGATAATCGCCAATTGCCATTATCATCACACAGAAAAGCAAAGTTTTTTGAATGATCATCTTGATTACATATTAAATAATTAAATAGCGCACGCTGTATAAGCTTTTTTGCTTCATTAACGCCACACATTATCCTTGTAGCTTTGACTAAATCAACATAGTCAAGAGCAGACTCTCGAAACGATGCATCCAGTAATCCACTAGCGGATATCATATGCAGTCGACCCGTTTCGCCAACACAATCAAATCTGTCTTGGCGTAACCAAAATCGCTTATTGTTAGCGCTAATTAACTCAAAAGGTGCGGTTTCAATACCGCACATATTGGCTAATGTCATAAAACTAAATTCGACCAAACTCTCTTCATGCTTCAAATAGAAGTTATTAGAGGTGAGTTTAATAATACACTGTTGACCGTTTGTATTAGGTTTAGTGGTATAAGAACCATCAGACAAAAATGTGGCGTTGATTTTTGGTCTAGCACCGCCAGAGCCTGCAGCATTCATTAAGTGCTCAACAAGATCGCTTTCTGTACCTTCAAACTCCTCTACTGCTTGCTTACCTAATTCTTGAATAGATATATGTGCTTGGGGCGGGTTATCGTCAAGCTTAATGATGGGCTCATAAAAAAGCGCGCCAAGGCAATTGTCGCCAATAAACGCAAGTCTTTCTAATTGAGAAAGACTTTTGTGGTTGTAACCATTTTTTCTAAAAACTCTATCCATTCAAATAGGCCCCCATCCATCTGGAAGACTATCTGCAAAGACACCATGTAATTTTTGATGGGGTGTAGAAGGGCCTATTTGAATGTTCGCCGATTGCTCTAGCGCAAAGGGCGAAAGGTTAGAATACGTGCCTAAATAAGTTTCATCATATTGGAAGTATATGCCATTTTTGTTTTCAGCAAGTTCCCCAACGTGCACAATTTCGCCGTTTGAAAGGCAGCGCTTTACTGTCAGTTTATGATTTAGCACGGTTTACAACCTCATCGAGACTTTTTGGCGGCTCAGGTTTCCGAGTTAATTGCTGCAACTCTGATAACTTACCCACTTCAGCGTATAACATGAGAAATTGTCGTAAGGATATCTCACCTGAACTTTCAAACTTTCTAATTGTGCTATTTGGTACGCCGGTTTTTTCAGCAAATCTTTGTACGCTGTACCCTTTGCGTTTTCGTGTATTTTTGACAAACTGACAAAGCTCAAGTTGTAAGTCAAACGGTGATAGTAACGATAGCATAACAAATATCTCATATTATTTATTTGCTATCATAATAGCGAAATTTAATAATTTTTGCCATTAATTGCTATCATGGTATCAATATAATGTTTGTAGGTGAGTCAATAGTTTGCAGGTTTGCTAGTATTTTCTTGAAGCGCTCCGAGGCAGCCACTCTATTGATATGAGTTTTACTCAGACAATTAACGTTAACTTACCTATGCTTTTGCACGTTCACCTACAACAAATTATCAATGGACATTTCACCTCAATATAGCTAACTTAAAAGGGTATTGAGTGCTTCATCAGCAGTTCTATAAAGCCTCATTTCGACTTAATTTGTGTCGATACTATTGATTAATCCTAGTATGTTTGGTGGCAACGGCGTTTGTCGAGGCCAAGCAGAATGCAAAAGAAACATTGCCTGCCAATTGGGCCAGCAGGCTAATTGGGCATTCTTCGGGGGGAGGTAAATAAACATATGGATTTACATTGGTTATTGATTTGCGCTTTTTTAGTATTTTTGATGCAAGCAGGGTTTCTTTGTCTAGAAACAGGAAAAACTCGCAATAAAAATAGCTTTAATGTTGCAGCAAAAAACATTGCTGATTTTATTCTGGCAGCCAGCATATTTTGGCTATTCGGCTTCGCTTTAATGTTCGGAGACACTTGGTATGGGTTTATCGGCTTCTCTGGTTTTGTATACGGAGACGACGTTTCCCCTGATAAGATTGGCTTTTTTCTTTATCAAATGATGTTCTGCGGTACCGCCGCCACACTTATGTCTGGTGCTGTTGCTGAGCGAATGTCATTCAATGGTTACCTCATCATCACCGCCATGCTGTGCGCCTTCATTTATCCAATAGTTGGACACTGGAGCTGGGCGTCAATCTACAATGAAAGCAATATTGGTTGGCTCGAATCCTTTGGTTTTGTCGATTTTGCTGGCTCTACCGTGGTGCATTCTGTAGGTGGTTGGGTAGCATTAGCTGCAATCATAACCATTGGACCTCGTTTAGGCAGGTTTAACCCTGCTCGCAAACCTCCTACTGGCAGCAACCTTACAATGTCTGTGCTCGGCATTTTTCTTATCTGGCTTGGCTGGTTTGGCTTTAATGGTGGCAGCACCTTAGCATTTTCGCCAGGGGTGCCAAGTATCATCCTAAATACCGTCATTGCGGCTTTGTTTGGGGGATTGAGCTCCACTGTCTATTTTTATACCATCAATCGATACAGTGATATTACGTCCACCTTAAATGGCGTACTTGCGGGCCTTGTTGCCATAACCGCCTCTGCCAACGCTGTTTCTGCGCATGAGGCCGCTATTATTGGGCTGATTGGCAGTGTGCTGATGCTAGTGGGCTGTCATGTCATGGAAAAGTGGAAAATTGATGATGTGCTCTCGGTCGTGCCGGTTCACCTTTTTGCAGGTATTTGGGGTACGCTTGCGGTCTCCTTGTTTGCAGATATGAGTGTATTAGGTACAGGCTTGTCAAGGTTAGAACAATTTGGTGTTCAGTTGTTTGGCGTCACATTTATTGGCGCATACTCGTTTTTTGTCGCCTTGCTTGCTCTGGGTCTTATAAATCTAAAAGTGCCCTTGAGGGTTTCGCGCCGCAGCGAAATTATCGGAATGAATATCATTGAACACAAGGCATATACTGAGCTTCATGATTTGTTAAATACTATGAAAGCACAGGCGTCCAGCGATGGCTTTGAAAGGCCAGTGCCGGTTGAACCATTTACCGAAGTTGGTCAAATTGCTCAAAGATACAACCGAGTCATAAACCGAGTAAAAGACGAAATGTCGATGCGCGACCAAGCCATCGACAATTTCAAAGCCAGTGAACAGCGTAAAAGCGCAATCTTAAACGCGTCAATGGACTGTATTATCAGCATCAGCGACCATGCTGATATTATCGAATTTAACCCTGCTGCTGAGCGCATATTCGGTGTCGATAAGCGGATGGTACTGACCGAGGACTTTATTGATTTTTTTGTTCTCCCAGAAGATAAAAAGACCTTTCGATACAGCATTAAAAATCAATTTAGCGCGTCAAAAGGCTTATTATTAAACCGTCGAAACTCTATTACCTTGCAACGATACGGCGGAGATAAGTTCCCTGCCGAAGTCACAGTCACAAGAGCAGAATTGCCCCAAGCGAGCGGTAATGAATTCACTCTGTACATCCGAGATATTACTCGTCAGCGTAAACTTCAAAGTAAGTTACAAAACCTTGCATATCGCGACCCGCTCACTAATTTATATAATCGCACCTACTTTTTGCAGGCATTGCGAACAGAACTAGCTACGGGGGTTGAAAACAATTTAGGAGTCAGTGTTCTGTTCCTTGATCTTGACCGATTTAAAATAATTAACGATACCTTAGGCCATCAAGCGGGTGATCAGCTTTTAATTGAGGTCTCTAAACGATTAGTCAACGAGACACGAGACGACGACATTGTCGCACGATGGGGTGGAGACGAGTTTGTTATTTTAGTCTATGGCGACTTAAATGAAACAAAGCTAGAAATCATCGCTCTTAAAATACTTAACGCCATGAGAAAGCCTATTCAATTAAATGGGAGAGAACTAAAAATACCTACGAGTATTGGCATATCTTTAAGTATGCAGGAAATTGAGCCCGAGCGCTTAATTCAACAAGCAGACATTGCCATGTACTTTGCTAAAGAGGCTGGGCGTGATACTTACAAATTGTTCCAATCAGAAATGGCGACCAAAGCAAGCAAGCACTTTGATCAAGAACAAGCCTTGCGCAGAGCGATTAAAAATAAAAATGAGTTGACGATGGTCTACCAGCCGAAAGTCGATATTTCCGGAAGGGTTGTCGGCTTAGAGGCTTTGGTAAGATGGCAACAAGAAGACGGCTCATTTTTCCCGCCTGATGAGTTCATTCCGATCGCGGAAGAAACAAACCTGATCATGCCGCTCGATGCGCATATTTTTGAAATGGTTTGCCAACAAATTATTCATTGGCGCACATTAAATATCGATGTACCACCGATTGCCATTAACGTATCTGGCAAAAACTTATTAACGGGCAATGTTGTGGCGTTTGTAGAAGAAACACTACAACAATACAACATCAAGGGAGAGCAAATAGAACTAGAAGTAACCGAGGGTGTGTTAATTTATGATTTCGAACGTTGCCGAAAAGTATTGTCCGAGTTGAAAAACTTAAACATCAAGATCGCAATTGATGATTTTGGTACCGGTTATTCTTCACTCAGTTACCTAAAAAGCTTACCGATTGATATTCTGAAAATTGATCGTTGTTTTGTTGATGAATGTGCCACTTCACAAGAAGACGGCAAAATCTGTGAAACCGTGATTTCTCTTGCTACTACGCTTAAATTGACCACCGTGGCGGAAGGTGTTGAAACTGCGGAGCAGGCTGCGAGCTTGGATAGTATGGGATGCGACATATATCAGGGATATTATTTTTCGAGACCACTGATCCCAGAAAAAATCGAAGACATGCTTCGTAGCGGAGGTAAAATAGAAGTGGATTTGAATTAAGGCCCGATTTATATCAGGCCCTTGTTTCTGTTCAATAAAGCCGAATCTGTTATCTTAAAAGATGCAACCTAAATATCACCACGCCCGCTTTTTAGAGCCTATCAATGCATAATAAAGAATGAAGGCATAACAAGGCAGGAGCATCCAGTAAGCCGACTGTGAGTCGCTGTGCTCAGCTAAAAAGCCATACGCAAGAGGCAACACAGCGCCACCAGAAATCCCCATGATCAACAATGCTGAACCTTTTGCTGTGAGCTTTCCGAGGCCGCTAAGTGCTAGAGGCCATACTGCTGGCCATACTAATGCGTTTGCGAGCCCGAGTAAGGCGAGCAAAGTTACTGGGTCGGGTAAGCTACGAATGCCCATCCACGACCATAAAATATCAGAATAAAGGGTCGATTTGTCGTCACTGAACAGCAGTAACAAGGTCACTATGATGCCAAGTAAGGCTGAGCCAAACAAAGCTTGTGACTGCGAAATTAACTTTGGAATGACGACTAATCCTAAAAGGTAGCCGATGATCATAAATGCCATGGTATATGAAGTTAGGGCAGTCGCATTCTCGACACCAATTTGCGATCCATACAATCCAATCGTGTCACCTGCAATGACTTCGACACCGACATACATAAATAATGTGATCGCGCCTAAAATCAATTGGGGATGACGTCGTAACTTACCATCTGATACTACGTTCTCTTCTTCTAATACAAGCTCAGGTAAGCTAGACATCTTAAGCAATATTGCGAGCACAAAGAGCACAATTGCCATACTCAGGTAAGGATAAATTAAGCTGACCGATAATGAATCAATAGTCGCCGTGCGCTCTTGTTCAGACATCATCGAAACGCTTTGTGCTGTCACTGACGAGAAGTCCCCAAGCACCAAGATCGTGAACACGATAGGCGCAAGGAAGCCGGCGAATTTGTTTAACAAACCCATAATCGAAATCCTGACGGCAGCTGTTTCGACCGGCCCAATTTTTACGATGTATGGATTAGACGCAGTTTGCAGTATAGTGAGACCAGTACCCATTACGAACTGAGCAAACAAAAATAGTCCAAAGGCTTGCGTTTGAGCCGCGGGTATAAACAACAAACTGCCCAAGGCTATTTTTACTAAGCCCAAAGCCATCGCGTTTTTATAACCGATTTTTTCAAGCACAAAAGACATCGGCAGCGCCATCACCACATAAGCAATGTAAAAAGTAAAGGCGACCAGTAGTGCTTGTGGCTCAGTTAATTCACATACAATTTGCAAGAACGGGATCAGTGCGCCATTCAACCAAGTAACAAAGCCGAATATGAAAAAAAGTGCGCCAATGATCAACATTGGTACAAGGGCATGAGACTGCTTTTGTGAACTCATGTTACATCCTCTATTAATGGGTGTTTATTGATGTTGTATACCTCAAGGCCTGCAACATAGGTATTCGTCACGCTTAAATCTGAGTTAAGACACACAAAATCTGCGTCGTAGCCCATCTTTAGAAATCCTTTACTGTCTTGCACATTCAGGAAATTTGCTGGAGTGGCTGAAGCCATAGTGATGGCGTCTTCTACTGAGTGCCCCAACTCATGAACCGTATTTTGTAGCGCTTGTGACATACTCAAGGCAGAGCCAGCTAGGGTTCCGTCTTGTAAAGTCAGTTTATCGTCATGCTTATAAATGGTGCTTCCAGCAAATTCTAAGGCTTGTTGGTTGGTCCCAATATGCGACATAGAATCGGTCACTAACATGAGTTTATTTGGACTTTTTACTTTTATCGCAAGTTGCGCGCTGTGCTTACAAACATGATGTAAATCAGCGATTAAGCCGGTATAACAGTCGCTAAGAAGGGCCGCGCCAGTCACGCCTGCAGCTCGACTTTGTAAGGGTGACATGGCATTAAAGAGATGCGTAAAACCACTAGCGCCAGCTTCAATTGCCGCTAAGGTAGTCTCTGAATCGGCATTTGAATGGCCAAGCGACACAATCACGCCATGCTCAACTAGCTCTTTTATTATGTCAGTGCTGACATTTTCGGGCGCGAGTGTGACACATACTTTGCCAAGGTCCTTGCGAAAAAACAGTGCTAATTCGTCGTCGGTAATAGCGCGGATCTGCTTATCTGGATGAATGCCCCGCTTGTCTATCGACAAATGCGGGCCTTCAAAATGGATCCCCAATACACTTGGCAATGCGTTTGCCATTGCCTCGGCCACCGCGTCAGCCGCATATTGCATAGTCTCGACCTTATCGGTAATTAAGGTCGGCATCATCGCTGTTGTACCAAATCGTGCATGAGCGGCGGTCATACGCGCCAGGGTTTGTAGATCGGGATCATTGTTGAAAAGCCGTGCACCGCCGCCGTTGACTTGGGTATCGATAAACCCCGGGGCCACTAAACCTTGCAAACACACATCAGCTTGTTCTTGTGAACCATCCACCAGCGACTCAATCATGCCATTGTTTATGGTCATGACTTTGGCTTCTAAAATCGAAACGCCGTCAAAGAGTTTGGGAGCAAATAGTTTCATAGTGCTCTCACAGCGTCTTTGTGACTTTAAGTAAGCCAGGAGGGTTATCTGGGTCTTTGTTCATCTGCCTTGCTACAAGTTCTAAATCAAGGTAAAAACGCAGCATGACCATAAGCGCAATCAAGCGTTTGTGCACTTTAAAACTTGGCATACTCAAGTCTAAGGAAATCGATCCTCTATCTTCAATGTCTTGAAGGATGGCTTGATGAGTATGTGAGGACTCGTCATCGATATCTACTGAAATGGTAAACAGCTGACTGTTGGTAAGGGTCACTGGTCCATGCAAGAATTCGGCACTACTGAAGGCTTCTGCATGTATGCTTAATACCTCTTTAAGCTTAAGCGCAATTTCGCGACTAATTGCGTAACCAAAGCCTCGTCCTAGCACTACGCAGTGCTTTACATTAGCAATCGCGGCTTTATTGAGTCTGGCTGGGCTATCACAAGCTGCCTGCATCGCTAGCGGTAGCTCTTCTAAGCTATCGAGCAGGTCATTATCACCTTTCCAATGCGCGACCAAATGGGCAATTGCGCTCAATGTGCAGAGGTAACTTTTAGTAGCAGCAATGGCTTGTTCGTTACCTGCGTATAAAGGCAATACGGCATCAACCTCATGGCTAAGTGGCGAAGCTGGCGCGTTAATTAAGCCTATCGTCATGGCTCCGCTCTCACGCGCAGCTTTAGTTTGAGCAATAATGTCGGGGCTTCCACCAGACTGAGAAATTACAATCACCAAAGCACGGTCAAGTGACAACTTTCTGTTGTAAATACTAAATACGGATGGCGCAGAAGATGACACTGCAAGGCCAAGCTCTACCTCAATAAGGTATTTTGCATACACGCCGGCATGATCAGAAGAACCGCGACCAATGATGTAAACAAATTCAGGGGCAAAGTCGCGAATTCGTTGGGCAATGTCTTGGCACAGCTGCTGATTATTTCGTAATTGCTCAGCGATCACTTTTGGTGACTCGCTGGCTTCTTTAGCCATCATAGATTGGGTCATTTGCTTGATATTCCCGTTTGAGATTTGATAAGTACAATCGCACCCTGCTCGGGAGACATTAGAGCAGGGCTGAGCGATTGTTTTGTTTGATCTGACAAAAATGCCTGAATGGGCTCAGCAAGACCGCCAATCATAGATAAACGCTCTGGTTGGTGGCGCATTACTTGTATGACCAAGTTGTCTATGTAGCTCGCAGCTTGCTTGATAATCGACAGAGCATTTGGCTGCTCAGCCTTGGCCCACTCAATGACTTTTGGCGCAATACTTGCGAACTTAGAAGACATTGCCCCACTTAGCAGACTTACTAATTCGCATTTATCACTACAATTAAAATGATGCAAAACACCTTGTGAAAACCCTTGTTTTGGCAGTAAACCATCGAGCTCTAACAAGGTATCGGTCACTGCTTGCTTGCCAACCCATGCGCCGCTGCCTTGATCGCCTAATAAAAATCCATGGCCACCAAGTACAGTCTCTTTATTATTAACACTGACTGCTGCAGACGAACCTGTACCCACAATGATAATGCCACCATCTTTACCTTCGTGTGCGCCAAGCCTAGCGATGTTTAGATCGGTAGTGGCGCAGTGACGTTTAAAGGGTAGAGGTTTTGTTGAAAATTCATCGTAAACCGATGGGATATTTAAGCCAGCAAGCCCTATTCCCGCATTGACTTCACACAAAACATCTATCGTGAGTCCCGCGTTTGCAATGGCTTGTTTTGATGCCTCTACTACTGAATGCATGGCTTGCTCAATATCACGTGCAACATTAGCAGGTCCAGCGGTCGCTTCTGCTAATAAGCGACCGTCAAAGCTTTCTAGCCTTGCTTTGCATTTGGTGCCGCCACCATCAATGCCTAAAAAATACTCTTGTGTTTTCATTCAGTCTTCCTGTACCAAAAGCGTCTTGTTCACCATAGCAGACGAAGGATTGACTGCTTTAATCTGACTGTATACAGCACCGTCCATCATATTTGCACGGACGTATACGCTTGTTGTATTGGGTAAATCGATGGGCTGAGTATAGGAGCTAAATTTCTTTCCATCGACACTCCATTCTAAGTCCACACCGAGAAATTCATGATTCATATATAAAATATTGCCTTTAACAAGTGCACCGGGAGGTGGCAATCTGAAATTAACTTCCTGTTTAATTAAACGTGGAAGATAACGACTAAGCAATCTCTTAGTAAATGTTTGCCAGTCTTGGTTAATCAAATAATTAAGCTCGTTAGTATCAGCGTTTACTGCAACTTGCTCCCAACTTGCCTCGTGCCAAGCTCGCTCCGCGAAACTGACCAAGCGAGGAAAATACATGTAGTACGCAACTTCTTCGTGGCGCACAACCTCGCTCCATAGATGTGCCTGCATGCCTTCATGTTGGATGCCTTTTACATGCTCTACAGTCGAAGCTTGATAAGGCTTATTCATTCTATCTCTCCACAGCTGTGCATTTTGCTCAGGTGTGTTTGGCATAAATTGGAAGACCTTGTACGCGTCTGTCGCGCGACTTGCCCAATAATACCCAGGCTCTTTTGGATCCACCGAATACGGGAAATCAAAGTAAAGCGTGTCGGGGTAAGACAAGACCGTTCTAAAATCGCTTTTTGCAAATTCTAAGGCTTTTTCGTGCCCTTGCCACATGAGCCCTTCCCATACATTGACCTGTGGCTTGAGAGCATTTGCTAGGTTGTTCATGTCGTTCGAGGAATCGAGTAATGCATGCATGCCATCACTCCAGCCACCGGCTACTACGCTTTTAGCTTCGACAATTTGGCGCACTCGTTGAATAAAATAAGCCGTTAGTTCGTCTGTACTCGAAATAGTAGGGGTTTCACTAATGTACTGTTCGCATATCGGAGATTCTGTCCACGCGCCAGGCGTCTCATCCGCGCCAATATGGTAGCGCAAAAGTGGCACGCCTGCGTCTTGATGTATGTTGTAAACCTCGTTAAGCACCTTATTAATAAAATTAAAGGTCGACTTCATACAAGGGTTCATGGTGTTGTCGTTATAGTGCTGTACCGAACGATACTTAGTTGTATCAGTAAAATCAGTCAGCAAATATCGCTGGGCTTCCTCGTTCATGCCTGCAGTGGTTAAGCGTAAATAGCGTGCTTCCATTGCTTTTATTGCGGCGCGTGAGTGCCCGGGCATATCTAGAGAAGGAATGACTTCCACTTGATGCTTAAGCGCATAACGTAAAATAGATTGATAATCGCTAACACTGTAATAGCCATTTACCTTTGATGTTTTGTCTGGGCCTGCGCCTAATTGCGGCAGTAGGCAGCGTTGCTCTGTTAGGTCAAAACAGCGATACGCACCAATCTCGGTGAGCTCTGGCAAACCAGGGATTTCTAGACGCCAGCCTTCGTCATCAGCTAGGTGAAGATGCAATTTATTTAGTTTGAGAAAAGACATCTCTTTAATGAGGCTTTTTACAAAGTCGACGCTTCGAAAGTTTCTGCCAACGTCTAAATGCACACCTCTGAATGAAAAGCGCGGTGAATCTGAGTAACTGCCAACTCGCAGCTGTTGGTTTTCTAATAATTGGCTTAATGATATAAGCCCGTAGAACGCGCCGCGTGTATGCGTGGCCTGAATCACGATATTCGAATCGTTTACCTCAATCACATAAGTATCTTGTAGTTTGAGTTGCTCGTAAGACTTAACGGACTCTTTATTAGCTGAAGGCTCTCTGTAAGCTGAAGGCTCTCTGTAAGCTGAAGGCTCTCTATTAGCTGAAGGCTCTCTGTAAGCTGAAGGCTCTGGAGTCGGTAAGAATGGGAGGGACGTGTCGATGATAATACTGACTTCCACACCGTCATCTGACAACGCAAAGCCTTGCTCCTGCATGATGTCGAGAGCAGCGCTGTACAATGAATGATTGTCTGACTTAAGCTTTAGCCCGCCACGAACATCGAGATATTGGTCTGAAACGTCTACTTGAGACATTGATGGCAGCACCTTAAGGCTCCACTTGTCGCTCTGTGCCATTTTGTTCCCATCAATTTGCGAAACATAAGCAGACTTATCATCGAAGCTTTCTTGCTCGCTAAGCGCTAAGCGAGCTTGATTCTCTTTGTACAAATAAGCGGGGTCGTGGGCAATACTAGCATCTTGTGGATTACGCTTTATCAAACTTGGGTCGCTGAAATCGCCAGTATGAGGCATTTGTGGCAATGGGCTTTGGTCTGTAATGATTTCTTTTGTAGACTCTATAATTGCGGTTTGGGTATATGCCAAGCTGCTATCAATCCCACTAGTTCCGCCATCAATGCTGCTCTGAAGGACACCCGCTTTTGCACTAGTTCGAGCATCCAGAAGTGTTTCTGAAACGCTGTTTGAATCAGTAGGCGAAGCATGGCTCTCGCCAGCGTAGGCAAAAAAGTAGTTAGGTAGCACATCGGTGGCTGAGACGGACCAAAAATCACTGATCAAAGCTAAATGATACGAGGTATTAGCTTGAATAGGCTTGATCGGCAAGAGCTGGTGCACATCGCCATTAATATGCCGAACAACAAAGTGCTCGCTTTCTAAGGATTGTATTGGAGATAAATGCGAAAATACGATCGACCAACCATTAGCAGGTAAGGCTTCATCAAAGCTCAATGTAAGAGTCGATGAATAACAATCGCCACCCGCACGATTAGGATCACATGGCAATTCTTGGGTGTTTGATTCTACCTGATACCTTACCTTCATATTACTGGCATTGCGCATGACCGCTTGCGCTAACGCGTTTTGCTCAGCTTTATTTTTGGCTTTTACACCATCGTTTTGGGTACTGTTATTGTCGCTAGAACAACTGACTAATGAGAATAGTGATGCTGCAAAAAGAAAATGCATCGCCTTTACTTTGCTGCTTTGAAATCTAGTAAACACTTTCAATCCTGTTTAGTTCCATTGCGCTGTGTTTTGCAGCGACCTCCGCTCCTTGCACATGCTTACTATCAGCACTCGCAAAACGCTGACAGGTGAGCTGCTGTTTAACGATTAAATGATGATGCGCCTCTTGAATTGAAGCATCTGCCGCTTTTGTAGCTGGACCAAAATAGTCCATACCTGCAAACAAGCAAAACCATGAGGTTTTACCATAAGCTAAATCCGACGCATATTTTGCAAGATATTTATCAAATGGTAAATTATGCTGCCATGCGTACATAAGCTCACTCAATAAATCATTGCGAGTCGGCCTAGTGGCATTATCACGCCAATATTGACTGTCAGTACGGGTATTTAATTTATAGTGGGCTTGCAAGTAATCGCAAGTGCCGTCAATCAACTTATTAATGCTCGAGCTTAAATAGTGTCGAGCGTTATATGTATTGCCATAACGCTCCATTGAATACACAAAGGTTTCGAGCGTCTGTTGCACCATATTCAACATCGGTGCTTCGAGTGGTTCCAAAAAACCCTGTGACATACCAAGAGCTAAACAGTTTTGTTTCCAATGTTGGGAAATTCGGCCAACGTGCCAACGAAGGTGGTTGGCCGGCGCATCGTATTCGTTTAAGGCTTCGCGCAATTGAGCTTCAGCGGCATTTTCGTCCATGTATTTACTACAATAAACGAGGCCATTTCCATTGCGAGACTGCAAAGGAATTGTCCACATCCAGCCCTGCTCTACGCCTTTCGAGCAAGTATGAGAGACAATATCACCGCTTTTTTTCGCGGTTTGTATCGCCACAGCACGGTTATTTGGCAAATAGTTGCTGTAGTCGGTGAGCTTTTCGCCGAGCGCCGACTGGATCAGCATGCCTTTAGTACCAGAGCAATCGATAAATAAGTCTGCTTTAAACTCGCCGTGCTTGTCAGTAATGAGCGAATCAATACCATCTTCGTTTACGCTTACATTGGTCACTTGGTCAACCACATGCTTAACACCGTGTGCACAAGCGTAGCCTTTTAAAAATTCACCCAATTTGCCCGCGTCAAAGTGATAGCCGTATTCGCGATGGCCTAGCTGTGCGATATTTGCATTATTTATATGAGTGCTATTATTAAAGGTTTCGTTCGTATAAGCGCTTTGTAAATACGGACTTTTGCCTTGCTTTGCTAAATAGGAAGAGATAAAGAAATCATCTGGTGATGTTTTTACATCTAAACCCTGACGTCGCATATTACAACGCCCAAAAAAAGCCAATGCTCCTTCTTGGTCGCTTTGACCATAAAAGGGGTGAAAATATGATCTATTAGTATCCCCAGCAAGCCAGCCGGGAAAGTCAATGCCATGCTTAAACGTTGCGTCACACTGTGGCATCCACTCAGACTCGCTTACCTCAAGTTGCGCAAAAAAGTCTTTCAAGAAAGGCGTTGAGCCTTCTCCAACACCGAGCGTCTTGTGCAAGTCTGACTCAAGCAAAGTAATAGCAATATTGCGGTGCTGCCACTTCTTCGCTAAGTACGAAGCCGCCATCCAACCTGCCGTCCCGCCGCCGAGAATAAAAATAGATCTAGGGAACATAAATACGTACTCAGTTGGGGCTAAAGGCGTCAACCTTTAGCCCACTTGCCTTAAAATCGGAAATTTGCACCAACGAATATACGACGACCATTCGCACTTTGCGTACCGCCAAGCCTTAGTCCGTCGGTATTTCTTTCGTAGTAGTTTTCCCAGATTTCGTTGGTCAGATTCAAAGCTTCTAGCTTCAAAGTAATTTCGTCTGTCAACTTATAGCTTAGTTGGGCATCTAACTGAGACTGCTCGTCTCGATAGTTGTCACCAATTTCAGCTGCAGCAATAAAATACTCTGAACGATAGTTGTAGTTCACACGAGCACTATATAAGTCTGTTTCGTAGAATACACCAAGGTTATAAGAGTTCTTGGACGTATTAGGGAAACGAACAGTTCGCTCTGCTAGGGTCGCACCTGTGATATTACCAGCATCGTCTACAACCGCTACCGCTTCGTCAATCACTGCATTGCCAACATCGGTATAGGTGTAGTTGAAATAGCCACCAAACCCGTTATCCATTACGTGTTGAACTTGGAATTCAATACCGTCAATAGTAGTCGAGCCACCGTTTTCTGGGGTTCTTAGTTGATTAATCAACTGACCATTGATTTCTTTAGACACGGTTTTAGTGAAGATAAAGTCACTGATGTCCTTCTTAAATGCCGTGATGGCGATAAGTGATGCATCATCAAAGTAATGCTCAACACCAAGTTCGAACTGATTCGCAGTAAGCGGGTTCAGAGCTGGGTTACCCGCGGAGCCAGAACTCGTTTCAGGCGTTAAGTTTACTGCTGGCGCCAACTGGAAAGGCGCAGGTCGTGTAATTACGCGTGACGCGGCAAAACGTAAAATGCTTTCTTCGCTCAAATCATAAGCGAGGTTAACACTTGGTAGCCATTCTTTATATTCACTATTGAATGACACCGGCTGCTGAGTCACTAAGTCAAAGCCGTTAGAAGTCGAATCGGTCTCTACGTAACGAACGCCTACATTACCGCGTAAGCCTTCTGACGAAAACTCAGCCATAGCGTATACAGCGTTGATATCTTCCTCAATTTCGAACGAAGCATCGGCTAGGAATTGATCAGTATTTCGGCATAAGTCACCGGTCGCTGAGCCACACTCTGCAACGTTATAAAGTGCTTGATACATTAAGTCGCGATTAGGAAAGAAATAGCTCGCCGCAAACGCATTTGTATTGTCGTGATCAACATTGAGTATGTCACCAGTCCAAAAATCGCTTGCTGGACCAAGGCTACCTGCACCTACTGGCGCTAAGTTAGAAAGTGACGTTCTGACTCTTGACTGAGAAAAACTGCGATCGCGAATTTTAGCACCTGTAATGACTCTCTCAACAGCACCCCATTCGACATCAAAAGAATAATCAATTTGCGCGTAGTTTTCTTTATCTTCGGTAGAGTTGGCTTGGTCAAAAATACCGCCTAACCACATTTCGTCAGTCGGGTTAGATAACCAAGGGCTAGCCGTTGTGAAATCAATCGCTGGTGAATCGCCACCAGGATTGTAAAGATCAAAGTTAGCGCGAGGGTCATTTGCGTCTACCCAAAACTCAGTAAAGAAGTCGCGGTTTTCACCTTCACCTTTTGTGGTACCAATTTGCCAATGTACATTTCCATTGTCGGTTTCGTAGTTACCTTCTAAATCTAAAATTTCAGTACCTGCTTCTGAACCTTCTCTGAAGATATTGTCATATGCGATATGTCTAGACCAAGCCGGACGTGCATCAACGCCTCTCACTTGAAGAGATTCAACAATGCCATTGTTTACAGTACCGACATTTGTCTCAGTTCCCATGTATGCAATCCCTCTAAACCCGATACCGATTAGGTTAGAATTGACGTTGTCTGCATTCATAGTTGAACTAAGGTAGTGAAGGTTCAAGTCAAGTCTGTCAGATGGACGCCATTGAACATTGATGTCGTAACCAATACGCTCGCGCTCTTGTTCAAATACCGCTGAACCCATACCCCATGGCAATGCACCTTTTTCGGACGCCCCTTGAGGCGCTTCAATTAATGGGTCAATTCTTGGAATAGTCGGCCCAAACCAGCCAAAGTCTTCGTTGGTCTCTCTTCTAACACTTCGCTCTTGGTAACTAAGTGAAGCCAACACACCAAAGGTTTCATCCCCGTTTTTCCAGCTGTACAAGCCAGAGAATGAAGGGTCTAGCTCTTCTGATATATCGTTGTATTGAGCTTCTGTTGAAAACTGTATCGTGTTCGCCTCAAGATCCATCGGCTTCCGTGTGCGGATAATGACCGTACCACCAAGTGCTCCTTCATCGATGTTCGCTTGTGACGATTTATATACTTCAAGTCCGGCTACCATTTCAGACGCTAGGATCTCAAAGTTAAAGTTACGGGTAGCGTCTGACAAGACAAACCATTGCGCTGTACCCACTGCTTGACCATTAACTAATGTAAGGTTTTGATCAGGCTGCACACCACGGATAGTCACACCTTGGCCTTCACCAAAGGTACGATCAATCGTGATACCTGGAACACGTGATAGTGACTCAGCGACGTTTTTATCTGGGAACTGTCCGATGTCTTCTGCTGTGATGGCGTCAACCACCGCGTTAGAGAAACGTTTTTCGTTTAGATTCGCTTTTGAACTTGCGCGGATACCTCTGACTTCAATGGTCTCGATATTATCTGCTTGCTGTTCTTGCGCATAAGCTTGCGGCACTGCAATGACGCTGGTCGCTAAACCAAGGGCACATACCGAATGAATGACTTTAGTAATTTTATTGAGTGGTCGTACTTTCATAGTTTTTCCTATTCCATTTCTGACAGCGTTGTCATTTATGGTTAAAATTTAAAGTGCTTGAGCATTGCTCTTATCACAACCAAATTTGAAACGCCCAGAAAAATCAGCAATGACAACGTTGTCTTTTAGGGCGAAAATAAAAGACAACGACTAAAATAATATGCTTTCGCAAAATGATAGCGTTGTCATTTGTATTAAAAACTATTATATTAAAACTCAACTTGCAACAACTTTTTAACAGATTATTGAAAAAAATTTGTTTTTCAGCATAGGAAAATGCTTTTTGAATCGACAACGATCCACTATAAAAGACGTCGCTGCACTGGCACAAGTCTCAATAAAAACAGTCTCTCGCGTGGTAAATAAAGAACAAGCGGTTGGCGAAAAAACGCGTGAAAAAGTTGAAGCTGCAATCAAGAAATTGAATTATCAGCCGAATTTAGCCGCCCGAAATTTGGCAGCCACCAAAAACTACGCGCTAGGTTATGTTTACGACAATCCAAACGCATACTACATTCTTGATATGCAAAAAGGGATTTTGAGCGAATGCAGGGAGCAAGGCTATGAATTGGTGATTCATCCTTGCAACTATAATAACAACACTATTGAGCAGCTTAATCAGATGATTAACCGTTCACAACTTGCTGGTTTAATTATTTCTCCCCCATTGTCTGAAAACCAAGCCATTTTGGATTCACTAGAAAAAAGTAATATCCCCTTTATAAGAATCATTTCCAAAGGTGACGACAGCTTATGTAAAGCGCCTTGTATTGCGGTGGATGACCGACAAGCCGCATTTGACATTACTGCGCACTTACTCGAGCAAGGCCATACTAAACTTGGGTTTTTAAAGGGTGACGAAACGCATAGATCGACTCAACAACGAATATTAGGCTTTACTGATGCCCTTAATAAAGTTGGCGTTGATATAAATCCCTCTTGGATTATAGAGGGCGAATACACCTTTGATTGCGGTGTTACGGGCGTAAAACGGATTCTAAGCCAAAATTCCAGACCAAGCGCTATTGTCGCGTGTAACGACGAAATCGCTGCAGGGGCAGTTTTTGCAGCGCGATTAGAAGGGATAAAGGTCCCGCAGGAACTTGCTGTAGCGGGGTTTGAGGATAGTCCCTTTTCTCGCCAAACTTCGCCTAAAATCACGACGGCTTCTCAGCAAAATGAAGAGATCGCAAAACGCGCCACTGCTAGCTTAATCAAGCATATAGTTGCAAAACAGGCGCCACCAGAGCCGATTACTATTGTGTATAAACCTTCCTTAGTCGTCAGAGAGTCGACCCAGCTAGAGATCAAACAAGATGAACAACAAACCTAAGTCAATCCTCATCGTCGGCGGAGGCACCGCAGGCTGGCTTGCAGCGAACAAGTTTGTGCATGAATGGCCCGAATGCCAAATTACCCTTGTCGAATCAGAAACGATCGGCACGA
Organism: Glaciecola sp.; assembly: GCA_965658765.1. Lineage (GTDB taxonomy): Bacteria > Pseudomonadota > Gammaproteobacteria > Enterobacterales > Alteromonadaceae > Glaciecola. The sequence continues at coordinate 42,498 of CBFHTO010000016.1, read as the reverse complement.
TAGGCGTAGGGGAGGGTTCAACACCCTATTTAAAACAGTTTTTTAAGGAGATTGGGGTCGCGGAACAAATATGGATGCCAGCTTGTACCGCAACTTATAAACTCGGTATTCAATTCGCAAATTGGACATCTGGGGCAGTAAAAGACCAATATTTTCACCCGTTTTTTTCTGTTTTGGACAAACCTAGTGCCGAGCTATTTTTCTATAATTGCGGTCTAAAAAGACGCGGATTAGAGGCTCCTGCTCACCCAGACGATTACTTCGTGACGCCTTTTATGGTGCAGCGGCAAGCCTTGCCATGCGATATTAAGCAAAAAGGCATTGATATCGATTATGGCTATCACTTTGATGCCACTAAACTAGGGATTTTCTTAAAGGACTTGGCAATATCTAAGGGTGTTAAGCATGTAATTGACGATGTGAATGAAGTATACACCCACGCTGACGGTGACATTGCCTCAGTGGGCACACAAGTAAACGGCAATATGACGGCAGAGCTTTATGTAGATTGCACTGGATTTCATGCCAAGTTGATTGAAAAAACGCTGAACGAAAGCTATATCTCGTATGCGAACGAACTGTTCAATGATTCTGCTGTAGCATTGCAAATCCCTCACGAGCCCCGCAAAGCTTACCTACCGCAAACGGGCTCTGAAGCACTCAGTAACGGGTGGATGTGGGATATTCCATTGACCGCAAGGACTGGCAGGGGCTATGTGTATAGCAGCAAGTTCATCGATTCGGATGCAGCAGAAAAAGAGCTTCGGGAACGCTGTAATTTACTCGACAGCAGCATATCTGCTCGTCATATTAAAATGCGCGTGGGGCGTTTACATCATCATTTGACAAAAAACTGTTTAGCCGTCGGCATGAGTCAAGGCTTTATTGAACCGCTTGAAGCGACAGCGCTCATGCTCACTCAATATACGGTCAGTCACTTTATTCAAGAAACAAACTCAAATTCATTAAAGTATCAGAGCTTTAACGATGAAATTAATCGCATGTTCGATGGGGTGAGAGACTACATCGTTGCGCACTATAAATTAAACAACCGAAGCGACAGTGAATATTGGCGCGCAAACCGAAACAACGCTAATACGCCACAAGTGTTAAAAGAAATTTTGGACGCATGGAAAAGCGGGAAAGATGTCGAACACGTGTTGACCGAACATCGCTCAGACTTAGTGTATTTAAGACCTTCTTGGTACGCCATTTTGTCTGGTATGAATGTATTTCCATCTGAGCTTCAAAAAAGTGATAGAGCGGCCTCTGTCGAAGAGTCGCGAGCCTATATTCATAAAGTTATTGATGGGATGCTTGTTGCTTAAGTTTTTTATCTAATCTTTATGCTGTTAGCGTGTGCTTACATACTTCATAAGCTTTGAAAAATAAATAACTCCCATGGATAAAAATATAAATAAAAAAGGCTGTGTTTAGCGCCAACAACTGTTAATAAGGAGATAGCCAATCGTATATATAAACTTAATGCTGATATTAACCTTCAATTTCTACTTGGGCTTTAACTGTTTACTTTCGCTTCTCAAGTCAAGCTCAAAACTACTTTTAGCAACTGGGTTTTGCTCTTGCGGTACCTTGATAGGCATTCTTATTGAGGATACAGCTTCTCCAAGAGCCCTCTTCACCACGTCCCAAAAATATTCATTTTCCAATGTGTTCTTGGCTAGTTTTGGCAACACAAACCTCGACATCTCTCGATGAAAATCTTGTTTAATCGCATCGTGAGTTTCGACGCTATTTAAATTATTAAGAACCTTTGCATAAAATACTTCAAAGGGTATACCTCTTTGTGAAAGCTTCTGCGTCAACACGTCATTCTCCAATTGAACATGGCGACTTTTAAGGAAAGTAATATCCCAAAGATCACGCGGCTTCACTACTCTTTGATTATACTCTCGCATAGCAAATGCGATGATCTTATCAACCAGTATTTCTTCTAGACTTTGACAGGGGATAGGCAAACCTTCGATGGGAGATTGAAACGGGTAGAAATTGCTTGCTGTTTTCATGATCTGATTCATTGTCTCGTAACGACAAATATCTATGTGAATTTTCTGCTTTGAACCACCACTCCTTACTACATCCTTTTCTATGGACACGCGCCAAGTCGACGTATCACCTTTCATCGGCTTTGGCTCAACTACATTTATATCGAGCATGTGCTTCTTTGATAAAGCATCAGCCACTACGTCCGCTAACGATGAAAACTTCTCTGGTGTAAAATCCATACCTCCATTGAAGTCTAGGTCTTCACTTAATCTATTCCACCCATGACACATTCTCAAGCTGGTGCCGCCTATGAACGTCAAATCATTTAGTAAGCCGTTTTGGTGGAGTGCACTGAGTATATCGTGATGGAATATTTCCTTTTCGATAACGTTCTCGAAGCCGGAGTACTCTGGGTTCTGTTTTAAGACACTTTGCACAAGTGGTAGTATCATTTTTACTCAAGCTCTTCATTTAACATGCCAACATTCCGGCCTATCCGCTTAAGATCTCTAATCGCAAGGCTTTCTTTAGCTCGGTACATCCCAGTATCATTGTCATACCAGATGTCATCCATCACAGCATGGATGTTCTTTTTTGTATGGGTGAACTCAATGGTGCCATAAGATGTTTTAAATACACCAGAGCGCCCGTTTGTCATCACTGTTAAATACCCCATCGTCAGTTGAGATATCACACCTAGTCTTGATAACTCAGTTTCAGCGGTGACATACACAAAATAATCATTTCGTATCTTTTTCGCCAAAGCTTCGAGTGTTCCTACGCCAGATGGTTTTAAAATACTGACCACATACACTCCCTTGCAAACACGCTCTAGCACTCCTGCTTTGATAGCGTTATGAATAAACAGCGTTAAGGCTTCACGAGACTTCTTTTTAACCCAGTAGGCAATGTCTTGAGTATTAAAAAATCCGGTGTGACCGCCTTTAATAGCGGATACCATTTCTTTTTGAAGCCTTACAATATCACTGTTCATACTCACCTTTTGTTAACAAAACATATATATATTAACAATGTTTTGTGCACTTGTTAATAGTAGTATGCTACATATTCTTATTATCTATTGTCACATTCATCCTAGTATGGAGAGACTAAGCAACTGGACCCAGTAACATCTCTTTATCTAGAGGATTACTCAGGATAGTTCAGACACTTAGATAAGGATGAAAACATGAATAAAAACAGTCTATTTAGCACTCAATAACAGTTAATACGAACATAGATAAAAAAAATGAAATGTTTAATAGCGACTAAAAAAAGGTGCTTATTTGAACATCAAAGAAGCACCCTCTTTTATATGACGGTATCACTGCTTTACTGCTGTTTTAAAAACGCTCTCATATCGTCAGCAAGCATTTTCAAAGATGGATGATGGATGTACATCATGTGACCTGCTTCATAATATTTCATTGTGATCCTGTCTTTATCAAAACCACTGCGATTAAAGGAATATTCTGTCGCAAAGAAAGGGGTCGCTAAATCATAATAACCATTCGCAACGAATATTCTAAAGGCTGGGTTTTCTCGCTGTGCTCTCGATAAAAATTGTGACGTATTTAAGAAGCCCTGCGAGCGTGCGCTGTTACCATAGAGCCAGTCCCAATTTGAAAATACTTCGCCAGACAAAATCTCGTAGGTTTCCATGCGCTGGACATTCAGATCGTTTCGTAAATAGGTATTAATCGCTGCTGTATATGCACCATCTATCGCATAGCTTGATGGGTCGGTATCAAAGCTTTCTCCAACCACTATTGCGTCTTGACCTTTATAACGACTGTCGAGCCTGCCAACACTTAAACCTCTTGAACGCAAAAGCTCCTTCATAAAACGCATTTCATCTATTCTCATATCGGTTTGACGCAAATACGTCTTACTTAAACCGGTATAAGTGTGCAACTTGTCAATGATGGATGTACGCGTTTTTTCGTCGACCAAGGTGCCAAGGGTCAACGCTTGGTTGTATTCGGCCAGTGCAAACTGACTGACCTCATCAAGGAAAGCCTCTAATGATGGCCACCTAGATTTATCTGGCAAGGCATCATGATACCAAGCCGTAGCAGCATATGTCGGCAAGAAGGTAACAAAAGGTAAATCATTCCCGTAATTGAAATCACCCGTTTGAAAATCAACAATGCTGGATATCAAAAACACGCCGCTAAGGTCGACTGATCCCCAACCCTGTTGCAACTCACGGGTCATCAGCGCCGCGCGAGTTGTCCCGTAGCTTTCACCTGCCAAATATTTAGGGGAATTCCAACGATTGTGTTTAGAAATAAAGTGTTCGACGAATTGTGCGAGAATTTCAGCATCTTGCCTAACCCCCCAAAAGTCTTTGCCTTCATATTCACCTAGTGGACGAGAGTAACCGGTGCCCACAGGGTCAATAAACACCATATCAGCAATGTCGATAAGGCTATCTGGATTGTCTTTTATTAGGTAAGGAGCCGAGGGCACTGGCTGTGCATCGCTTGGGATCTCGACGAGCTTTGGACCAAACACCCCTAAGTGTAGCCATACGCTAGACGAACCAGGACCACCGTTGAATACGAATATGATGGGTCGTTGCTGCGCATTTTTCACATCGCTTCGAAAATACGCGGTACTAAAAATAGACGCTTTAGGTTTGTTGTCTTTATCGAGTAAATGAGTGTCTCCACTAAGCACTTTATATTCTAGCTTGTCACCTTGTACGCGCAGACTATGCTCAGTCTCGCTCATGCGAGCTTTTACTGTTGGTTGGTAATGGCTTTTATCCTGCTCTTTATTATCATCTGCAATGGCGTAAACACTGCATGTAAACAATAAACAAACCAAGGCAAGGGGTAGTGCTTTTCTCGTATTCATTAGACCTTCTTTTATGCATATTTATGCTTATTTTTGCTTTCTCGTTCGTTTTTTCGTCGTTTTCTTATTTTAAGCGCTGTTTACTAGTCACTCTGTTTTTCTAATTCTTCTATTTGCTTCCATAAATCTTCAGCCTCAGCGGTCAACATGGAGTATGTCTTTATGTCACCTTTACGCTGAGCAAGCATGGCTTGTTCCAGTTTTATATCATAGGTCTTGCGAAGTTTCTTTGTAGGATTTGACTTAAATAGTCCAAACATAACAGTCTCTTTATAGTTTAATTAAAGACTCTATATACGCTTTAAGTGGGGATTTGATTACTTTTACCTTGTCATTCGAATTTATACTCTCGGCACGCTCAATATGACTGAGTAGCTCATTAAACCTTTCTTGATCGTCTGAACTCAAATTCGAGAGGGCTTCTTCTAAGTCGAACTCATTTAAATCAAGCTTTTGTCTTGCTGTCGCCCGCTTCACATAAGTCCACCATTCTTGCTTGTAACTGCCGTCAAGACGCTCTGGGAATCCTTGTAAATCCTTAACATCTTGGTCGAGATTTACTAAGTCTTTAGGGTCATCGAAAATAAATCGATAAGCAAATAATGTGTCGAGTTCTGGAATATCAGACATAAAAGCACTGACCTTTACTGCATGAGAGTGAGTATTTATTATTACCTACTCTAAACCGGCCGACTTGGCTCAATCGGCCTTGGCTTAGCTCTTGAATATGCGTAATTATGAGTGCTTATTACCGACATACGCCTTTTTGTTTACCTTATCGTGGCGAACATCACCAATGCGCGCTTACACTCGGGGAAAATGTACTTCCTAAACTCATATTAAAAAGGACCTTTAAAACATAAGGTCCTTAAAATGGTGGGCCGATGCGGCCCGAAGGGATTAAGGCATTTCTCAATGCCTAAGAGTCATTACCTTACTTATCTTGCTCTAGCTTCTTCTCGAGATAGTGAATATTAGTACCACCATTAAAGAAGTTTTCATCATGCAAAATTCGTTGCTGCAAAGGCACGTTGGTTTTTATACCATCGACCACAAGCTCATTAAGCGCATGACGCATACGCGCAATAGCCTCGTCGCGACTTTCGCCGTAAGTAATCAACTTGCCAATCATAGAGTCGTAATAAGGAGGTACGGTATAACCCGAATAAATATGAGACTCCCAGCGAACCCCTAGGCCACCTGGAGAGTGAAACATATTAATTTTACCCGGACTAGGCGTAAAGGTGTTTGGGTCTTCCGCGTTGATCCTACATTCGATGGCATGACCACTAACTTTGATTTGTGATTGCTCAATCGACAAAGGCTGACCTGCTGCAATCCTTAACTGTTCTTTGATCAGGTCAACACCGGTGACCATCTCGGTTACAGGATGCTCAACCTGTATGCGGGTGTTCATTTCGATGAAATAGAATTCACCATTTTCATACAAAAACTCGAAAGTGCCCGCGCCACGATAATTAATTTCGATACAAGCTCGTCGGCAACGCTCGCCAATTTTCGCTCGCATCGATTCCGAAATCCCTGGTGCAGGGGCTTCTTCCACTACTTTTTGGTGACGTCGCTGCATAGAGCAATCGCGCTCACCTAGGTGAACCGCATTGCCTTGTCCATCAGCCAATACTTGGATCTCGACATGACGGGGGTTTTCAAGATACTTTTCCATGTATACAATGTCGTTGTTAAACGCTGCGCCTGCTTCTTGTTTGGTCATTCTGATAGCTGATTCGAGCTCTGACTCAGCGCGTACTACTCGCATACCTCGACCACCGCCACCGCCAGCCGCTTTTACGATCATCGGATAACCAATGCGTTTTGCGATTGCTTTATTCTTTTCAATATCATCGCCAAGAGGTCCGTCGGAACCTGGAACGCATGGCACGCCTGCTTTGCGCATCGCAGCAATCGCAGACACCTTATCGCCCATTAAATTAATGGTTTTGGCAGTAGGCCCAATAAAGATAAAACCGCTTTTTTCCACCGCTTCTGCAAAATCGGCATTTTCTGACAAAAATCCGTAACCCGGATGAATAGCAACAGAATTTGTTACTTCTGCTGCTGCGATAATTCGAGGAATATTCAGATAACTCTCACCTGCAGCGGCTTTGCCAATACAAATAGATTCGTCAGCCAATAAAACATGCTTTAGGTTTCTATCAGCGGTTGAATGTGCTGCTACCGTTTTGATACCAAGCTCTTTACAGGCACGCAATATCCGAAGTGCAATTTCACCCCGATTTGCGATCAATACTTTATCCAACATAGTGATGGTGCCCTTTATTCAATAATGAAAAGAGGTTGTTCGAATTCAACGGCCTCTTGATTTTGAACCATGATCTCTTTTACAACGCCATCTACATCAGATTCTATTTGATTCATCATTTTCATAGCTTCGATGATGCATATCGTTTCACCCGCTTTCACTTTTTGTCCGACTTCAACAAAAGGCTTAGCTTCAGGTGAAGAAGAACGATAAAAAGTGCCAACCATTGGCGAAGTTAACACGTGCCCCTTAGGTTGAGCAGCAGGCTCAGCTTGTGGTGCAACTTCTGAAACTGGAGTGGTCGCTACTTGCGGCATTACTTGTGGCGCATAGCTTATTTGTGCAGGCTGAGAACTGCCTCGATGAATGCGAACAGACTCTTCACCCTCAGTAATTTCTAATTCTGCAATGCCTGATTCTTCCACTAACTCAATCAGCTTTTTGATCTTTCTAATATCCATGTTAACGCCTTAATTATTTGTTATGTCGTTCAATTTGTTTATTTTTTTGACTTAAATGTGTGTTCAATGCCTGCAGAGCAAATAAATAGCCCTGCGTGCCTAAACCCGCAATCACACCCACTGCTTTATCGGAAAAATAAGAATGATGGCGGAACGGCTCTCTGGCATGCACATTCGACAGATGCACTTCAATAAATGGAATATTCACCGCAAGAATCGCATCACGCAATGCAACACTGGTATGCGTAAATGCAGCCGGATTAATAATGATACCGTCTACACAACCCATTGCTCTGTGAATTCGTTCAATCAATTCATGTTCAGCATTAGACTGAAAAGTTGATACTTCAATCTCAAGACTGTCGCCTAAGTTTTGCACATCTGACTCTAGCTCAGCCAAAGAGGCCGCGCCGTATATCGATGGTTCTCGCGTCCCCAACATATTTAGGTTAGGACCGTTTAATAATAAAATATGCATCAAATGTACTTTTTATTGGTAAATTTCATTGATTATGAGTTGAACGTGTAAGTATCGTGAAATTTCAGAGATATTGCCACACGAACAACTGAGAATCTGGTGATGTGGGCTAAAGTAGCATACTTCAATGCATTTTTTCAGCAAATTACTGGTCTAATCAGCGAAGTTAGGTGGTTTTAGGGATGCAGTACTAGCCGTGTTTTATGTTTTTTCTAAGCGTTTCGCACTCGATTAAAAAAACAGACTACATGGCGGGGTTCAGAATTCTCTGCGTCGCCTTGAAGCAAGCTTGGCAGTGTAAAATGGCAGTCAATCTTTTGCGTTTGGTCGACTACTATTTGTGCCTCAAGGTGTGTGCGATTTTTTATTTGATTTTGTTTGATAAATGCCAACGGCAACATCTCAATAATCGTTTTTTCAAGGCATTGGTATTTTTCTATTCCAAGCTCTTTGTAAAAAGAGTCAGTAGTCACCAGACAATTCGTCGAGTAATTGAAGATAAACCCCGCTTGCGCAGAGCCGGTGAACACGTCACTTAACGTCTGAAATGTCAGGTTTTTATTGTACTGAACATCAATATCTTTGAATATTCCAACCACCTTGGTCACTTTTCCACTCTTTTTATCTTCGACTCTTTTACCGCGAATCAGAGTCCAACAATAACGCTGCGCTCTCTCCGAATAACGACGAACACTGATGTCAATTGAAGAGCGTTTACCATACATATGATTTTGCCACTGAGTCAGGAATTCTGCTCTATCATCCTCATGAATAGAATCAACCACTGAATCGAAGTTGCCTTTGTGTGTTACCTTACTGTTCGTTTCTTGAATACTAGTGAATAAATAGTAACAATCGTCCTCAACAGTATACTCCCAAACCATTTGTCGGCTTGCAAATAATGCAAATTGCAGTCGTTTCGTCATACTCGAGAGATAATCGTTAGCCTCACTAAGCTTCATAGTTTTACTTCTGAGAGCTTCTTCCGCGTGTTTGCGCTTACGCCGTTCGGTAGCTAACTCTTGCTCTAACTCTGTGATTGTTTTTTCGGCCATAGTAACAGGAATGCTTCCTTGAACACTTTCGATAGTATTTCCAGTTTGTTACACCAAGTCTTTGATTTACATCAAAGGCGCACAAGTAAACCGGAAAAATTGGGACGACATTAAGTATACTGCACTAAGAAATCGACGTTGTCGGTATATAAAATTATACCTATGCGTAAGACTTTTATCATTAACTAAACATAAGTATAAAGTTTGCTTAATAACTCCGCGAAAGAAGACTTTTTCTTAATTTATACATATATATTAGTGTGAACAATGAGGAAGAATTGTGTTTTCTGAATTATATAGTTTTAATAAATTCAGAGAATAATGACGACGCCGAAATATAAAAGGACTTGGGTTTACTATTAGGTAACGCGCCACTGGATTTTAGTGTGTTTTAGTAAAGCGTTCTCTACAAGGACATTTTATTTTACTGTTAGGTGTTAATTATCAAACTTCCAAACGAATATGCCCAGACCCATCGAAAACAACTTAAACAGCTCATTTCAAGTTGGTCTGAATTTCGGTCGTCTAATGACATCAAGAAACTCAAGCCGTTTTATGTTTACTGCAATACGGTCGCCCAAGAAGTTGCCACTTTCTCGTTGCCAGCGTTGCAACAAATACTATCGACGATGTTACTCGCTTGCGAGCAGTATCAGGCACAAAAAATTAGTGAACAAACACTGATTAGTGAAGTTGACTGGTTCATTAGCCAATTAATAAAAGGCAATGCTCAAACGCCAAACCCTTTTTTAGAAGAAAAGGATATTAAAGACGAACAAGCTCTGATGAGAGAAATCGCAGAGCACGCTTCTTTGGTTAATAGAATAGGCAAACCAAGAATTGTCATCATAGACGACCAAAAATCTGTAACCTCTGCCTTAAAAGCGGTACTAGAGGATTTTTCCTTCAACGTAGAATGTAGCCACAGCATCGATGAATTCAAAAATAGTTATGATATAAAACAAGTAGATTTAGTCTTATTAGATGTAGTCATGCCAAATGTGAGCACGGAAGAGGTGTTCGACTTTGCCAAATACTTGGTTGAGCGCGGAACAAAAGTCATATCATGTTCTTCTCTTTTTACATTTGATGTTCGCTTATTAGCCGTAAGAGCAAGGGTTAACGATTATATCGTAAAGCCAGTAAACACATATTTATTGGTTGAGAAGATTGGGCGAGCCTTAGGTTTGCAAATAAAACGTAACTATCATGTTGTTGTGGTCGACGATCAAAAAGTAATGGGTACATACTACACAGAGATATTTGAAAAACAGGGCTTCTCCATATCGTATTTTCCAACCGCCAAATCACTTTTTCATAAATTAGATGATCTCTCACCTGATATGTTTTTGCTAGACATTAATATGCCCGATGTTCATGGTTTTGAGATGGCTCGGATGATACGACAAGAACACAAATTCGATTTTGCGCCTATTTTGTTTATAACTGCAGACGAAACACTCGAAACACGTATAGAAGCTATTAATGCTGGTGCAGATGATGTGATATTGAAATCTGCGCCCATTCAATCTGTCATTCAACAAATCGATACCCGATTAAACCGCGCCTCTGTTGTTCAAGCTTTTGTCGCAAAAGATCCCCTCACTGGTGTCCTCAATCACGGTCAAATTGTTGAAGCTGCGAATCAAAGTATTCGAATCAACCAAAGGCGCAACACCGCATCAGCCATTGCCGTTATAGATGTCGATCATTTTAAATCCGTGAACGACAAGTATGGCCACATTACTGGGGATAAGGTGTTAGCAGCATTTGGGCAGTTACTACAAAATTCAGTGAGAGAAACAGACAGTGTTGGCCGCTACGGTGGTGAAGAATTTGTGATTGTATTTCAAGACTGCTCTGTTAATGACGCTTGTATAAAGGTGCAGCGGATAAAAGATACTTTCCACAAAATGGCTTTCCAAAGCAAAGAAGGGGCATTTTCGGTGTCGTTCAGTGGAGGAGTAACAGAATTACAGCGCTTTGATAACGTACAAGCGGCTATTTCAATCGCCGACCAAGCCTTATATAAAGCAAAAACGAACGGTAGAAATAAGATTGTTAAATATACTTTGAAACCAATGGAGTAAGAAAAACGGGCGAATGTATCGCTCTATAAGCGAGTACCCGCACCCTTCTGTTCGACGGCTTTGTTTAGTGCAAGGCTCATTTTATCAAGCTCGATCAAATGCTTTGTAGCACCCACTTCGTAGGCGACTTTTGGCATGCCGTAGACAACACAAGATTTTTCTTCCTGCGCCATCGTGATCGCACCTGTTTTAAACAAGGACAACAGGCCTTTGGCACCATCTTTACCCATCCCCGTAAGGATAGTTGCAACGGTATTTTTTCCAACACTTTCTGCTAGGGACTGAAACATCACATCGACGGATGGCTTATGACCGCTGACTAAGGGGCCGTCATTGAGTTTTGTTCTATAATCAGCACCGTGACGCACGATTTGAAGGTGTTTATCACCTGGTGCAATGTATGCGGTGCCAGGCAATAAACGTTCGCCATCAATTGCCTCTTTTACGTTCATCTGGCAAATACCATCTAAACGCGTGGCAAAAGATTTTGTAAAATTGGGTGGCATATGCTGAGTGATAACCGTTGCAGGAAACGCTGGCGACAAATTCTCAAGTACTTGCCTTATAGCTTCGGTTCCGCCAGTTGAAGCGCCAATACCCACAATGATCTCAGTCCCCGAATAAGAAATAGGCAAAGCCTTAGAACGGCTGCTTGAGACTGAACGTGCTTTGGGCTTGCTAGACGCTGCAACGCGTATTTTTTCGATAATTTCTTGTTCGTAGGCTGCCATACTTCTTGCTACGTCAAGCTTTGGTTTGGCAATAAAGTCGATTGCGCCTAACTCTAATGACCTGATGGTGGCGTCGGCACCTTTTTCGGTAAGCGTTGAGATCATCACCACAGGCGTAGGCCTTGCTTTCATTAATCGGTCTAAAAATGTGATCCCGTCTACTTTTGGCATTTCAATATCAAGAGTAATGACATCAGGTTTTAACTTCATGACCATGTCTTTAGCCACGTAAGCGTCCTGTGCAACGCCAACCAATTCAATATCTGGCGCTTGTTTAACGATTTCAGACAAGAGGCTTCTTATTAACGCCGAATCATCTACAACGAGCAGTCTAATCATTTAGAACCTTGTCCTTTAGTCAAACAAATCAACATCACCACTCGGGGTGCTTTGACTGACTTTAACCCTGTATTCGCTCTCACGATCAAGGATGGTAGTATTGTGTAGGCTTTTGAGTGTTCTTACTCTGACTTCACCAGTCATTGGAAAAAGATACACTTTTCTAGGATAATCTCCTAAGAGGTCTTTGGCTACGATTTTTATGTTTTCAGTTTTCAAATACTCCAAGACAAAGGCCGCGTTTTGGTCTCCGACGTTATTAATTTTTAACTGTTTTAAAACATTCCCCCCACCAAACACTTTAGCTTCTAGACGTTGTTTTGATGCACCTAATTTGATTAGGTGGTTGATCAATATCTCCATGGCATAAACGCCATATCGAGCGGAATCACTATTGAAGTTTATTTCGTCACGGTTACTAGGCAATAAAAAGTGATTCATACCCGCTATACGCGTAACGGGGTCACGTAGGCACACCGACACACACGAACCTAGCACGGTAACAATCATTGTGTTATCGCGAGTTGCAAAATATTCACCTGGAAGAATTTTTACAGCATCTAAATTAAAATGCTTATCAAAATATCGGTTCGGCGCAAGGTGTTCAGTAAAATACGCAGACATTCCTTTAACTCGTTATAGGCTTATATATAGTTTTTCCAAGCGGTTTGAGCAAGGAACTCACGTGCCCAAAATTTTCGCTATGTCCAGCAAAGTAAAGCCCTCTTGGATTCATCTTTCGAGTAATTTTGCGTAAAATCTCAAGTTGAGTATCTTTGTCAAAGTAAATCATGACGTTACGGCAAAATACGATGTCGATTCCATCGGGTAATTCCCACTTATTGTCCATCAAATTTATTTTTTTAAAATCTATTAAACGACGAAGTTCGGGCACAACCTTTACAAAGCCACTTTTAGAGCCCTTTCCTCTAAAAAAATACCGCTTTTTATAGTCCTCAGGCAATGAGTCAAGCTGATCTATTTTATATACGCCATTACTTGCCGTTCTCAGCACATTGGAGTCGATATCAGACGCAATAATATTTACTGGCACATTAAACTTACCGAGGGCATCGACCACTGTCATTGCAATAGAATAAGGCTCTTCTCCGGTAGAGGACGCTGCGCACCATATGGTGATGGCTCGTCTATTCTGAGCGACATAACTCTTAAGTTCGTCGAAATGGTGTTTTTCTCTAAAAAACGAGGTGAGATTTGTGGTCAGCGCGTTAACGAAGTGTTCGTGTTCATGTGACGTCACATCCACAAATTTAAGATACTCACCAAAGTTATTCATCTTTAGCTCGCGAATACGCCTAGATAAGCGGCTATAGACCATAGAGTCTTTACTGTCGGCTAAGTTTATTCCGGCTATATCCTTTAGCCGCTTTCGCACTGCTTCAAAATCAGCAGGCGCGAAAGCAAACTCTTTTCCTTTTCCGACATGAGTGGTCATCGTTTAGAAACTTTCCCACTCGTCATCTTCAGATATCGATGGCATAGCCTTATGCACTTGCTTTGGCTCCACTGCTGACACTGAAGGCAACTCATCAAACTGCTGAGACAATAGGTCCACTGGCTCATGCGCAACAGATTGCTTTACCTCTGACTGACTTAATTTAAAGCTCCCAACTCTCGAATTCAAGTCAGACGCTTGCACCCGCATACTTTCTGCAGCTGCAGCGGCTTCTTCAACCAAGGCAGCATTTTGCTGGGTCATTTCATCCATTTGCGTCACTGCTTTAGTTACCTCATCAATACCACTCGCTTGCTCTGCAGACGCAGCCGCAATTTCGCTCATGATGTCGTTCACTCGTTGAATAGCCACAACAATGTCTTTCATTGTATCGCCAGACTGATTGACCAAACTGTTCCCGCTTTCGACTTTTGTTACCGAGTCAGAAATAAGGTCTTTGATGTCTTTAGCAGCGTTTGCAGAACGTTGAGCTAGAGTTCTCACTTCAGACGCCACCACAGCAAACCCTCTTCCTTGTTCACCCGCTCTTGCCGCCTCAACAGCTGCGTTTAACGCAAGGATATTTGTTTGGAATGCAATTCCGTCAATCACCCCGATGATATCCGAAATTTTCTGTGAAGAATCATTAATAGAAGCCATAGTTTCGACCACTTGTTGAATCAAGTCACCACCATTGCCAGCCACTTGTGCCGCTTGCGAAGCAAGACCATTAGCCTGGTTTGCGTTCTCTGAGTTTAAGCGCACAGTGCTGGTCAACTCTTCCATTGACGATGCAGTTTCTTCTAGACTAGACGCCTGCTGTTCAGTTCTCGTACTTAAGTCTGAATTACCTTGTGCAATTTCAGAAGACGCATTATTAATTGTCTCACTCGCTTCTCTGATCTTAGAGATCATATTAGCTAAGTTTTCTGATGTACTATTGCTATAGTCTTTCAATTCTTTAAACGTGCCGCGGTAATCGCTCTCAACACGTTTGGTTAAATCTCCCTTGCTTAATGACAATAGGACATTCGACACTTCATTTAAGCCCATTTCAGTGGTATTCAATAACTGATTAAGACCTTGGGCAAGAATCAACATAAAGTCCTCTTTGCCCTTTTCTTCTATGCGTTTTGTGAAGTCCCCATCGACACTTGCCTGAACGATATCTGCAATTTCTTGTTCAGCATTCGCTTCTGCAGTTCTATCTAGCCACTCTACTACGGTGCCAATTCTTTCGCCCTCAGCATCAAGAATAGGGTTTGCTGTCAAACGAAATACACTGTTTGCAACTTTAATTTGAGTCACGTACTTGTCTTTTAGTCGCTCAAGTAAAGCTTTTTGATGGCTTGGATCTTTATGGAAGATATCCATGTTTTTGCCAATAATATCGTCTGCATTAAAGTGTGGTAACGCTTTTTGTAAATCAGCTTCAGCCGCTTTTAACATTTTTTGCACTGAACGATTTAAGTAGATTATTTCTCTGTCGGCATTTGCAATCATCACGTTAGTGGAAGCCGAATCAAGAGACTCTAAGATCCTTGCAACGCGACGCTCCTCCTCAAACACCTCAGTCATGTCATGCCATTCAACCGAATTGCCTAGGTCGACGCCATTTTCATCACGGATCGGATTGATCATTAACTTAAATGAGTACCCACCTAAGTCCAAACGCGCCACATGCACGTCCTGCAGCTTGTCTAATACTGCATGCTGATGCGCTGGATTATGGTGAAAACTATCAATACGGGTGCCGATCAAGGTATCTACATTAAACTGAGGAAGATCTTTGCGTATCTTTTCTTCACAACGTTTAAGCATGTCATAAACCGCAGTATTCATGTATACAATTTCACGGTCGGCATTGGACATCATAAATGGCGTTGAGCTATTATCTAGGGCCTGTTTTACTTTCTCAGCTTCCTGTGCCACAACCGCCGATTGTTGCAATTGGTCCGATAAAACCGAAAGTTCTTGCTCCAATATGCCCATTTCGTCGCGTCTACTCGACTCAAGTTTCGTGTCAAAGTCGCCCTGAGAAATTGATTTAAAGCTTTTGATTAGGCGATTTGTCGAACCCTTCAAGGAACTTATGATTAAGATACCGATAATGCAACTGATGATGGTCAAGCCAACAATCAACGCTAAAGTAAAATTACGTTCACCAGCAACGCTTTGCGAACGCTCATTAATAACATCGGTCAAGAGGCTGATGCTTCTGTCGTGAATATCATATAAAGAATTTATAACCGCGGAATACTGGTTGAAGTATTCGGTAGCACTGTAAGATGTATTTTGCGCATTTAGGATTTCTCGCTGCGTAAGTTGGCTTAGTTGCTGTACTTTGTCGCCTAAATTACTTGCTTCGCGATTCAATGAATTAAAACGCTCATCTGCCTGCGCAGCTGACTGCATATTATATTTAAAATCTTGTACTGGTGAATCAATATTGTTTAGAAACCCGCGAATGGCAGCCTGCTGCGCACCAGACACTTCAATTGAGGATAGTGCCCCAGCACCTGCGCCTCTGACTTTTCCAAGTGCATCGGTTACACGGGGTAAATTTTGAAGATTGGCAATAATAATGTGGTAACTCGCCGCCGCTGGGTCATAGCTAAGTAAGAAATGCTTAGAAATCTCAGAGATGAGTAAATCGCCGCTTTGAATTAATTCCGAATGCTGAGAAAACGATGCTGCCGCGCTTAATTGTTGACTTGCGACAGAAGACTTAATTGCGCCCCATGTTGATTCTAAACTGCGAATAGACTGCACAAGGTCTGAGCCAGGTGCTCGTTCATTAAGCAGGCGTTTGACCACACCAAACTGCGTATCGACCTCCGATGCTTTTGCATTTACTGCAGAATAGCGACTTTGATCACCGCTTAATAATGATGCAGAAAGCCCGCGGTGTTCAGCCAAGACTTTCTTTAATTTGACCACCGAAGACGCAGGCTCAATACCCTGCAATTCAATCTCGGATGATGCCTGAGTTTCAAAAGACAACTGAGAATAGTAATAGGTTGGAAGACCTAGTCCAACAAGCGCCATTAACGCGATTAACCCCATTTTTATTGGAAGCGTCACGTTATCAAACAATTTGAGAATATTCATACTACTCAGTCTCCGCCTTCATACTTTTATCTAATAAACCAAGCTCATCGCTCGAAATTAATTTCTGTATATTGACCAAAATAATCATTTGGTCTTTTATTGAGGTCAATCCATGTAAATAAGCGCTGTCGAAAGCCACGCCAAATTCAGGAGGCGCTTTTATCTCAGTGTCATCAACCTTGATCACATCGCTCACCTCATCTACCACGATCCCTACAATTCGCTCGTCAACCATTAACATTATGACGATGGTAAACTCGTTGTAAGTCACCTCGCCGACATTAAATTTGATGCGCAAATCAACGATTGGGACAATATCGCCTCGCAGATTAAGGACGCCTTTTATGTAATCAGGCGCATTGGCTATTTTGGTAACTTCTTCATATCCTCGGATTTCCTTCACCGTCATTATGTCGAGAGCGTAGTTTTCGTCGCCTAATACGAAGGTCAGAAACTCTTTTTGCTCAGTTGCTACCTGAACATCTTGATTTTTTGCATTAGCTTGCAATGGACACCTCCTGCGGTGATTGCATATTCACCTCTGAAGCTATGGATTCTACGTCGAGGATCATGGCAACACTGCCATCCCCCATGATGGTTGCACCCGCAACACCCGGGATACGTTTATAATGTTGTTCAAGACTTTTGATAACGACTTGCTGTTGTCCTGCTAAGGAATCGACCAAAATACCAAAGCGCTTGCGGCTGGTTTCGACCAACACAACGATCGCTTCAGACGGTTCAGTCATTGCGCCATCGATTCCCATCATCGAATGCAGCGGAACTAGAGGCCAATATTCCCCCCTAACCCAAAGTAAACGATCATTTTTTAGTGTCTTTATTTGTTCTGCTGTTGGTTGCATTGACTCGATAATATTGGTCAATGGCACCACAAAGGTCTGGTCGGCCACCGACACACACATACCATCAACAATCGCGAGAGTAAGCGGTAAGCGAATACGAAATACGCTGCCGACGCCTTGATGACTTTCAATTTCGACCATGCCACCAATGCCTTCGATGTTTCTGCGAACCACGTCCATTCCGACGCCTCTACCCGAAACATCGGTAACTGCTTCTGCGGTTGAAAAACCAGCTTCAAAAATCAAAGGCCACACTTTTTCATCTGGCATGTCTGGGCTGACATCGAGGCCATTACTGATTGCCTTATCTAGAATGCGTTCTCGATTTAACCCAGCACCATCATCTGTGATCGTAATAATAATGCTTCCGCCACGCTGCTCTGCGCCCAATATCACAGTGCCTTTTTCAGCTTTACCTGCAGCTTTACGGACTTCCGGCATTTCGATACCGTGATCAATACTATTGCGAATAAGATGTGTGAGTGGGTCAACGAGTTTTTCAATCAAACCTTTGTCAATTTCGGTGTTGCCACCTTCAATAATGAGGTCAATCTCTTTGTCTAATTTACCTGCTAAGTCTCTTACAACACGCGGGAATCGATTAAATGCGAAGGACATGGGCAGCATGCGCATCGACATAACCGCTTCTTGTATTTCGCGGATATTTCGTGAAAGTTCGTTAATCGCTCCATCGAGCTTTTCTTCTGTTTCGCCGTGTACGTCTTTGCCGACAATTTTTATCATTGACTGTGTAATAACTAATTCACCAACTAAGTTAACTAATGAATCAATTTTTAAAGTATCAACCCGGATTGAACCCGACTCTTTTGACTCTGTCTTAGCTTTCACTGGCTTACGTGCTGCTTTTGGTGCATCTGCTGAGTCACTCTTTGCGGGAGGCTGACCTTTGCTCGCAGTTTCAGGTTTTGCACCCGTCGATGTATTCTTTGAAGCTGCATCAGAAGAACTTGCAGAGCTTGCCGGAGCAGTATTGTCTTCGCCTTGCGCGTTCTTAGCGCCAGTGTGCTCTTCGATAGAGTCGTTAACCAAGGTTTCTAAATCGCCAAAAAATCCAAATCCATCTTCGTCATCTTGTGAAGAATCACTACTTTTAGGAGACCCAGAAGTATTTTTTGCAGCGTCAAGGCCATCTGACATTTCAAAAAAGCCAAAACCTTCGTCATCAACTGACGCTGCTGTGTTGGTCTTCGCATCTGCCTTGGCACCATCACTACTTTCGATTTCATCAGCGCCTTGCTCATCAAAAAAGCCAAAATCTTTGTTCTCACCGTCGTCCACGGTTTCATTAGCGTTATTTTCAAAAAAACCAAATGATTCGTCGTCTGACTCAGTAACGGGATGCTCAAAAAAGCCAAAACCTTCTTCGCTTTCATCCTCTTGACTGTCACCGCCGTCAGCTGTTTCTGCCTTTAATAAGGCCTCTAATGCTTGAGTGCCCTTTTCTATGGCATCCCAATTTA
Source organism: Glaciecola sp. (assembly GCA_965658765.1). Taxonomy (GTDB): domain Bacteria; phylum Pseudomonadota; class Gammaproteobacteria; order Enterobacterales; family Alteromonadaceae; genus Glaciecola. Next base: position 23,283 of record CBFHTO010000016.1, on the reverse strand, counting down.
TTTCGTCTTCATTTTGATAGCACTCAAGAATCTCTTTAAGCGTGTCGACCGTCACTAGAAGTTGGTCCACAATGACTTTTGTCATTACGATTTCTTGATTTCGAGCCAAGTCTAGGATGTTTTCCATGACATGGGTAAGGCCCGTGAGTGCATCAAAACCAAATACCCCACTTCCACCTTTGATCGAGTGAGCGGCACGGAAGATACTGTTAAGTTCTTCGATGTCAGGATCGCTTAATGATAATTCCATTAAGAGATGTTCCATCTCATCTAAGTGTTCTTGGCTTTCTTCAAAACAGACGCCATAGAATTGACTCATATCTACCGACATTTGAATTTCCTCTATCGAATTTTTGTCAAGCTAAGCTACCTACGACAAAACTTTAGCAGCCACTGTGAGCAATTTTTGAGGGTCAAACGGCTTGACCATCCACCCCGTTGCACCAGCTGCTCTGCCTTGAGCCTTCATCGTATCGCTCGCTTCGGTGGTTAATACCACAATTGGCGTACTTCGATATGAACCCATTCCCCTCAAGGACTTGATAAGAGTTAACCCATCCATGCGAGGCATGTTTTGGTCGGTGATAACAAAATCAAACTGCATACGCTTACACAAATCGAGTGCAGCTTGCCCATCTTCAGCTGTTGTGACTTTGTAAGATGCTGATTTCAATGTCACTTGAACCATCTGTCTAATAGAGGGTGAGTCGTCGACTACCAATATATGCTTACTCATTGACTAAATTTCCCGCTGTAATTGAATCGATGTATGGTTACCAGGTGATACGACTTCCACCTGACTACATAACTGTTTAATCAGTGCTATTCCGCGCCCTGAGAGCGCGGCGTCACTCATTTCTTTAGTTGCTTCAAAATCATAACCTTTGCCCGAATCTTTAATTGAAAAACTTATGTTTTCTGCCTTAGGATCGTAGGCAAAAGACATTTTTAAAGATTCAGACTCACCTATGTTTTCTAATCGCTCTTCCTTAAGGCTTAAGTATTCAGCAAAGCCAGTAAAGTCGTTTTTCAGAGACGAATCTAAGCCTAGTACTCCGTGATCTAGAGCGTTGCTGATTAACTCTGCAAATACTGTGAATGCTTTCTGTCGCAAATCGCCTACCATGTCGCTTGCTCGCATTAGGCCGTCGAACATACTGACAAGATCAGAGACAGCAATTAGGCTACCTTCTATTGTGATCTCTGCAATTAACTTGCCAGTTTTCTTTTTCTTGTCGCTCTTATTTTCATAAAGGTGAGCATCCATAAGGGCACTGACTTGCAAGTCGCAGACGGACAAGTCATCTTGTAGCTCGTTCATCTCATTAAAAATAGTAAAATGGTTAATAACCTTTGATACTAGTGGGTCAGCAGAATCGTGGTCGTCTAGGAGTCTCATCAATCGCTCCATACCGAATTCGTCTCCCCACATATTTTGTTGCTCAATTAACCCATCACTGAAGAAAAACAAATTATTGATGTTATCGGTTTCCATCTTAATAACAGCAGGGTCGAAGTCCTCTGGGTCTAAAATGCCAAGCGCAAGTGAGGTACTTTGCAATCTCTCAGTTGAACGGTCGTGTTTTAAGACCACAATGTCAGGCATGCCGCCATTAAATATGGTCAATTGCTTGGTGTTAAAATTAATTTCGACCCCAATTAACGTAACAAATTTATCGTCCGGCAACTCTACGCAAAGCTTTTTATTGGCCTCGTGTACCATGTGCGGTAACGATAAGCCTTTTCGAATCATTGCTCTTATTGTGCCGACCAATGGCAAGATACTGATCGCGGCTGATAATCCATGCCCGGTTGCATCCGCTAATATGACAAAACGGTTACCGTTGGGTCCCGAATCACAAATAAAAACGTCGCCATTAAACGCGCTTGATGATTGCAAGTATGTATCTACGCATTCAGTCTCAGTTTGTAAATTAGATGAGACGTGTTCATAGACATAGCGCGCTAAGTTCTCTTCCTGTTCTTGTTTATCTAGTAATTTTTCGAGCTTTTCTGTCTGCGCTGACATCTGGCGCTCTTTATCATAGTATAAGCATACTCGTTTAACTTTTTGCCACAATAAGTCGAGTGAAAGGGGCTTAACCAGAAAGTCATCTACCCCTTTTTCGTAAGCTTTGAGCAATAAATTAGGGTTGTCATCTGCCGTGATCATTATGATTGGCAAGGGCACCAATGATGCCTCTCTGATTTGTTCTAGCGCGTTTACGCCATCTCCTTCAGGCAATTTATTGTCAACTAAAACAAGCTGAAATTCTGAAGCCGCAAGCTGCGCTTTTGCTGCAGCGATGTCTTCGGTGACGATGGAGGAACACTTTTTTTCTTCCACAAAAGTTTGCAGAATTTCGGCGAAAAGAGAATCGTCCTCGACTATGAGTATGCGCATGTTTGTTCTGATTAGCTTATATCGAAAAGACGGTCGAAGTTAGCAATCTGCAAAATCTCGCGCGCGCTATCTTTAGCTCCCTTAATCCTCACAGGTAAACTTTTTGACTTTGCTTTCTTTTGAAAAAGGACCATCATTCCAAGAGCGGAACTGTCTAAGTAGCTCACTCTACTAAAATCGAGGGCGACTGAGGTGGTTGATGAATCGTCTAAGACATTTTGATACTGCTCTGTAAATTCTTTGTGATACCCGAAGTCAAAACGCTCAGGGATTTGTAATGCACGTTCACTCATGAAAAACTCCTTAAATTCAAAAAAGGTCTACATCGCCAGCGTCCATACTGGTCGCTGATACTGGGTTGTGACTGTCGCGCTTTCGATCTTTGATATGTTGGACATGCACGTTAATTTCGCTCAGTGTCTCGCTTAAGTTGTCGAGCTGTAGGTCGTTGATCTGACTGCGTAAAAAAGCAATGGAGTTCATAGTGAACTCGAGGTTTTGTCCATTTATGTCGCCGAATTGTAGACCCCTAATAGCATTATTCAGTGAAGATTCTAAGTCTCTTGCGACTTGTTCAAGTCCAGAGGTTACAACGGAGTCGGATTCTGCTTTTTTAATAATAGACGCCAGAGCATCGTTGATTTCTTTCTTCGCATCGATGACATAACTCACATCATAACTTGCGAGGCGACCGACCTCTCCAGTCAAACCTTCAATCTCTGTCGACATCGCCTTTAGCTTTGCTTGTATTTGCTCACTAAATACTGAAGAACGGTTAGAAAGCGACCTTACCTCATCAGCTACTACGGCAAATCCTCTGCCATGTTCACCCGCTCTTGCTGCTTCGATTGCTGCATTCAGTGCAAGCAAATTAGTTTGATCAGCAATGCTATCGATGTCTTTCACTGCTTTAAGTACTTCAGGAACCGACTCATAAATAGACGTTACTTGATCTAGTAAAGCCATCGAAGAAGCCGACATATCGACAGTCGATTTTATAAATTTATCTAGTGTTACTGCTGTATGATCTGCGAAGTTTCGCATTTTTTCGCTGTAAAGCTCATCACCATCAGCATCAGCTTTTATAAGACTTTGGATGGTATCTGACTGAGCATCAATGAGATCTTGTAAGCGCTCAAAACTGCTACTTAAGGTATGTACCGCATCATCCTGAGTATCTTTAATCCCTTTGATGTTGCTCTCACATTCTTCGAAAGCGGGTACCATTTCATGACGCACTTGTTCAAATTGGTCCTTGTAAACGAGCACTGTTTGCTCGTTTTCCGCCGCATCAATGGCACTTGAAGCCTCATCTTGATGGCTATTTGATGATGAAAAAACAAAAAAACAGACCATCAGGCCGCCTAAGCCCAGCAATAAACTCAATACTGCAAAGTCGAAAAACATTAGGATCGCAGAGGCCACGCATACACATGCGCAAGAAAGAAGGAACTTGGGCGACATTGAATTCATACACACATTCTCGATTTAAGGCAATAAAATATACCCGATAACCTTTAAATTCAACGACAAAGACTTGACCATAGCGTCCGTTTTTTGACGAATTATCAATATCTTAGACTAAGGTCGTAAATAACTTGTAAAGGCGGATATTCATTTAAGGTTATCGTTAAAATAACAGAAATGTTTAGGCTTGATTGCTAATATTTGAACAATTAGGGCAATGGAAGGACGGCGACATCACTAATCACACAACCACAATGAATGTAATTTTGTCGCCTTAAAGTAGTTAGTTTGGATTACGACTTGTTTGTTTCGCCTTGTTCAATTTGAAATAAGTGCCTTGCGGGAGTGTTCGGCAAAATTTTCTGCGTCCATAAAACCAGTGACTCGCGCTCGCTCAATCTCTTGGCCTTGCATGTCAAAAAACATTATTGTTGGCAGCCCTTTTATATCAAAACGCTTTTGAAACTCTAAATTGCTTGGCGTGTTATCAGTTAGGTCAATCTGCATCCAAACTGTATCAGCTAAGGCTGCGACAACCGCTTGATCTGGAAATGTGTATTTCTCAAACTCTTTACATGCGACACACCAGTCAGCATACAGGTCTATCATGACCGTTTTCCCCTCGGAATTAGCATTTGCCAACTTAGTTTCAAAATCAGCTAGGTTTCGGACCACCTGCCATTCAGGGTGAGTATTTTCAGACTGGGCGCTATCTTGCTGCGTTGCTAGTAAAGTAGGAAACCAATCGAAACGTTGTAACTGCTGAGTTGTATAAAGAACACTCATAATCAATCCACTCGCGGTAATGACTGTGCGTACGCCTTTCCCAAAGCTCAACGAGGTGCTTTGGTTGACGGTAAAGAGATAAGTAAAAGCTGCCAGCCCTAGACCTGCCCATAAAAAGTTCGTCAAATCGGACACAAGGACTCGCTCTACAAACAAAATTGCCACGGTTAACATCATGAAACCAAACGTGACTTTTATCACGTTCATCCAATTGCCTGCTTTCGGGAGCAATTTTCCGCCAGTAATACCAAACAAAATGAGTGGGATCCCCATGCCAATACTTAATGCATACAAGGCTGAAAAACCAAACACCAAACTGTCGCTTTGAGCAACCACAATTAACACAGCGGTTAAGGGCGCTGTAGTACAAGGCGAAGCGACTAGCCCCGAAATGACGCCCATAACAAATACGCCGAGATAATTACCTTGCTTTTGTTCATTGCTTAAATTATTGAGCTTTTGTTGCCATTTGGCTGGGAGTTGAATTTCGTACAAGCCAAACATTGCTAAAGCAAGAAGAACGAATAATAAGATGAAAATCGAAAGCAGAACCGGATGTTGCAAGGCTGCTTGAAACTGAACGCCAGCGGAAGCAACGATCAAGCCGAGGATTGAATATGTGATAGCCATCCCTTGTACATAAACAAAGGATAGTGCAAACGCCTGACTTGTTTTTATTTGTGTCTTACCTTTGCCAATAACAATGGCAGACAAAATCGGATACATTGGATATACGCAAGGTGTAAAGGCAAGCCCCAGTCCCAACAATGTGAGCAAGCCAAGACTAATGAATATACTTTGGTCAGAGAGTAAACGTTCCGCTAGTGTAAACTGAGAGGAGACCACCTCTTTATTCTCGCTTGCGCTAGCATCGCTGTTATCGACAAAAGTGGGATTTGAAGATGAACCGCCTCGTCCTGCGCCCGACGCTGCATTAAACTCATCTAAATAGATGACTTTAGTGGTCGGTGGGTAGCACAGTCCAGCTTCTGCACAACCTTGAAAGCGCAATTTTACAGAACCATCTTGCTCAGCACTTATAATAGGAAGCACCATTTGCATATCTTCAAGGAACACCTCAGACACGCCAAAAAACTCATCTTCTATTTGTTCACTGTCTGGATATATGGTTTCTTCTAGAACGACATTTTTGGTGACTGTTTTAAATTGCTTTTTATATAAATAGTAGCCCTCCGCAATGTCCCATTTAACGATGAGTTCACCACCTCGTTGCTCATAGTCAAAGCCGAAGGCTTCTTCCACTTTTAAAAAACTCGGTGTGTCATCAAACAAAGAATCGGGCGTTGTCTGTGACAATGCATTTAACGATACTGACGCGAGAGTGAAAATTACAGCGAAACAATACAATAAGGACTTTAAGACGCTTAAGCTTGTTGTAAACGGGTGCATTAACCTTGAGTTGTTTATAGTTAGCTGATTCTGCGATTGCTTTTTTAGTTGTCGAGCTGTACCTAAGCACCACTTGTTATTAAACATATATTTTATTGCCACTCTTTAAATTCAGGTGTTTTTAAAAAAACGAAAAATCCCTCAAGCAATCCTAGCTTGAATTTTGCTTCACTCGCCTTCATTTGACCTTATAGTTCGATAATTTCTTTCAGAAGAGTATCATACTAGTTTCACGTCATTTAAGTTCGAACGAGTTTTACCCTTCGATTCAGTGGCAAGTATAGCGCCGAATTATTAAGGAAGCCTTAATGTTACCTTTATTTTTATTGTTCGTGATTTTACCCATATCAGAGATTATGTTGTTGATTAATGTGTCGGATCGCATTGGTGGTTGGAATACATTTTTCATTGTTTTGGTCACGGCATTTTTTGGCGCGTATTTTGTTCGTCAACAGGGCTTCGCTCTGATCCAACAGTTCCAAGGTAAAATGGCGAGAGGAGAGGCGCCGGGCAGCGAACTCGCTCAGGGCATTTTGTTGCTTATTGCGGGCGTATTATTGATTACTCCTGGTTTTATCACTGATGCACTCGGATTTTTATTTACATTGCCCTTTAGCCGAGCACCGATAGCAGCCTTTATCACCTCGAAGCTGTTATCAAAACAAGGACCCAATGTCCATTTCTCACAAGCCAATTTTCATCAGCAGGGTTTTCAGAATGACTCACCATTTCAGCAACGCCCCTCACAAGATGAAAAAGACGATACGGTCATTGACGGTGAATACACTGACAAAACCGAGAATGACGAAAAAAATCGCTTAAAATGAAAAAAATTTTAACAAATACCCTTGAGATCGTTTTCAGCCACCCCCAATTACTTCCCAACGAGAATTTATGAGGGCTTGCGTTTTTAAACGCAAATCTTCGTAGGCTGCCTTCCGTGCACATTCAACTCGGTAGGCATTAATAAAACAATCAATGTTATTTGAATTTTCAGGAGATATTGGAAATGGCAATTCGTCCTTTACACGATCGCGTAATTATCAAACGCGAAGAAGTCGAGAGCAAGTCAGCAGGCGGTATCGTGCTAACAGGCTCTGCAGCTGAAAAATCAACACGCGGTAAGGTTATCGCTGTTGGTAAGGGTCGCATTCTTGACAACGGCAACGTACAAGCGCTTGACGTAAAAGTAGGCGACAGTGTGATTTTTAATGACGGTTATGGTGTTAAAACCGACAAGCTTGATGGTGAAGAAGTACTTATTCTAAGTGAGTCTGACATCTTGGCTATCGTTGAATAAGCCAAAACGCAACAATTCAACCCGATTCGAGAATTCATATATATAAAGGAAATTAATCATGGCAGCTAAAGAAGTATATTTTGGCGACGAAGCTCGCACAAGAATGCTACAAGGCGTTAACCTATTAGCAAACGCAGTAAAAGTCACACTTGGACCAAAAGGTCGTAACGTTGTTTTAGAAAAATCATTCGGCGCACCAACCATCACAAAAGATGGTGTATCTGTAGCCAAAGAGATTGAGCTCGATGACAAATTCGAGAATATGGGCGCACAAATGGTGAAAGAAGTTGCGTCAAAAGCAAACGACGAAGCTGGTGACGGAACAACCACAGCAACAGTACTTGCACAAGCGATTGTGACCGAAGGTCTTAAATCAGTTGCTGCAGGCATGAACCCTATGGACTTAAAGCGTGGTATTGATAAAGCGGTTATCGCTGCGGTTGAAGAACTAAAAAATCTATCGACTGATTGTGCAGACGGCAAGTCCATTGCTCAAGTGGGTACTATCTCTGCAAACTCAGACACAATTGTTGGCGAAATCATTGCTGAAGCAATGGAAAAGGTTGGCAAAGAAGGTGTCATCACAGTTGAAGAAGGTCAAGCACTTCAAAACGAACTAGACGTTGTGGAAGGTATGCAGTTTGACCGCGGTTACTTATCTCCATACTTTATCAACAACCAAGAAAACGGCACCGTAGAGTTGGAAAGCCCTTACATCTTGCTTGTGGATAAAAAGATATCGAACATCCGTGAACTATTACCAACTCTTGAAGCTGTAGCGAAGGCGTCTAAGCCTCTTCTAATTATTGCTGAAGACGTTGAAGGCGAAGCGTTGGCGACATTAGTTGTGAACAACATGCGTGGTATCGTTAAAGTAAGCGCAGTAAAAGCGCCAGGCTTTGGCGACCGTCGTAAAGCAATGCTACAAGACATTGCTGTATTGACTGGCGGCACAGTTATCTCTGAGGAGATTGGTCTTGAGCTTGAAAAAGTTCAACTAGAAGATCTAGGTACTGCCAAACGAGTTGTTATCAATAAAGACAATACAACCGTTGTTGACGGTGCAGGCGAGCAAGAGACCATCGAAGGTCGATGCAACCAAATCCGTGCTCAAATCGAAGACTCAAGCTCTGATTACGACAAAGAGAAGCTTCAAGAGCGTCTTGCTAAGCTTGCAGGCGGTGTTGCGGTCATCAAAGTGGGTGCAGCGACTGAAGTTGAAATGAAAGAGAAAAAAGCGCGCGTTGAAGATGCTTTACATGCAACACGTGCAGCGGTAGAAGAAGGCGTTGTCCCTGGTGGTGGTGTTGCACTAGTAAGAACTGCAGCAAAACTTGTTGACTTAAAGGGCGAAAACGAAGACCAAACACATGGTATTAAGTTAGCGCTACGTGCTATGGAAGCGCCACTACGTCAAATCGCATCTAATGCAGGTGCTGAAGCATCAGTGGTAACTAACGCAGTTAAAAACGGCGAAGGAAACTTTGGCTACAACGCTGGCAACGATACTTACGGCGATATGCTTGAGATGGGCATACTAGACCCAACTAAAGTAACGCGCTCTGCTTTACAGTTTGCAGCTTCAATCGCAAGTCTCATGATCACTACTGAAGCAATGGTAGCTGATGTGCCAAAGGAAGAAGGCGGCGCGCCAGCAATGCCTGATATGGGCGGCATGGGCGGCATGTTGTATTGTTAAATGTGCAATCTGATCAGATTGCACGCTTTAATGCTTCATCACTAAAACGAAAAATCCCGCGAGTTATTCAACTGCGGGATTTTTTTGTCTATGTTATTAATGATGGTCAATAAGATTGTCTACCCCAAGCACCTCGTCCGCTGAATACACTTTAGATGTATTGTACTGCTTAGCTTCGAAGAGCAGTTCGTCAGCAGCGCTAAACAAACCCTCTGGTTGACCTCCCCCAGCGGGCGCAGCGCTTGCTACAGAAATAGAACAGTTAACACGACGTGCATGACTTATATCTGCGTTCACGAAACTCGGTTGGTGAAATCGTGCAAGTATCTGTGCTGCTTTGTGGTTTGCGCCCTTTAAGCTACAGTCGGACAAGATAAGACCAAATAACTCTTCCGATAAATGCGCGAATAGATCGCCCGGCCTCTCTCCTACCGAACTCAAATCGTCCGCAATGCTGGCAATTAAATTATAATAATCGTCACGATTTGAATTTTTCAAACTAGTTATGTTTTCTATTCGCACTAAAACTAGACTAAGGTGATGCCAATACCGCGCACACCTTGCCCACTCTTGAGACAGGACGTTTCTGAATTTACTCTCGTTTGGCAAATGCGTTAAGGGGTCAATATAAATAAGCGACTGAAGTCGTTTGGTCTTTCTATAAACCTTAACGTGCCGATTTATACGTGCTACCAGTTCATCGACCATCGGTGGCTTACTTACAAAGTCAGCACCACCTAAAGAGAAAGCCTGTGCCTTTATCGTCGGGCCAGTTAATGCTGAAATAAATATTATTGGGATATCATGCGTAAATTCACTGCTTTTTACCCGATCACACAAAGCAAGACCATCCTCGTTAGGCATCAAAATATCGAGAATGATAACGTCAGGAATAGGTGCTCGATTGAGCAAATCCCAAGCTTCACCAGATGATTTGGCAAATGAAAGAGTAAAATGTTTAGACAAACCATTTGCGTAGAGCTTCAACTCGATATCGTTGTCATCTACAACCATAACTCGATAAGGGCTTTGCTCTGATTCTTCGTCAAGATAAAAATCTAATTTTTCCATAAGCTTACCTTATTTTCACTTTGGAATCGTATGCAAAACAACCAAAAGATAAGCAGCGATTTCATGTAAACCATACATAACGTTACACTAATGTTAATAGTTTGTTCAATCAGTTTAACTACTACTTTTGTGCAATATTATTCACTTTATTCGACAAACTTTATTTCACGCTTATGGTTTCGCAAGTTGCCAGCCCTAGACTATACTATTTGACTATTTCCGTTCAAATCGTAGTTATGGGTAGTTGTAGTATTATGCAAACTGAAAATGGTAAGCAAGCACAAAGCGAAAAATGGTCTATTGCCGACGCTGAGCGCACTTATGGCGTGTCTAGCTGGGGCGGAGGCTATTTTAAAATTGGTGATAACGGAAATGTTCACGTCGTACCAGACAGCAAACATCCTAGTGTAAATATCGACTTTCAAGCACTCATCAGCGAAATACAAGAAGAGCAAATTCAATTTCCCGTAGTGGTTAGATTTCACGACGTACTACGTTCGCAAGTCATAAACTTAAACGAAACGTTTCAAGATGTCATTAAGGAAGCTGAGTATAACGGCGTTTACAACGGTGTTTATCCAATTAAAGTCAATCAGATGCGGGAAGTTGTTGAAGAGATTGTTGATGCCGGCTCTCCTTACGACTTCGGCTTAGAAGCCGGGTCAAAACCCGAACTACTAGCGGTATTGGCTTACAATACTAACGCCAATTCACTCACCATATTAAATGGTTATAAAGATGAAGAGTTTATTCGCTTGGCACTGCTTGGTCGAAAACTTGGGCGAAAAATCGTGGTGGTCATCGAAAAGTTCAGCGAGCTCGTCATGTTAGTTAAGGTGAGTAAACAACTCAATATTGAACCGATCGTCGGTTTAAGAAGCAAAATGCAATCAAAGGGGCAAGGAAGATGGCAAGGATCAAGTGGCGATAGGGCGAAGTTTGGATTGACCGTTTCGGAGGTGATAAAAGCTGCGCGTTATCTCGAAGAGGAAGACATGGCCCACACACTTAAACTTTTGCATTTTCATATTGGTAGCCAACTACCCGACATAAGAGCCATTAAGGAAGCGGTTAACGAAAGCGCAAGGATTTATGCAGAATTGTGCAAGATGGGTTTTGATATGCAATACGTAGACGTTGGAGGCGGCTTAGGCATCGATTACGACGGTAGTAAGTCAACAAATGACTCTTCGCGCAATTACTCACTGCGAGAATATGTGGCAGATGTTGTTTATGGCTTGAAAGAAATGTGCGACTTAGAGAACGTACCGCACCCAAACATTGTTTCAGAAAGTGGCAGAGCACTAACCGCCCATCATAGTTGCGTCATTACAGAGGTAGTGGGTGAGATCAAACCTGAGGGTGCACAAATTGACACTAGCGAAAAAGCAGGAGAGCATTTTCTCTTAAAAAATATGCGAGAGCTGCACACAAGCCTTCCCGAAAACAAAAGCCTACAAGAAGTATTCAATGATGCTTCCCAATTAAAAGAGCAAGCTTCGCAAGCCTTCAAATTAAGAGTATTTGGCTTAGAAGAATTTGGCAAAATTGAAACCTTATATTGGCAAATAATGCGTCAAATTCAAGGTTTGTATAAAAGTTCAGAGTTTATACCCGAAGACTTGCAGGGCTTAGACTATTCGTTATCGTCGCAATATCTGTGCAATTTTTCTGTATTTCAGTCAGCAGTAGACAGCTGGGCGATTGACCAACTCTTGCCTGTTGTGCCCCTGACAGGCTTGAATAAAGCGCCAGTCAAAAACTGCTCCTTAGTAGACATCACTTGCGACAGCGATGGCAAAATTGATCAATTCGTCATTGACCATGCTATTTCAGATATTCTGCCCCTGCCTGAGTTCAATGAAAACGAAAAGTGTTATTTAGGTTTGTTTCTTACTGGTGCCTACCAAGATGTGATGGGCGATATGCATAATCTCTTTGGTCGCCTTAACGAGGTTCACATATTTAGTCACGATGATGATCCTGAAGACTTCTATATAGAAGAAGTAGTTAAAGGTTCAACAGTTGAGCAAGTACTCACTATCATGCAATACCACACACCTGGTATGGCAATTGATGTAAAAAGGCTGATCGACAAACAGGTTGCCGCAGGGATAATAAAACCAAGAGAAGGCGTAAAATGGATTGATTTTTATGAAGATTGCCTAGCCGGTTACACCTATTTAAGAACCTAAATAAACACAACTCACCGGCAGATTGTGTATTCTGTTTCTAAAGAGGTGCTAGGAGTGCATCACCCTAGCACTGCTTAGAGACGCGGAGCACAGATTATTTGAAAGTTTATTTCAGAGTTCATTTAAGAAAAGTCTTGCCAAATACCTTTATTTTCAAAACAGTGAACTCGATTTCTGCCAAGTTTTTTTGCTTCGTAGAGTGCTCGGTCAGTCTCTTCAAGCAAATCTCCAGCTTTCATTTTTGTGAAAGGCGTGAGGTTGCTTACGCCGACACTGATGGTCACAACTTTCAAACTGGTTAAGGGGCTGGATGAGTGCTCAATTTCGTGGTTTTGAATGGCCATCTGCAGCTTTTTAGCAAAAGCATTAGCACCTTTCAAATCGATATTTGGTAAAATAATCGCAAACTCTTCTCCGCCATAACGAGCAAGTAAATCCCCCTTACGACAAGCCAATTTAGAGGCGATGTCCGCGACTTTAATCAGACAGTTATCGCCTGCCACGTGCCCATAGCAGTCGTTGTATTCTTTAAAAAAATCAATATCAAACATTAGTAAACACAAAGATGTGTGATTTCTATAAGCCCGTCCGATTTCAACATCGAGTATTTCGTCAAAATAACGCCTATTAAAGACGCCTGTTAGGCTGTCCATGCGCGATATCTCTTGCAGTTTATGCTCTACGAGCTTGCGTCGTTCAATTTCAACTTTGTTTTGAAAATTGAGACTGAGTGAGCGTTTATAAGCGTCGTTTATCTGAGAAACGAGCGACATTACAACCACTGCAAAAAATGACAAGGTTAGCCCAGTAATAAAACCAGTATCACCAGCAAAGAACATGAAATAAATCGTAGTTGGCACAACTACTGGAATGGAAAAACTCAATATGGCATAAATACTTGCACCGTATCCAATTACTGCGGCTGCACTCATTGACACAGCAAAAAGACCCGCAACTACGATATATTTATCTTGCGTAATAGGGGTAAAATAGATAAACCCGAATGCGTAAATCGCACCTGTAATAAAAGACGCCAGCGCTGCGAAGTGCATCCACATATTGGTATAAATATGCTTTTTACTGTTATAAGTCACGAACAAACAGACTCTAAGACAAGTGACTGTCGCGACTGCACTAAACCAAACAAGCAGTTCAGCTAAGGGAGCAACATCGGAATACCAAAAAACAGCAAACGCGGCCGCCACAGGATGACTTATCGACATCCTAATGGTTTGTTGATACACCATATCAATGATCGCGTTTTTAGTGCTGGTGGCAACGCTTATTTTCATATTTGCTTAAGACTCCAAGGCACAAGGTATATAAATTAAGGTATCTATACCTCCCCTTCTTTAAGTTCGAATTATACTAAAGCCACTCTAATCCATCGGCAATACGGCCGCTAAGTTTAGTTCTTCAGAGTGATGCTTACAAATTTGTGGTTTATTTCACTGCAAATTCTGATTGCGATTTTTTAATGCTAAATCCCAAAACTCTGCGCTAATATCGTTAATAACATTACTTTCGGCGTTCATTAGAATTGCTATACCGATATCTAAATCTGGTGAAAACGCCACATCAGCCCGATAACCTTGAACCCAGCCGCCGTGATAATTAAGTTTAACACCACCAAAATTATAAACTCTCCAACCGAGGCCATAGTGTGCTGTTTTAAGGTTCTTTCGCCATATCCTACGACGTAACTCGCGTTTCGTTTGCACTCGCGGCTGGGTCATTTGCGCCACCATAGTGTCATTAACTACCTCTGGATATTCTAGCAACATGGCTCGTACCCAGATTTCAAGATCAGATATGCTTGCGTTGATCCCAGCGGCAGGCGCGAATTGATAATAATCATCTTTTACACTTACTTTTCGCCATTTTTTTCGAGCAATGGCGGCGTGTGGCTTTGCCCAGTTACCCGAGTTTTCTAAAGAAGCTTTACCTACGCTTGAACTCAAGTTTAAAGGGGCGAAAAGTAAGGAACGTAACTGCTCGGAATAACTGCTTTTTTGCGAGTGATAATATTCTTCAAGAATACCAAATAAGGCGTTTTGATATGTATAACAGTAACCTGGTTTGCAAATACTATCTAGCTTCGCCAGTTCGCTTAATACGCGTTTTCGACCGTAATTAGCTTCTATCAAATTGTCGTATGCGTTCGGCATAAAGCCTGCTGATTGACCAATGACATGACGCAATAAAATTGGTTGGTCTTGATAATTATCTATTTTATAGTCCGGCAAAAGAGAGGACAAAGGACTTTGCCAATCAATTTGCTTCAGTTGGCTCTGTTTTGCAACCAATGCAGCAGTAAATGTCTTTGAAACCGACGCTAAGCGAAACATTGTGTCTTTATCAATAGCTTTGCCACGACGCTCAGTATCACCATACAAAATGTAGTGCGCTGGCTGTCCTTTTTTGACAATGACAATGGCCATACCGGGTATTTTGTATTCTGCACCCTTGGCTACTGCGTGCTCTGAATATTCAGAAAGCCAAGGGAGCACTGTTTCAGCGTTTGAATAATAGGCCCAACAAGAAAATATGAATGCAATGAGAAATTTAAACAACAATTATTTACTACCGTTTTGATTTTACTTATAGAGGCGACTTGCGAAGTATTTGTTCATTTATTTACACAAAAAAGCCCATGTGCGTTTTTTTAATAATACCATCATTTAATCTTTATGAGTATGTACAGAGAAAATCCACATATTAAGGTCAATTACTCGTCTTTTATTAAGAACACGCTAAGCATGCATTAATGTAGGGTAATATAGCCACGTTAGCGAAATAAACTTACAATCTAAAACGTGTAAACTACTTTACAAACTCACTACTCAAGACCTTTAGGAGAAAACGCATTAAGCCACCGGCTACTTTTTATCAGATAGACAATAACCAATC
Source organism: Glaciecola sp. (assembly GCA_965658765.1). GTDB lineage: Bacteria > Pseudomonadota > Gammaproteobacteria > Enterobacterales > Alteromonadaceae > Glaciecola. The sequence continues at coordinate 8,041 of CBFHTO010000016.1, read as the reverse complement.
TTTGGACGAAATGTGTTTAAATTACAAAGCACCGTTTGATTGGGAAAGCTTGCTTTCATTTTTCCAACGTCGACAAATTAATGCTAATGAATATTTCCATCAGAACGGCTTTGATAAAGTACTCACAATTGAAGGTCATGACGTGCTTGTAAAAGTAGAACATGAGCCCAAAAATCATCGATTTGTAACTCGCTTCAGCTCAGAGTACTCCGAATTAAGTAACAAGATTTCTCAAGCCATCATAGTCATGCTAGATCTGAATGCTTCGCCTTCAGACATTCGACGAGCTTTGCTTCTATCTGGTCTAATTGAAAATCAGATCCAACCAGATGTTAGGATCCCCAGCATAATAAACCGCTTTGAAGCAGGTTGCCGAGCAATTTTAGGTCAACAAGTATCGGTGCAAGCCGCAGTCAAAAATTTAAATGCATTAGTGGACGATCTTACTGGTGGTTCGGCTAACACAAGCAGAGTAGAAAACCCTGCCAATCTGTCACTTTGTGCGTTTCCAAATCCTAGTCAAGTACTAGCATCGGATTTATCGATGTTAAGAATGCCGCAGAAGCGCAAAGAAACCTTACACTCTCTAGCTCAGGCGATATATGACGACCCTGACTTACCTACGCAAGATTGGATCAAGATAAAGGGCATTGGCCCTTGGACCGTCAACTACGTGAAACTAAGAAACTCAAAAAATACAGATATTTGGTTAGACAGTGATCTGATCATAAAAAAAAGAATTAAGCATCTGCGTGAGAATAATCAGCGTTTCGAACCAGAGAGATCCGCGCCCTGGCGAAGCTATTTGACTCTAAGCCTATGGAACCTGAGCGACCTTGGCTGAACGAAACTTATTATAGGATTGTGCTATTTGTGAATTACATTGACCAAATTACCACCGATATCGGGTACTGCCGAGTGCAAGCCAACGAGCATGCAATTACGCATATTGGGTTTTACGACAATAAAACCTTAAGCTCGGCTAACACGATCACCCAAATGGCACTAGAGCAATTAAAAGACTACTTCTGCGGCAATTTGCGCCAATTTGATTTTGCCTTAAATGCCAAAGGCACCGAGTTTCAGCAACAGGTTTGGAATGTGCTTAAAGGCATTAAATACGGTGAAACAGCAAGCTACTTAGACATCGCAAACGCGCTTGGTAAGCCTAAAGCTTGTCGAGCGGTGGGCGCTGCCAATGGGAAAAACCCGATCGCGGTGGTTGTGCCCTGCCACCGCATCATTGGTAGCTCAGGGAAATTAACCGGCTATGCAGGCGGCCTAGAGCGAAAACAATTTCTATTAGAGCTGGAAGGTGCCTTTTGAAGGCTATCGAATTTGCTGAGCTCATTTTATTAGGGGCGATTTGGGGCGCGTCTTTTTTGTTGATGAAATGGGCTGTGCCTGAAATCGGCGTATTCGCTCTGGTTGAATTTAGAGCCGTCGCGGCAACAATTATGCTTTTGCCGATTGTGTATTTAAAGAAACAACAAGGCGACTTATATCAGTATTGGCCACACTTATTGTTTGTTGGCGTGCTGAACACTGCCATACCATTTTGCCTTTTTAACTATGCCTTGGTTCATATTGAAGCAGGCCTAGCCGCGATTTTAAATGGCACTGCTCCCATGTTTGGCGTTATTGTCGCGTATTTGTATCTAAAAGAATCCATCGGTAAGCTCGGGCTACTTGGCGTGTTATTTGGTTTTTTTGGCGTGGTGTTGATAAGCTATGAGCAGAGCACCGGACAAGAGGCATCGATCGTACCGGTCATATGTATTTTAATCGCAACTTTATGTTACGGAATAACAGCAAGCTACTTAAAAAAGCACCTTGGACACGTAAAGCCATTTGCTATCGCTGCGGGCAGCCAGTTTTTTTGTTCATTAATATTATTGCCATTGGCGTTGATCTATTTCCCGTCACAAATACCCACGATTAAGGCAGGCGTGAGTGCACTTATCTTAGGATTTATTAGCACGGGCCTAGCGTATATATTGTATTTTGACTTAATTGCAAAAGTCGGTGCATCAAAAGCCATCACCGTTGGTTACTTAGTCCCCTTATTTGGTATTTTGTGGGGTTATGCCGTACTAAACGAGACGCTATCAGCAATGCAATTAAGTGGTGGCGGTTTCATCATCATAGGTGTGATGTTGGCAACAAACGTATTTGCGCATTTTCGGTACCCGCAACGAAAAGTCTCATAGACTATTGTAATGGTAACACTTTTCGCGCCGATACTGTTCGTATAATGTCAGCTGTGGATCGATGGAATTATCGAATAACAAATTTTCGTTTTTGTAAAAACTGATTTTGACTATTGCAGATTATAGAGACCGGCAAACCTAATGCGCTGTTTTATAGGCGTCTGGGCGATACGTCTTAACCATACCCTGCAAAAAGTTTCGCAGCAGTTGATCACCACAAGGTCGGTAGCTTCGATGATCACTTTTTCGGAATAATGCACTCAGCTCACTTTTTCCTAAGGGAAGGCCACCTGCCCTTAGAATTTTAAGCATATCGTCTTGTTGATAGTTCTGCGCGATTTTGATTTTGCGTAAAATCTCATTATTGCTCAAACGTTCGCCAGCTTTTAGCACTTTTGGCTCTACGCCCTCTTTTTTTCCGCGTTTCTTTACAATGAGTCCGTCTAAAAACAGCGCCAAGATTTTATCTCGGCAAGGTAAAAAGCCATTTTCGTCTTCTTTTCGCATCATACCTGTCAGGTAATCCTCGTCGAGTTCATAGTCTGCCAACTTAAATATTGCGATGGTAGCTTTATTGTCGAGTGAAAGGGCAAATCGGAGGCGGCGCAGTACGTCATTTAACAGCATGTATGTACATCAATAAAAAAGGACACTTGATTGAGTATACCGTATTGTAGGTGCCTCATCTATGGGGTGTCTTGCTGCAAATTTGATTATCGAGTTAAGTCCTTATTTCATTTCATCTATCTTGTCCGCCTTGAGGTGCAGAGATTAGTCTTAAAACCAAAGCCTCTCATAGGATTAATTAGCGCTACGGTGATACTTTTGCAGTGCTTTGATGTATAGTGCGCGCGTTTTACATACGCATTATTTTTCGCTTCACCCAAAGGATATTCAGTTTGATTACTACCGCAAACATCACCATGCAGTTTGGTGCAAAACCCCTCTTCGAAAACATTTCGGCTAAATTCGGCAATGGCAACCGCTATGGTTTAATTGGCGCGAATGGCTGCGGTAAATCAACCTTTATGAAAATATTAAGCGGGGAGCTTATGCCCACGTCTGGCAACGTGTCACTATCTCCAGGAGAGCGGATCGGTACGCTTAATCAGAATCAGTTTGCTTTTGAACAATACTCTGTCGTAGATGCTGTGATCATGGGTGATACTCGTCTTTGGGAAATAAAACAAGAGCGCGACCGCATATACTCAATGCTAGAAATGTCAGAAGAAGATGGCATGAAAGTCGCAGATTTAGAGTCAGAATTTGCTGAAATGGACGGCTACACAGCAGAGACAAGAGCAATAGAATTACTTGTTGAAGCCGGCATAGAAGAGAACTACCACTTTGGCTTAATGTCAGAAGTCGCGCCTGGGCTTAAGTTGAGAGTACTCATAGCACAGGCATTGTTTTCTAACCCTGATATCTTACTCCTCGACGAACCTACCAATAACCTCGACATATACACAATTAAATGGCTTGAAGACGTACTCAACCAACGTAAATGCACTATGGTGATCATTTCACATGACAGGCACTTCTTAAACGCCGTTTGTACTCACATGGCTGATATCGATTATGGTGAGCTTAGAATTTATCCGGGCAACTACGAAGCTTACCAAGCCGCAGCAAGTTTAGCGCAAGAACAATTGCATTCAGAAAACGCCAAAAAAACCGCAGAAATAGAGGAGCTACAAAGCTTTGTGGCGCGTTTTTCTGCCAACGCATCAAAAGCAAAGCAGGCGACCTCACGCGCTAGACGAATGGAAAAAATTCAACTTGAAGAGGTGGTTGCCTCAAGTCGACAATCACCATATATCACATACAAACAACATAAAAAACTTCATCGCCTAGCGCTCGAAATGCACAACGTGGAACATGGATTCGACGGTGAGACACTGTTTAAGGGTGGAGACATATTGCTAGAGGCCGGATCTAAGCTAGCGGTCATTGGTGAAAACGGCTCGGGTAAAACTACCTTTTTAAAATGCTTAGTAGATGAGCTCTCAGCCAATGGTGGCACTTTGAAATGGTCTGAAAACGCCGTAATTGGTTATTGTCCACAGGACGTTAGCAATGATTTTGCGGTGAGTATGAATTTATTTGATTGGATGAGTCAATGGCGCACACCAAAGCATGATGACTTGGCTGTTCGAGCCATTTTAGGCCGCTTGTTATTCTCGTCTGACGATATAAATAAGGACGTAAGCGTTTGCTCTGGAGGGGAAAAGAACCGCTTGATGTTTGGCAAGTTGATGATGCAAGACATAAATGTATTGGTCATGGACGAGCCCACTAACCACATGGATATGGAAGCCATTGAAGCCCTTAACAAAGCACTCAAGCTGTTTGATGGAACACTTGTGTTTGTCAGTCATGACAGAGAATTTGTGTCAAGCTTGGCGACTTCCATCATTGAAATCAAAGACCAAAAACTGCATTACTTTCAAGGTTCATACGATGAATATACAGGTATTCGTCACTAACGAGCGATCTAAGACCAACAAGAAGTAATATGTAAAAGATACTGACAATACATGAAGGCTTTTGTACACTGAAATTAAGAAAAGAATTAAGGACAGTCTATGGCGCTTTCAGTGGTCATTCTTGCTGCGGGAAAAGGCACAAGAATGAAATCAACTCTTCCGAAGGTACTGCATAAAATTGCACACAAACCCATGGTTGAACATATCATAGATACTGCTTACGACCTTGGAAGTGAGCAAATCAACTTAGTGTATGGTCATGGTGGCGAACAGTTACAAAAGGCTCTCAACAAACATAAGGTAAATTGGTGTCTGCAAGCCGAGCAACTCGGCACTGGGCACGCTGTAATGCAAGCTCAAGAGCATCTTCGGGATGAGGACGATGTCTTAATTCTAGTCGGCGATGCCCCTCTGATTTCACGTGAAACATTGCAAAACTTAATAAAAGCCAAAAAAGGCGCGGATTTAGCCTTACTCACTGTGGTGTTAGACGACCCAAGTGGCATGGGAAGAATCATTCGGGATGAGACAGACAACATTGTCGCCATTGTTGAACAAAAAGACGCCACTGCCGAACAAGCCGCTATTAAGGAAACGAATACCGGCATGATGATCATGGGCGCAGCCGACCTGAAAAACTGGTTATCAAAATTATCCAACGACAATGCCCAGCAAGAATATTATCTTACTGATGTAATAGAAATGGCAGCAAAAGAAGGGAAGCGTATTGCATCTGCTCAAGCACTCTGGCACCGAGAAGTTGAAGGCGTGAACAACAGGCTGCAGTTGAGCAGTTTAGAAAGAGCCTATCAGCAGCGCCTGGCCGAGGGACTAATGTTAGAAGGTCTTGGGCTTGCCGACCCTTCGCGCCTAGATGTGCGCGGCGAGTTAATTCACGGCCAAGACGTGTTTATCGACGTGAATGTAGTGATAGAAGGGCATGTTCGCCTTGGGAACAATGTAACTATTGGGGCTAACTGCGTTCTAAAAGATTGTGATATTGGTGATAATACAAGAATCGAAGCTTTTTCTTTAGTTGAGCAAGCTAAGGTCGATAATCAATGCACCGTTGGGCCATACGCTCGCTTAAGACCCGGTGCTCATCTACATGACAAAGCCAAAGTTGGGAACTTCGTAGAGATCAAAAAAGCGGTGGTAGGTAAAGGCTCTAAGGTAAATCACCTAAGCTATGTAGGTGATGCTTTTATCGGTGAGAACGCCAATATTGGGGCGGGCACCATCACCTGTAACTACGATGGTGTAAACAAGTTTACGACGACCATTGGTAACGATGTATTTGTTGGTTCAAACTCAGCTCTGGTGGCTCCTGTAAATATCCAAGACGGCGCAACGGTCGGCGCAGGAAGTATCATTACTAAAACTGTCGAGAGTGAACAACTGGCCATTGCGCGCAGCAAACAACGAAATATATCTGGCTGGCAAAAGCCTAGTAAGAATAAATAAAGGGAACCTTGAGATTATGTGTGGAATTGTAGGCGCAGTCGCTGAACGAAATGTCATCCAAATACTGTTAGAAGGTCTAAAGCGCTTAGAATATCGAGGTTACGATAGCGCTGGCGTTGCCCTTGTTAATAACGAAGCACTCTCTATTGTCCGAAAAACCGGAAAAGTTCAGGCCTTAGTTGATGCAATCAATGATCAGAACGGACTTGGTAGCACCGGAATTGCCCATACACGCTGGGCTACGCACGGTGGTGTAACTGAACAAAACGCGCATCCGCATGCGAGCGAAGACCGTTTTGCCATTGTGCACAACGGCATCATCGAAAATCACAAACCCCTACGTGAGACCCTACAAGCGAAAGGCTTTGGCTTTGTTTCAGATACTGATACTGAAACCATTGCACACAGCATTGCTTTGCATATGCAAAGCGAGAAAGACTTATTAAAAGCGGTAAAAGCAGCAGTGAAAACCTTTGAAGGTGCTTATGGCACTGTGGTTATGGATAAAACCACTCCAGATAAGCTTGTGGTCGCTCGCTCCGGTAGCCCGTTAGTCATTGGGCTTGGCTTGGGTGAAAACTTCTTAGCCTCTGACCAAATGGCTCTGTTACCGGTCACCAGGCGCTTCATCTTCTTAGAAGAAGGCGACGTAGCGCAAATAACGCGCTTTGAAGTCGACATTTACGACGCAGATGGCAATAAAGTTGAACGCGAAATCGTTGAATCAAATATTACCCACGATGCGGGTGACAAAGCTGGCTACCGTCACTACATGCTCAAAGAAATATATGAACAGCCGCATGTAATCCGTAACGCGATCAAAGGCAGAGTGTCTGCAGATGGCTTGAACGAAGAGCTATTTGGTGCGGGCGCTGACGCCATCTTCGAAAAAGTCGATTATGTTAAAATTATTGCCTGTGGCACCAGTTATCACGCGGGTGTTACTGCAAAATACTGGCTTGAACAATACGCAAACGTGCAATGTGACGTTGAAATAGCCTCAGAATTTCGGTACCGCAAATCTTTTGTGCCAAAGAACAGTCTTCTACTTACCATTAGCCAATCGGGGGAAACGGCCGATACACTAGCCGCACTTAAGTTAGCTAAAGCATCTGGCTACATGGCGAGCCTGACAATTTGTAACGTCGACGGAAGTTCTCTAGTTCGAGAGTCCGATCTTAAATTCATGACTCGTGCTGGGGCAGAAATTGGCGTTGCATCGACCAAAGCCTTTACAACTCAGTTAGCTGCACTATTGATGTTCACACTTGCCATAGGCAAGTACAAGGGCATGGACAGCAAGATTAGCAATGATATTGTGTCGGCACTGATTGGCTTGCCCGCCAAACTGGAAGAAACACTGACCCTTGCGCAGGAAATTGAAGAACTCGCAGAAGAGTTTTCGGATAAGCACCATAGCTTATTTTTAGGGCGCGGAGATCAATACCCAATCGCCCTTGAAGGCGCACTCAAACTCAAAGAAATTTCGTACATACACGCTGAAGCCTATGCTTCGGGCGAGCTCAAGCATGGCCCGCTTGCATTGATTGACGCGGATATGCCGGTAATCGTGGTAGCACCAAACAATGAGTTGCTAGAAAAGCTCAAATCGAACGTCGAAGAAGTGCGCGCTCGAGGCGGTATCATGTATGTATTTGCAGACAAAGACGCCCAGTTTGAAAGCGACGAGACCATGCGCGTAGTCCAAGTACCGCACTGCCAAGAGCCCATCGCTCCAATTTTATACACTATACCACTGCAGCTACTATCGTACTACGTCGCCCTCATCAAAGGCACTGATGTAGATCAGCCAAGGAACCTCGCAAAATCAGTTACGGTGGAATAGAGAGCGGTTGAATATGTATATTTTTGTGTACCAGC
>CBFHTO010000015.1:0-64303 GCA_965658765.1 Glaciecola sp. | reverse complement strand
CAATATTAGCAGCTAAATGTGGCTTGAACGCTTTTACATTAGTTGACTGCTGCTGAATCGTAGCCCATTCACTCTTGCAATCTTGCCCGTCCCCAGTCGAAACGTGACACACACGACGCGAGCCATTTTTTGTGTACGTAGCCATAATACAACCAGTGAAATTATAACTGACCACATCCTTACCGTTTGACTCTACAAAGTTTATACCGTTTTTGGCAAAAGGAAGGTATATTCCTTCGCCACCAGGCAGATTGACTGCACCAACAGACATTTCTTTACCTACCCCTGAAGTTGCCTCGTTTGTGGGTAACCAATTTGCAGCCATACCTTTTTGAAGCTTTTTCTCAAGCATTATTGCTCTCCTTATAAGATGTGATTGAGCTATAAACTACACTCGAAATTTAATAATTTATCTAAGCTATAGGTAAAAATTCGTCATGTAGTTTTGAGGTATTAATATGAAAAGCACAAAGCAATTCCAATGAAAAACAAAGTGTAAATATGAACGCGCTACTTAATTCATATAGGATTAGACAATACTCTCATATTGATGTTTTTTGTAGATTTTTTAATCAGAATTTTTTCTCAATGCTATTTAAATGGCTTCTGAACGTTTGCATTTACTACTTCAGCATGTTGTTAGGGTCCAATAATGAGTCAAGCCTCGACAAATTTGCTAGCTTATACATGCGAGCAATATTTATGTTGTGTTGTAACATTTATCCAAATAAATGAGATGCTAGTAAAAATACTTATAAAATGTCAGATTATTTTACAAACCACATTTATTCATTCTAAATTATATACTTAAGTGCATGAAAAAGCTTTGATATTAGATTGTGGTATCGCAATTACATTAGACTAAAGACTAATAAATATTAGCTATAACTCTAATTAAAAGGATATGTTATATGAAAATAAAAACAATACTACTTAGCTCCTTACTGACGCTTTTAGCGCCTCTTGCCTCAGCAAATCTAATTTTTAGTCAAGGATTTGAAAATGATACGAATGGCTGGTTTGACGGCGGAAATTTTGGAACAATAAGCCAAGAAGCGTCAGGAGCGTCTGGTATAAGTTCTTTTGAAGGTAGCAATCATGCCAGATTAACTCAAACTGCCAGAGGTCCATATTCCAACTTCGCCGGAGTGAATGATGGCACGGCATTTCCAACACAGGCGATAGTCAGAACAGCTGTTTATCTCGACACAAATATTGCCTCAGGAGAAGGTTTTGACTTTTCAGCGGCTTTGAACCCTATTGGCGGTGGATTTTTACAAGATTTTATATTTCACGTCACTAAAGACTCAAGTACTGGTAATCTTTTAGTCGGCGGGTCCAACAACACTAATTATGATCCCAGGGAAGATTTAGAGAATCAAAATAACTTCGTCGTTGGTAACAGTGGCTGGTGTATTTTTGAACACTTGTTTCGAAATGACGGCGGTACACTGGTTGGAGATTTAAATCTATATGACGCAAGCAATAGTTTATTATTTACAGAGAGCCGAGTCGCTAATAGCTATACGTTTAGTGATGTTGGTGATGTTCGCTATGCTTGGTTTACTAATATCGATGTCAGTGATGGTATCGCTGTAGATAGTTTTTCTTTAGAACATGTAGAAGCATTTGCTCCTCTCACGCTCGGTTTATTTGCTTTAGCTTTGGGGTTTGTAGTTCGTCGAAAATTGTAAAATAAGCTGACACTTCGTACAAAGTCTCCAAAATCGATGCGTCTTGGGGACTTTTATATACACAAGAAAAGTGGCATTGTTTCAGGGTTATGGCGTTTATATTTTTCACTTTGCTGCTGTTTCATCGCATTTATTTATTCTTGAATGGTGTGCATGCAAACAGAGTCATAATTAATGACTGTCTAAAAGTAAGAGTACAAAATTTATACTCTTTTTTGCTTTCTTTAGTAGCCACCATGCACTGTTCCAAGTAGAGTGAGACCTCAAATGAATTGAGGTGACAACATGGCAACAGTGAGAGAATGGGTAATTCAGCAAGCGAGCGCCGGTGAACATGCGATTAATGCAAGGCGTTTATTCTTATGTTTTTCTGCTCATGCGCGAAAAACTTACAGCTATTCTGCAAAAAAAATTACTGGAAATGAGGGAAATACCTTACTCGATAGAGATGTTAACGAGAATGTTACTGTCGATTGCGCCTCATTGGCCGACGCCTTGGTACTATTAATTAACGAGCAGCTTAACGATGAAAACGCAGAAACGGTCTCTGAAGCAAATGGGATGAGCGGTTTCGCAACCAAACAGAAAAGCGACTGTTTCGACCAGCAGATAAACGGCAACATTAGAACGCCTGGCGGCACTTATGCCGAAACTGGACGTTGCGTGTTTAGCTCTCATTATTTTGTCGCTACAGGAGCGCAAACAAGAATGCTTTTTGATCCCTGTATGTTTACCTCATACAGCACACGTTCAGAAGTTAAGAATTGGACATTCGTCGACGCGGGTGGACCTTTTTATCACAAAGTTAAGTTTATTACTGAGTCTAAAACTCAAATACTTGTTCGCATTCCTGATGGGCATCCTGCACCAGCTCCATCAGGTTTTTCAGGTGGCTGGGTTTTATTCAATAGTGCGTCTTTTAAAAGCGATGACTTGAAGGCATTTAAAGGTAGAAGAGAATGCATTTTTTGGTCAGATGACAAATATGCGACAAAAGCAAACGCTGCCTGCGCTAAAATTAATAAACTCCTAAGAGAGCAAGCGGGCGTGCAAACCCCCGTAGCCATTACATTATAATCATTGACTACAAAGATATGGCATAACTTAATTAGCTTGAAACAATCTTTACAGCGCAGCGCGTAACTGCCACTGGATTAATCACGTGAACGCGGATCTTAAGGGAAGCTAAGTGGAGGGCAGTAGAATTGGTCGGTGTGAGAGGATTTGAACCTCCGACCCCTGACACCCCATGACAGTGCGCTACCAAGCTGCGCCACACACCGACCGAAGCACAGCATTATATGGATTGTGTGTTAAAAAGCTACCGTTTTCCCTATAAAAATAGAGTTTTTAGGACTAAATGAAGTAATTATAATCAATCAGAAAATAACACTTAAATCGTTACTACAACATACCTCGCTTTGCCAGCATATCTTCGGCCCAATTCAAGGCGCTTTGTCGAGGATAGCGATCAAGCATTGCGTCTATAACAAGCCGTTCCTCGATGCGCGTAGCATTGCATGCCTGTAGTGCTTCATCTAAGGTAATCCCAGACTTAGCAAAGCTTTTAAAGCTACTGTCCGCAAGGTTTATAACTGCGTACTCTATATTAGATAGGTCCCTATCTTGCTCGCTGAGTTGAACGTAGAGCTTGCGCATATTTGGGGGTAATTCGCCTACACCTGTATTAGACACACAAAATATCCATAATGCTTCTCTCTCAGACAAGATTTCGTTTACACATGGGTATTCGAATAACATCACATTGAGCCTATCCGATAGCTTTTTATTCAAAAACCTTGCAACGCTGGTTGCAGTGCCCGTCACGCTGCCTACAATAATATTGATATTGTTCACAATCAAATTCCTCGAATCTTTGCAATCGCACCTTTATGCAGCTTGTGGTTACCTTAATTTTCTTGTGTCCTTGTTGCCACATCTTGAGAACTTATGTCTATAGAAGCTATGTCCTCTTAAGCTTCATTTTTAGAAGCTGTATACTTATAAGCTATGTCAAACTTATAGTAACATCACTATTATGACAGATACGAACATAAAGATTTGGGGATGAAATTTGCGTTGTTTTCTTGGCTTAGATTTATCAATTCAGAATAAGTTAACATTGGAGCAGTGGAGAGATAAAGCTCTACCAAGCATGGATAAGGCGGTTCCCGCGGGAAACTTCCATATAACATTAAGCTTTTTAGGTAGTATTGAGCAAAACAATTTAGACCGCATATGTGCTGAGATGGACGAACAAGAAATTCAAAAAATCTCTTTGAGACTTGATCAAATGGGGTATTGGTCTAAACCGAAAGTACTCTTTGTTGCCCCAAGTTCTATTCCAATGTCTTTGCAAGACTTAGCAAAGCGAACTGACAAATTGGCTAAACAATGCCATATACCAGTCAAGCATTCTCAGTACAGACCACACGTAACCATTGCTAGAGGCTTAAAAGACAATCCGCCCTGCGAATTATATCCTCCCAATATAGAATGTGAGTTTGATCACGTCCATTTGTTTGAATCTGTTTCTGGGCGCAGTGGAGTGAGATATCCCATCAGAAAAAGCTGGAAATGCAAGCCGCGCTTTTCGTTTTAAATCTGGCCTGTAATTGAGTTTCGCGTTCATGAAGGTTAATTTTACGCCACAGATGATTCATTTCTTACACCCGAAACCGTTTTACAACGAGTTGTACTGCTAGTTGTACGACTATAAATGATTTTCTACCCATATGAGTTTGCCTTCATCTAAGTGTTCTTCTCCATCGTACCGATAGGCGGCTAAGGAGCCCCCCTTTTGGACTACCGAAAAATCTAAGCAAGTCATTTTATCAGACATCAACCTTGGTTTGCCTTGCATCCAATAATGTCCAAAGAAAATCGGCTTAGAAGAAGAAATGACTGGCAAGCTTGCCAATTCAAGTGGCTCATCAGGTAACTGTGAGGGCTCTGGAACCGAAGTACAAGCATTTTGATAACTCGGATTTTCGGGGATATCCCACCATTTCAGGCGCATTTTTATTCGCTTTTTACCAGCAGAATCAATAAAAAAAGCCCCTTGTGGGAGCGTGATTTTCGGTCCATTTAAACAATACTCTAGCGCTTTGTAAAAAGAAGGCTCTACCCCTTCAGGATCCGCAAAAAACTCAGGAAACAACTGGCCATTTTCTTTCGTGTATCGTTGCACTTGTTCTACTTTGTCATCGCTCCAAGCCGCATGAATAGCTCGACAATTTTCAAGATCAGCAAATAATGGCAAGGTTTTAAACCACTCAATCGTATCGGAATACCATTTTGAGTCTACGGAAGCTTGCAATAAAAATTCAGCGTGTTCGGCCAAGTTTTTATCAGAGTGAGGTCGAAGTGGTTCACCATTCTTGCCTTTAAGAGTCCATGCAATCGCATAAAACTCATGGTTTCCCATTATCGCTATAGCTTTGCCGTGTTCGACCATTTTACGTACTAGATCTACTACGAGTTTCTGGCTTGGACCACGGTCAATCATGTCCCCTAATACAACAAGGGTTCGTTCTGGGTTTTGCCACACACCGTTTACTGGCTGATATCCTAGTTTATAAAGAAGCGTCTCGAACGCTTCGTAATAACCATGAATATCGCCAATAAAATCGTATGCACTCAATCGCCCGCTCCTATGCGGCTGGCGACGGCACCATCTTGATTTCGGTATTTGGCATCGTTGCGCGAATTATAAGGTTTTTCAGCGTGATCAGATAGCAACTCAAAACTCAATGCACCGATTTTCATGCCCGGTTTAAGAGCTAACGGCAACTTACCAGAATTAAAAAACTCCAATACGATATTGCCCGACCAACCTGGGTCAATTCTATGAGCGGTTACATGTACCATAAGTCCTAAACGCGCAAGTGAAGACCTACCGTCTAGCCACCCTACCATGTTGCTCGGCAATGTGATTGATTCGTGAGTTACCGCAATTGCCAATTCGCCAGGATGCAGAAAAAACGCTTTATCATTATCGATCACGATTTCATCACTCATGACCTCATCTAACGCGAGTTGAACCTCTTCTTTGGGGCCACTTAAGTCAATGTAAGGGGCAGCATGGTCTTCGAAGACTCGAAATTTATCGCCTAAAGTCACATCGACGGTTACTCCGCTGATATTTTGATCGCTTGGCTCTGGTACTATCTTAATGTCGCCTTGCGCCAGATGTTGTTTGATATGTTTGTCACATAACCGCATAAATCGATAGTCGCTATAAGTTTTAATTGCGTTAAATTATGGGGCTTCAATGAGCTTGGTGCAAGCCCTAAACTCTTAATCGAGTTGTGTAATTTGAATCCTGTTTTTCATATTCGCAGCAAGTGGCAATATATCAACACCAGAAAACAGGGCTTTACTCATGTCCAAGGCAGCCTGCCTGTAAATTTGCGAAATCGGATGCGTTGGTTGTTCGTGTATTAACGAACGTCCCTCATCACTGAAGGCTCGGATGACTGGGTCTAATGGCACTTGTGCGAGCAAAGGCAAATCATATTTATCGGATAATTTTTCCGCGCCTTTGTCTGAAAAAATAGCGGTTTTAGTATGACAATGACCACATTCAAAATAACTCATGTTTTCAATCAGCCCAAGTACGGGAATATCCAATTTCTTAAACATAGAAATGCCTTTGGCCGCGTCAGAGAGCGCAATATCCTGAGGTGTTGTCACCACTACCGCAGCGGTTAACGGAAGCTGTTGGCACATCGTTAGCTGTATGTCTCCTGTGCCAGGCGGCATATCAACGATTAGGTAATCTAAGATAGGCCATTGAGTCTCTAGCATTAGTTGATTAAGAGCCTTACTTGCCATTGGTCCACGCCAAATAGAAGCATGGTCATTCTGTACTAAGTACCCTATTGAATTGCTATACACATCGTGTGCAACAACGGGATACATGGTTTTGTTGTCTGGACTTTCGGGGTGCTGGTCTTGCGTTCCTAACATAATAGGAATAGAAGGACCGTAAATATCTGCGTCGAGAATACCGACTCTTGCACCTTCGCACTGCAAAGCTATTGCCAAATTCAAAGCACTCGCCGATTTACCAACGCCCCCTTTACCAGAGCTGACCGCGATAATGTTTTTTACCCGTCCAACTGGGGACTTGGCGCTCTTGAAAATGGGAATATCGTAATTTTTCTCAAAAACGATGTTTTTCAGTTCGGATTGTTTAGCAAAGGCCTCTTTTATCGCCTCCCATACAGAGTCGACAAGGAAAGGAAAACGTATTCGACAATGCAGAGCCTCTTTTGATTTCGATAAGCCAAATAAGCCTTTTTGGGCCGCCCGCTTCTCCCATTCCATTTCAAAAACAGTAGTGTCATCAAGTAAAAAAGCCTTGTTTAATACCAGGCAAACCAAGTGGCTTAGTTCATCAAAACTTCCTTCTTTTGACGCAGAATTTTGATCTTTAGAAGCTATATTATTCGATTTAGGCGACATATTTTGCGAATCAGATGACATGGCCAAATTCCCTTATGATTATCGGCTGTGAACGCTTGTGCAGACTATAATAACAAAAGACGCCTTTACTGTGCTTACCCAAGATATAAATTTGGTGATTAATGTTCGCTCCCCCTATTTTACTCACAATAGACTCCCTTAATATTATTTGCCTGATAAAATCACTTTCAAACACTGTCCAATAGAGAAATCAGGGTGTATCTATTGATAGATTCGGTTATCATTCCGCCCCATAAAATTGACAACGAGGGTCTTCCATTTTATGCAAGCCAAACAACGACGCATATTGGTCACAAGCGCTTTGCCTTACGCAAACGGTTCAATCCATTTAGGGCATTTACTTGAGCACATACAAACCGATATTTGGGTTCGCTTTCAAAAGCTCAGAGGTCATGAATGCTACAGCGTTTGTGCTGACGACGCTCACGGCACACCAGTGATGCTCAAAGCTCAAGAGTTAGGCATTACGCCTGAGCAAATGGTAGAGCAAACTCGTGCAGAACATCATCAGGACTTACAAGATTTTTTGGTCGATTACGATAATTACTATGTGACTCACTCGCCTGAAAACAAGGCTTTTTGTGAATTAATCTACAATCGTTTAAATGAAAGTGGATATATCTCTAAAAAGACCATTAATCAGTTGTATGACCCAGAAAAAGAGATGTTTTTACCAGACCGTTTTGTAAAAGGCAGCTGCCCTGAGTGTGGCGCAGAAGACCAAAATGGTGACAGCTGTGATGTTTGTGGTGCTACCTACAGCCCAACGGAAGTAAAGAACCCTCGTTCTGTTGTTTCGGGTGCTGAGCCAATCTTAAAAGAATCAGAGCATTATTTCTTCGACCTCCCTAAATTTGAAGGAATGCTAAAAGATTGGATTCGTTCTGGCGCGATTCAAAACGAAATGGCAAATAAATTAGAAGAATGGTTTGAGCAAGGTCTTCAGCAATGGGATATAAGCAGAGATGCACCCTACTTTGGTTTTGAGATCCCTGACGCTCCAGGCAAATTCTTTTATGTTTGGGTTGATGCGCCAGTAGGCTACATGGCAAGCTTCAGAAACTTTGCAGAAGCCAATGGTATTAACGATAGCGAGTTTTGGGAAGAAGGCAACGATACTGAATTATATCACTTTATAGGTAAAGACATTACTTACTTCCATTGCTTGTTCTGGCCAGCCATGCTTCAAGGTGCAGGTTTCAGAAAACCTAGTGGCGTAAATATTCATGGCTTTGTGACGGTTAATGGGGCAAAGATGTCCAAATCGAAAGGTACGTTTATAAAAGGCCGTACCTACTTAGAGCATCTTCAACCCGAGTATTTGCGCTATTATTTTGCGAGCAAATTGAACGACGCAGTAAGTGATATAGACCTGAACTTTGAAGACTTCGTTCAAAAAGTCAATGCTGATTTGGTTGGAAAGGTCGTCAATATTGCATCTCGCTGCGCCGGCTTTATTACTAAACGTTTTGACGGAAAGTTATCAGACGATATCGAACAAGCTGAGTTGTTGAAAGAGTTTCAGGACGCTCAGGCTAGCATTGCTGATTCGATAGAGAAACGTCATTATCATAAAGCGATAAGAGACATCATGGCACTTGCAGACAAAGCAAATCAGTACATTGATGCTCAGGCCCCGTGGGTCACTATCAAAGATGAAACCAAACAACAATTTACTCATGATGTTTGTTCGATGGGTATTCATTTGTTTAGGATTTTGATGGTGTATTTAACGCCAGTGTTACCCGCACTATCTCAACAAGCTCAAGCCTTCTTAAACGATTCCTTTACTTGGGATAGTATTAACGAAGTTAAGACCGGACACAGTATTAATAAATTCAAAGCCTTAATGCAAAGGGTAGATGCCAAACATGTAGAAGCCATGATTGAGGCATCGAAAGAAAATTTGAAAGCCAGCTCTTCTGCAACTGCGAAAGAATCAAGCAACTCAAACGCTTCTGAAAATTCCAATGTTAGTGAAGTGGAACCGATTGCAGACACAATTAGTTTTGATGAGTTTGCCAAAGTCGATTTTAGGATCGCGAAAATTGTGCATGCTGAAGCAGTAGAAAAAGCAGATAAGCTATTAAGGCTTGAGCTTGATATAGGTAATGAAACGCGCCAAGTCTTCGCTGGCATAAAGTCGGCTTATGCACCTGAAACGCTGATTGGTAAACATACGGTTATGGTCGCTAACCTGGCACCTCGAAAAATGCGTTTTGGTATGTCTGAAGGCATGGTTCTCGCGGCTGGACCCGGTGGGAAAGACCTATACATTCTTGAACCGCATGATGGCGCTACTGCAGGTATGCGAGTCAAATAAAACAGTAAAATTTATACACGAGTTAGGTTTGATGAGAAACGCTAAGAATGGGCGTTTCTCGCACTCGCTGGTGAGCTCGCAAACTTCGGCTTGAGTTTCCATTTGGGTTTAATTGGAGAAAGTGGGATTTCTCGCTTTCTCGCCTCAATCACGTACATTGAAGAAAACCAAGGTAGATAACGTTTACACCATCTCTGTATCCACTTTTCGCCCCTTAAAGGATGTCGGACAAATAAAGAAGAATATACAAGGTGCTCATGTTTAGTTATTTCAAAATCGAGTAACTGTAACCAATCTTTAATGCGCGCCGCAGTAAAAAAACGCCCCTGATGCAAAACGTTTTTCCGGTTTATTGGTAAATATTTCAATACACCCGCAATGCTATAGGGATTGAAACCAGCAATTATGATGCGACCATCGGATGTTAGCGCTCTGTCAATTTCTCTTACGATTTGATGTGGGTCTTGTGCAAAGTCTAGTTCAGCCCCTAACACAAAAGCATCAACACTGTTATTTTGAAAAGGTAATCTAAAAGATTCGCCGCGCACGTTTGTGTCGTCGCACATTTGCAAAGTGCATGAAAACTGGTTTCTCACACCGCACTTTGTCAACTGTAGTTGACTACTTAAACTGCCGAGTTTCACTAAAAAATAACCAAACGTTCGTTCCGTAATTGGCACTAAAGCCAGCTCAAGCTCTGCTTTTGCAAGCTGTCCCTGGCTTAATTCAGACCATTCCTTGGGGTACTTTGGTGTTTCTTCACTTCGTGCCGAGCGCATAAACATCTGAATCTTCTCTAAACTTGCAAGTTTGCTAACATATTAATAAAGTAACATAACTTTCTTGATCAGAACAAAATATCGCGGAGGCACTATTGAAAGCAGAACCGAAAATTACTGCGATCAAAGCATTTCAAGACAATTACATTTGGTGCATGCACGATGACGACAAAGCAGTTGTGGTTGACCCTGGCGACCATCAACCTGTGCAACGCTTTTTAAATGAGAATGGACTAAGTTTAGACGCGATATTGGTGACTCATCATCATTACGATCATACAGGTGGCATCTTACCCCTGCTCGACCATTGGCCGAATGTTAAGGTTTACGGACCAACCAATCCTAAAATCTCTGGGGTAACAAAGCGTTTAAAACAAGGGGATACAGTTCGTTTTTTTTGGAATGAAAATCAAATCGACGAATCGAGTCAAGAATTTCAGGTATTAGAGACACCTGGGCATACCTTAGATCACATTGCTTTTGTCTCTCAAACGATACTTTTTTGTGGCGACACTTTGTTTTCTGCTGGCTGCGGACGAATGTTCGAGGGCACACCGGAGGTGTTTTACGACAGTTTACAAAAGTTAAGCCGCTTACCTGAGCACTTAAGGGTCTACTGTACACATGAGTACACTAGCGCCAATGTTGACTTCGCGCTTAATACAGAGCCAGACAACGAAACACTCTGCGAGTATGCTGAATGGGTGTCGTTAAGACGCGAGGATGGAAAGATGACCTTGCCCAGTACAATTAAGCTAGAGCGTAAAATAAACCCTTTTCTACACTGTAATAGTGCTGAAAATTTTGCAAACTTACGCAAAGCAAAAGATAACTATTAGATTAAAAAAACAGAGTTCGGCGTTGATACCTAGCTGTGATAACATGCGAGCGTCGAATATAAAAAGTATGTAACTCACCTAAGTTGTTATATTGCTGTTGGCGATTAGAAAATTTACAGTAAGCATACGCGTGAACACATTTACATACTCGCCTTACATACCACATTTCGAAAATGTGGTTTTTTTATTGTGAAAGGAAGTTATGAAAGCTTTAGTTTTAGGCGTTTTAGTACTGTCAATCAGCGCTTGTGCCATAACATCAGATAAACATGCAGAAAACAACGAGAATTTACTGACCGAAGAGTCAGGTAATTTAATAAATGCCCAAACAAATCATCATAACAACAAAGACGCGACTTCTGCCGCTTTAAAACCATGTCCTGCCTCTAATGAGACAAAAGAAAATCACTTATCAACTTGCAAAGAGGCAATGGAAGGCGTTGCCGAAATTATACACCCTGTAGAAGATGTAGACATTGACCTTGGCAATGCGACCAATGTAAGCAATATAGAAGCGGCTAACAATAACCAAGAAAATGCCAAAGAAGAAAATAATTTATGGTTTAGAGTACGCAATCAATTTACCTTCACAATTCCAAAAAATGAGCCTCGCCTAGACGCACAAGTTCGCTGGTATAAGAAACATCCAGCCTACATGCAACGCGTTTCAAAACGGGCTGCGCCTTTTTTGCACTACATCGTCGAGCGCCTTGAACAAGAAAACATGCCTTTGGAACTGGCTCTGTTGCCAATCGTAGAGAGTGCCTTTGACCCCTTTGCGTACTCGCATGGCAGAGCGTCTGGCATGTGGCAGTTTATCGGTTCGACTGGCAAACGATTTGGTATGCCGCAAACATGGTGGTATGACGGACGCAGAGATGTCATTGCTTCGACTGAAGGCGCAATCAAATATTTGCAGTATTTAAACAAAATGTTTGATGGTGACTGGTTGCATGCCTTAGCGGCTTACAACAGTGGTGAAGGCAGAGTAATGCGTGCGATTAAGAAGAACAAACGTCGCGGTAAAGAGATAGACTTTTGGTCGCTGGATTTACCAAGAGAAACTCGAGCTTACGTACCAAAACTTTTGGCTCTTGCGGATATTCTTACACATGCAGATAAGTATAGCTTCCAGTGGCCTGCTCTTCCTAACGAAGCGGTAGTAGAAGTGGTAGAATTGGGTTCACAAGTTGATTTAGCACTAGCTGCGAAAATGGCTGGAATGACCATAACTGAGGTACAAGCGCTCAACCCTGGTTTCAATCGCTGGGCAACAGATCCGGATGGACCTCACCGTATATTATTGCCTATATCAAAAGCTAAAAACTTCAGACAAGAGTTGGCTAAAACACCAGTGAAAGACCGATTAAACTGGGTTAGACACAAGGTAAAAAGCGGAGAGAGCTTAGGCGTAATCGCTCGCAAATATTCGAGCAGTATTGATGTTATTCAAGCCATTAATGATATTCGCGGGAATACTATTTATGCAGGCGATTTCTTATTAGTTCCAGTGTCTTTAAGTGACTTAAGTGCTTACAGTTTGTCGGTTGACCAGCGTCTAGCTAAAGTACAATCGGCTGAGCGCGAAGGGACTAAAATTGAACACATTGTTAAATCGGGTGACACCCTTTGGGATATTGCAATGGCGCATAAAGTAGGCGTGAGAGAGCTAGCTAAGTGGAACAAAATGGCCCCACGCGACCCATTAAAAATTGGCTCTAAACTTGTTGTTTGGCAGAAAAACAACTCGGTTAAATCAAGCAATTTAAACCTGCCTAGAACTAACAACAATGCTGTAATGCGAAGCGTCGTTTATACGGTCCGTTCGGGTGACAGTCTAGCGAGAATTGCAAACCGCTTTAAAGTAAAAATCAGTGATTTAACCAAATGGAATAAGCTGAATAAAAATAAATATCTCCAGCCAGGGCAAAAAATCAAGATTAACGTCGACGTGACCGAAAGTTAAGCCTTTCGCCACGTCGTGCCATCTTTCCCCTCTTCAAGCACAATACCAAGTTGAGTGAGTTGGTCGCGAACCGCATCAGCACTTGCCCAATCTTTGTTTGCTCTCGCCTCTACTCTTTTAGCAATCAGTGCCTCAACTTGTGAACTAAAGTCATCGTTTGAGTCCCCTTGTAAAAAGGCGTCAGGAGAGTTTTGCAAAATGCCTAAAATATCGCCCAACTTTATCAATAAACCAGCTAAATTTTCTGCTTTAGCGGAGTCTTTTGCTTCTTTGTTTAGGTCTCTCACAATATCAAACAACACAGACACAGCAATCGGCATATTAAAATCATCGTTCATTGCAGCTTCGAACTTAGTTAAATAATCCCCAAAATCTAATGCTACATTCGCGTTGGCTTTTATGCCTCTTAGCGCGGTATATAATCGCTCAAGGCTTGACCGTGCTTGGTCAATGTTTTCCTGAGAGTAACTCAACTGACTACGATAATGGGCCGACATCAAAAAGAAACGTAGCGTTTCTGCGTCATGCTTTTCTAATACATCTCTTAGTGTGAAGAAATTCCCCAAGGATTTTGACATTTTCTCATTATCAATTTGCACCATCCCAGTATGCATCCATGTATTAACATAAGGTGTATCAAAGGCACAGCAGGACTGTGCGACTTCGTTTTCATGATGAGGAAATATCAAATCCGAGCCCCCACCGTGAATATCGAAATGCTCACCAAGGTGTTTATGGTTCATCGCTGAACATTCGATGTGCCAGCCGGGTCGGCCACGACCATAAGGAGAATCCCAACTGACTTCCCCCTCCTTTGCCGACTTCCACAATACAAAGTCGAGAGGGTCGCTTTTATCTGCAGTTGTTTCGACTCTGATCCCTGATACTAACTGGGTCAAATCTTGTTTGGATAGTTTTCCATACTGCTCGAAGGCAGACACGTCAAATAGTACATCCCCACTATCGGCTTGATAGGCAAACTTTTTATCGACAAGTGTTTTTATCACCTCGATGATTTCGTTCATGTGCGTCGTTACACGAGGCTCAACATCGGGTTCTACAAGGTTCAATGCCGTGAAGTCGTCGTGCATATCTTTAATTGTGCGCTCGGTCAGTTGCTCTGGAGTTTCTTTGTTTTCTTGAGCGCGTTTAATGATCTTGTCGTCTACGTCAGTGATATTTCGGACATATTTCACATCAAAGCCTAAATGCCGCAAATAGCGCACTACAATATCAAAACTCAGGTACGTACGCGCATGCCCCATATGACACAAATCGTACACAGTAATGCCGCAAACATACATCCCCACCTTATTTGCATGAAGCGGAACAAAAGGTTCTTTTTTTCGAGTTAAGGTATTGTATATTTGCAACATAAGCTTATAAAAATTTCGTCATAGTTTTCAAAAAATGTGTGGCGAATTCTAGCACTTTGACAAGCATATACGCTACCATTAGGCCGTTTTAAGATATAAAAAACCTTTAGCTCGATAATTTACATAATGATAAGGAAAACAGATGGTTGTTTTACAAACGAACTTTGGCGAAATTAAAGTTAAGCTATTCGAAAAAGAAGCGCCTAACACCGTGGCAAACTTCTTAGAATACGTTAACGAAGGCTTTTACGACAACACTATATTCCACAGAGTGATCAGCAACTTCATGATCCAAGGCGGAGGCTTTGCCCCAGGCATGGAAGAAAAAGCCACAAAAGCCCCCATCGACAACGAAGCAGACAATGGTTTAAATAATAAAACTGGGACACTTGCAATGGCACGAACGCAAGATCCACATTCTGCGACTTGTCAGTTTTTCATCAACGTCAAAGACAATGACTTTTTAGATTTTAGATCGCCTAATGCACATGGATATGGATATTGTGTATTTGCAGAAGTGGTAGAAGGTATGGATGTTGTCGAAAAAATAAAAGGCGTCTCCACAGGTAACCATGGTATGCACCAAGACGTGCCGTTAGAAGATGTGATAATTGAGTCAGCGCGCACAGTAGAATAATATTTGGTCGTTTTGGTTATGTAAGTTGCTCAGTTCTATGTCAGAACACAGATGTTGTGGACTATAGCCAAAACACCCTATTACTATCAATGAGCGAATTTTTCTAACAAGGGATTTATGCCACATAGCTTATTCATATCTGATTTACACTTAAGTGCTGATCGCCCTGACATTGCGGATTGCTTTTTTCGCTTTATGCGTGAAGAAGCACCGAAAGCTGAAACATTATATATTCTTGGGGATCTCTTTGAAGTGTGGATAGGTGACGATAACGTCAGCGAATTTAGTACAAGTGTGGCCAATGCAATCGCTCAAGTAAGTGTCGAGACTCCTGTATTTTTTATTCATGGCAATCGAGATTTTGCTATATCCAAAGGCTTCGCAAATTCCGCTAACATGCACATTCTGCCCGAGCAGTATGTTATAGACTTATATGGGAGACCAACCCTAATTTCTCACGGTGACGAATTGTGCACGCGAGACATCGCATACATGAAGTTTAGAAAAAAAGCGCGCGGATGGTGGTGGCCAAAGCTAATGCTTAGCCTTCCATTAAGTATTCGTAAACGCATCGCTGAAAAAGGTCGACAGACTAGCCAAAATAATCAGAAAGCTCTCACAGAAGAGATTATGGATGTAACTCAGTCAGAGGTCGAAGACGCAATGATACGATTCAATGTAACGCACTTTATCCATGGACATACACACCGACCAAACGTGCATAAATTTACAGTGGAGAACAAAGAGCTTTGTAGAATAGTACTTGGAGATTGGTACACACAAGGAAGCATTCTTGTGGCAAGCCCCGATACCATAAGTCTAGAAACTCGGGAGTTTAACTAGCAATCTCAAGTTGAGGTAGTCCACTGTGAAATTTGAACTCTGGGTCCGGTTCCAAAATCAACTTTGCTTCGACATTGCGAAAATAGTTTATTCGTTCTTGAATATCTCGACCAGCTATCTCACTTGCCAAGCTTAAATAGTCTTTATAATGTCGTGCTTCAGAGCGAAGTAAGGATAGATAGAAGTCACCTAATTTCTTGTCCAAATGAGGGGCAATTTTAGCGAAACGTTCGCAAGATCTTGCTTCAATCAAGGCTCCACAAATAAGCTTGTCGATAAGCGCATCGGGCTCATGATTCTTTACGTGCTTCAACAAACCTTTTGCATACCTACTAGACGTAATATTTTCGTACTCAATCTCGTAATGTTGCATCATTTCTAACACTTGATAAAAATGATGTAACTCTTCTCTTATCAACAGTACCATCTTGTCAATAAGGTCTTGACTGTAAGGACTATCAGATTTTGCAATCACTGCCTTGCTGAGTTTGAAATTCTCTAACGCTTGCCAATCGCCTTTTTTTCGATACACAAAGTCTTCAAACGGCTCTAACCAATCCAAAAGCGCTTTACTGCTATCTGCATCAACCGCATAGCGCCTGATTAGAAACATCGCGCTTTGAGCCGCTTTAAGCTCGCAAATCAAATGATCAATAAGCATAATCTTTAAATTTTGCGGCTTTTCGGCTTCCTTTACCCAAGCATCAGGAGTAGGACACAATAAAAAGTTATTTATCGGTTTTAGAAGATCTGTATATGGCAAGGGATCGTTGTCTTTAGCTATTCAAATTCATATCCCATCGTAACATATCAAGATCGCCCAAATCCACATCAAATACTTATCCATTAGCATAGAAATTGGTTTATATGAATTTAGAAAAAAGTAGAACGTAAAGAAGTGTTACAAATTCGCTAAATCTGTTGCTTGTTGATCCACACTTAACATTGTATGTTTAGATATTCTCAGAAAAAAACCAATAAATACTCTATGAAAATTATAACTCCAGTATGTGCTTTGCTTGCAACAAGTTTTGCCATTAATGCCCAAGTAAGTCCTGAATGGGTTCGTTATCCTGCCATATCACCTGACGGTAATCATATCGCTTTTACATATAAAGGAGATATATACACGGTAAATACTGAAGGCGGGGAAGCTAAGCGCTTGACCTTTCATGCTTCTCACGATTACAAAGCCGTTTGGAGTAGAGATTCTAAAAGTATTGCATTTGCGTCTGACCGCTTTGGCAACTTTGATATTTTCAAAATGGACGCGAAAGGAGGCGAGGCAGAGCGCCTGACCTTCCACTCAGCGGATGAAGAGCCATACACTTTCAGTGTTAATAATGAAAACATATTATTTAAAGCGCAGCGCATGGATACAGCTAGTCATCGGCAATATCCTACTCGGCGACAAGCTGAACTTTACAGTGTGCCCGCAAATGGTGGACGCATAAATCAGGTATTAACTGTGCCGGCTGAAGACGTGCAAATAAGTGAAGATGGCAAGACCATGATTTATCACGACAACAAAGGCACCGAAAACCAGTGGCGTAAGCATCATCAGTCAGCCATCACGCGCGATATTTGGATGTATGAATTTGAATCAGATGAACATAAGCAGCTGACAAAATTTGAAGGTGAAGACCGCAACCCTATCTTTTCGGATGATGGGAAAAGTCTATATTACTTAAGTGAAGAAAGTGGCAGCTTCAACGTACACAGACTGAGTTTGCGACGCCCTTCATCGAATAAAAAAATAAGCGATTTCGATACCCACCCAGTACGTTTCTTATCAATGGGCAATGGGACGATGGCGTTCTCACACCATGGGCATTTGTATACAATGAGCGATGAGAGCAAGCCCAAAAAAGTCGACATTACCATTCGTACCCAAGACATCGACAATGGCATTGACGTGAAGAGCATCAATGGGAATATCTCTGACATGGCTGTGTCGCCTGACGGAAGAGAGATTGCTTTCATTTCAAACGGTGAAGTGTTTGTTTCATCAAAAGACGGTAACTTTACCAAGCAAATTACAGAAACCGCCGCTCAAGAAGCTCATGTGATTTTCTCGGACGATGGCAGTTCTGTGATGTACGCCTCTGAACGTGATGGCAAATGGAGCATTTATAAAAGCGAAAAACAACGAGAGCAAGAGCCATTTTTCTATGCATCTAGCTTATTAAATGAGTCAGTCGTTATAAGCAATGATAAAGACAACTATCTGCCAAAATTATCTCCAGATGGCAAAAAGTTAGCGTTTGTTGAAGACCGTCGAAGTATCAAGGTTTTAGACTTAGAAAGTAATAAAGTTACCACGCTCGTGGGCGCGGATAAAACTATTCATATGCGTGATGGTGACCAAGAGTTTAGCTGGAGCCCTGATAGTAATTGGCTTTTGTTTCAATATGACAAACTCCTTAACAATTCTGATGTCGCTTTGTTAAAAGCAGATGGTAGCGAAAAGATGAAAGTTTTAGTACCAAGTGGCTACTATGACTACCGCCCCAAGTGGGCAAACGATGGTAAGCAACTCTTGTGGTTTAGTAATCGAGAGGGCTTGAAAAGTTATGCAACAAGCGGACGAAGTCAATCAGACGTATATTCCATGTTCTTCAACAAAGAAGATTGGGATAAGTTCAACATGACAAAAGATGATTTTGAGCTGATGCAAGCGATTGAAGAAGCCGCTGAAGAATCTGAAGAATCTGAAGAATCAAAAAATAATGACAAAGATGAATCAGATAAAGATGATGATTCAGGTAAAGGTGATGAGTCAGATAAAGACGACGCAATTGAACTTAGCTTCGATTGGGAAGGATTAGACAAGCGAATTGCGCGTTTAACGATCCACTCATCAATGCTTGGTGACGCTGTGCTGAATAAAGATGGCGACAAATTGTATTATTTGTCTCAGTTTGAGGACAACTATGACCTTTGGGAAACTGACCTTAGAACAAAAGATACTCGCAAAGTAATAGGATTAAATGCACGCGGCGGTCGTTTAATGTGGGACGACAAACAAGAAACGCTTTATTTACTGTCTGGTGGTTCAATTCGCACCCTTGACGTCGATGACGGCAGCTCAGAATCCATTGGCATATCAGGGAAAATGGAAATCAACAGAGACGAGCTGTACGCCGAGGCATTCGAACACGTTTGGCTTAGAACGTCGAAAATCTTTTATGAGCCGACGTTCCATGGCATCAACTGGAAAAAAATGCGCAGCGAGTACAAACCTAAACTTCCACACTTGGGTAACCCATACGAACTCACTGAACTATTGAGCGAAATGTTGGGAGAGTTAAATGTTTCACACTCGGGTGCAGGTTATAACGGCACAGTAGATAACGCAGACAGTACTGCTTCTTTGGGAATTTTTTACGATCACGCACATCGTGGAGTGGGTATTAAAATTACAGAAATCATTCAGGGCGGTCCCTTAGATAAATCAAAACTAGACATAAAAGCAGGCGACACTATTGTTAAAATTGATGGTGAAGAAGTAGACGATAGTTTTGACTGGGCGAAATTGCTCAACCAAAAAGCGGATAAGTTTGTGTTGCTAGAAATACAAAAAGCCGATTCTGGCGATAATCAGGAATTTACGATTAAACCAATTTCTAGACGCGGACTTTCTTCTCTCTTATACGATCGATATATTGATATAAACCAAAAAGAAGTTGAACGTTTAAGTAAAGGCCAATTAGGTTATGTGCATATCCCAGGTATGTCTGATGGCCCATATCGTGATATCTACAATGATATGATGGGTAAGTACTTTGATAAAAAAGGCATAGTAGTCGACACCCGATTTAATGGTGGTGGTGATTTGGTGGCAGATTTAGCGATGTTCTTCACTGGCGAACCTTTCTTGACCTACGCAACCGAAGCAAAAGTTGTCGGTGGCGAGCCAACTTCACGCTACACAAAACCGGTCATATCTTTATTTAACGAATCTATGTACAGCGATGGACACTGCTATGCGAGTGGCTATACAGATCTAAAAATAGGTAAATCAGTCGGCATGCCTGTACCAGGTACTTGTAGCTTTGCTGGATGGGAGGGGCTGCCAACAGGAGGATACTGGGGAGTGGTGCCTGTTAGTGCTAAGAACAAAAAAGGAGAATGGTTAGAAAACAATGAAACCGATCCGGACATCATTGTTAAAAACTCACCTCAGTTAATTGCTCAAGGCGAAGACCAACAACTTGAAAGGGCGATAAAGGAGCTCTTAAGAGAAGTAGACTGATATTGTTTAAAAAAAACAAAGCATTTTGTTTGCCTCAACACACTAAAAAGCGGCCCTTGCCGCTTTTTTTTGCACTCTTTATGGGAGTTTTCACAAAAAAAGATTTATTTATTTAAAAAATATTTAAGCTTCATACTTATCTCAAAAATCTCTATAACTCTCTAAATTCAAATAAAATTTTTCATTACGATCTGCGGTGAAACGCATTTTCATCCACTATATCCAGCATAATAATTCGCTTTATATACAAATTTTTTCGAAATTTGCTGCATCTAAAATATACAGCGTCGCGTTCTGCTGATTAAGACTTTATTCAATAAGTATATAGCTAAATTGAATAAGGTCTTACTTGATACATCAATGGGGTAATTGAAAGCGAGAAAAATATTACACCTTTATCAGTAGACGCGAAGGAAAAGAAAAATGAAAAACCATGAAGTAGGTAAGCAAAGCGAGACGAATTTGTTGTCCGTATTTTCAAAAGGCATTATCGCATTGTCAGTCGTGCTTGCGCTAAGTGCATGTAATGGCGACGACGGCGACGTAGGTCCTCAAGGGCCAACAGGCCCAGCAGGTGCTGATGGACAAGATGGTTCTGATGGACAAGATGGTTCTGACGGACAAAATGGCTCTGATGGGCAAGACGGTCAGGATGGTGCTGATGGACAGGATGGCGCAGATGGACAGGATGGCAATCCAGCCTTCCCTGCAGGTTTGTTTTTACTGAGCAATAATGGTCCTGATAACGCTGGAACAGTTAGTTTAATTGATCAAAACGCGGCAGAATTAAAATCTTTTTCAAGTGGCAACAACGAAGGTGTAGTGCTCGACAGCATCGGAAATCTTGTGCATGCAGGCGACGCAATGAACGGCAGCTTGCGGACCATATGCCAAGTCACCAGCCGCGATAGCGACGGTTCATATTCAATGAACTATGACCGCGACATTACGGGCGCAAGCACGGGATTAGTTAACCCTAAAGGTATTCACCTAGCAGAACAGCGCGGCTTAATATTGGTTGCAGACTTCAACGGTATGCGTGTTAGTGTTTTTGGAACGGCAGCAGCGGGTGACGTAGCGCCATTTGCAGAAACAGTTCTAAGTGTAAAACCTTGGGACCTTAGCTATGATGAAGTCAACGACCGTCTATTCGTGGCTTTAACGGACGGTACGCTTGCCGTTTACGATGACTACATCGAATCAGGTTTCACTAGTAGTGCGCCCAAAATTATTACACCTTCAAACGATGAAGGCGAAAAGATTTCAGTCAATTTGCACGGCATAGCATACGATCGTTTAACTGATAAAATGGTCGTGAGCGATGTTGGATTAGCGTCTTCACCAGATGACGGTTCTATATTTGTAATAGAAAATGTGTCTAGCGCATCTGGCAATGTTAGCGTATCAAGAAGTATCGCAGGTCCGGCAAGTTTATTAGGCAACCCAGTTGATATTATTTTAACCGGTACCGACTTGCGAGTAGCCGAGAAGTCAAACGATGCTGTTTTGGTTTTCTCAAACATATTTAACGGTGAGAGCGGAGATATTGCTCCTAATTTGGTTACTGCAACTAGCAAGCCAGAATCTCTTGTCCAAGTGCTTGACGCAGATACGAATACTGACGTCTCAGATATTGACGCACCAAATTTGAGTTTCCGTGGTGTTGCTGCCAGCAGTAACGTAGCGTCAGGTCCTACTCAAAATACAGTAACGACCTTTAGCACCCCACTAAATGGCACACTTACAAACTTTACTTATCCTGTAAGTATCGAAAGCGCTACTTTCGACTTGCTAGGCGACCAATACGTAACCTTTGATGATGCTGCGCTAAGTATGGGCGGTGTCGCGATATCAAGTCGAGTGGCGACCGAGCGAGACGCTGGCAATTATGCTGAATCGAGAGACCGCGTCATTATGGGTGCAAACACTGGATTAGTATCTCCTAAAGGGCTTGATGTGTCTTCGTCTGCTGGCTTAATTTTAGTTGCCGAAAATAACGCGTCTACACCAGGCATTTATATTTATTCTGCTTGCGCTTCGGGTAACGCCGCTCCGCTGCTTAAATTGACTCCTAGTGACGGTGCGCGTCCATGGGATGTAGACTACGACACAGAAACAGACAGAGCCTACGTTGCGTTAACCAACGGTACAGTTGCCGTGTTTGACCAAGTTAATGCAAAAGTCCTTTCAGGTGAAGGCGAAGTCATCGGTCAAAGCAGAACTATCACACCAGCTATGGCAGGTAGTCCTGTGCCATCTCCAACTAACCTGCATGGAATAGACTTTGATCCTGCAAGTGGTTCGTTAATTGTATCTGATGTGGGATCTGCTGCTAGTCCTACTGATGGTAAATTATACGTGATTCCGAACGCAGAGCGCGCCAGTGGACTAACAGACATGACCGTTAACATTGCTGGACCTAACTCTCTTTTAGGAAATCCTGTTGACCTAATGTATGACGGTGCGAATGTTTATGTGGCTGAGAAATCGAACGCTCAAATCTTACGGTTTGATAACATTCTAAATCAAGCAAGTGGGGATGCCACTGCAGATGCAAGTATCGCACTACCTGGTGCTGAATCTGTCGCGCTTATACCAAGCTATATAAATAGATAATTGTAAGTGTTTGTATCGCTTACTTGTAAGGTTATGTAGTACTAACAAGTAATGTGCTCCCTTGGCCCGAATCAGATTTTGTAGTACTGATGAGGGCTTTTTTAAAAGTTGTAGTGTTGGGCCCGAGTCAGGTTTTGTAGTACTGGTGAGGGCCTTTTTAAAAGTTGTAGTGTTGGGCCCG
This sequence comes from Glaciecola sp., assembly GCA_965658765.1. GTDB lineage: Bacteria > Pseudomonadota > Gammaproteobacteria > Enterobacterales > Alteromonadaceae > Glaciecola. The sequence goes on along the minus strand of CBFHTO010000015.1, from coordinate 41,304 downwards.
AATCAGGTTTTGTAGTACTGATGAGGGCCTTTTTAAAAGTTGTAGTGTTGGGCCCGAATCAGGTTTTGTAGTACTGGTGAGGGCCCTTTTAAAAGTTGTAGTGTTGGGCCCGAGTCAGGTTTTGTAGTACTGATGAGGGCCTTTTTTTATTTCAGCACTAAATATCAAACCTTTCTGCCGATATAGTATTTAGTTCTAATACAAAGGTAGTGGTTTTGTGAAGTTTCGAGTGTTATTAATTGAACACGATGTATCGAGCATGCGCGTACTCAAACGGGTTATAGGTAAAGTAAATTATGACGTTATCGCCTGTTCTAGCCTGACCGAAGCCAAACATGTGTTTGCAGAATCAACACCAGAAAACTTCCTTTGTGCAGTTGTTAATTTCTCGCTGCCAGACGCTAAGTATGGTGAAGCCATCGACTTTGCGGTAAACGCATACATACCGGTAATCGTACTGACCGACAATGAAGATAGCGATGTTAGAAATGCTATCCTAAAGAAAGAAATCGTTGACTACATACCCAGACAAAATACTCAAATTTTTGAGTACCTTTCAAGATTATTAGAACGACTCGAAAAGAACCAAGAGGTAGGCGTACTTGTTGCGGATGCTTCAAGAAAAAATAGAAACTCTATAGCCCCTCTTTTAAAGCGGCATAACTTTACGGTATATGAAACAAATAGCGCTGAGAAAGTAAAAGACATATTACACACACACGGTGATATTAAGCTTGTAATTGTGGATGAATATCTACCCGAATGCGCTGGCACAGAAGTTGTGGACCAAATACGCCGAAGTTTCAATAAAAATGAAATCAGCGTTATTGGCGTTTCTGGTCGCAAAAAGCCTGCCTTGCTAGCACGGTTTTTAAAAAGTGGAGCCAATGATTATATTACAAGGCCGTTTTGTCATGAGGAATTCTTTTGTCGGATCATGCAAAATATCGAGTATATCGAACAAATAGACACGATTAGACAAACTGCAAACAGCGATTATTTAACTGGTCTACCTAACCGTCGATTCTTTTTCCAACAGGTCGAAGTATTAATGAAGCGGGAACATCAAGGGGGTAGTCTCGCGCTCGTTGATCTTGACCACTTTAAGCGTATAAATGACGAATATGGTCATGATATTGGTGATTTTGTACTCAAAGACACGGCTAAACTTCTCAATAAACACTTTAAAGGCGAAATCGTCTCCCGTTTCGGTGGCGAAGAGTTCTGTATTTACTTTGCAAACACGCCCATCGAATCTGCTGAAGAAAAATTGAATGAGTTCCGACAATCGTTCTTTCATAAATCTTTTTCACGCAAGAAAATTAAACTGCACTGTTCATTGAGTATCGGCCTGACTTTTAGTGAGCAACCTAATATAGACAAGATGTTAAAATGTGCTGATGAGCATTTATACAAAGCCAAATCAAATGGTCGAAACCAATTAGTCTGTGAAAAAAAACTAGCAAAGATAAGTAATTAAAAATCATTTTTGTAATTCTCCTTGTATCATTTACACTGAAACTAATACTTTAATCGAACATCGTACTGTTTCGTACGGGAGTGTTTCATGCGAATTGCAATTCTTTCTCGCAACCCTAAACTTTATTCTACTCGGCGCTTAGTTGAAGCTGGCGAGCAGAGGGGTGTAGAGATGCAAGTCATCGATACCATGCATTGCTACATGGATATTACTAGCGCTAAACCAAATGTCAGATACAAAGGAGCAATGCTTCCAAAATTTGACGCTGTCATCCCCCGTATTGGTGCATCAGTGACATTTTATGGCACATCTGTAGTAAGACAGTTTGAAATGATGGGCACCTATAGCATCAACGAATCTGTCGCGATCAGTCGCTCACGAGACAAACTGCGGTCCTTGCAGTTGCTTTCTCGAAAAGGTATCGGAATGCCAAGAACCGGCTTTGCCAATCACCCTGATAAAATTGACGATTTAATTAAAAATGTTGGCGGTGCTCCTGTCGTCATCAAACTACTCGAGGGAACTCAGGGAATCGGTGTTGTATTAGCCGAAACAAGCAAGACAGCCGAAGCCATCATTGAGGCGTTCATGGGTTTAAACGCCAGTATATTAGTGCAAGAGTACATTAAGGAGGCTGGCGGCTCAGACATTCGATGCTTTGTTGTGGGAGGCAAAGTGATAGCTGCGATGAAACGGCAAGCCGCACCAGGCGAGTTCCGTTCGAATTTGCATAGAGGAGGCAGCGCCAGTTTGGTGCGTTTGTCACCGGCTGAACGAAAAACCGCTGTAGATGCCGCAAAAACAATGGGCCTAAATATGTGCGGTGTCGATTTATTGCGCTCTAATAATGGTCCGGTCGTGATGGAAGTAAATTCTTCGCCGGGTTTAGAAGGGATTGAAAAAGCCACAGGTAAAGACGTTGCAGATCTAATCATTGAGCATATTATGAGCAACGCTAAACCCAATAAAACACGGACGCGCGGAAAAGGATAATGAAGACCATAAAAATTGGTGAGCTTGAAGTAAAGCCCGGTGAAACTAAACGCGTTCACCTTCCAATGCCGCCACTTTATACCGATACGAATATGTTTATTCCAGTGCATGTACAACGAGGTAAACGCGATGGCCCGACCATGTTTGTTAGTGCAGCAGTGCACGGTGACGAGCTCAATGGGATAGAAATTATAAAGAGGTTGTTACAAAGCCGCTCAATAGCAAAACTGCGTGGTACCTTAATTGTTGTCCCCATGGTGAACGTGTACGGCGTGTTAAGCCAAAGTCGATACCTGCCTGATAGAAGAGATTTAAACCGAAGCTTTCCTGGGAGTAAAAAAGGCTCCCTTGCAGGACGGATCGCACATCTTTTTTTAAATGAAATAGTAGAACAATGCGATATTGGCATTGATCTTCATACTGGCGCTATCCATCGAAGTAATTTACCTCAAATTAGAGCAAATCTAGATTGTGAGGAAACTATGGAGATGGCAAAAGCATTCGGTGTTCCCGTACTTTTAAATGCAGAGTTAAGAGAAGGCTCGTTGCGCCAGTCCGCGTCAGAAAGAGGGGTGAAAGTGTTGTTGTATGAAGCAGGAGAAGCACTTCGATATGATGAATTTTCAATCCGCGCGGGTGTAAAAGGTATCATTAAAGTAATGCGCAGCGTCGGCATGCTTAACAAAGTAAGAAGCAAAGGGCCGAATATTAGAATGTTCGTTGCAAGACAAAGTGGCTGGGTAAGAGCTAACGACAGTGGCTTTATTAATCATATCGCACAACTAGGTGACCACGTCGAAAAAAATCAAATTTTGGCTACCGTTTCTGACCCCTTTGGCGACGAAGTCGATAGCATTGTCTCCCCACAAGAAGGAGTTGTGATAGGGAAACAAAATATACCTCTCACTCAAGAGGGTGAAGCAATTTATCATATTGCATATTTTCGCAAACCAGATTCGGTCGCAGAACATGTCGAACTATTACAAGATGACCTGATCCCTAGCGAACAGCCGATAGTTTACTAAGGTAATATTGAAAGCCTATGAACCAAGCAGAAACAAAAATACTTTTAGGGGCAGTTGAGCGCGTCAATCTACCTGATCTTGGTATTAGCAATCTAGTGATAAGAGTCGACACAGGTGCTGCCACTTCAAGCTTACACGTTGAGAATGTTGAAGAATTTGAACTAGATGGTGAATCTTATATCAATTTTGATATACACCCTGACGTATATAATGTTGAAAAAATCACTCGACACACTGCCAAAGTAGAAAGCATGAAACGAGTGAAAAGTTCAACCGCTACCAGGGAAAGACGATACGTAATCGAAACAAAACTACAATTTGACCAAAACCATAAATGGCCTATAAAAATTACCTTAACTGATCGGTCCGAAATGACCTACATGATGTTATTGGGTCGTGAAGCCATGTCAAATAAGATATTAGTGGATCCAAGCCGAGAATTTATATTTTCTTGTTAATCTTGTGTTAATGATCTATAGTCGATTGTGTAAACAGATAGCGTTAATGCTTCTTTACATGTGTGACTTGGCAATGCTCCTAGGTTGGGACGAGCGAGACCAAGCTTTTAATCGATATACAAGCTACTTAGGAGCGAATCAGTGATACTAAATCATTTATGGGGCATATACACTAGCCCGAAAGAAGAATGGAAAGAAATTGACCAAAAGCATGAAAGCTATTTTTATGCTCTAAGTCACATTATGATCATCGCATTAATTCCTGCAGGAATGGCCTATTATGCGTCCGCATACTTAGGCTGGGACATAGGTGCAGGCGCTACCGCCGAAACTATTCGTTTAACCAGTCAAAGTGCTATGGCAATGTCAGTTGCGATGTATTTTGGTTTAATTGTTGGCGTTATTGCTCTCGCTGCATTAATCAATCATATGGCGCGCACTTTTGATGCAGAGCCAACGTACACTCAATCACTAGAAATCGCTGCATATACCGCAACACCTTTATTTATGGTAGGTTTTGCTGCGTTTTATCCTCAATTATGGTTTATCATGTCAGTCTTTTTAGTTGGATTAGCCTACTCGGTATATCTGCTTTATACGGGTGTTCCAATCATGATGCACATCCCTGAAGAGAAAGGCTTTATTTTCTCGAGTTCTGTAGTAACTTGTGGCCTTGTACTAATGGTAATACTTATGGCTGCTTCAGTTATTCTCTGGAGCTCGGGTCTAGGTCCGCAATACATGTAAAGTAGTTCCTGCTTAAAAAAAAGACCCATCCAACCGTGGGTCTTTTTTTTGTCTTGAGATTAGGGCTGTTGTTTCAAGAGACCCTGAGCTTATTTGTTTGGTAGCAAGAACTGCGAATGAAATGCTAAGTGCTCATCAATAAAAGAGGAAATAAAGTAGTAGCTATGATCATAGCCAGCGTGCATGTTTACACTGATATCATAGTCTGCTTGCATAGCTGCTTTTACAAGCGCCTCTGGCATCAACTGTTGCTCTAAGAAACTGTCGGCACTGCCTTGGTCAATCAAGATAGGAAGATGGGAGTTTGACCGAGCAATCAACTCACAAGCGTCGTATTCTTTCCACAGTGCTTGATCATCGCCCAAATAGTTTGTGAACGCTTTTTCACCCCATGGACATTTACTTGGATTACATATTGGAGCGAACGCTGATATCGATTGAAACTCATGTGAAAGCTTTAGCCCAATACATAAAGCACCATGCCCGCCCATAGAATGCCCACTGATAGATTTTTTGTCATTAACGGGAAAATTAGCTTCAACCGCAGCAAACAGTTCTTCAGTAATATACGAGTACATATTGTAGTGCTTGTTCCACGGTGATTGATTGGCATTTAAATAAAAGCCAGCACCTTGCCCTAAATCATACTCTCCACTGCCAGCATCTGGGACATCTTCACCACGAGGCGAAGTATCTGGAGCGACTATCGCAATGCCTAGCTGAGCCGCCGCTTTCATGGCGCCTGATTTTTGCATGAAGTTTTCATCAGTGCAGGTCAAGCCAGATAGCCAATATAGCACTGGTACGGGGGTTTGTTCACAAGCTTGAGGTGGCAAATATACTGCGAAGCGCATCGTGCAATGGTTCGCAGTTGAATGATGCTCATATTGCGCATGTTCGCCATTAAAAGCTCGATTAGAGGCCCGTTTTTTTAAATGTAAGGCGTTGTTTTTCATGCTTTACTCACTTTCGGGCTGTCAGTGAAATGCACCACCGACCGTATACTTTTGCCTTCATGCATAAGGTCAAAGGCTTGGTTCAGCTCTTCAATAGGCAAGTTATGGGTAATAAAATCGTCCAATACTATCTCACCTGCTAAATACTTTTCGACATAGTCTGGTAGTTCGCTGCGCCCTTTCACGCCACCAAAAGCAGTTCCTCGCCAGACTCTGCCTGTGACCAGTTGAAATGGTCGAGTACTTATTTCCTGACCGGCACCGGCTACACCAATTATGACTGATTCGCCCCAGCCTTTGTGACAACACTCTAGTGCACTGCGCATGATATCGACATTGCCAATACACTCAAATGAGTAATCAACCCCACCATCTGTTAATTCAACAATAACTTCTTGAATCGGCTTATCGTGATCTTTTGGATTGATACAGTCAGTCGCGCCTAATTTTTTTGCTAGGTCAAACTTTGATTCATTGATATCTATAGCAATAATACGGCTTGCCTTGGCCATGGCTGCCCCAATAATAGCTGATAAACCTATGCCTCCTAATCCAAAAACCGCAACCGTGTCGCCCTCTTTTACTTTTGCGGTATTCATAACGGCACCAATGCCCGTTGTGACGCCACAGCCAAAGAGACAAACTTCGTCAAGCGCAGCGGCTTTATTAACTTTTGCGAGACTGATTTCTGGCAGTACTGTATATTCTGAAAAGGTTGAGCAACCCATGTAGTGGTAAAGCGGTTTCCCATCCTTATAGAACCGACTCGTACCATCAGGCATTAAGCCCTTACCTTGGGTTTCTCGAATTTTTTGACAGAGATTAGTTTTACCTGATAAACAAAATTTGCACTCGCCGCACTCCGGGGTATAAAGAGGAATAACGTGATCGCCTACTTCTACTGAAGTGACGCCCTCGCCAACTTGTTCAACTATTCCGCCACCTTCATGACCTAAGACCACTGGAAATAAACCTTCAGGATCTTCGCCAGATAAGGTAAATGCGTCAGTATGGCATACGCCAGATGCCACGATACGCACTAATACTTCTCCCGCTTTGGGAGGCATTACATCAATTTCTTCAATACTGAGTGCTTGTTTAGGCCCCCAAGCAATGGCGGCTTTTGATTTGATAAAAGAAGACATGATTACTATTACTCTTATTATAAATATGTAGACTTAATAGTAGTTTACGTACATTGGAGATCAAGAAATTATCCAACGAAGACCCAATAAAAGTATTGAATCGAGTAATTATGCAACAACTCGATTCACTCTGTTAGTTACTCATATTGTGCATTTCAAGATTACTTAACTCAGCTTGGACTGTCGGGCTACCTTTAGCCGCTTCGCCACGTGCTTTATCAATACTCTCTAAATAATGCTGATCGACATCGCCAGTAACATAGTTACCATCGAATACTGAGGTCTCAAAAGTATTTATGCTCGGATTCTCTTCGCTTACCGCGTCGACTAAATCTGTAATGTCCTGAAAAATTAAGCCATCTGCTTTAATGCATTCACAAATTTGCTCGATTTCTCGACCATATGCGATTAATTCATTCGCAGACGGCATATCAATACCGTACACGTTTGGAAAACGTATTTCTGGTGCCGCGCTAGCAAAGTAAACCCGCTTAGCGCCTGACTCTCTTGCCATTTCAATAATTTGTTCAGAAGTGGTGCCCCTGACAATTGAGTCATCGACTAGAAGCACATTTTTGCCCTTAAACTCAGATGAGATAGCATTTAGTTTACGTCTAACCGATTTTCTACGTTGTGTTTGACCCGGCATTATAAACGTACGACCGATATAACGATTTTTCACAAAACCCTGTCGGTAAGGCAGATTCAGCGTATTTGCGATTTGTAATGCAACATCCATAGAAGTCTCAGGAATGGGGATCACAACATCTATATCTTTATCGCTCCAATCCCTCTTAATTTTTTCACCAAGTTTTCTGCCCATATTCACTCGCGAAGCATAGACTGAAATACCATCTATAAAAGAATCGGGTCTTGCAAAGTAAACGAATTCAAAAATACAGGGATGATACTCTGATTTAGAAGCACATTGTTTCGTAAATAGTTCACCTGCTTCTGTCACATAAACGGCTTCTCCCGGAGCAACATCACGCACATACGCAAAGCCAACTGCGTCAAGTGCGACACTTTCAGAAGCAACCATGTATTCATCACCAAATGAGGTACTGCGTTTGCCCAAGACCAAAGGCCTTATTCCATTAGGATCTCTGAACGCAACCATGCCATAACCGATGACTGCAGCGACAACTGCATATGCGCCTTTTATTTTAGAATGTGCAACTTCTACAGCCCTAAAAATATCTTCTGGGCTAAGCTCTAAGTCGCTAAAAGAGGTTAATGCATGAGCAAAAATGTTTAATAAAATTTCAGAATCAGAAGTCGTGTTTATGTGGCGTCGAGCAATTCTAAATACTTCTTCTTGTAATTCGTGAGCATTGGTCAAATTGCCGTTGTGCGCAAACGCAATGCCGTAGGGTGAATTAACATAGAAAGGTTGAGCTTCCGCCGAACTTGAACTTCCTGCGGTAGGATATCGGCAATGTCCGATACCAACGTTGCCAGACAACCTTTTCATGTGGCGAGTGTGAAAGACGTCTCTCACTAGCCCGTTGGCTTTTCGAAGATGAAACATGTTATTTTCAATCGTCATGATCCCCGCGGCGTCCTGCCCTCTGTGCTGTAATACAATCAAAGCATCGTAGATGTTTTGATTAACAGCGTCTTTGCCGACAATTCCGACTATACCACACATAAATTAAACCTTAAGACTGATAGTAGTTGATCAAGACTCTAAAAAGCTCGACCGTTGTTTCATAAAATCAAAAAACCACTCAATTATTACGCCAAACTCCGGCACCAACACAGAAGACTGCCACCAAGTAGAATCTGCGAAATTGGTAAAAGTATCGATAAAAAAGAGTAAGGCACTAACAATTAATACACCTCTTAATGCTCCGAAAACTGCGCCTAAGACTCGATCTGTACCAGATAATCCCGTTGCTTTGACGAGCTGCGAGATAATATAATTAATCAGCGCACCGACGATTAAAGTGCCAACAAAAAGAATAGCAATAGACGCGGCATTTCGAACAAATTCGTCTTGTATCTGAGTAAGTAATTGAGCGAGTTGTGGATAGAATGTACGAGAGATAAAAAAAGCGGCGACCCAAATGACAAGCGAAACAGCTTCTTTGACAAAACCTCTCACTAAACTAATTGCGATTGATAAGGCAATAACGCCAATAATGGTAAAATCAAACCAATTCATAGGTTTATATTAGACCCTTTAAAGAGACAGCAAAACTGCCATTAGTTAATGGCGCGAAGTTTACCAAAATAAACTAGCCAGCGCTAACTTCAAATGCAGTAATTTTTCCTTTTAAACGGGTAATCTCCTGTAAGTGGGGCAAGGCTTGTTCTAGTGTGCTTTTCTCCAACTCAGGACCAACAAAAACTTTGGTTAACTCTCCAGAACTTGTCATGACAGGTCGACTATAAGCCCTGTAACCAGCTTCTTTTAATGTGCGCATCAGTTCTTTTACATTTTTTTCGTGTCTGAAACTTCCGAGTTGCACTACCCATCCAGAATTTTGAATATCTATATTGCGAAGGGGGTCATTCGAAGCATCTGCTGTCGAATCATTAGAACGGTTTTCGCCTTGCCTAAGACTTTCATCCGCGTCTTCTTCGCTCATTATATTGTTAGCATTGCCTGGATTATTTTCATCGACAGTTGCATTGCTTTGTTGTGTATCACTGTTGTTTCGCTCTGATTGACCGTTATTTTTCTGCTCTGATTCAAGCCCATCAGAACCGACATTTGACGATGAACCTGAATCTTGCTCACTTCTTGAACCATTTGAATTTGAAGCTTTATCGTCAAGGGCGACATCGTTTAAGACTTCAACGGGGCGTGAAGCTTGATTAGCAACATTTGATGAATCGGGGATTTCAACGTCTAACACTTCAACCTCATCAGGCGCAGTCGGGATTTCAACAAAGTTTTGTGTATTGGTGCGTTTTTCACCATCTAGTACTTCAGGCACAAGGATAACGACAAGGGCCACTACCACAAATGTGCCAACAATCCGATTCTGTAATGTACTGGTCATAAGCCTTTTAGTTCCGCCTGGTGGAGTTTACATGAACAAGGACTAAACATATGCGTTGTTGATAAGCCAAATCTCTCAGAGTTTATTACAAAGACGTTTTGGATTTTCCTGTCTACGGTGCAAGCGTGATTAAACAAACACCTAAGTCTAAAGAAACCATGCATATTTTTATTACTCACCCTTTTTAGTCTTACACGACCTTGGGATAAGATAAAGCGCTATCAAAGATTAATCATTCACAAATTCGTTTTTATAGCGTTTTTGTGTAATTTTTGTACTCTGACGCAAGTAAAAATGAACCTAATAACAAGGCGCCATCATCGTCATTAATCGATGACAATATGCACTCGTAAGCTGCTTTAAACGATACAAATGCACGAGCCGATTGATTATTTTGCTCAAGAGCACTCAGTAGGCGAGACGCTTTCGCTCCGCGCGGACCCGGCAAATCAATACAATAAAAAGTCGCATTTAGGGTTTTTAATGCGCTTAGGGTAGCCTCTATATTTTTATCTTTAAGCATTCCAACCAGTATATGAACGTTTGAGAAGCCCTCAGAACTCAAACGATTACATAAATATTCGGCTGCCGCTTCATTGTGACCCACATCTAAGATAATTTTGGGATATGTACTGACTATTTCATAACGTCCAGACATACCAACCGTCGTTATCACATCGTTCAAAAAACCTTTATCAAATAGCCGATTTATATTTGGTATGGTATTTGACGTTGTTTTTGATATAGGCTCTAGTGATTTTTCTTCAAACACTTCCTTTACGCAATGAAGAGCCATAATAGCGGTAGCAATGTTTTGTTTAGGCAGCGCCGCTTCGCTAAGTTGATATTGAATGTCAGGTAATGCGTTTAGCCATACGTGCGTGGCTTGGATCTCGTTGCTACCAAGATCTTTGACACCTTTGTTATCTGGACAATCTAAACCGAAGTCTCGTCCACGCAAATATACAGGGCCATTATGAAGTTGACTTAACTCCTGAATAGAAGGTTCCAAAGGTGTATATCCCACTACAACATGCTGCTTTTGTTTAATTATTCCAGCTTTCTCACGCGTGATTTCATCAAGAGTATCTCCCAGATAAGACTGATGATCTAGCCCAATACTGGTAATAACACCGACATCCGCATCAATGATATTCGTCGCATCCAATCGACCACCGAGGCCAACTTCTAATATTATCAAATCAAGTTGAGCCTGACTAAACACCACCAAGGCGCACAAAGTAGCAAATTCAAAGTAGGTGAGACTTATTTCTTCACGCGCGTTATCGATCTGCTCAAAAGCTTGGCACAATACCTCGTCTTCAACATCAAGGCCTGCGACTCGTATACGCTCATTAAAGCGTTCAATATGAGGCGACGAGTAAAGGCCAACTTTCAGACCGGCGCGCAATCCAGCCTGTTCGATAAAACGGCATGTACTGCCTTTACCATTTGTTCCAGCCACGCTTACAATGCATTGCTTTGAAAAGCTTAGTTCTAAACGAGAAAAGACCTTACGAATTCTCGTAAGGCCCATGTCAATTTCAGTAGAATGCGCTTGCTCGATGTACTCGAGCCATTCTTTTAATGTGAGGTGCCTCAATACTTTCTCTTTTTTACTTCGTTGTTAAAAGCCAAGTATTTCATCTATATATTTGGCTTTTAACTTCTTTAGCTTTGAACTTGGCTTTCGCAGTTGACTTGAAGAGACTGGCATTTATCGCCCCGCATTACTCTTCACTTTTTGTTTGTTTTTTTGTAAATCTATTCGTCGCTTTCAATTGCCATTTTCGGCTCTGAACGATGATGCAATTTGCCTAATATGCTAAACAACTTATCGCGCATATCGCGACGGTCAACAATCATGTCGATAGCACCTTTTTCTAACAAAAACTCACTCCGCTGAAAACCCTCAGGTAGTTTCTCACGAACGGTTTGCTCTATAACGCGTGGACCTGCAAATCCAATTAAAGCTTTAGGTTCAGCCACATTTATATCCCCAAGCATAGCCAAAGATGCTGATACTCCCCCCATGGTGGGATCGGTCAATACAGAAATATAAGGCAAACCCTTTTCAGAAAGCTTTGCAAGCGCTGCGCTGGTTTTTGCCATCTGCATAAGAGATAACAAAGCTTCCTGCATCCTTGCGCCACCACTCGTTGAAAAGCAGACAAAAGGACAATTATTTTCGATAGCAGCGTTTACACCAGCCACAAATTTAGCGCCCACAACTGACGCCATAGAACCGCCTAAAAAAGCAAATTCAAAACTGGCAGCAACCACTGGCATTCCGTTAAGTCGACCTTTTATGACTACTAAAGCATCTTTTTCGTTGGTTGCACGTTGAGCTGCAGTAATTCTATCTTTATATTTTTTTGAATCTTTGAATTTAAGAACATCCTGCGGCTCTAAGCCAGAGGCCAGCTCTTGGCGATCTTGACTGTCTAAAAAGGCATTGAGACGCGCTCGAGCGCTAATTCTCATGTGATGGTCACATTTAGGACATACTTCAAGCTGCTTATCTAGCTCAGTTTTATACAAAACTGCGTTACAGGCAGAACACTTAGTCCATATGCCCTCAGGCACATTACTTTTCGTACCTGATTGTGTTCGGGGTAATATTTTTTCTATCCAACTCATGTATTTATCCTGTTAAAGGCATTCTTTTAAGCCTTATGAATGCAAACAAAAAGGCTCTCAATAACCAGCTTGTTAACACCAATGTCTTTGTACTCACTTGTGTTAGAGCACCTAGTATAGCTGAACTAACACCTTAATAAATGTGGATTAAAGCATATTTACTGCACGTACAACACAAATTACTGGTCTAAAGTGTTAAGCATCAAGCACTTATCACTGAGTCATCGATTGCTCAAAAACAAGGGACCGTGGTCGCATACTGGTAATTCAAACTCACTCGGATATTCAACATCCACAAGGTATAGTCCGTTGGGCTTTGCGGTCGCTGCAGCTTTTTTTCTATCCTTAGCCACTAGTAAATCGAACATCCATTCAGGAGCTTGCTCGCCATGCCCAATAACGATCAAAGAGCCCACAATGTTTCGAACCATGTGATGTAAGAACGCGTTAGCTTTCACTTCAACGACAATATAGTCATTGATGCGTGTTACGCTTATTTCGTGTATTTCGCGAAAAGGTGTTTTACTCTGACACAAGGACGCCCTGAAAGAGGTGAAATCGTGTTCACCAACCAAACATTGCGCCGCTTGATGCATACGCCCTGCGTCTAATGGCTGGTATACGTGGGTGACACCAGCATTTAAAATTGCACCTCTTAGCTCATTATTGAAAATAACATACCGGTAGCGTCTCGATTTAGCTGAATAACGAGCATGAAAATCATCCGAGACTGTCTTGGCCCAACGCACTGCAATATCGTTTGGCAACAATGTGTTCATTCCTCGAGTGAATGCTTTAATGGGACGCGTCGTCTTTAATTTAAAGTTCACGATTTGCCCTGTAGCATGCACACCCGCGTCTGTCCTTCCTGCACAAATTACTTCGACTGGACTCTGACAAACGGATTGTAATGCATCTTCTATACGTGCTTGAACCGAATCAACGCTTTGTTGGCGTTGCCAACCTCGGTAATGTTGACCATCATATTCAATACCAAGCGCCATGTTGCTGCCAGTTTCGCAGACCACGTTACTTGTCATTATTTACCTGCTCTTTGCTTGATTGCGGCGCTGTCTCTGACCGCTAACTTTACTTTGTTTGTGCTTTCTAACGCTTCGACGCATTCGACTTAATTTTGTATGGTCCAAGGTTTCTGGTTTATGCACTTTAGTTTCGACTTCGTGAGGTAGTTTAACCATCTCACGAATCTCATTGACTACCTTAAGATCCAGTTCAATCCATGCTCCTTGCGGTAAACGCTTATGAAGCTCTAAGTTACCATACCGAACACGTATCAAGCGCGATACTTGGACACCTTGAGATTCCCACAGACGCCGAACTTCACGGTTTCGACCTTCACTTAGTGTCACGTTAAACCAGTGATTTAAACTTTCTTGCTCCTGAGGGCGAACATGAATAGTGTTGAATTTTGCGATGCCATCTTCTAGTTCAACACCTTTCGCTAAAGTGCGGAGCATCTTTGGTGTAACTTCACCAAATACACGCACTGCATATTCTCTTTCAACCTCATGACTGGGGTGCATCAATCGATTCGCTAACTCACCGTCGTTCGTAAACAAAAGCAAACCACTGGTATTAATATCTAAGCGTCCTACAGTAATCCATCGCTCACCAACAAGATTTGGTAAACGTTCAAATACAGTTGGTCGCCCTTCTGGATCGACCCGCGCACACAATTCACCCTCAGGTTTGTTATACATCAATACCCGACAAGGCGACTTTTCTTTGTTTCTGGCAATAACATTACCATCGACCCGAATTTGATCCGCTATCGTTACTCTGTCACCTAATGTGGCGATAGAACCATTAACGGTAATACGACCGTCCTGAATCCAACGCTCCATTTCTCGTCGCGAGCCAATACCATTGTTGGCCAATACTTTTTGAAGCTTTTCAGACTGTGATGCTGCTTTCGTCATTAGTGTATACGTACCTTTTGATCCATATTCGATGGTTCGAGTGTGTTGTCACCTGTAATTTCAGGGTTTTGGTTTGTTGACGAATTTCGGTTTAAAGCACCTTGAGCATCGTCTCGCTCATTTTGTGAATTTACGCGGGTATCCGCGCCAATATCGTCAATACTTTCTTGCATGTGCTCAGCAAAATCGGCCGCACTTGGTAACTCGTCGAGCGAACTTAAAGAAAAGTAATCTAAAAAAACATTCGTCGTAGCGAACAAAGCTGGTCGGCCGGGAACCTCTTTGTGTCCGATAACCTTTATCCAATCTCTTTCCGTCAGTGAGCGAATGATGTTGCTACTGACTGCAACTCCTCGAATGTCTTCTATTTCACCCCGCGTTATCGGCTGCTTATATGCAATCAAAGCCAGGGTTTCGAGCATTGCTCTGGAATACTTTGGCACTGTCTCTTGCCATAGGCGACTCAATAACTGCCCTAGACCTGAATCCGATTGAAAACAATAACCGGACGCTACGCGCTCAAGGTGGATCCCTCTATTTGCGTAGTCTAGCTTCAAGTTCTTTAGTGCTTTATTTAATTGTTGCACCGACACCGATATGTCACTCAGTATCGTATTGCGCATTTTTTCAATGCTCAATGGTTTGTCGCTTACAAATATCGCTGCTTCCAAAACTTGTTTTAGTTGTTCGTCAGATATCTTTTTCATCGTCACATAGTTTAACATGAAGCTGGCTAAAAGGTTGGCTTTGCTCAAACATTATCAATGATTCTTTCACCAGTTCAAGAATCGCTATGAAGGTCACTACTACTCATGCTTTTCCCTCTTCTGGTTTAAGTAAATCATACAAACTGGTAAAGCGACTGTGACCAACGGTTTGTAAAATAAAGCTCATTCGCTCTCTGGTGGACAGTGCTTCTTTTTCAATTTGATGATGTTCAAAGGCGTCGGCGCGCTGCATTACTTGCGTAAATGCAAGTACTAGCTCTTGCAAGTGGACTTGCGGAAGATTTTTGATTGGGGCAACGTTATCGCTAGGCAATGCTTTGCTTTGGTAAAAATCACGTTGCATTCGAGGGATACCATCGAGTGCTTGTGCAGCCTTTTTAATCTTTTCATATTCTTTTAAACGACGAATCAACTCAGCTCTTGGGTCTTCTTCTTCGTCTTCTAATGCATCGTGTTTCGGCAGTAATAAACGTGATTTAATTTCTGCTAACATCGCTGCCATTAGCAGATACTCGCCCGCAAGCTCAAGTTTTACATCTGCCATTGCATCAACATATTCCATGTACTGTTGGGTCACGTTTAATACAGGGAGTTCTACAATTTCAAACTTTTGCTTACGAATTAAATACAAGAGTAAATCCAAAGGCCCCTCGAAGGTTTCAAGGATGACTTCTAGCGCATCAGGCGGAATGTAAAGGTCTTCTGGCTTGTCAATTAAAGCTTCACCGTTAACAAATGCAAGGGCTAGCGGTTGTTGTTCAGTTAACGGACGCTTAGCATTTTTAGCGTCATGAGCCTCTTGTTTGTCTGCAGCTTGTCCAAGTTTTTGCATACGCTTACCTTAGCTGCTTCACAACTGATTTACCTTATTCGAACGGCGTAGGGTCGCCACTTCCAAGGCGGATGATATTCGCCTCTCCCTCAGACATATCAACCACTGTGGTGGCTTGCTCTCCAAGATAACCACCATGAATAATCAAGCCTAAACGTTTTTCTAATTTATCTCTAATCTCATCGGGGTCGCTTTCTGCCATAGAAGCATTTGGTAAAATGAGTGTGGTTGACATCAAGGGCTCACCAAGCTCCTCCAAAATAGCTAGCGCAATGGCGTTGTCAGGAACTCTAATACCGATTGTTTTACGTTTAGGATTTTGCAAACGCTTAGGCACTTCTTTGGTCGCTTTTAAAATAAAGGTATAAGGCCCTGGCGTATTATTTTTTATTTGTCTAAATGCTGTATTGTCGACTCGTGCGTAAATTGACAATTCGGACATATCTCTGCACATTAGCGTGAAATTATGGTCTTTAGGAATATCACGAATCTGACATATACGGTCCAAAGCCTTTTTGTTTTCCATCTGACAACCGATCGCATACCCCGAATCGGTGGGATATACGACCACTTCACCACTATTGATTAACTCACATGTCTGCTTTATGAGACGTGCTTGTGGATTATCTGGATGAATATAAAAGAATTGGCTCATTGTTCACTCATTTTGGCTTTACATCTTGGCTTTAAAATATGCAATACACATTATGAAAAGGCCTATTTAGCTTAAACAAAACACGTATATGCAAAGATGTTCATAATGCGAAGATTCGCAGTGTTTTCATAGTATACCAAATAGTGGAAAGTAGACATGCGCTATTTTTAGATTCTAAAGCTCAATTGATATTCTATTTGTTTACAAGGTCCCATATCGGCTTTATGGAATCTGGTAAATTTAGCCTTCGTCCTAATTCTGTCCATTTAGATGGCCCATGAAAATCCGAGCCAGCCGAGCCTAAAAGACCATTTTCATTGGCAATTTCTATCATCAATTGATGTTTTTTCAATGGCAAATTAGGGTATTGCACTTCCATGCCATCACCACCATATTGTTTGAACTCATCCGCAAGCCTGCGAAGCCATTTTGTGGTCATATCGTAGTGAAAAGGATGTGCAATCACAGCGTAGCCGCCAGCTTCATGTATCCATGTGATTGCCTCGTCTATCCCAATCCAATCAGGAACAACAAAAGCTTTCTTTTTGGCGCCCAAATACTGAGTAAAAGCTTGTTGGTGATTTGCCACAAGACCGCGTTTAACCAGAACATGGGCAAGGTGAGCTCGTGATATGCAGCGATTAGGGACTGATAATTGAGCCTCTTTCAAGACTCCGTGAATACCGATTTTTTCAAGCTTTGCATCTATTTTTAGAGCCCGCGCTTCCCGCTTACCTAACTGAGTCTGTAAACGAGCAAGCAAGGTTGGGCACAGGTGATCAAGTCCTAAACCTAGTATATGAATTTCAAAACCATGCCATTTGGTAGAAATTTCAACCCCACTAACAAGACGAAGCTTTAATTTATGTTGTTGGATAAATTGCTGAGCCGGTTCGATTGCATCTACACAGTCATGGTCGGTGATAGCTAGCACATCAACTTGCATTTGTTGTGCTCTGAACAACAACTCTTCAACAGTCAATAAACCATCTGAAAATTTTGTGTGGCTGTGCAAATCAATTTTCAAAGTCGCCCCTTAAAATGGTTGTGTTACTAAGCAATCTTGCCATTCAAGCCTTTAGTTCTATTTAATTCAATTACTTGCTTTAAAGCGCCATAAATGCTGCTTGGGTCTGCGTTTTTCGTCTTTAAACATGCTACAAATATCTACCCGCGTTAAGCTCACAAATACATTTCGAATTAAACATCAAAGATGATAAGTAGATGATATCATGATTTGAAGGGACTCGACCTTAGTGTAAAATTTTAATTAATGATTGACTTTATTCTCGTTTTAGTTTCTTCTATGCAAAAGAATTTTGAGAAGATGTATTTCAATGACAAATATAGCGCAAACACAAATCAACATTTGGTGGTGGAACAACCAGAGTTAGGGCTCAGGATTGTTCGTGTACGCGCATCTAAGGCCCATTTCACGGGCCTTTTTTATTGGCTAATTTTCAAGAAAAATACATCTAGCTCGCAAAGAGAACGCATTTTTAGGATTATGATATGAATCTGTCCAGTTTAGGGGAACAATCGGGTACGGTAGAAAGTATTCAAGTTGATATTGACTACTTAGCTAATCCCCTGCTTGCATACACACATTTATGCAGCAATCATTCAATGTTACTAGAGTCTGCGGAAATAGATTCTAAGGACCATTTAAAGAGTTTAGTTATAGTCGATTCAGCCTTAAGAATTGAATCTTTAGATCAAACTGTAATTGTACAAGCCTTAAGTGAAAATGGGCGCAATATGCTTCCCTATCTGAAGCAAGTTCTGTCTAATTTTTTAGTATCAGATGAGGATCACACACTACGCTTTGAGTTCGAAAACGCCTTAATTTCAAGCAATTCATCGAAAACAGTCTTAAACGAAGATGAAAGATTAAAAGCGCAAAGCGTATTTGATGTATTGAGACAAATACAAAACACAAGAGCGCTGCGCAACATTCCTCATGCGGTGTTTTTAGGCGGTGTTTTTTCTTACGATCTGCTAGGTACCTTCGAAGCTTTACCCAAGGTCGATAGTGGCAAAAACACATGCTCTGATTATGTGTTCTATCTTGCCGAAACGCTAATATTGGTCGATCACACTACGAAAACTTCTCAATTGATTGGGAGTGTTTTCAGTGGTGAGAATGTAGCTCAGTCATATTTTCATGTATCACAACGACTTGAGCATATTGCACAGAGTATAAAAAACTTACCATCAGAATCTGAAACACTGCTCCCGATAGACGCTTCAACCACTATTGAAACGGACGTAGATAACCGAGCTTTTTGCCAACAAGTTATTGACCTAAAAGAACACATTTTGGACGGTGATATTTTTCAAGTCGTGCCTTCAAGGACCTTCACTGTAAAGTGCCAATCACCTTTAATGGCTTATCAACAACTTAAACTAAGCAATCCATCGCCATATATGTTCTACATGCAAGATTCTGAGTTCTCAATTTTTGGTGCATCGCCAGAATCTGCTTTAAAATACGAGTCTGAATCAAATCAACTCGAAGTGTACCCTATCGCTGGTACCCGCCCTCGAGGCAAAAATACAGATGGGAGCTTAAACCTCGATTTAGATTCGCGCTTAGAATTAGACTTACAGCAGGACGCTAAAGAAAAAGCTGAACACATTATGTTGGTTGACTTGGCTCGAAACGACGTAGCTAAAGTAAGCATCGAGGGCACTCGCTGTGTTAAAGATCTACTGAAAGTAGATCGCTATTCGCACGTTATGCACCTTGTCTCTAGAGTTATAGGCCAATTGAAGCCGGAGTTAGATGCACTTCATGCCTATCAAGCTTGCATGAACATGGGTACCTTAGTTGGCGCACCTAAAATTAGTGCGGCTAAACTTATTAGAGAAACCGAAAAAGTGCGCAGGGGGAGTTATGGTGGCGCAGTTGGCTATATCAACGGAAATGGTGATTTTGATACTTGTATTGTGATCCGCTCAGCATTTGTTAAAGATGGAATGGCTCATATTCAAGCAGGTGCGGGGGTGGTTTATGATTCTGTTCCGCAATCTGAAGCAGACGAGACAAGAACAAAAGCACAAGCAGTTATTTCAGCAGTTCAGCGAAGTCAGAGTTACGCAAAGACACTTCTTGCATCGGCGCATAAGAATACAACAAAGGGAGCGGAGAAATGAGTCAAGCATCTACTTCTGTGTCAAATTCGGAAGACCAAATTTTATGCCGTTTAAATGTGGTTCTCATCGATAACGAAGACTCATTCACTTATAACTTGGTTGATGAGCTAAGAAAACTTGGACTAACACTTACCGTATTTAGAAATACCATTGCAGCAGATAAATTAATTGAACAACTTGAATATAAGCAAAGTCTTGGACCCACTATATTGTTGCTATCGCCAGGGCCTGGTGCGCCACAAGACGCGGGATGTATGCCGCAAGTACTGGAACGAGTGCGTGGAAAACTCCCTGTATTAGGCATTTGTCTTGGTCACCAAGCAATCGTTGAATGTTATGGTGGTAAAGTAGGCAGAGCCCCACTTGCCATGCACGGCAAGTCATCATTAATGATACATGACGAGCCTCGTGTTTTTGGTAATTTACCTTCGCCAATGTCGATCGCTCGATATCATTCATTAGTTGCGATTGATGTACCCGAATGTTTGCAGGTTATAGCCACTATAGACGGGCTAGCAATGGCGATATTACACGAGAGTGATAACATGCTCGGCTTTCAGTTTCACCCTGAATCTATTTTAACCGCACAAGGTAGTCATATTTTGCGACAAGCAATGCTGTTTTTAAGTCGTAATGATAAAAATGAGACATCTTTTGGATGCGAACGATCTGTAAATGATTTAAATAATGAGGCACTAACTAGGGAGGACAAACATGGATAACTCCTACTTTGAATTATTCGAACATTTGTATCGCGGTGAAAACTTAAGCCAAACGCAAAGTAATCGAGTATTTACCGATGTGCTTGCGGGTGAACTGAATAACACAGAGATTACGGCCCTATTAATTTCTCTGAAGTTAAAAGGTGAAACAAGCGATGAAATTGCTGGCGCTGCTCAGGCAATGCGCGACAGTGCAGTTGATTTTCCAAGTCCCAACTACGATTTCAGTGATTTGGTTGGTACCGGTGGAGACGGTCATAATACGATTAATATTTCCAGCGCTGCTGCGGTCGTTAGTGCGGCTTGTGGGTTAAAAGTCGCAAAACATGGTAATCGCTCAGTAAGCAGTAAATCAGGTTCATCAGATTTATTTGCAGGCTTTGGGGTGAACTTGGGTATGAGTCCAGCAACCGCTCGTAAATGTTTAGACGAGGCGGGCTTCTGTTTTTTGGCTGCGCCGATGTATCACTTAGGTATGCGTCATGTGATGCCGATTAGAGCGGGTTTAAAAACACGCACCCTATTTAACGTATTAGGCCCGTTAGCAAATCCAGCAAAACCAAACCATGGCGTATATGGTGTTTATCGTCCTGAACTATTAAAAGTATACTCCGACAGCTTGCTGAATATGGGCCATAAAAACGCGATGGTTGTGCATGGTAGTGGTCTAGACGAAGTCGCATTGCATGGTCCAAGCGAGGTAATTCATATCCGTGAGGGTGAAGCTAATTATATGCATATTTCACCTGAAGACTTTGGGATAAAACCTGCCCCTCTAGAGGCGATACAAGGTGATTCTCCCGAGTATAATGTAGATGCAATTGCGCAGGTATTTGAAGGAAAGGGTAAAGAAGCCCATGTAAATGCTATTGCGATGAATGCTGCCTGCTTGTTATTTGTAAACCAGTATCAAACTACATTGACCAAATGTTTTGAACAAGTCATGGATACTATTGCAAGCGGCCAAGCGATGAAAACCATTAGTTTAGCCGCCAGGCTGAGTGAAGAAGATTTCTGCTAAGAGGAAGTATAATGGCAAATGTGCTAGAAAAAATATGTGCAGATAAGCGAAAAGAAGTAGCAGAATTAAAAGTGACACTACCTCTGTCGGATTTTAAAGATGATTTAGTGCCTAGTGAACGTTCGTTTTATAAGGCCTTGGCGAGCTCTGGTACTAGTTATATTTTTGAATGTAAAAAGGCATCTCCATCAAAAGGGCTCATTCGTGAAAACTTTGACCTAGACGAGATCACCACAGCATATGCGAAAGAAGCAGCATGTTTTAGTGTGCTCACAGACGAAAAATACTTTCAAGGTAAACACGAGTATTTGGAATATGTCATCTCAAAAGTTGAGCAGCCAGTTTTGAATAAAGATTTTTTTGTTGAAGCGTATCAAGTGCATTTAGCAAGAAAATTAGGTGCGAATGCAGTTCTGCTTATGCTTTCTGTGCTAAATGACAGTGAATATACCGAGCTTAGCGAGATTGCAGCATCTTACAAGATGGACGTTCTCACCGAGGTCAGCAATTTAGAAGAAACCAATCGTGCATTGGAACTGGGTGCTAAAATAATTGGTATTAACAATCGCAATCTGCGCGATTTATCGACCGATTTAAGTACTACCGAAGATCTTGTTCCGATAATAAGAGAACACCATGATTTCGACGGTGTGATCATATCTGAGTCAGGCATTTATACCCACGAAGACGTATGCAGATTGTCTCCTTTGGTGGATGGATTTCTAGTCGGAAGTGCGCTTATGGCTCAACAGGATTTAGACAAAGCAATAAAGCAGCTAGTTTACGGTTCGGTTAAAGTATGCGGTGTAAGTAGTAAAACTCAGGCCGAATTAATCGCGCAATATCCAGTACAGTATATGGGTTTAATCTTCGTGCCTAACACGCCACGATATGTCAGCCTCGAAAGTGCGCTTGAAATAACAAAGGATGTGCCACATCAGTACGTTGGCGTGTTTCTTGACCATCCTATTGAGTTAGTTGCCCAATACGCACATAAACTTGGCTTAGCCGCAGTCCAACTACATGGCTCTGAAAGTGAAACATACATGCGAGAACTCTCGCCTTTGTTGCCAAATAAATGTGAAATTTGGAAAGTCAGTGGAGTAGATGCAAATATAAGCGAAGATTCCTTGCATGAAAACTTAAAGCATTTGCACTACCTCATTGAGAAAGGGCTCGTACATAAACTCGTTTTAGATTGCAAGGTAGGTGCGCAAAGTGGTGGCACTGGGCAAAGTTTTGATTGGCGATTGTTAGATAGCATACCGCACAAAGATCATACAATTCTCGCTGGTGGTGTTGGCCCTGAGAATGCACATCAAGCGGATCTGTTGCATGTTGCAGTGTTAGATGCTAATTCCAAATTAGAGTCAGCTCCTGCAAAGAAAGATCCAAAACTACTAAGTGATTTTTTTGAACAATTAAGAGCCTGATCAGAAAAGATAGGCGTATATAGGTGTCCGTGTTTTACAGTCGACTGAATACAACAGACATAATTTATAAATCAAAGAGCAATAGAGAGATTTTATGAATAAATTAGAAACAAAATTTGGTGACTTTGGTGGTATGTATGTACCTGAGTTACTCATTCCTGCTCTTGACCAACTAGAAGCAGCATTTTTGGAAGCCAAAGAAGATCCATCCTTTCAAAAAGAATTCATGGACTTATTAAAAGACTATGCAGGTCGGCCAACCGCTATGACCTTAGCTCGTAACATCGTTAGCAATCCAAAGGTTAAATTGTATCTTAAACGAGAAGACTTGTTGCATGGCGGAGCGCACAAAACAAACCAAGT
Source organism: Glaciecola sp. (assembly GCA_965658765.1). Taxonomy (GTDB): domain Bacteria; phylum Pseudomonadota; class Gammaproteobacteria; order Enterobacterales; family Alteromonadaceae; genus Glaciecola. The sequence goes on along the minus strand of CBFHTO010000015.1, from coordinate 17,999 downwards.
ACTGGGTCAGGCCTTACTCACAAAACGCATGGGTAAAACAGAAGTCATTGCCGAAACGGGCGCAGGGCAACACGGTGTTGCAACAGCGCTAGCCTGCGCCCTACTTGGCTTAAAAGCTCGGATTTATATGGGTGCGAAAGACGTTGAACGACAATCGCCAAACGTGTTTAGAATGCGTCTGATGGGAGCGGAAGTTATCCCCGTAGATTCGGGTTCTGGTACTTTAAAAGACGCTGTCAACGAGGCGATGCGTGACTGGTCTGCAAACTATAAGACTTCACATTATTTACTCGGCACTGCGGCCGGCCCACACCCCTTCCCCACCATCGTGCGAGAATATCATCGCATGATCGGTGAAGAGACTCGCGCGCAAATTATGGAGAAAGAAGGTAGGCTTCCTGACGCTGTAGTGGCTTGCGTAGGTGGTGGTTCAAATGCCATCGGTATGTTTGCAGATTTTATCGATGAGCCAAGCGTACGTTTGGTTGGCGTTGAGCCTGCCGGCAAAGGCGTGCACACTAAAGAACACGGCGCCACTATTTGTACTGGTACCAAAGGGATTTTGCATGGTGCTTTCACCTTTATCATGCAAGACGACGACGGACAAATTGAGGAGTCATATTCTGTTAGTGCAGGACTTGATTACCCAGCAGTTGGCCCCCAACACGCATTTTTAGCCGAGACAGGAAGAGCAGAGTATTATGCGGTAACAGATACAGAAGCATTAAACGCATTTCAACTACTTGCAAAGAAAGAAGGGATAATACCCGCGCTCGAGTCCTCTCATGCATTGGCGCATTGTTTGAACATGGCTGAAGAAGCCGAAGAAGAGACCATCATTGTGCTCAATCTATCAGGTCGAGGAGACAAGGATCTCGCCCATGTAACTAATATCTTAGGAGATAAATTGTAATGACAGCATTGGTCAATGGCTCTTCAACGGGCAGATACAATTCTATGTTCGAATCACTCACAGCAAAAAATGAAGGCGCATTTGTGCCATTCGTTATGTTGGGCGATCCAGGCAAAGAGCAATCCTTGGAAATTATTCGAACCTTAGTCAACAATGGTGCTGATGCATTGGAATTGGGAATTCCTTATTCCGACCCGATCGCCGATGGCCCGACCATACAAAAAGCAGCGATTCGAGCCTTAGAATCCAACATTAAACCAAACGATTGTTTCGATATATTGAGCCAAGTAAGAACCGAGTTTCCCGACATTCCAATCGGCTTATTGCTATACAGCAATCTAGTATTGGCAAAAGGCATTGAGCATTTTTATCAAAAAGCCAGTGAAGCTGGCGTCGATTCAATTTTGATCGCTGATGTACCTCTTCGTGAAGCTGACCGTTTTATTGAAATTGCAAAGTCTCATTCTATAGAGCAAATTCTAATTGCTCCGCCAAATGCTTCTGACGAGACCTTAGCGAGCATTGGTGAAAAATCACAAGGCTATACTTATCTACTTGGACGATCTGGTGTTACGGGCGCGGAAACAGCAGTAGAGTTACCCGCTGAAGAGCTCGTTGCTAAGCTTCGTCATTATAAAGTTGCACCTCCCTTAATTGGCTTCGGTATTTCTAAACCTGAACAGGTGAGTTCTGCGATAAAAGCCGGTGCCGCTGGTGCGATTTCAGGGTCTGCTACAGTAAATTTAATTGAACATAATTTGAACAACATGGATAATATGTTGGAGGCCTTAGCAGAGTTTGTAAATATAATGAAGGCTGCAACTCTCAAGGCATAGCTTTCTTACAACGTAGCTTTCTTACAACGTAGCTTTTTCACAATATAGCTTTCTTATGACATAGCTTTTTCACGAGATAGCTATTAACAACATAGCTTGTAAAAACATAGCTTTTAAAAACATAGATAGCCCTTACAGGTACAATAAAAAGGAATACAAAATGTACTACATGATCTACGCAGAAGACCACGAGGATAGTTTAAGCAAACGAATGCAGGTGAGACCTGATCACATCGAGCGTCTTCATATCTTAAAGGAAGAGGGTCGCTTGTTAATTGCGGGGCCAAACCCTATTCTTGATACCATGGAACCAAACGACGCTGGGTTCTCTGGTTCATTGATTGTTGCCGAGTTTGAAAGTTTGGAACATGCCCAGCAATGGGCTGCTTCAGATCCATATGTTCATGGGAAAGTTTACAAAAAAGTCACTGTCAAACCATTTAAGAAAGTACTGCCGTAGAGTACTAATACATTTTTGTATACTCAGCAAAACAAAGATTCACATTTGCATTTTGAAAGCGCCCTATTAGATAATTAACACGATAAAATGGGTGCTTTTTTATGCAACACTGCTTACTCGACAGTTGTTTATCTGTATTGGGTGTTTATCTGTATCGGGCTTTCCGTGTTTATAAGCTATTTGGTATTTACCGGATGGTCATCTGATAAATTGTCTTCCTCGCCTGCTAGTAATATTGCTAACCACTGTGTTTCTGGCCTTGACTCCATCGCTATTTTCACGACCATAGTCAGAGGAACCGACAGCAACATACCGACGGTACCGAGTAACCAACCCCAGAACACTAAAGATAGAAAAACCACAAGAGTCGATAATCCAAGCCCCCTTCCCATAAATTTAGGCTCAATCATATTCCCCATTACAGTATTAACAATTACAAAACCAAGTCCCGCAAGCCCGGCTTTAAGTAGGCCAAACTCTACAAATGCCATCATTACAGCTGGGATTGCAGCAATAATTGAACCTATGTTTGGGATGAAATTCAACATGAATGCGAGTACCGCCCACAACATAAAGTGATCGACGCCTAACAAATACAACCAAACGCCAATGAATAAGCCAGTCCCTAAACTCACCAACATTTTAATGACTAAATAGCGATTTACCGACTGCAAAAATCTATCGATGTGGGTTAACCTCATATCGGGATCGGCCATCGCAATATGCATCCTGCGCGGCATTGATTGAGCTTCAAACAACATAAAAATAACAGTTAAAAGAATTAAAAATACATTCGACAATACCGTTCCCATACCCGTAATAAAATTACTTGCCATGGTCATCGCCATACCCGGATCCATATAAGAGACGAGCAACTCTTGATTAACATCGATATTCCGAGACGCAAGTTGATTTATTATCCAAGCGAACTCACCAGAAAGTTGTTCTTTGTACACAGGCATATTTTGCCTAAATTCAGCCAAGGACTGCGTAATTAAACCAGCAAGCATAAATCCAATCACGACAATAAGCAGTATTACTAATGTAATTGAAAGCCATTTAGGCACTTTGTAAGCCGCTGTCCAATTTATAATCGGGCTTACCGCTATCGCTATAAATACAGATAGTAAAAAAGGGACTAATATTACACTGGCCGCTTTTATACCCGCTAAAATTATGACAACGGCGGCCATTAGGACAAAGCTTTTAACGACTGGCGACTTTATTTCCATTTTGTTTCCATTTTCAGTTTACTTAATACCATCCAATAAGGACTTTACTAAATATGAATCTCGACCTTGCGACTATAAGAATAAAAAATCTTCGTCTTAGAACCTACATCGGAATCAACGAAGATGAGATCAAAAACCAGCAAGACGTGGTTATTAACGTTGTTATACAGTACGACGCTAAACGCGCAACTGATTCTGACCAAATGCAAGACGCGCTAAACTATAAAACAATCACAAAAGCAATTATACGCCTTGTTGAAGATAATCGCTTTTCACTTCTAGAAAAACTCACTGCTGATGTGCTTGCCATTGCTGCTGATCACCCTTGGGTTATCTTTGCCGAAGCTGAGGTAGATAAGCCGCATGCTCTGCGTTTCTCTGACTCAGTATCTTTATCGCTTTCATGCAACAAAGAGTAACACATGAATAAGCTATTAATTACCGGTGGCACCGGACTTATTGGCCGTCATCTGATTAAAAAGCTCCAAGGTAAATACGCGATTACCGTCTTAACAAGAGACACTGGGCGAGCCAAACGCTTATTAGGTGAGCAAGTTGATGCTATCGATTTAGAGCATCTGCAAAATGTTGATAACTACCAGGGGATCATCAATCTAGCAGGTGAGCCGATCGCTGATAAACGGTGGACCGACGCTCAAAAAGAGACAATTTGTCAATCGCGCTGGCGTATCACCCAGCGATTAGTCGACCTCATTAACGCTGCAAAAGTTAAGCCTAATGTATTGCTGTCTGGTTCTGCCATAGGGATTTATGGACGACAAGGCGACAAAGTCATTAATGAAGATTTCAACGACTACCACGAAGAGTTCAGTCATCATGTTTGCGCTAAGTGGGAAGAAATAGCACAGCAAGCTTCTACACGAACCTGCATAATGCGCACGGGTGTTGTGCTCGATGAAGAAGGCGGTGCACTTGCAAAGATGATAATGCCGTTTAGGCTAGGTCTTGGTGGTCCTATATCGGATGGTACGCAATATATGTCGTGGATCCATATTGAGGATATGATTGATGCAATTGTATTTTTATTAGAAAACGAGCAATGCTCGGGCCCATATAACCTCACTAGTCCAAAGCCAAATACAAATGCCTACTTTTCAATCAAACTTGCGAAACGGTTAGACCGTCCATGTATGTTTAAGGTCCCAAAGGTCGTTATTAAAACACTGATGGGAGAGTCTTCAGACCTTGTTCTCTATGGCCAAAAAGTGATACCTGAAAGACTCATAACAGCAGGGTTTAGCTTTCAATACCCAAGTTTAGAAGAAGCTTTAAACGCCTTAGATCTTTAAGTTTTCTAGGGCCTTGCTTCATAAGATGAAACCGTATTTGTGTTGTGATGTTGATATTTGCTTTCAAATACGGCTTTCTTAGATAGATTAAAAACAGATTTGCTTTGCATTAGGCTCTGTATATTTTAAACAGCCCCCAGTAAGACAATTAGGCATTTTTGTAAAATGTGCTAATGTTGCGGAGTCAAAACAACAAAGCGCGTTTGTCTAAATATCTATTGGAGTCTTATGAAGCTTATTACCTTCGTTATTAATACAGTTCTTATGCTTTTCGCATTTAATGCCTATGCCCGACCAGCACCACTGTTTTCTATTCCTACTCACGACGCTTTTTTCGATGAAATAAAGCAGCACTGTGGAAAGGCGTTTGAAGGTAAAGTGGTATTTGATAATGACCCTAGTGCTGCTTTTCAACAGCGCTTAGTCATGCATGTACGAAAATGCAGTGATACACAGCTACAAATTCCGTTTCATCTAGGAGACGATGCCTCACGTACTTGGATCATTAGTAAAACTGGTAGTGGTCTTAGTCTCAAACACGATCATCGCAAAGAAGACGGAAGTGACGACCCTCGTACAATGTATGGCGGCCATACAGTAGATGCTGGTGATAATGAAGTACAATCATTTCCTGCAGATCAATATTCAAAAGAACTATTTGTGTCTAGCGGTATACCTCAATCGATAGGTAATACTTGGCAAGTGTTTATTTATAAAGACCGATTCACCTACCGCTTGACCCGTGAAGGTAGAGATTTTCGAGTTGATTTTGATTTACTAAATCCTGTTGAAACGCCAAGTGCACCTTGGGGATATGAAGATACAGAATCGGATAAATAAAGGTTTTAAATGGACTTTGATGGTGGAAGTCAGAAGTGCAGTAGGATAAGGCACTGCACCGTGCACTTCTGACTCAAGCAACTCTAGACCATCTTACGTAGCAAATGTCCTGTGTTCAAAGACAATAATCTCCAACAACTAATAGCTCCTAAGGCACCAACGATTGACGCACCCACCGTTGGGGCTAAGCCCCAATATTCGAAATGGAAACTAAAGGACATTTGAAAGACATTACTTTGCAATAAGTACAAACTAAACTCATTTGCCACAGCTGCCATGAATCCTGCTACGCCTCCAATAATCAGAAACTCATTGATGACACTAAAGCGAATGACAAGCCCTTTTAGCCCTAGTGTTCTCAATATAGCTAACTCTTGAAGACGCTCATCCATGCTAGCTTGGACTTGAGCAATCAGTACTAGAGAGCCAGCGATGAGCACAAGCACCAGTATAAATTCAACGGCCATTGAGACCTGATCGATGATCTCCCTTAACTGGTCAATTCTTGCATCAACGTCAAATAAAGTAACACTTGCATAAGGTGCCATCAGCGGTGCGATCTCAGCTTTCCTATCTCTTTCTAGATAAAAGCTTGTGATATAAGTCGCGCTAAAATTTTCCATGACCTTTGGATGCAACACGAAGAAAAAGTTAGGCTGTAAGGTCTGCCAGTTTACTTCTCTGATACTGGTAACTTGAGCACTAACAATTTCACTGCCTACGTTAAATGTGAGGATATCGCCCATCTCGATGTCAAGTCGACCCGCTAACTCTTTTTCAATTGACAGGGGAGCTGGGGTACTTCCATCCCATTGCTCAGCAGACCAATCGTCGTGCCACTTACCTTCAATAATGACGTTACCCGACTGTAATTCTGTGCTCCATGTGAGGTTTGCTTCTCTTCCGAGACCTTGCCTACCTTCTCTGGTCGGCTCTTCACCCTCTTTAGTGACCTCTGTTCTGATTTGCTCTTCGTTAATCGAAACAAACCGCCCTCTTGCCACAGGATAAAACTTTTCATAAAGGATGTCTTTTTGCTCAAAATCTTGTTTTAAGCCAGACTTTTGACCCTCGGTAATATTAGCAATAAAATAGTTCGGAGTCCCTTCAGGCAACTGGTCTCGCCACTGCTTAACCATATCATTTCGCATCACGAGCACTACTAGCAATAGCATAATCGTAATGGCGAAACTAATAAGTTGCACTGAGTTCCCCATGGCTCTGCGCTTAATTCTTGCCCATGCAAGTGTCCACGCTCCCATACTGCCACTTCCCAGTTTTCTGCCTACCCATATCAAGATATGAGTCATAAGTAACAAACTGATGACGAGCACGACACCTGATAAGAATAAAATCCCACTAATTTTTAAATTCCCGCTGTATACCCACATCAATAAAAATACCGCAGAGCCTGAGAATCCAAATTGCAAAGCACGAGAAGACATAGTGGCGCTAATATCTTTGCGCAAAACACGCAATGGAGGAACAGAAAACAGCTGTAATAATGGGTAGATGGAGAACAATAAGGCGCAAGTCACACCCGTAAATACCGCAATACCTAAGGGGCGCCAGTACCATGTATTTAGAGCAACTTCGACTTTGTCTTGTAGTGCAAAAGCAAGCCCTTGTTGAATCGCATAACCAATACCCGTGCCTAAGACTATCCCCAACAAGGTAATAAAACATATTTGGACTAGGTAAATTTGTCTTACTGTTGATTTGGCTGCACCGAGTGTCTTCATAATCGCTACAGGATCAAAGTGGCGCTGGCTAAACCGTTGCGCTGCTACTGCGATAGATACGGCTGCCAAAACAATAGCAAGCAAACTGGCCAGTAGGAAGTATTCTTCAGCGCGAGCAATCGAATTACCAATTGGAGAGTCATCATCTTTAATGCTTGTCCAACGATGAACTTCACGATCGAGTTGTGGACGCAACCAATCATAATAATCATCTAAGTCATCAGGAGACCCCGTAAAATAATATTTATAACTTACTCTGCTGCCCGGACCTGTGATGTTGGTTGAGGCAATATCACTAGCGTGCATCAATAAAACAGGATCGGTATTAAACACTGAAAAGCCAGCGTCTGGTATTTCACTTAGGATTTTGCTGACAACAAAAGATGCATCACCAACATCAACTTTATCGCCAAGCTCTACTTTTAAGCTTTGTAGTAGACGTGAATCTGCCCAAACTTCGCCTACTTGTACTGATTCCGATTGCTCAATACCGTCTCCGAACGGAATATCTGTTGTTTTTACACTGCCTTTTAATGGGTAGGCGTCATTCACAGCCTTAACATCTGAGAGCGCTAATTCATCACCGGAGAACACCATTGACCGTGTTGAAACTTGAAAAGCAGTGCCTAAATTACGTTGTTGGGCTTGTTCAATCCAACTCTCGTCAACCGGCTTACGCGAACGCAATTGGCTGTCTGCAGCAATAAATTCAGCACTTCGGTCTGTTAGTGCTTGTTGCAAACGCTCTGAAAATAAGCTCAAAGAAAGAACAGAGGCAACTGAAAGCACTATCGCCAATAAAATAATGGTAAGCTCACCACGACGTGCTTCGTGCTTAAATAATCGCCACGCCAATTCAAACGCCATCATGTTCATTCTCCAGATACCGCGCGTAAAGTAGGCGTTTGTTCCCGTAACTCACCTGCATTCATTCTTAATTGACGATCGCATTTTGTGGCAAGTTCGTTGTCGTGAGTCACTAAAATAAGGGTAGTGTCTGAATTTTGGTTTAATTCAAACAACAGTTCCTCTATTTTCTTAGAATTTTCGGAATCTAGATTGCCCGTAGGCTCGTCTGCAAACAATAACTTTGGCTTCGTAATAAATGCGCGCGCAATGGCGACTCGTTGTTGTTCACCACCAGACAACTGATTAGGGAAGTGATGAGCTCGATGACCTAGACCAACCTGATCTATGATATCGGTCGCACGTTTTTTTGCATCTTTTAGCCCAGCTATTTCTGCCGGTAGCATAATATTTTCAAGCGCAGTGAGGCTCTGCACCAGCATGAAACTTTGGAAAATAAAACCGACCTTTTCACCTCGTAAGCGAGCTCTTTGTTCTTCGTCCATCGAATGCAAAGCCGATCCGTCAAGATAAATCTCCCCGCCACTGACTTCGTCGAGCCCAGCTAACAAACCCAAAAGCGTAGATTTACCAGAGCCAGAAGCACCAACAATGGCGACACTGTCGCCCGCCTTGACTTTAAAGCTAATAGGCTGGAGGATCTGTAATTCACCTTCGTTCGTAGATACTTTCTTAATAACATTTTTTGTTTCAATCATCAGAGAGGCAGTGCTCATAGTGATACGTTTTTCATCCTGTAGGTTTTCGCAGTTTCGTTTAAAAACGCGTGTATGGTTCTTAATTATTAGTCTTTTATTCTCTTTTAAAGCCTTTTCAGATCAGAGCGAAGCAACGCGACAAATAGACCAAGATAACACGCCAATCGCACGCTTATTAGTGTTGGGAGATAGCTTAAGCGCGGCCTACGGTTTGAGAGCTGAGCAAGGCTGGGTAAGTCTACTTCAGGCAAAGTGGCAATCAGAAAATAGAAGCATAGAAATAATCAATGCAGCAATCAGTGGCGATACAACCGACGGCGGCTTAGCTCGACTACCTAGACTCTTAGACCTCCATAAACCTAGCCATCTTTATATTGAACTGGGAGGAAATAACGGTCTGCAAGGTCATCGACCGGCTAAGATAAAACAAAATATCAAGCAAATGATTGAATTAGCACAGTCTTCAAACGTAAAAGTTATCCTACAGGAAATGCAAATTCCCACTAACTACGGGGCACGTTACACTGAAATATTCAATAAAATATATCATGATTTATCAAAACAGTATGAAGTACCGCTCATCCCTTTCTTCTTGCAAGACATTGCGTTAAATGAGTCTTTAATGCAAAACGACGGGATTCACCCGACTGGCGAAGCCCAACCCTTAATTGTAGATTTTTTATCGCCCAAACTTTTAAGTGCAATGTAAAAAGGCTAGCGTCCTTGAAAAGTTACCACTTTTACAAAAACAACTAGCCTTTAATTATTAACGATATCCCTTTAGCTTATTCGCATAAACGATCAAATCATCGAACGCCGTGACCAGAGCTGATCAATGACTGAATTGGGGCACGAATATCTTATCGCTCCTACCCCAATTTAAGCTATTTGACATAGGCACCGATTTGTTCAGAAGTCTTTTTCAGATACCTGTCTCTCAGTTTAGTCTGACGAGATTCCATTGGCATAGACTTTCCGTTTATAAACACCTGTTCTGCCGCATGTGTAACTTCTAGTGGGTCACCCGACCAAATAACAAAGTCAGCCTGCATACCCGCTTTAAGGCTACCAAGAGTTTGCTCTAAACCAAAAATTTCTGCCACATTGCTGGTTAAGGCAGCGATGCCTTCTGAGTGCGGTAATCCATTAGCAACCGCATTACCAGCATGTTGTGGCGCAAGACGTATGTTATGAGTGTCGATGCCGATTGCTATTTTTACACCAGCTTCGTGCAAACGAGCCGCATTTTCAAGCGTCGAGGCTAACATATCAAAAGCGCCTGGCAGGTTATATTCAGGATTCAAAATCACTGGAACATTCGCTTGGGCAATCTTGCCTGCCACCCTCCAACCGTCGCTTACACCCACTAACACAAGATCAATATTTTGATATTGCGATTTTAAATTAAGGGCTTGAACAATATCAGCAGCTCGATTTGCCGTAACCAAAAGCGGCATCTTCCCGTCAACAAGGTCAATCAGCACTTTTGCATCAGCACGCGTGATCATACCTTCCCAGCCATTACTTGGGCTAAGGTCATAAGACTTTGCGTATATGGCTTCATCTAAGCTTTGTTGAATTGCGACCCATAGCGCGGCTCGACTATCACCGTTGCGTTCAGCTCCAGAGTGCCCAACGTCTAGGTGTACATATGCCTTAGGCTTAATAAGCGGCGCAAAGGACTTATCTAGACTCATTACGGCGCCAAGTCCATTAAACAATTGACCGGTTCTACTTACTCCAGTAACCGCACTTGTGAAACCCTCTAGGCGAGTAATATCGATTAAAGTGGAGTCACTATTAATGGCGTACTGCGAGTCATAAGCGGCACCCACTGTGGAGATAGGGTGAGCATCGACCCTATGGTCAACCACACCTGCCGAACTGCTCACTTCAACCAAGCCAATATTAGTCAAGGCTCCGATAAAGCCTGGTGTAATGACTTTGCCACTGGCATTTATTTCTGTGTAGCCATTCGGTACAGACATACCGTCAACGACGTCTTTAATGATGCCGTCTTCAACCAATAAAGTACCAGACTCTATAAGGTTTGAGCCGTCCATTGTATGGATTTGAGCCCCGGTAATAGCGAGACTCTCAGCATTCGCTTGAACATTTGCAACACAAAGTAGGGCTAGTGTTAGCAACTTTGAAAGTCTAGCTTTATTCACTAAAACCTCGCTAAGATTTTTTTTAATATAGGTCTGTTTTCCCTCAGACTGATTTGTAGCAAACTGTTTCTGAGTGGAGTTTTTCTTTGTGGAGCTCGTCGCTTTGAATCCTAAATGTTTGAAAATACTCATTTGGCGTCTCCTTGTGCAATTTGCCCCAACTCGAAATCACTCACCGGCCACATTTCTGGTTTGCTTCTGTCATACATCAAAGCGCCATCAATAAAGACTTTTTCCGCTTGTGAATAGCTTGAAAATGGATCGGCACTCCACAACACAACATCTGCATTTTTACCTAGCTCGATAGAGCCGGTATGTTCAAATATGCCTAATGACTTTGCAGGGTTGGCAGATAACCATTGCCACGCTTCGGCTTTACTAATTTCGATGCCAGCGCGCTTACCATCAGACCATGCCTTTGCTGCTTCCTGATTGAGCCGTTGAATACCGATAGCACTGTCGGAGTGCACAATTGCGCAGGCACCTGCGTTGTGTACCATTGGAATATTCTCTCGAATCCCATCATAGGCTTCCATTTTAAAGCCCCACCAGTCTGCCCACATAGCTGAACAAACATCGTTCTCAGCTAACAAATCAGCGATTTTGTATGACTCAACAGCATGATGAAAGGTACCGATTTTATAGTTAAATTCCTTCATTACATCCATCATTACCGCCATTTCATCAGCTCGGTAGCAATGCATATGAACAAGTATGTCCCCGTCTAACACCCCCTTTAAAGTGTCTAATCGAAGATCGCGTTTAGGGGCATCTTTTGGATTTTCAGAATCTAAGCTAGCTTCATATTCCTGCCATTTCTGCTGATACTCCTGCGCGTCTATCCAAGCTTTTCTATACCCAGCGACATTTGCCATTCTAGTCATCGGGCCACCGCGTTGACCGTATACTCGTTTGGGGTTTTCACCACAGGCCATTTTTATACCATGCGGCGCCTCTGGAAATTTCATAGCTTGCATGGTCGTATTAGGTACATTTTTTAAAGTAATGCTCCGTCCACCAAATAGATTGGCTGAGCCAGGCAATATCTGCAAAGTCGTCACCCCACCCGCCAGTGCTCTTTGGAATCCTGGGTCTTGTGGCCAAACAGAGTGTTCAGCCCACACCTCTGCCGTTACTGGGCCAGTCATTTCATTTCCATCGGAGTGTGAGGAAGTACCTGGTGAGGGATACACGCCTAAATGGCTATGATTATCAATAATGCCTGGGGTAAGCCATTTGCCGCTACCATCAATCTCAATGGCGCCTGACGGCGCACTTAAATTTCTACCTAAATTTTCGATTTTTCCGTCAACGAGTAATAAGTCTGCGTCTTCTACTTTATTGCCTACGCCATCGTAAATCGTCGCGTTAGTGATCAATACGGGTAAAGATTCAACGGCTTTGTAGGTACTTGGAAAGGGGTTATTGGGGTCTCTTTGCTCATTTTCTGGCTCTGGACTGTCTGAACAGCCAGCTAGCATGAGGGCCGATGCTAAAACGCCAAAACTAAGTGTTTTGTTTATTTTTCTTAACATGATATTCCCATTTGTGTTTATAGTTCTTTTTGTATAGCGCTTTGATTGTTGCGCTTTTGTTTGTACGTCGAAGTTTGTACGTCTAAGTTTGTACGTCTAAGTTTTTACAACTAAGTTATAACGCCTGAGTTATTGCGTTTGCCTTATTGCGATTAATCTAACCACGATAACGACTATTAATACGAGAGGAAGCAAAATAAGGTGCTTAATTCATCTCATAATTTGCATAATATAAGCTCAGGTAAAAGTGTAATGCGAAGGCTTTTAATAATAAAGTAGAGAAGTAGATTACTTTTCGTTCAGTAATTCTACAATTTCGTCTGCCCGCTTTAGTCTTTTTAAGGTTTCAAACATTGTAATTGCTTCGGGATATTGCAGCTTAAGATAGCTAAACCACTGTTTGATTCTATTGGGATAATACAGCCCTTTTTCTGAATATATCTCATATCCAGAATATTCAATCAGTAAGGATTTGACTTGCTCCCAAGTATAAGCCTGCTCTTTTTTGCGAATTGTCTGGGCCAGATTTGGCAAAGCAAGTGCTCCTCTACCAAGCATGATGCTACTCGTTTCGCTCAGTTCAATGCATCGCTGTGCGTCACTTCGATTCCATATTTCACCGTTTGCAATAAGTGGTAGCTTTGTATGCTGGCGAATTTTTCCAATCCACTCCCAGTATGCAGGAGGCCTATATCCATCTCTTTTGGTTCGCGCATGAACTGTTAATGCACTCGCTCCAGCCTCCTCTATTGCTTGGGCATTGTCTATAGCAAGTGACGTATCATCATAACCCAGCCTTATTTTCGCTGAAACCTCGTGCTCTGGTGGTACTGCGTCACGCACCGCTTTTACGATATCGTAAAGGCCTTGAGTCGATTTTAAAAGCACTGCGCCCCCTCTCGACTTATTAACCGTTTTAGCAGGACAACCAAAATTCAAATCCACACCATGCGATCCAAGTTGAATTGCTGTTTGAGCATTTTTCGCAAGCCAATATGGATCTTGCCCCAACAGCTGAACACGCACTTTAGTACCCGATGGCGTTAACGAAGCATGTGCTAATTCCGGACAAATTCGATGAAATACTTTTGCAGGAAGCTGATAGGAGACAACGCGGACAAATTCCGTCACACAAAGGTCAAAACCGCCAATATGTGTCAACATATCTCGCATGAGATGGTCAACAACGCCCTCCATTGGGGCTAATACGATTTTCATAAAGTATTAAGCTTGATGATATTTCATGCTTAACGCTGTTTTTAAATTATCGAGAATTTCACCGATATCATCAAAGCTTTCGGTACCGTAATAAATACTCATACTCGAATCTACTTCTACAGTGTCCTTTAAACTAAAGTCAGAGAATGCCTCTGCTAAGGCCTCTTTCACTCTGTCAAAAAAGAACTGCGCAGCTTCTTCTTCAATGTCAGTCAGACATAAAACAAACTGGTGTTCGCTGAAACGCCCTAAAATATCTGAATTTCGAGTAATTTTCTTCAGAGTACTAGCGACTTCGTTTAGAACAAAATTATCGCTTTGAGCGTCAATGGATAAGTTTTGTGCCCCAAAGTTATTGATGTCAAAAATAGCCAGAGCATTGGTTCTTCTTTGCCCTGGTTTTGGCAACGTCGCAAGCTTACCAATGACTGCTTTACCTTTTAGTAGGCCAGTTTCCTCATCATATACCTTTGCTTGAGAATATTTTTTACGAACCATGTAAATCAAAACAGCCACAATTAATAATAAAACGCTAATTGCAATAATAAACCACTTTTCGTTCGTTTTTCCTCTGCTGGCCAGTTCTGATTCAAGCTCAAATAACTTACTATGCAACTTAGCAACGCCATAATTTTTTGCAGTGTCTTGCAAGCCTGTTTGTATATTTCTGACTTTAAAAACATAACCGCTGGGGCCATTAAAAGCTTCTAGAGCAGCTTCTTTATCACCAAGCATAATTTGAATTTCGACCATAGACTTTTTATAGGTTTCACTTAACCTTATGTAATTCTTATAATCTTGGTGTGCGCTCTTTTCTTGTTCTACGAAGTTTTGCAAACATTCGATGTCTTCTTCGTATAAACAAAGAACTGAACTATACCAACGATATAAACCATCATATACCACATTGGAATTTTGCTCTTGTACAGTGCCCCAGTTGTCTAGAGCTGTTTTTAACTTTTGCTTATCTTGAATTAGAATTGCGTATCCAGCCTCAGAAAAGTACTGGTGAAACTTCGTTAAAGGCGTGCCCGACTGGTCATTTATTATTGCAAATTCTGATAACAACCTATTGGCTTGTTTAGCGTCGTTGCTTAACAATGACGTCGTGATTGCACTTAAGGTAAACGTCAACTTATTCGCGCCTTCGTATATTTCCTTAGCAATATCGTGCGCTTTAGTATATTGCTCTGCGGCAAGATAGTTTTGCCCCAACTTTGACATGTACATGCCAATCGCATTATGCGCTTGAGCTTGGGCACCTTTATCTCCGCTCCTACTTGTATTTTCAAGTAGTTGATAAAACTGGGTCAATTGCTCAAGAATATTCGTTTTAGCGCAATTATTTAGAAAGCCTAGAGTGGCACTTAGATTAATATCTGAATATTGGTCTTTTGCTGCATCTCTCGATAGCATGTAATAATTGCAACGCTCGTCATTTTCTGACAAATCGTAAATAAAACCATACTGGTAGAGGGCAGAGACATAATATCGTGCACTGCGGTCTGCATTTTCATTAGCTAGTAATCTCTGTAAGTTCGATTGAGCCGTTTTGATATCACCCAAACAAATTTGCGCATGGGTTTTTCGAGATTGAAGCGCAAGGTCTTGTTGTTCACTTAAGCCATCTAAAGCTAGCGCCTGTTCAATTTTAGCTAGAGCACCCTGTTCTGGGCAGGTATAGGTAGGTACGTATGAATCATCGACAAACTCAGCCACCGTTTCAAGGCTAATGACATTCACCTCGTATGCAAAGGACTTATGTGTACCTGATAGCCAAGTCGCCAGCAGTACAAACAACATAATTTTCAAATTTTATCCTTATAGTGGCCATTGCCACGTATTGAGTGAGCGTAAATATAAGCAGAGTTAAAGGATGAAATCAATACAACAATAGTAAAATTCACTTTCAAATTTTAATATTAAGCTATTGATATAGTTAATAATAAGAATTTTTTTGAAGAAGCAAGACTTCTACTTTGACAAATACGATATTGTTAGATAACGGGAAATGAGCAAAATAGTTTAAGTGAGCATTGCAAAACAATAAAAGCATGACGCATCGACAAAATTTAGGCATAAAAAAACCGACATGGGTCGGTTTTTTTAGTTCAATAAGCGAAAATGGCGTCCCCTAGGGGATTCGAACCCCTGTTACCGCCGTGAAAGGGCGGTGTCCTAGGCCTCTAGACGAAGGGGACATTGTATGTCCATGGTGGAGCCAGGCGGGATCGAACCGCCGACCTCTTGCATGCCATGCAAGCGCTCTCCCAGCTGAGCTATGGCCCCGTGTGTCTGATTAACAGCCATTCTGACGAAGACCATACTTCCTTGACAGCGGGGCGAATTCTAGGCATCACTTGCTGTTATGTCAACGCTTTTTTTAAGAATTTTCGCGTTTGCTTATGAAATCGACAGCATGGTCTATTCTTTGAACAACTTTTTCTTTTTCAATCAAAGAAAGCGTAATATCTAAGGACGGAGAATTGCCAGAACCAGTAACTGCAACTCGCAATGGCATGCCGATTTTCCCCATGCCGACGCCTAAGCTTTCTGCCGTTTGATTGATCGCAGCACTGATCGTTTCTGGAGACCAAGACTCCAGCGCCATAAGTGCCTCTCTAACAGACAAAAGCGCCTCTTTTGCGACCGGACGCAAATGCTTTTTCGCCGCTTTAGCATCGAACTCATCAAAGTCTTGATAAAAATACTGACTGATTTCTGCCAATTGCTTCAGGTTATCGACTCGGTCAGCTTGTACTTTCACCACATCGGCTAAATCAGGCCCTGTTGAAGTGTCTAAATTTAATGCACTGAAATGAAATTGTGCGTGCTGTGCTACTTCTTCTGCAGGCATTGTTTTCATGTAGTGTTGGTTTAGCCACACAAGTTTTTCGGTATTAAATGCACTAGCTGACTTACTTATATTATCTAGGCTAAATAAAGAGACCATTTCTTCTAGGCTAAAAATTTCTTGATCACCATGTGACCATCCAAGCCTTACCAGATAGTTTAGTACTGCATGAGGTAGATATCCGTCTTCTTGATATTGCATTACACTCACAGCGCCGTGGCGCTTTGATAATTTCTTGCCATCGTCCCCTAAAATCATAGACACATGGGCATATTCTGGCACCGGAGCATCAAGCGCTTTCAAAATATTTATTTGACGCGGCGTATTATTAATGTGGTCTTCACCACGCACTACATGAGTAATCCCCATATCCCAGTCATCAATCACGACACAGAAATTATACGTAGGTGCACCATCAGTGCGTCTAATGATTAAATCGTCTAACTCGGTGTTAGAAATTCTTATCTCACCCCTAACACTATCATTAAAGACGACATCGCCTTCTTGTGGGTTTTTAAAACGAATCACGAAAGGTTGATCACTAGGATGGTCTGTTCTATCGCGCCAAGTACCTGGGTAACGAGGCTTTTCACCTTTAGATTCTTGTTCTGCTCTTATCTGATCAAGTTCCTCTGACGACATAAAGCATTTATACGCCTTACCCTCAGCAAGCAACTGGTCAATAAAGTGATTGTAACGTTCAAAGCGATCGGTCTGATAATAAGGGCCTTTATCGTGGTCTAGACCCAACCAAGACATTCCGTCTAGAATCGCTTGCTTGGCACCATCTGTAGAACGTTCTAAATCAGTGTCTTCGATGCGGAGAACAAACTCACCGCCTTTGCTTTTTGCATATAACCAAGAATATAAAGCTGTACGTGCACCACCAACGTGCAAGTATCCTGTGGGACTCGGAGCAAATCGAGTAACAACCGTCATGTTTTTTTCCTATTTATGAAATCGGCTGTATTCTACAGCACTCGTGCTTCAATCCAAACCTCAGATATAGAAATTTGAAATACAAATCACCGCAAATGAGTACTTTTTGTTGTTTTTTTAGGCGCTCGATGAGGAATGCGCATATCTTCATAAATTTTTATAAATTTCATGTTGACTCTTTTGGTGGCAACTCTATAATACCGCTCCACTTGCTTCGGTAAGTGAAGCGAAACGGACGCTTAGCTCAGTTAGTAAAAAGAGCAAGCACCACCGCCTTTCATTACTAAAAGGGCGAGAGTCACTGGTCAAAACCAGTCGCTCATTAGAAAAATTTTATGGACGCTTAGCTCAGTTGGGAGAGCATCGCCCTTACAAGGCGAGGGT